>JAXIXR010000028.1:0-37524 GCA_036304905.1 Collinsella sp. | reverse complement strand
CGGCAGCACCCAACGGGCCCTCTCGGGGGCAGGGACGTTCGGCCGTGCGCGGGCGCCCGGTCGGCGGCCCGTTCTGGGCGCGCCTCAATCGTAGCCCGAGACGGTCCCGGGCTGACAATTTCGACTGTAATGGACGTTCTTGTTTGACTAGTCGTTTAAGAACGTCCCCAACGACTATCAATCGTTTTCAGTTCGTAAACTTGTATATATGCATTTATATATGCATTTGCTGGAGGTAGCGCTGAGCGGTATCCTGTTAAGTCGTCAGCATACGATTCAACAGGGAAGGCAGATTATGCATTCTCCCCAACAGTGCGATGCGCAGCGCCAGCCGGTATGCAGCCGTCGCATCTTTTTGGGTAGCGCCCTCGCTGCGAGCGCTTCCGTCGTCGCCGGCGCGCTTGCCGGCTGTCAGCGCCCGTCAACGCTCAAGGTGGTTCAGCCCACGACGGGCGGCGGTCGCGACGACCTGTCCGATTCCGTGATCGGCAAGGATAAGATCCGCATTGGCATGGAGGCGGCCTACGCCCCGTACAACTGGCAGGTCTCCGAGGCCAGCGAGTACACCATCCCCATCGACAACGTGCAGGGTGCCTATGCCGATGGCTACGACGTGCAGATCGCCAAGATCGTCTGCAAGGCCCTCGGTGGCGAGCCCGTTGCCGTCAAGCAGAGTTTCTCGGGCCTTATCGATTCGCTCAACAACGGCCAGATCGACCTCATCATTGCCGGCATGAGCGCCACGCCCGAGCGCGAGGAGTCCGTCGGCTTTTCCGACCCGTACTTCATTGGCTACTTTGGCCTGTTCGTAAAAGAGGGCTCGCCCTACCAAAATGCGACCAAGCTCAGCGACTTTAGCGGCGCTACGGTCCTCGGCCAAAAGGACACCATGCTCGATACCGTCATCGACGAAATCCCGGGCGTTGTGCACAAGAACCCGGTCGATTCGGTCCCCACGGTGTTTTCGAACCTGCTGCAGGGCACCTGCGACGCCGTGACCTACAACACCGAGAACGAGAAGGGCTATATGGCCCAAAACCCGGGCATCGTCCCCATTCAATTTGCCGAGGGCGAGGGCTTTAAGCAGGAGGTCACGGCAAACGTCGGCTGCCGCAAGGGCTCGGACAAACTGCTTAAGCTCATCGACAAGACACTCAAGGGCATTAGCCAAGAGGAGCGCGACCAAATGTGGGACGCGTGCCTCGACCGTCAGCCGGCATAGGGAGGCAGCATGAAAACCATCAATCGCCTGGCCTCCTTTATCAAGGCAGACCACCGTTATGTATACCTGGGCACGAGCGTCATCGCGGCGCTCGGCCTGGCGTTTAGCCAGCGCAACCCCACGCCGATGAGTTTCTTGGCGCCTACGGGCGTGTTCCAAGACTGCCTCTGGGCAATCCTTTGGGCCTGGCTCGTCGTGTCGGCGGCGGCGCTGGTCACCAAGCTCATGCACTGGAACGACTATCGCGAAAAGTCGCCGTTCGCATCCGAGCGCTGCCGTCGTGGCGCACGCCTGGGCAGCTACGTCGTGGTCGCCATCGCGGCGATCTTTTTCGTGGACCGCTGCGTCATGTCGTTTATCGACCTGGTGCAGGTGAGCATTGTCTCGGATTCCAACCCCAGCGACTTTTTGTCGAGCCTGGTCTACATGACCTACAAGAGCGGTGACTTCTTCATTCGCGGTATCGAGATCACCATCGCGCTTGCCACCTTCGGCACCGTCATCGCATTCTTCCTGGCGCTGCTCTTTGTGTTCCTGCGTATTCAGACCTTCGACCGCGTGGATAACGACCTGGTGCGCTTCTTTAAGAGTATCGGCCGCGGCTTTGCGACCATCTACTCCACCATCGTGCGCGGCACGCCCATGATGGTCCAGGGCCTGCTCATCTATTACGCGGGCTTCACCGTTTTGCGCGGCATGGGCTTCGAGACCGCCCAGGCCAACCAGATTTGGAGCACCTTCACCGCCGGCCTCGTTACCATCTCGCTCAACTCCACCGCCTACATGATGGAGGTCCTGCGCGGCGGCATCGAGTCCATCGATCCCGGCCAGGCCGAGGCGGCGCGCTCGCTGGGCCTGTCGCAGTGGCAAGCTATGCGTAAAGTCGTGTTCCCCCAGGGCATTAAAAACGCGATCCCGGCGCTCACCAACGAGCTCATCATCAACATCAAGGATTCGTCGGTGCTCTCGGTCATCGGCGTGTTTGACCTCATGTACGCCACCACCACCGTCGCCGGCGTGTACTACCGCCAGATGGAGGTCTACTGCGTGGCGCTCGTGGTCTACCTGATCCTGACGCTCGTGGCGAGCCGCCTGCTCGAGGCCTTTGGCAAAAAGCTCGGCGCCGAGGCTCCGGTCACGCTGCCCAGCTCCAACTAGGCTCAAGACGAGGAGAATCATCATGGCAGATACCGCCATTACCGGCGTTGCGGCCGCCGCACAGACCAATGAGCCGCTCATCCGCGTCGAGGGCCTGCGCAAGAGCTTCGGCTCGCTCGAGGTACTCAAGGGCATCGACCTGTCCGTCAATCCCGGCGAGGTCGTCACCATCATCGGCGCCTCGGGTTCGGGCAAGTCGACCTTCCTGCGCTGCCTCAACCTGCTCGAGACCCCGGACGCGGGCCACATCTGGTTCCACGGCCAGGACCTCACGGCCGAGCGCTGCAACATCAACAAGCTGCGCGAGGACATCGGCATGGTGTTCCAGGGCTTTAACCTGTTCAACAACATGGATGTGCTCGACAACTGCACGCTCGCGCCCGTCACGCTCAAAAAGATGAGCAAGGCCGAGGCCGAGAAGGTCGCGATGGAGCATCTGACGAGCGTGGGGCTCGAGAAGTTCGCGCACGCCGCCGTGGGTCGCCTGTCCGGCGGCCAAAAGCAGCGCGTTGCCATCGCTCGTGCCCTATGCATGAATCCGCAGATCATGCTGTTCGACGAGCCGACCTCCGCACTCGACCCCGAGATCGTGGGAGAGGTGCTCGAGGTCATGCGCAAGCTCGCTGCCGACGGCATGACCATGGTCGTCGTCACGCACGAGATGGCCTTTGCCCGCACGGTGTCCGACCGCGTGGTCTTTATGGACAAGGGCGTGGTCCTCGAGGACGCCGCGCCGGCCGAGCTCTTCGGCAATCCTAAGCACCAGCGCACCCGCGAGTTCCTCTCGCGTTATCTCAACGACAAATAATGCAAGCGAACGTGGCAAAGGGACCGCCTCTTTGCCACGTTGTTTTTGGAGGAAGGCATGGCCGAGGTTTGGCGCTTCTTTGCGCACGAGGATGATTTTGCCGATATCGACGAGGTCGGCGCGTGCGAGCGCCTGGGCCGCGTGCTGTCGTTTCCGACCATTTCGAGCATGGATACCGAGGCAGTGGACTGGCAGCCGTTCGACGACCTGCGCGCCTATATGCAGCAGGCCTGGCCGCACGTATTTACAGCGGGTAAGGTCGAGCTCATCGATCATTCGTTGCTGGTGACGCTTTCCGGCTCCGCCCCCGCACTCAAGCCCGTTGTGCTCATGGGTCACATGGACGTGGTCCCCGTGGTGCCGGGTACCGAGGACGACTGGACGTACGCCCCCTTTAGCGGGCATGTAGACGACACCTACATTTGGGGTCGCGGCGCTATCGATATGAAAGACCAGGTCGCAGGCATTCTCGAGGCGGTTGAGTATGCGCTGGCACACGGTTGGCAGCACGAGCGCACGCTGCTCCTGGCCTTTGGCCAGGACGAGGAGACTACGCAGTACGGCGCAGGCGCCATCGGCCGCGCGCTCGAGGAGCGCGGCATTGAGCTTGAGTACCTGATCGACGAGGGCGACTACCGCATCGTTTCGGCTGCCGAGTACAGCGCGGGCGAGGACTGGCTCATGCACGCCGACCTTGCCGAGAAGGGCTATGCCGATATCGTGCTCAAGACGAAGAGTGAGGGCGGGCATTCTTCCAACCCTTACGGTGGCACGTCGCTCGAAGTGCTCAGCCGCGCTATTGCCGCGATTTGCGATATCGAGTGGCCGGCGCGTGTGACCGATCTGCTTGCCGCGCAGCTCGTCGAGCTGGGGCTTTATACCGCAGACGAGATTGCTGCCAGCAAGGATGCCATCGTGCGCGACTGCCTTGCCAGCAAAAAGCTGTACCCGCTTGTGACCACCACCTGTGCGCCCACGCAAATCGAGGGCGGCAGTACCGGTGCCAACGTAATGCCGCAAGATATGTGGGTCAATATCAACTTCCGCATGCTCGAGGGTACGAGCGTGGCCGATGTCGTGGCCTGCTGCCGCGAGGCCGTTGCCACCGCTGGGCTCGCCGGCCGAGTCGAGGTCGAGCTGGGCCCCGGCAGCTCCGAGCCCTCGCCGTCCCCGCGCGTGGGCGGTCCGGGGCTCGAGGCCGTCCGCGCCATCGCCGCCCGCTATTTCCGTGATCCCAAGCCGACGGAGGAAAACGGATCGTCTGCGGTGGGCCAAGAGCCGATGAGCATCGTGCCCTCGACCGTGATTGGTGCAACCGATGCCGCCAACTACCAGCGCATTTGCCACGAGTGCATCCGCTTCTCCGCCTTTGTGGTCGACGATGACGAATGCGACCGCGGCGTCCACGGCACCAACGAGCGCATCACCCGTCGCGCCTACCTCCAAGGCATCCGCTTCCTCATCGCCCTGCTCCACACGCTCTAGCATGCGACAAAGGGACTGAGCCGATTTCATCGGTAATGAGACAAAAACTGTCATAGAATAAGACTAAGATATCTTAAGAGACATATGCTGGGGCTGGTATTCCTTGAACGACTGCGGGCATGTGTCAGACTGCCTCGGCCCCCGGGGAGCACCCGGGCAGGTCGCCGTGTGACTGGGGAGGAAATTATGCAGGAGCTCAGAGAGACGACGTCTCGACTCGTGAATAATGCTACCGGGGGGGTGTCTAAGCAGGGAACTTCCTGGTGAACACCGGCCGCGCGAGCGGTGGTCCGTCATGTCTTATGGTCGTCGTCGTGGGCTGCGCCCGGTCTCGCCATATGTGATTGTTTTGGCCCTCGCCGTCGCGCTGACGGCGAGTTTCTTCCTGCCGACCCGTGCGGAAGCGGCGTTTTCGGACCACACGGTTACGACGATTTCGCCTTCGGGGACAACAATCAACCTGTTTGATTACTGGGTGAATCCCGATGATCACCTGTCGGTTTCCGGCAACGGCGGCATCAACGCAAACCACCGGTTCCAGTTTAACGACGGCCAGGGTGGTGAGTCGCTCAACCGTTGGACGGGCGGCGAGAACCCGCAGTCCGGCATCGTCAACAACACGCTTTTCGACGGCTACCCGCGGCTTTCCGGTACCTGGGGCGGCAAGTCCCTCCGCTATCTGTTCGATTCCTCTGCCCAGACCGGCAAGACGTCCCATTTTGGCGTGACGGGCCTCCTCCAGGCTCAGGGCGGCTACTACGTCTATGACAGCACCCACAACTACGCAGCCTACAACGCTAACAAGAATGCCTTCGACATCTATGACACCGGGGGCGTTGGCAATTCGTCCCACCAGGGTCAGTTCTTCCCGTTCGACGCGGCAGACAAGGTGTTCAATGAGGAAAACGACCGGCTCGTCCAAAATGGCATCACGGCAGACAACACCGCGAGCTACAACGGTGGCAAGCCCGTCAACCATCACTTCGGTCTCTCAATGTCCACGCGATTCGTGCAGCCCGACGGCGGCAAGACGAACAAAGATGAGGACATGACCTTCGAGTTCGCCGGCGATGATGATGTCTGGGTGTTCATCGACGATGTCCTCGTGGGTGATATCGGCGGTATTCACGACCGCGCGAGTCTGAACATAAACTTTAAAACGGGCGACATTAAGGTGAACGGCAAGAGCGACGGCACGCTGCTGAGCAAGTACCAGGAGGCGCGCAAGGACGGCGACACGAGGTGGTACGGCAGCACCTTCGCCGACGGCACCAACCACACCCTCAAGTTCTTCTACCTGGAGCGCGGCGCCCTCTACTCCAACATGGAGCTCAAGTTCAACCTCGTGACGGTGCCCGAGTCCGACATCATAAAGTTCGACCAGGACGGCAAGTTCGTACAGGGTGCCGAGTTCCAGCTCTATAAGACCGATAAGGACTTCAAAACCGAGGGCGCGCTTCTCGGCTCCGGCACCACGGACGAGGCCGGCTGCCTAACGCTCACGAACGACGATGGCAGCGGCGTCATCAACTTCGACGATCTCTACAACAAGGATCACAGCAATAAGTACTACCTCCTGAAGGAGAAGACGAGCGTGCCCAAGGGATACCGCTCGAATCTCACGACGACGGATGGCAGCATGCACCTCGAGTACGAGCCCACGAGCGACAAGAACGGCGCGGGCGGCGTCATCATCAACCGCGGCGGTATGGACGCGGGCAGCGCCGTGTGGCGGACGGGTGCGTTCGCCGGCGCGAAGGAGACCATCACCGCGCCGTCGATCGTGTACAAGGCGAATGATGACCTGACGAAGCCCAACGACGCTGTCAGCCTGGACTCCGGCATACTGTTCGCTGTGGTGCTCAAGCGCGATAAAAGCGCAAGCATCAAAGATCCGAGCAGTTGGTACGCCGTGTCGGGCGACCCATCGACGGGAGCGGGATACACCCTCGCCAAGGAGCCGGGCACGGCCGGCGCTATCGAGGCGGCGAAGAAGGACCTGCACGCCTTCACGCTCAACACGAGCGGCCAGTACCAGGTAGAGATTCAAAATCTGCCCGGTGACATCTCCAAGTACTACTACTTGCTGAGCGGTGAGGCCCGCAAGGATGCCGAGTACACGGTGGCCATCTACCACACAACGGCGAGATCGATCGGCGACGCGACGCCTAAGAACACCGTCCACGTGTACAGCGACGACATCGCAGACGGCACGAACTTCAAGCGGCAGTTCGCCACGCGCCTGCTCGTCACGAACATCCAGAATCGCCTGTTCGTGCAGAAAACCGATACCGAGGGCAACCCCGTAGACGGCGCAACGTTCGGCTTGTACAAGGCGACAACGGACGCGAACGGCAAGGTTGTGCCCAAGGACGATCAGGGCCCCTATGACACCCTGACGACGGGGTCGGTCGACAACCCGGTCCGGCTCGAAGGGGCGGGCATATTCCCGTGTACGAGCGACGGCAACAAGCCGCTCAAGAATGGCACCTACTTCCTAAAGGAGGTCTCGGCGCCCAAGGGCTTCCTGCTTAACGACACGCTCACCAAGGTGATTGTGGACGATGACGGCGTCCATGCCGATGCTGGTACGGACGATGACGGCGTTTCGACGTTCGTGGGCCCGGGCGCGCTCATGAAGAGTCTGGGCCAGTTTGGCGCAGAGGGCGACATCGACAACACGCTCACGTGGATCAAGGGTACGCGGCAGACCTCGAATGGCGAGACCAATGTTAAAGGCAACCTGACGTGGACCGATGTCGAACCCGTGGGTGCAGACGACACAGTGCACCTCAAGTACGGCGCTAACGGACGCATGTACCAGTATGGGCCCACCGAGGAGGGCAAACCCTACCGCCTGGAGACCGAGACGGGCTGGATACGTATGGGTATCACCCAGGACGTGTCTGGTGACACTAATGCGAAGGGCGCCCGCGCCGATCTGGACGACATGAACCTGAATGCCCTGTTTACGGGCACCACCTGTGTGCGCGTAGCGAACAAGCGCGAGGCGAGCCTCGAGGTGACGAAGAAGGTCGTGGTGCCAGCGGGCCTGACGGGAAAACCGGACGCGGGGTTCACCTTCAAGTTCACCGTGCCCACGACGGCGGGGAAGACGTACAAGGCCGCGGTGTTTGAGAACGCGGGGACCGCAAGCGAGAAGCAGGTCGGCAAAATATTCGACCTCGAGAACGGCCGCGAGCAGACCATCACGGACGGCCAGACGATCCGCGTGTACGGTCTCGCCGAGCACGACACCTACACGGTGCAGGAACTGACCGGTACGGACAAGATGCCGGCCGGCTTCACGCTGACCAAGCGCGAGCAGGGCGGCAACGCCCTGAGCGGCGAGGGCGACAGCATCTCCGGCACGATCGCGAAGAAGAACGCCGACGGCACGGTGGCCGAGGCCAACAAGCTGGCGTTCACGAACACCTACAGCGTAAAGCCGCCGGTGAAGCTCACCAATGCGTTCTGGGCACAGAAGGTGCTCCAGGGCCGTGACTGGAAGGGTGGCGATAGCTTCAAGATTTACCTGCGCACGGACAAGGGCACGCCGATGCCCGACGGTGCCGAGGATGCGCCCGTGAGTGGTATGACGCAGGTTGTGAAGACCGTCAAGAACGGGGACAAGTTCGACTTCGGCAATATTGAGTACGCCAAGCCCGGCACCTACACCTATCTCATTGCCGAGGCCACGCCGTCTCAAAACGACGCTGACTGGCTGCCCGGGTTCGGGTATTCGAGCGCTTCCTACCGCGTCACGGTGACGGTGAGGGATAACGGCGACGGCACGCTGTCGCAGCCGGCAGTCAAGATGGAGCAGACCTACACCGACGACGGTATGAGCCAAAAGGACAACCCGATCGAGGTCGCTGACAAAATCGCCAAGATCACGAACACCTATAACACCGATGAGAAGACCATCTCCTTCAACGTGCAGAAGACGTATGCCGACCAGTCCGGTGCAAATCCGCTTGTGAAGGATAAGTTCACGTTCCAGCTCGAGGCACTCGGCGGGATGAAGAATGATGCCGTGCCGAGTGGAGCCATCGATTTCGGCAAGCTCGCCACCTCCTACAGCGTCGGTGCCAGCAAGGTCCCCATGCCTAAGGGGTGCACGTCCACCACGACCACGGCGAAGAACGATGACGACGGTATCGCTGCGTTCCCGCAGATCACCTATACGATGGAGAGCGAGAACCTCACCTACGTGTACAAGGTGACCGAGGTCAAGGATTCCGATACATCGACGTCCAGTGGCATAGGCTACGACGATACGGTGTACTACGTGCTGGTGAAGAACCAGCAGGTTGATAACGAGTCTGGGACGGGTAAGTGCCTGTCCTCCACGGCCACGTATTGGAAGGCCGACGGCACGCAGCTGACGGACACGGGTGGATATATCCCGTTCAAGAACACCTACACGGTGACGCAGACGACGTCGGCACCGGTTACTGTGCAGAAGACGCTGGCTGGGCGTGCGTGGGAGACGAGCGATGCGTTCGACTTCACCCTGACGCCAGCGGATGATGCGACGAGGGATGCGGTTAAAAACAAGGTCGTTACCCAGAGGAAGGCTACCGACTCCGATGAGACCGGCGATCTGACGACTAAGGTTGAGATCGCAGGCGCCGGTGACGCGACGCGTTCTGCAACCTTCGGTGTGGGCGACCTGGTGTTCACCAAGTCGGGCACGTATACGTTCAATGTGAACGAGACGAAGCCGACCGACGCGGATAAGACTGGTATTGCGTATGACGGCCATACGTCCACGGTGACGTACACAGTGACCGATATCGAGAACGGCAAGCACACCGGTAAGCTGACCGCGTCGGTTGCGTACGACAACAAGCAGGCGACGACGGATGCCGACCGGCAGGTGACGGACGCCGCCGCGTTCACCAACATCTATGCGGCCTCTGGTACCTACGCGGGCATCGATGTGACCAAGACTCTGGTTGGTACCCCGTTGAAGAATGGCATGTTCCCGTTCACCATCGAGGCGATGACGTATAACGGTACGACGGCCCCGGAGCCGGCTGATACCGATAAGTCGTTCAAGAACACCGTGGGCAAGGATGACGGTGACGATACGCAGACCGCCACGATGTCCGGCAAGCTGAAGATGAACTTCACGCAGCTGAGCTACAACAAGGTGTATGTGTACAAGGTGTCTGAGGCGCATGGCGCCAACGCTGGTGGATACACGTATGACACCGAGTACCCCGGTGACGCCTACGTGCTCATTGCGGTGAAGCCGAATCCGGACAACAAAGGCCAGCTCTACACCGAGACGACCATCGCGAAGGGCCCGGGCGTGACGGCGCTTGTTGGCGGGGGCGGCAACGTTGATGCGCTGACGGCCGAGGCGATTAAGGGCCTCGATACCACGACCAACTACGTGAAGACGGTCTCGAGTCGCAATGCGAAGCCCGCTACGCCTACCGTCCCGTTCAAGAACAGTTACAAGTCAGACGCCAGCGACGAGCTGACCCCGCAGGTGACGAAGAAGATCTCCGGTGTTGAGAGCACGGAGAAGGCGTTCTCGTTCACGCTGACCGCCACGGAAGAGACACAGCAGAAGATCGCCGCCGGCGACTTGGGTGTGTCGGACGACCTGGCGGGCGACGCGCACGCGGAGTCCAAGGCCACGAAGGACAAGATTATCAAGGACAAGGGCCAGACGGTCGACTTCTCGAATATGACGTTCAACAAGGCGGGCGAGTACACGTTCACGCTCACCGAGGTGCACAACGCTGATGATGATCCCGCAGCGGACGGCGTGCAGAACGCCGGCTGGACGATGGACGCCTCGACCTATACCGTCACGGTAAGGGTCGAGGATAAGGACGCCAAGCTGACCGTCACGGGCGTGACGGTGAAGAAGGATGGTGACGCTGAGGCCAAGCCCATCAAGGCTGAGGTCAAGGACGGCAAGGTGAACCTCGCCACCTTTATCAACAGCTATGCTGCGAAGGGTTCCGTGACCTTGGCGGCGAAGAAACGCTTTAGGGGCGGTGCGCTCGCGGGGAACGACTTCTCGTTCGCTCTGTACAAGGGTGACAAGGCGGAAGGCACGCCCATTGAGACCGTCACGAACGACGAGAAGGGCAACATTACCTTCCAGCCCATCAACTACACCGAGGCAGGTGACTACGAGTACACCATCAAGGAAGTTACCGGTAACGACCAGACCATCGTCTACGACGGTCAGAAAGTGAAGGTCAAGGTCAGCGTTACCGATAACAAGAACGGCACGCTGGACGCGACCGTCACCTACGGCGGCGATAAGGCCGTGCCGACCTTCACCAACGTGAAGCCGACGACGGACGTTACCGTCGAGGCCACGAAAGTTCTCGCGGGCAAGGCGCTGACGGACGGCGCGTTCGCCTTCGGCCTGTACCAAGGCGACACGTCCACGGGTAATCCCGTCAAGATCGTCCAGAACGACAAGGAGGGCAAGATCAATCTTGCCCTCACCGGTCTGACCATCGGCGAGTACGACTACAAACTCAAGGAGGAGAACGTCGGTGCCGATCCGACTATCACCTACGACACCAAGGCGGTGAAGGTTCACGTCTCGGTGAAGGCGGAGGGCGACAAGGCGAAGGCGACCGTCACCTATGACGGCAAGAACGATGCCCCGACCTTCACTAACAAGTACCAGCCCGCCGAGACCTCGGTGGCGCTCACGGCGAAGAAGGCCTATGTGAAGCCCGACAACACGCCGGCCACGCTCAAGGGCGGCGAGTTCACCTTCGACCTGTACGAGGGCGACCTGACGGCTGAGCAGCTGAAGGGCAAGCAACCCATCCGGAGCGCCAAGAACAGCGAGGACGGCACCGTCACCTTCCCGGCCATCGACTACACCAAGGCCGGCGAGTACAAATACACCGTCGCGGAACAGGAGGGCGACCTGTCCCACGTGACCTACGACGCTACGGTGCACCATGCCGTGGTGAAGGTCATGGACAATGCCGGCAAGCTGGACGCCGCTGTTACCTACGATGGTGACAAGGCCAATGCCCCCACCTTCACGAACACCTACACCGCAAAGGGATCCGTGGAGCTGACGGCGACCAAGATCGTTGCGGTCGCGCCGGGCTTCACGCACGACACCAAGCTGAAGGGCGGCGAATACACGTTCGAGCTGAAGGACGCCGACGGCAAGGTGCTCGGCACCACGACGAACAAGGCCGATGGCACGGTGAAGTTCACGCGCAAGTTCACGCTCTCCAACCTGGGCGGCGCTGCGAGCAAGGACTTCACCTACACCATCGCGGAGAAGCCGGGCACGGAGCCGGGCATGGTCTACGACACCCATGCGCTCATCTACAAGGTGACGGTCGCGGACGATGGCACCGGCTCGCTGACGGCCACACCGCAGGTAACGAGTGGAGACAAGACCTTCACGAACACGTACCACCCGAAGGAGACCTCGGTAACGCTCAAGGCGACGAAGCGCTTCACGGGTGGCGAGCTCGCAGGGGGCGACTTCACGTTCCAGCTGCTCGACAAGGATGGCAACGTGATCCAGACCGTCCAGAATGACAAGGACGGCAAGGTCGCCTTCCAGGCAATCAGCTACGACACGCCGGGCGATCACGACTACACCATCAAGGAGGTTGCCGGCAACGACCCGACCGTCGTGTACGACACGAAGGACGTGAAGGTCCACATCAAGGTCTCCGATGAGAAGGGCGAGCTAAAGGCGACCGCCACCTACGACGGCGAGGCCGACGTTCCGACCTTCACCAACTCGAAGCCGACGACGGACGTTACCGTCGAGGCGACGAAGATCCTCACGGGCAAGGACCTGACGGCCGACGCGTTCACCTTCGGCCTGTACGACCAGGCCGGCAACGAGGTCGCCAAGGGCACCAACGACCGGGGCGGCAAGGTCGAGCTGGCCGTCAAGAACCTGAACCTGGGCGAGTACGACTACACGCTCAAGGAGGAGAAAGCCGGCCAGACCGTCGACGGCGTGGCCTACGACGCCAAGGAAGTCAAGGTCCACGTCAAGGTAGAGCAGAACCAGGGCGACAACAACAAGACGAAGGTGACCGTCACCTATGACGGTGCCGCTACGGCTCCCACCTTCAACAACACCTACGACGCAAAGGGTTCCGTAATCCTGACGGCGACCAAGACCATCAAGGTTGCGGACGGCTTCGACCACACGACGAAGCCCGCGGACGGCGAGTTCACCTTCGACCTGAAGGACGCTGCCGGCAACGTGCTCGACACCGCGAAGAACGATGCAAACGGCAAGGTCAGCTTCACGCGCGAGTTCCAGCTCTCCGACTTGGACGGCGCCGCGAGCAAGGACTTCACCTACACCATCGTGGAGCAGCCGGGCGCGGAGCCGGGCATGGTCTATGACAGCCATCCCCTCACCTATACGGTGACGGTCACGGACGGCGGGAACGGAGCACTGAATGCGAAGGCGATCGTGACGAGCGCATCCGGCTCGGATACCTTCACCAACACCTACCAGCCGGCCGCGACCGGCCTGGCCCTCGGTGCGCAGAAGAGCTATGTGAAGAAGGACGACAACACGCCGATCGTCCCCAAGTGCGGCGAGTTCACCTTCGATGTGTACGAGGGCAACCTGACGGCTGAGCAGCTTGCCGGGGCCAAGCCCGTCCGGACCGCGACCAACGGCGCGGACGGAAGTGTTAACTTCGACGCCTTCTCCTACGCGAAGCCGGGCACGCACGAGTACACCATCGTGGAGCGGAAGGGTGATCTGGCCTACGTGACCTACGACGCCGCGGTGCACCATGCCGTGGTGACGGTTGCGGACAATGCCGGCACGCTGCAGGCGAGCGTCGCCTACGACGGCACGAATGTCACGAAGCCCAGCTTCACCAACACCTACGAGGCACAGGCGACGGACTCCGGCGCGATCGCCCTCACCAAGAGCGTTGACGTGCACGACGGCAGCTATCAGCTAAAGGCGGGAGACTTCGCCTTCGAGCTGGTGGGGTCTGACGGCTCGGTGATCCAGACCCAGAAGAACGATGCGCACGGCAAGGTTGCCTTCGACAAGCTGACCTTCGACCATGCGGGCACCTTTATCTACACGGTCCGCGAGGTGCAGCCGACGGACGACGCGCCGGGCGTGCCGGGCGTGACCTACACCGGCAAGACGTACACCCTGACCTATGTGGTGGCAGACAACAACGACGGCAAGCTGGTGGTGGAGAGCTCCACGGCGAAGCCGAGCGAGGGCACCGAGAACGGCGTAACCCCCAACACCATGACGTTTGCGAACAGCTACCAGCCGCGCGCGATCTCCTACCAGATTTCCGGCACCAAGGTGCTTAAGAACGCCGACCCGGCCACCACGCGGACGCCCGCCAATGGCGAGTTCACGTTCGCGCTGATTGACGTGGCCACCGGGCAGGAGATTGACCGGACCACGAACGTGGGTAGCGCGTTTACCTTCAAGGCCATCTCGTACACTGCGACTGGTTCGCATGCGTACCAGGTGAAGGAGGTTGCGGGCCAAGATGGCACCATCACTTACAGCGATGCGGTGTTGGATGTGACGGTGAGCGTGACCGACGACGGCAGCGGCCAGCTGACCGCGACGGCGAACAAGACGGCTGCAGATCTGACCTTCACCAACGCCTACACGCCGACGGCAACGACGGCGACGATTACCGGAACGAAGGCTCTGACCGGCCGCGACCTGGCCAAGGGTGAGTTCTCCTTCGACCTGAAGGACGCCGACGGTAACGTGGTGCAGACGGTGCAGAACGGCGCCGACGGTACGTTCGGCTTCGCGCCGCTGCAGCTGGACAAGGTGGGGACGTACGTCTACACCGTGTCCGAGCGGGCAGGGGCGACGGCGAACGGCGTCACCTACGACACGACGGTCTTTACCGCGACGGTGACGGTGACGGAGGATGCGGAGACGCACGCGCTGGAGGCGCAGGTTGCCTACAGCACGGGCGGCAAGGCTGCGGATGCGGTGACGTTCAGCAACAGCTACGCGCCGGCCGCGACTGAGGTGAAGCTGGGGGCTTCCAAGGTGCTGAGCGGCGAGGACCTGAAGGAAGGGCAGTTCTCCTTCCAGCTGAAGGATGCCGACGGCAAGGTGCTGCAGACCGCAAAGAACGCGGCGGACGGCACGGTGGGCTTCGAGGCGATCTCGTACGACAAGCCCGGAACGTACGCCTACAGCATCTCCGAGGTGGACGACGGTCAGAAGAACGTGACGTACGACGCGGCCGAGCACCGGGTAACGGTGACGGTGACGGACGACGGTGCGGGCCATCTGGTGGCGACGGTAACCTATGACGGCGCCGTGGCGCCGGTGTTCAAGAACACGTACACGCCGCCGACCACCCCGCCGACGGAGCCGCCCACCAATCCGCCGAGCAAGTCACCGGTGCCGAAGGAGGAGAAGCCGGGTCTGCCGTATACGGGCGATACCAGCTTGTCGCCGATGGCCCTGGGTGGCATCGCGGGCGGCGCGGTGGTGCTGATCGCCGCAGGCGTTATCCTGCGGCGCCGGAACCGGTAGCTACGGCGGCCGAGAAGGGCTTTGATTGAGGGCGGGTGGTCGCAGGGCACGGCCGCTCGCCCTTTTTGGTGAAAGGCTATGTTAACCCACCGTTTGCACGTCCGGCTCCAGATGGAACTCGTACTCCGGCTCCATCATCTTCTTCCGGATCTTTTCGTAGCGCCCGTCGTCGAGCTGCTCGCGCATGAGCGACGTCCTGTCCCCGACGCGTGCGGCCTCGCGCAGCCATCTGAACCACATCAGGCAGCTGTGGAGCCTGCGGGTCGATACGCCCTTGAACCTCTCGAGGAAGTGGCCGAGCGAACCCTGCGCTTCAGCATCCTCTGGACCGTGTCCCGCTCGTACCCGGTGAGCCTGCCGTGGGTCCTTGGGACCGCCCTCGCGGCGCCCTTCCCGCCCTTTCCGGACATGGCGTCCTCCGATCTCCCGGGGCCGGCCGATCCGGCCCTCAGGGTATCGGATTCCCAAATTTATCCGTATATGTGCGGATGAATGCGGGAGGCGTTCGGATGAAGTTGTATTCAAGGAAAGAGACTGACCCTTTGTCGCATTCCGTGCGGGTTATATGCAGGTATGCCTGCGCACGCTATCATGTATGGGTTAGACCGCAACTATGTACCTCATACGCGAAGGGATGCGCATGTATCTGAAGATCGACATGTTCTAGCTGGGCTTACCCCCGCAGCGGCGCCCCGCGCCCCATCAATTCTGCCGATTTTCGCCTTCACGCATATAAAGGAGTCCGTCATGCGCGACAAGCTCGAAAAGATCATCAAGGCCTACGAGGAGCTCGAGAAGAAGCTTTCCGACCCGGCCGTCGCCTCCGATATCAAGGAGTTCACGCGTCTCAACAAGGAGTACGCGCACCAGTCCGACCTCATTGCCGCCTCGCGCGAGTACATCGGCGCGCTCGATGACATCGAGGCTGCCAAGGAAATGCTGCACGATACCACCGATGCCGATGAGAAGGAGATGCTCCAGATGGACATCTCCGAAAACGAGGCCAAGCTTCCCCAGCTCGAGGAAGACATCAAGTACATGCTCATCCCGAGCGACCCCAACGACGACAAGAACACCATCGTCGAGATCCGCTCCGCCGCCGGTGGCGACGAGGCGGCCATCTTCGCCGGCGACTTGTACAAGATGTACCAGCGCTTTTGCGAGTCGCGCGGCTGGAAGACTACCGTGCTCGATTCCAGCCCCAGCGAGGCCGGTGGCTTTAAGTCCATCGAGTTCAAGGTCGAGGGCGACCGCGTCTACTCCGTCATGAAGTTCGAGTCCGGCGTGCACCGCGTCCAGCGCGTTCCCAAGACTGAGTCCCAGGGCCGCATTCAGACCTCCACGGCTACCGTCGCCGTACTTCCCGAGGCCGAGGAGATCGACGTCCAGATCAACCAGTCCGACCTGCGCATCGACACCTACTGCGCCTCCGGCCCTGGCGGTCAGTGCGTTAACACCACCTACTCCGCCGTGCGCATCACCCACCTGCCCACCAACACCGTGGTGCAGTCGCAGGAGCAGCGTTCCCAGATCCAGAACCGCGAGGTCTGCATGCAGATGCTGCGCGCCCGTCTGTACGAGATGGAACTCGAGAAGCAGCAGGCCGAGCTCGGTGCCGAGCGCCAGAGCCAGATCGGCCACGGCAACCGTTCCGAGAAGATCCGTACCTACAACCAGCCCCAGGACCGCGTGACCGATCACCGCATCGGTTTCAACTCCACCTACAACGGCGTCCTTCTGGGCGATCAGCTCGGCACCGTCATCGAGGCGCTCGCCGCCGCCGAGCGAGCCGAGAAGCTGGCACAGGCTGTGTAGGTTCCGCCGTTCTACCGAACGGCGGACCAGCCGACGCTGCGCGGGCCGCATTTGGACAATCTGACGTTCAACTTCAAGGGCGCGACCAGAAGGTCAGCGCCCTTTCGTTTCACGTCACCTTGTCTCAAATGCGACCCGCTCGCTGTCCGTCCTCTACATGCGGCGTTGCCTTGCTCCGGATGCGGTATGCTCAACCTGCGGCGCCTTAGAGGTAGTCATTGGGGACGTTCTTAAATGACTAGGTTGGGTAAATTACTTTTCGAGTTTATTTAATCTGTTTTGTTAGAAATTAAGCTGCCTACCTGCTCAAAGTAATTAATAGCATTCATCTGCTATTGAAAATATTGCTCAAAAAATCGTCCAAGAAGTCGCAGTGCATTTTTTGATGAGTCGCGCGTCAAGTGATTTGGTATGTTCTTGGTTAGATATTGGTCAGTTTTTGGGCAACCTTGCCAAAAGCTTGACGAATGCAAATCTGGACGTCGGCGAATGAACACTTTGAGCGAGCTCGGTGCAAAATTCTGGGCTGATTCTCGATAATCGCTTCCAATCGTCCCTTGCCGCGTGCCACCCTCGCGTACAATCTGCTCCGACATTCGCGCGCCGCCCGGCGCTTAAGAGGGGAGGACCCCATGGCAAACGAGATCTGGACCATCAAGCGTTGTCTCGAGTGGACCAAGGAGTACCTGGCCGAGCGCGGTGAGGAGCATCCCCGTCTTTCTGCCGAGTGGCTGCTGTGCGCGGCCACGGGCCTGGCGCGTATCGACTTGTATATGCGCATGGACGAGACGCTCGACGCATCGCAGCTCGAGACCATGCACGCGGCGGTCGTCCGTCGCGCGAAGGGCGAGCCGCTGCAGTACATCACCGGCAGCACGCAGTTTCGCATGATCGACGTCGCGTGCGCCCCCGGTGTGCTCATTCCGCGCCCCGAGACCGAGATGCTCGTCGAGGAAGTCCTCAATTATCTGGATGCCGAGGTGCTGAGCCCCGAGGCTGCTGCCCGTCAGCGTGTTGAGCTGCCTTGGAACGATGAGGTCGAGCAGGCCCGCAAAGCCGAGGCGGCGCTGGCTGACGAACGCGCGGCCGCCGAGCGCCGTGCCGCCAACCTGACGGCCGCCGATGAGGCTGCGCTGGGTAGCGACGTGCTCGGTAGCCGCGCCTATGCCGAGGAACTGGCCGACCGCGAGGCCGAGGAAGCCGCCGCGCAGGCAGCAGAAGCCGAAGCGGCAGAAGCAGAGGCCATGGAAACCCCCGAGCCCGAGCTCGACGAATACGGCATCGCCATTGAGGACAACGACCAACAGGCGACTCCCGCGCAAGATGCCGCCGAGGCTAACGTATCTGCCCCAACCGAGCCCTGCACTGCCCGCGTTCTCGAGGTCGGCTGCGGCACGGGCTGCATTTCGCTCTCCCTTGCCTGGGAGCGCCGCGGCCACGTTACCTGCACCGCCACCGATATCGAGCCGCGCGCCATCGATCTGGCCACCAAAAACCGCGACGCCCTCGGCCTCACGGCAGATGAGGTTGCCTTTAGCCTCACCAACCTGGTGAGTTCCATTCCCCGCGAAGAGTGGGGCACCTTTGATGTGCTCGTCTCCAACCCGCCTTACATCCCGACCGACGTCATGCGCTCGCTGCCGCACGAGGTCAAGGACTTTGAGCCCGACCTGGCGCTCGAGGGCGGCGCCGACGGCCTCGATATTTTCCGCCGCCTGCTCAATGCGGCGCCTTACATGCTGCGCGCCGGCGGCCTGTTTGCCTGCGAGCTCTACGAGGGTGCCCTCGATGCCGCGGCCGAGCTCTGTCGCCAGGCAGGCCTTTCGGACGTGCGTATCGTCCATGACCTCACCGATCGCCCCCGCATCGTCCGAGCCATCGTCATCGAGCCCAAACAGCGTATTTAAGCTGAATTAATAGACATTTGCGCAAGTTTGTCCTTGCAATATACCGTAAAACTTCTACTATAGAAGGAGAAAGGTATGTCAAATCAGCTGCATCGGTACCGTATCGTGCTTGATTACATTGAACCTTGGCTTGATGAGCAGGATGAAGCTACGCTGAAGCAGATTTATGCAGACCTTTTGGTGCTCGAGAAGGAAGGTCCCAGCCTTGGTCGTCCGCTGGTTGACCGCGTAAAGGGCTCGAAGCTTCATCATTTAAAGGAGCTGAGAGTGACGTCGTGTGGTGGGCAGGTGATTCGCATCCTCTTCGCCTTTGACCCCAAGCGCCAGGCGGTATTGCTATTGGCGGGTGATAAGTCGCGAGCGGGATCGTCAAGGGCAAAATGGAACGGCTGGTATGCGATCAACATTCCAAAGGCCGAGCAAATATACCGTCGCCACGTAAGGAGGCTCGATCGAGATGGAACTGCATGAGTATATGGAATCTCGCGGGATAACACGCGACTCCATTACCGCCGAGCAGGAGAGGACTCGCGATCGTATCGAAGCCTATAAGCTTGCTCAGATTCGCAGGCTAAAAGATCTAACACAGGCGTCGGTCGCCCAATCGATGGGCGTTTCTCAAAAACGCGTATCCGAGCTCGAGCGTGGGGAATTGGGTTCGATGAGGCTTGACACGCTGAGCAGGTACGCAGAGAGCCTCGGCGGAAAACTGGTTGCAAGCATCGAGTTTCCCGATCGTACCGTTACGCTTGCGCGCTAAAAATCTTCAATTAACCCCCTCACTTTCACCGACTACAAGAGCCGCTCACCAAACCAACATGCGCTCTGGGCAAATAGGTTGAACGTTTCGTGCGAGAATGCCCCTCAGTAAACAAACTTGCACCAGAGCGTAAGGGGCTGGCATACACATGCAGACGGTCTATCGGGTATTCGAGGGAGCGCGTGAGCCGCATCGGCTTGCCGTCGAGCGCGCGGCCGAGGTGCTCGGCCGCGGCGGCCTGGCCTTGATTCCGACCGAGACCGTCTACGGTGTCGCCGTGGCAGTCAACGCCTTCTCGGGCGCCGTGCCCCAAGATACAAGCGAATTCCCATCGTGGCCGCGCGATCCGCAGGCTGCCGTCAATGGCGCCGCAGTTCCTGCGCTCGGCACCGGCTATCGCCGTATCTTCACTCTCAAGCAACGTGAGCTCACGCAAACCGTCGCTTGGCTGGTCGATGGCGTCGAAGCACTCGACCGCTATGGCGTGGATATCCCGGAAGATGCCCGCGTACTCGCGCGACGATGCTGGCCGGGAGCCCTGACTATCGTGGTCAAGGCAGCCCCCTGCGTGCCGACCTTTATGCGCGCTGCCGACGACACCGTGGCCCTGCGCGCTTCGGCCTCTCCCGTGGTCCAAGCGCTCATCCGCGCCTGCGGCAGTCCCCTTGCCTGCACGAGCGCCAACACGCACGGCGCGCCTTCGCCGGCAAGCTTTGCCGCCGTCGAGGGCCGCATCCTGGAGGGGGTCGATGTTGCCGTCGACGCCGGTGAGACCCCGTGTCGCTACGCCTCGACCATCGTGTCGTTCCAGCACGGCGGGCTCCAGATCCTGCGCCAAGGCGCACTTCCCGCATCAGAGATCGAGCGGGTCCTGTCCGACCCGATGCAATAGAAGGGTGTAAGCGATGTCGTTGAATCTGGGCAGCCTGGGCATGGAAGATGCCTCGTTTAACTTTGGCGGTTCCTACATCATGGCGCTCGACTGCGGCACTACCTCGGTACTCGCGGCCATTGTCGACGAATACGGCTGCATCGTTGCCCAGGCGCGTCGTAGCGTCAAAACCAGCTTCCCGCGCCCCGGCTGGGTGGAGCAGGATCCCACGGAGGTGCTTGCCAGCCAGATCGGCGTGATGATGGAGGTTCAGTTTAAGAGCGGCATCCATTCCGATCGCATCGCCGCCATCGGCATCTCCAACCAGCGCGAGACCACGGTGGTCTGGGACCGCGTGAGCGGCCAGCCCATCTATAACGCCATCGTATGGCAGTGCCGTCGTACCGCGCCGGCGATCGACGCGTTGGTTGAACAGGGTTGCGAGGAGCTGGTGCACTCCCGCACGGGACTTACGCTTGACCCGTATTTCTCGGCCTCCAAGGTGCAGTGGATTCTCGACAACGTCGACGGCGCACGCGAGAGCGCGGCGGCGGGCGACCTCATGTTTGGCACCATCGACACTTGGCTCATCTACAACCTCACCGGCGGCCAGGTCTTTGCCACCGACTACACCAATGCCAGCCGCACGGCACTCTTTAATATCCATACGCTCGATTGGGACGACGACCTGCTGGCGCTCTTTGACGTTCCACGTTCCATGATGCCCGAGGTTCGCTGGAGCTCGGGCGACTACGGCCGCGTCGCGAGCGACATCATGACCAACATGCCGCCCATCATGGGCGTGGCGGGCGACCAGCAGGCATCGCTGTTCGGCCACTGCTGCTTCTATCCCGGCCAGACCAAAAACACCTATGGCACGGGCTGCTTTATGCTCATGAACACCGGTGACGAGATCGTCGAATCCAAGAATGGCCTGGTCTCCACCATCGGTATCGCTGCGGACGGCAAAGTCAGCTATGCGCTCGAGGGCTCTATTTTTGCCGCCGGTTCAACGATGAACTGGCTTCGCAACAACATGGGCATCATCTCGAGTGTGAGCGAGTCGGCACAACTCGCCGCTTCGATTAGCGACAACGAGGGCTGCTACTTCGTTCCCGCCTTTGCAGGTTTGGGTGCTCCCTGGTGGGACCCGCATGCCCGCGGTATCGTGTGCGGTCTGACCGGCGCCTCGAGCCGTGCGACCATCGTACGTGCCGCCTGCGAATCCATGGCATATCAGAGCTACGACGTGCTGCGCGCCATGGAGCAGGACGTGGGGCTTTCGATTGAGCGCCTGTCTGTCGATGGCGGTGCCTCGCGCAACGAGTTCATCATGCAATTCCAGGCCGACCTGCTGGATATCCCCGTGCTGCAATGCGAGACGGTGGAGACCACGGCAATCGGTGCCGCGTACTTGGCGGGTCTTGCCGTCGGCTATTGGGAAGACCTTGAAGAGCTGGAGCAAAATGCCCAGATCGTTAGGACCTTCCTTCCCCATATGTCCGCCGAGCGTCGCGAGCAAAACCTTGCGGGCTGGCGTGATGCAGTCAAGCGCTCGCTCAGTACCGCACAGTAGGGCTGCGATGGGCTGCTCGATACAACAAACCGCTAAACTTATGCATGGCGTGCGGCGGCAACATTGCTGCGCGCCTTGTCAGCAAGGCCGTTTTGCGGCTGCAACGAAAGGGGCAATCAACCCATGACCGTCACCTACGATGCGTCCCGTGTGACGCTTGTCGATCATCCGCTCGTCCAGCACAAGCTGTCGATCCTGCGCGACAAAAACACCGGCACCAACCAGTTCCGTCAGCTCGTGCGCGAACTCGCGCTTTTTGACGGCTACGAGGCCATGCGCGACCTGCCTATGGAAGACGTCGAGGTCGAGACCCCCATCACTACTGCCACGTTCAAACAGCTTGCCGGCAAGAAACTCGCCATCGTGCCCATCCTGCGTGCGGGCCTTGGCATGGTCGACGGTATCCTCGACCTGGTGCCCTCCGCTCGCGTGGGCCACATCGGCATGGAGCGCGACGAGGTTACCCATGAACCTCACGAGTATTACTGCAAGATGCCCAAGGATATCGACCAGCGTATCTGTCTGGTCGTCGACCCTATGCTCGCCACGGGCGGCTCGGCCGAGATGGCCATCAGCTATCTGCGCGAGCGCGGCGTCAAGGACATTCGCATGCTGTGCATCGTCGCGGCCCCCGAGGGCCTCAAGTCACTGACCGAGAAGGATCCCGACGTGCATATCTATACCTGCGCTATCGACGACCATCTCAACGAGGCCGCCTACATCGTTCCCGGCCTCGGCGACGCCGGCGACCGCATCTTCGGCACGCTCTAGTCGCTGGGCCAAGACGGCCGCGGCTGCAAATACGAAGAAACGGTGCGCGCGGTCGAACAAAAGGCGACCGCGCGCACTCCTGTTAACGGACGTTTAGCCCAGAGGGGTTCGAGAAAAACGTATTACCTACCTGCGGCATAAAGAAGGTCTTAAGAAAACGAACAGGTGCGTATTAACCGATGCTTTTTCGGTTGTACTTTAGCGATTGGCTCGTACAATAGTCACCAATGTTTGGCGGGAACTGTTCTGGGAAGCGTTAAAAAAAGAAAGTGAGGACGCCAGTGTTTCAGATAGCCGATCTGCTCGCTATCGTTGCAGGCGCCATCGCGGGCGCGGTCGCCTTTCTTCCCTTTGTTTTTACGCTCAAGCCGGTTCTTGACGATAAACAGAATGCGGACATGCTCAAGGGTATGGTGAGCCTGGCGGTCTCGGCAATCGCCCTGCTCGTCTTTACCTTGGTTGTGTTTGCGTTGTTCGGAGAGGCGTTTCGCATGTTCCTCCTGGGCGAGGCGATCGGCTTCGTGGCCTTTATGGCCGCTTGCGCGGTTCGCGTCGCCAAGGTGCTGCGAGATCCTCATGAGGTCGAAAGGTAAGTCGTGGAAATTTTTGAAAAGCTGCCTGATGAGATTAATCATCTGGTCAGCGAGTTCAGCTCCACCCCTGTCGTGGGCGATCTGAGCTGCGGCATCACGCAGTACTCGTTTTGGCTGATCGTCTCCACGATCGTGCTCCTGATCGTCCTGGCCGTGTTCAAGAAGAAGCAGACCCTGGTTCCCAAGGGCTTCTTCGTCAACGGTTTCGAGTACATCATCGAGTACGTCGAGAACGATATCGGCAAGGGCGTCGTGGGTGAGAACTGGAAGAAGCACTTCCCGTTCCTGTGCTCGCTTTTCCTGTTCATCCTGATCAATAACATGATTGGCCTGATTCCGGGAATGAAGCCCGGCACCGGCGCAATCGGCTCCACCGCCGCGCTCGCCATCTTCGCCTTCGTGTACTTCATCTACTACGGATGCAAGGCTCACGGCGTGATCGGCTACATCAAGAGCCTCGCCCCGCAGGGCGTGAGCTTCCCGATGAACGTGCTTGTGTGGGTCGTCGAGCTTTTCTCGACCTTCCTGCGCCTCATCACGCTTGCCGTCCGTCTGTTCTGCAACATGTTCGCAGGACACGTGGTCATGGGCTCGTTCGCCATCATGGCGAGCATGTTCATGCAGCCGCTGCTTCAGCAGGTTTCCGCGGCTCACGCCGTCGGCGCCCTGCCTTCGCTGGCCTGGCTTGCCATCCTCATCCTGATCTATGCGATCGAGCTTGTAGTCGGCGCCATCCAGGCTTATGTCTTCACGGTCCTTACCGCCGTGTATGTCTCCGAGGCAGAGGAGGTTGCGGAGGAGGAGTAGTCTTCCGTTCGCGCCTTAAAGGTAAGGCAATTCGTTAAACCGCTGGTGCCCGTACCCATGGAGCCCGGCAGTTATAAATAAGGTTATCCTGCGTGAAATAAGACACGCACGACAAAGGAGGAATCGTGGGAGTTATCGGTTACGGTCTCGGTGTTATCGGCGCTGGTCTTGCTATCGGCCTGTCTGCTCTGGGTGCTACGGGTGCTATGGCCCGTCAGCCTGAGGTCCAGGGCCGCGTGTTCACCGTCTTCATCATGGGCTCCGCCTTCGGCGAGGCTCTGGCTCTGATCGGCTTCGTTGTCGCGCTGATCGTTAAATAGCACGGAGCGTCAAGTATGAATCTTTCATCCCAGAAGAGCGCGATCGCACTCTCCGCGTCCGCGGCCGCGCTGCTCATGCCGGTTTCCGCGTTCGCCGAGGACGGCGCTGCCGGTGCGGACATCCTCATCCCTAAGATGGCGGAGTTCATCCCGGCACTTATCGCCTTCCTGATCATCTGGATCGTGCTGGCCAAGGTCGCCCTGCCGGGCATCATGAAAACCATGGAGGAGCGCGGCAAGAAGATCGAGGAGAGCCTCGACGAGGCCGAGAAGACCAAGCAGGAGGCTATCGCCAAGCGCGCTGAGTCCGACTCGATCGTCACCGACGCCCGTCGTCAGGCTGCCGACATCGTTCTCGAGGCCCGTAAGGACGCCGAGTCCGAGCGCGCCCGTATCATCGAGGCTGCTCACAAGGAGGCCGAGGAGATCATCGCCAAGGCCCATACGACCGTCGAGGACGAGCGCAAGTCCATCTACGCCGGTGCCGCGAGCTCCATCGCCGACCTGTCCGTTGCCGTCGCCACCAAGATCGTGGGCGAGGCACTCGAGGACGATGCCGAGCAGAAGAAGCTCATCGAGCGCTACATCCAGGAAGCAGGTAGCCTGAATGCCGACTAGCCGCTATCAGGACAAGGTGCTCGAGACCTACGCGCGTTCCCTTTTGGAAGCCGCCAAGGCCGAGAACCATGTGTTCGAGGACCTCGAGATGGTCGAGCGCTTGGCTTCTGCCAGCCCCGAGATCATCGCCGTGCTCGACACCATGTCCAAGCGCGACCAGCTCGACCTTCTTCCCAAGGTGGCAGCTGCCTTTAAGTATGTTGCCGAGGAAGACGAGGATGTAGTGGGCGTGACCGTCACCACGGCGATCCCGCTCGACGACGAGCTGCGTCAAACCATCACTAAGAAATGCGAGCAGGACTTCGGCCGCAAGGTATTCCTTATCGAGCAGGTCGACCCGTCTATCGTGGGCGGCCTGGTGCTCGAGGCCCGCGGCGAGCGTCGTGACATCTCCGTCAAGACGCAGCTGCGCATCGCGCAGGAGACCCTCGCAAACTCTGCTAATTCGTACGGAGGTGAAGCCTAATGTCCGAAACCCTCAATGCCCAGGATATCGCCAAGAAACTGCAGGAGCAGCTCACGAGCCTCTCCGCGACGGTCGATACGCATGAGGTTTCAACGGTCGACGAGGTAGGCGACGGCATCGCGCGCGTCTCCGGCCTCAAGAGTGCCATGGCAGGCGAGCTTCTGGAGTTCAAGAGCTCCGATACCGGTGAGACCGTATTCGGCCTCGCCCAGAACCTTGACCGTGACGAGGTCGGCGCCGTTCTGTTTGGTGCCGTCGACTCCATCAAGGAAGGCGACGAGTGCCGCACCACTGGCCGCATTATGGATATTCCCGTGAGCCGTGCAATGCTCGGCCGCGTCGTCAATCCGCTCGGCCAGCCCATCGACGGTTTGGGTGACATTGTCGCCACGCACCGTCGTCCCATCGAGTTCAAGGCCCCCGGCGTCATCGACCGTACCCCGGTGTGCGAGCCGGTCCAGACCGGCCTATTGGCTATCGACTCCATGGTGCCTATCGGCCGCGGCCAGCGCGAGCTTATCATCGGCGACCGTAAGACCGGTAAGACCGCCATTGCCATCGACGCTATCCTCAATCAGCGCGGCAAGGGCATGGTCTGCATCTATGTCGCCATCGGCCAGAAGGCCTCCACGGTTGCTAACATCCGCGAGACCCTCGCTCAGCACGGTGCGCTCGACTACACCATCATCGTTTCGGCAACCGCTGCTGATTCTGCCCCTATGCAGTACATCGCGCCTATGGCCGGTGCCGCTATCGGCGAGTTCTTCATGTACAACGGCGAGGACGGTAAGCCCGCCAGCGAGACCAACCCCGGCGGTCACGTGCTTGTCATCTACGATGACCTGTCCAAGCAGGCCGTGGCTTACCGTCAGATGTCGCTGACGCTGCATCGTCCGCCCGGACGCGAGGCCTATCCTGGCGACATCTTCTACCTGCACTCTCGTCTGCTCGAGCGTGCCGTCAAGATGTCCAAGAAGAACGGTTACGGCTCCATGACGGCCCTGCCGATTATCGAGACCCAGGATGGCGACGTTTCGGCCTACATTCCGACAAACGTCATTTCCATTACCGATGGTCAGATTTACCTGCAGTCCGAGCTCTTCTTCCAGGGCCAGCGCCCGGCAGTCGACGTGGGTATCTCCGTGTCCCGCGTCGGTGGTGACGCTCAGACCAAGGCCATGAAGCAGGTTGCCGGCAACCTTCGCCTGGACCTCGCTTCATATCAGGAGCTCGCCGGCTTTACGCAGTTCGGCTCCGACCTTGACGAGGCTACGCAGAAGCAGCTTACCCACGGCGCTCGCATGACCGAGCTCCTTAAGCAGCCGCGCTACAAGCCGTTTGAGGTTTCCGAGCAGATCGTTACGCTGTTTGCCGGCAACGAGGGCTTCCTCGACGATCTCGAGATCGCCGACGTGCTTCCCTTCCGTGCCGAGCTCATCGAGTACATGGACAACGGTTTTGGCTCGTTGCTCGACAAGGTTCGCGCCAAGAAGATCGACGATGACACCAAGGCTGAGCTCCTGCGCGTCATCGGCGACTTTAAGCAGCAGTTCATGGCAAAGCACCATGCCGATACGACTGGATCAGAGGAGAACTAAGCCCTATGGCCAACCTTCGCGACATTAAGAAGCGAATCTCCTCGGTTACCACGACCAAGCAGATCACGCGCACGATGGAAATGGTCTCTACGGCCAAGATTCGTCGTGCCCTCGATCGCTCCAAGCAGGCCGAGCCCTATAAGGAGGCGCTGACCGACGTCATGTTGACGGTTGCCGGCGACGCCTCCTGCTCGGGTACCGACCCCATGCTGCAGAGGCATGAGACGGTAAAGCGCGGCCTGATTGTCGTCATTGCTTCGGACCGCGGCCTTGCCGGCGGTTTCAATACGACGGTGGAGCGCACGGCCGAAAAGCTCGCCGCTTCTTGGGCGAACAATAGCATCGAGTGCGAGATCATTGCGTGCGGACGCAAGCCGGCCACGTATTTCCGCGACCGCGCGAACGTCATCATGCACTTTGAGGGCAATTCCTCCGAGCCCGATTTCAATCAGGCTCGCATGATTTCCTCTCATATCTGCGATGCGTATCGTGCCGGTGAGCTTGACCGTGTCGAGCTTGTCTACCACCACGCCAAGAACCGCGTGGATCAGGAGCTTCGCGTCGAGCACTTGCTGCCGCTCGATCCCGAGATGATCGCTATGGCCCACGGTCCGCGTAAGAACGAGACCGACGCCCCTAAGCGCATCTCGTCCACGTTCGAGTTCGTGCCCTCTCCCGAGCATGTTCTCGGCAAGCTTGTACCGTCGTATATCCTGACGGTCATCTACCAGGCCCTGATCGATTCGGCGGCTGCCGAGCAGGGTGCACGCCGCAAGGCCATGCACTCCGCGACGGAAAACGCCACCGCGATCATCTCGACCCTTACCCGCACGTATAGTCGCGTGCGTCAGGCTTCGATCACGACCGAGATTAACGAGATCGTCGGCGGAGCCTCAGCATTGGAGGAACAGTAATGGCTAATAACACCGTAAAGCTTGCGGTCGAGGAAGCCACCAAGAAGACGACTGCCGGTGATGGTCGCATCGTTCGTATCATCGGCCCTGTCGTCGACGTCAAGTTTGACGGCGCGGTGCCCCCGATCTACAACGCGCTCACGGTCGAGGCCGAGACCCCGATCGGTCATCTGAGCACGATCCTCGAGGTCGAGAGCCAGCTTCCGGGCGGCGTCGTCCGCACGGTCGCCATGTCCTCGACCGACGGCCTGCAGCGCGGCCTCATCGCCACCGATACCGGTGAGCCCATGAAGATGCCGGTCGGCCCCAAGACGCTCGGCCGCATTTGGAATGTCATGGGCAAGCCCGTCGACGGCAAGCCCATGCCCGAGGTGGAGGAGTTCTACCCCATCCACCATGCAGCGCCCCGTTTCGACGAGCTCACCACCAAGACCGAGATCTTCGAGACCGGCATCAAGGCCGTCGACCTGCTCGAGCCCTACATCCGTGGCGGCAAGACAGGCCTGTTCGGCGGCGCCGGCGTCGGCAAGACCGTTCTGATTCAGGAGCTCATCAACAACCTCGCCCAGGAGCACGGCGGCACCTCGGTGTTCACCGGCGTCGGCGAGCGTACCCGCGAGGGCACCGACCTGTTCCTCGAGATGAGCGAGTCTGGCGTTATCGACAAGACCTGCTTGGTCTATGGTCAGATGAACGAGCCGCCCGGAGCGCGTCTGCGCATCGGTCTGGCCGGCCTTACCACCGCTGAGTATTTCCGTGATCGTGGCCAGGACGTCCTGCTGTTCATTGACAACATCTTCCGCTTCTCCCAGGCAGGTTCCGAGGTTTCCGCACTGCTGGGCCGTATGCCGTCCGCCGTTGGTTACCAGCCCACGCTGGCAACCGAGATGGGCGACCTCCAGGAGCGCATTACCTCGACCAAGACGGGCTCCATTACCTCCGTCCAGGCTGTCTACGTCCCCGCAGACGACCTGACCGACCCGGCGCCTGCCACGACGTTTACGCACCTCGATGCCACCACGGTTCTTTCGCGTAGTATTTCGTCGCTCGGCCTGTTCCCGGCTATCGACCCGCTCGCGTCTTCCTCCGACGCTCTCGATCCCTCGATCGTCGGCGAGGAGCACTACCGTGTCGCCGTCAAGGTCCAGGAGCTCCTGCAGGAGTACTCCGACCTTCAGGACATCATCGCCATCCTGGGTATGGACGAGCTGTCCGAGGAGCAGCGCCTTACGGTCAACCGTGCCCGTAAGATCCAGCAGTTCCTCTCGCAGTCCTTCCACGTCGCCGAGAAGTTCACCGGCAACCCCGGTGTCTACGTCCGCGTCGAGGATACCGTCCGCTCCTTCGCCGAGATTGTCGACGGCAAGGCCGATGACCTGCCCGAGCAGGCTTTCCGCTATGCTTCCACGATTGAGGACGTGCGCGAGCGCGCCCGCAAGATGGGGGAGAAGTAGGTTATGCGTATCCGCATCGTGTGCCCCGTGAGCTGCGCCTATGAGGGCGACGCTGCGTTTGTGTCGATTCCGTCCACGGATGGCGAGTTTGGCGTTCTGCCTGCTCACTCCAGCGAGATCTGCACGATCGACCGCGGTTACGTTCGCGTTTCCGATAAGGCCATGGGCACTGTCGACCACACGTTTGCCGTGGCCGGCGGCTATGCCCAGGTTGCGGACGATGTCGTGACCGTTCTCGCCGAGCGCGCTTGCGATTTGGCGACCGTCGATGCCGACAAGCTTAAAGCTGATATTCAAGGTTTTGAAGAGAAGCTGGGTAATTTGTCGGAGGATGATGCACGCCGCGCCTACCTCTATAATGAAATCGCATGGTGTAAGCTCAAGCTTGCCCAATAGTCAAACGATTTAGCGTTCGACCATTTGCGAACACATCATGCCCGGGATGGCCCAGCCATCCCGGGCATGCTTTTTGAAAGGGTAGACCTTGGATATTATCCGCGTTGAGGGTGGCCACGCCATCGGAGGCTCTGTGCCCGTTTCGGGCGCCAAGAACTCCGCGCTCAAACTCATGGCGGCAACGCTTCTGGCGCCGGGCAAGACGACGCTGCAGAACGTGCCCGATATTTCCGATGTCCACGTGATGGGCAAGGTGCTCAAGGGTATGGGCGCCACAATCGATGTCCTTGACGAGCACACGCTCGAGATTGATACCTCTCAGGTCGATTCTTGGGAGGCCCCCTACGAGCTCGTTGCCAAGATGCGTGCTTCCACCGCCGTGATGGGACCCCTGCTGGGTCGCTTCCATCGCGCCAAGATCGCCATGCCGGGCGGCTGCAACCTGGGTGCTCGCAAGATCGATATGCACATTCTTGGTCTTGAGGCCCTGGGCGTTGAGTTCGATACCGCCCACGGCTACATCAACGCTAATGCGCCCCAAGGTCTGCGCGGTACCACCGTCACGCTCGAGTTCGCCAGCGTCGGTGCGACCGAGAACCTCATCATGGCATCCGTGCGCGCGCAGGGCACCACGGTTATCGACAATGCCGCCCGCGAGCCCGAGATCGTCGATCTCGCCAACATGCTCAACGAGATGGGCGCCAAGATTGTCGGCGCGGGTACGCCCGTCGTGACCATCGAGGGCGTGGAAGAACTGCATCCTGTTACCCATCGCGTAGTGGGCGACCGCATCGAGGCCGGTACCTTTATCGTTGCCGGTGCGTTGATGGCCGACGATCGCGGTGTCGATGTCATGGGCTTTTGCCCCATTCACTTGGGCATGGTGCTCAAGAAGATGGAGCTCATGGGTATCGACTGCGAGCGTACCGACGACGGCGTCCATGTGAACCGTGCCGAGCGTATCAAGCCGGTCGATATCCAGACGCTTCCGTTCCCCGGTTTCCCGACCGACATGCAGGCGCAGATTATGGTACTCTCCGCCCTTGCCGATGGCAGTTCCGTTATTACCGAAAACATCTTCGAGAATCGCTTTATGTTTGCCTCTGAGCTGGTGCGCATGGGTGCCGACATTCGTATCGAGAGCCATCACGCCATGATTCATGGCGTCAAGGGCTTCTCGGGTGCACAGGTTACCTCGCCCGATCTGCGTGGCGGAGCGGCCCTCGTCGTAGCGGGCTTGATCGCCGACGGGACGACCGAGGTTTCGGCCATTCATCACATCAAGCGCGGCTACGAGCAGTTTGTCGAAAAGCTGCAGGCGCTCGGCGCGCATGTCGAGCATGCTACCGTCCCCGATCCCGTCATCTACTAATACAGGTTGCCTATGTTTAATAAAAAGCCCCTCGCGGATACCGCCACCCGAAGACCCTCAACTGGTGCGCAGGCCAAGATCTACAGTCGCGATAACGTGGCTCGCTATTCCGAGCGCGCTCGCCAACGTCGTCGTAGCCACACGATTCGTCACGTCGCGCTCATTGTCGTGCTTGGCGTGCTGCTGAGTGCCACTACCGCTGCCGGCCTGTGGTTTGCCACCATTATGGGCAAGCTCGGCGATTCTAATGTCATTACCGACAATCTGCGTCGGGTTCTGGTTGACACCGATGAGGCAAAGGATCCGTTCTACGTGCTGCTTCTTGGCACCGACGGCCGTCCGGGCGAGGATACGTATCGTGCCGACTCGATTATCCTGGCACGCATCGACCCCACGCAAAAGCAGGCGACGCTCATTTCCGTTCCGCGCGACACCAAGGTCGAGTACAAGGGCGAGACCATGAAGATCAACGCCTGCCATACCGTTGGCGGCGCCGAGGCCATGGTCGAGGCGGTCAACGAGCTGTGCGGTGTTCAGATTTCCCACTATGCCGAGGTCAGCTTCGACGGTATGCAGGCGCTGATTGATTCGGTTGGCGGTATCGACATTAACGCAACCGATGATGTTGACGACCCCGAGCACCTGGATATTAAGATTACCGCTGGTCAGCAGCATATGGACGGCGCCACCGCCCTTACCTATGCCCGCTGCCGCTACATCTATGCCGACGGCGACTACACGCGCATGCGCCACCAGCGTCAGGTGCTTGGCGCCCTTGCCAACCAGATTCTCAATAACTTCGATGCCACGAAGATCTTTGGCCTGGTTAATTCGCTGTCCGATATGCTCGTGACCGATATGAGCGTTCAGGATATCGTGGCTACGGTCAATGCCATGCGCGGTATGGATGTCGACGGCATCTACTCGGCCAACCTGCCCTCGTATGCCGACGACAGCACCATGATCGACGGTGTGAGCTACGTCTTTGTCTACGAGGACGAGCTCAAGGAAATGATGGAGCGTGTCGATGCCGGCAAGGATCCCAAGGGTCCCAACACCATGGGTCTTTCCGACGGTTCCAGCTCTACGATCGGCGACCTGAACAACAACACGTCTGACGACTACGCAAACGGTACCGCAACCTCATCGGTCAGCTCTGACGATTCCGATGACTCAAGCGATTCGAGCGATTCGGACTACTACGAAGAGCCCACCGGCGACGGCAACGGCTACGAAGCCAACTACTAAGTTACGGCGTTTTACCAAACGCCGTAACGGCTCGACGCTGCGCGCCGCCCAAGGCGACAATTTGTCATTCAAAAGGCAGGACATGACCAGAAGGTCAATGCCCTGCCTTTTTCATGCCAACTTGTTCGCCTTGGACGTCGCTCGCTGACGTTGGCTCAACCTGCGGTGCTGACTACTCCCCTTGCACCAAAAACCGCCCCGTTCTCGGTTTTGAGGACGGGGCGGTTTTGCTTACCTGGATTGTTCGAGTTCCCTATGCAAAGCGGGCGACGAGCTCCTGGAGCACGTCGGTCATCTTGACGAGCGAACTAACCGGGACGAACTCGTTGACGCCGTGGTAGCAATAGCCGCCGGTGGAAAGGTTGGGGCAGGGCAGACCGCGGAACGACAGCTGGGCGCCGTCGGTGCCGCCGCGAATCGGCAGCACTTGGGGCTCAACGCCGCAGGCAAGGTAGGCTTCCTTGGCAACATCAATAAGCTCGGGATAGTCACGAACGATCTCGGCCATATTTCGATACTGCTGCTTAATCTCGACTGTCACGCGCTCCTCACCCAGACGCTGGTTGAGCATCGAGGCGGCGGCATCAATAAGGTCGAGTTTCTGCTGGAACTTGGCGGCGTCATGGTCGCGGATGATATAGCGCGCTGTGGCGTGATCGACGGTCGCAGATACACCCTCAAGGTGATAAAAGCCCTCGTAGCCTTCCGTATACTCCGGGCGCTGCACGTAGGGGAGCAACGCGTTGAAGTCGCAGAACAGATTGCCTGCGTTGACCATACGGCCCTTAGCGTCGCCCGGGTGGATGGACTGGCCCTCAAAGCGGACGGTCGCCTCGGCGGCGTTAAAGCACTCCCACTCCAGCTCGCCGATGGGGCCGCCGTCGACCGTGTAGGCGTACTTGCAGCCAAAGGTATCGATATCCAACAGCTCGGCTCCGTGGCCGATTTCCTCGTCAGGGCAGAAGCAAATGCCGAGTGCAGGATGGGGCAGAGAAGGGTCCTGAGCGATACGCGCGACAAGCGACATGATCTCGGCGACGCCTGCCTTGTCGTCCGCGCCCAGCAGCGTGGTGCCATCGCTGCAGACCAGGTCCTCACCCGCGAGGTCATTCAGGGCGGGAAGCTTGGCGGTGCTCATGGCAACGGGCTTACCGTCAACCGTGCCGCAGACCAGGTCGCCGCCTTCGTGGTGTACGATGTGCGGCTTCACGCCGGCGCCCGGTGCAACTTCGGTGGTGTCGAGATGGGCGATCAGGCCCAGGGCGGGCTTATCCTCAGCGCCCGCACTTGCGGGGATATGCGCGCAGACATAGGCGTGCTCGGTCACGTGGGCATCTTCCGCACCAAGCTCGCGCAGCTCTTCAGCCAGCACGTTGGCAAGGTCAAACTGAACGGCGCTCGAGGGTACCTGGTCGCAGTTTGCATCCTCGGACTGCGTGTTGATCTGGACGTAGCGCAAAAAGCGCTCGAGGACATCGGGGTTCGTGGTGGTGTTTTCCATAAAGACCGCTCCAATCTTGGTCGTCGTGTGCAACAAGAACTCTAGCACGGTATGCCACGGCATACCGCGACGCTTGGATGGGGTAGAATCAGCCATTGAATGCAGAAGGGACGGAAGATCATGGATACGACAAATAGCTCGCGCGAACTACATCTGACGGTGGCGAACGAAGACTACTTGGAGTGCATGGTTCGCATTGAAAGCGAAGAGGGGGAAACCAACGGCGTTCGATCGGTCGACATCGCGCAGCGCCTTGGCGTCTCCAAGGCATCGGTCAATAAAGCGGTTTCGGCGCTCAAGGCATCCGAACTTGTCGAGCAATCGCACTACGGCAAGGTAGTCCTGACCGATCGCGGCCGCGAGGTTGGTACGGCTATCTGGTACCGTCATCGCCTCATCCGCACGTTTTTGGTTCAGGAGCTCGGTGTCGAATTTGAGCGAGCCGATTCCGAGGCCTGCATGATGGAGCATGCGCTTTCCGAGGACACGATGAACCGCTGGCTCGCCTATCTCGAAAAGCAGGGAATCAGCGTCGAGGAATAGCGGGATATATATGGATACGAGTTATTACAACCGCTTTGGTGCCGAGGAACTTGCGCGCCGCTTGTCGAGCGAGACCTTGTTGGCGCAGGGCCCCATGGGCAGTGTTCTGTTGAGTGAGTACGATGCCGCCGACATTCCACCGGCGTTTTGGAATCTGGCAGAGCCGCAGACCGTTTCTCGTATCCATCGCTTGTATGTCGCTGCCGGCGCGCAGGTGCTCATTACCAACACCTTTCAGGCATCAAGCTATGCCCTCAAGCACGACCAGATTGCGCCGTCCGTGGCGGAGGTCAATCGCGGGGCCGTCGACGATGCTCGCCAGGCGCACCCGCAACTGCTGCTGGGCTCGATGGGCCCGATCGGTATTGAGTGGTTTGCCGAGGACTCTGCCGAGTATCGTGAAATCCGAGGCATTGCGCGCGAACAGGCGCACGCCTTGCTCAATGCCGGCGTTGACGGTCTGCTGATCGAGACGGTGACGTCTATCCGTAATTTGCAGCCCATGCTTGCCGGCGCCCGAGATGCCGCCGACGGCATGCCTGTTCTGGTGAGTTTTGTCGTTGACGATAAAGGCGACCTGTTGGGCGATGGCCTCAACATCGAGGCGGCCGTTTTGTACGCCGAAAAACACGGCGCAAACTCGGTTGGTGTTAATTGCTGTTCGCTTGCGGCCGCGAACGCGGCGGTGCCCAGGATGGTTGCATCGGCGACTACTCCCGTCACGGTGCGTCCCAACGTAGGCGATCCGGTCCAGACTCAGGATGGCCCCGTATGGCACGAGAACCCCGAAGCTTTCGCGCGCGCATGCATCGAATGGAGACATGCCGGTGCCGCAATGGTGGGCAGTTGCTGTGGAACCACGGCAATCACTACGGCCGCGATGGCCGAGGCGCTCGATATATAAAGGGCAAAACCGCTCCATACGGGGCGGTTTTTTTATTGCTTGCATGTCCTCGGCAGCATTTGCCCAAATGGTGAATGCTGGTGCCGGCAGGTTGCCGAGTGCATGTTGCGGGTATACCCCATGCGTACCATGATCCAAACACTGTGAGGTGTCTGCGCGTGTGCGCGATAATTCATTTTGGAACTGACGGTTGGCGCGCTCGCGTCGATGAGGACTTCACTGCCGATAACGTTGCCCGTATCGCCGATGCCGTCGGCGAGTTGTGGCAAAAGACCAATCCGGGCAAAACGGTATATATAGGGTTCGACACCCGGCCCCTGGCGCGCGAGTTCGCTGAGCTTGCGGCGGGCGTGCTAGCAGCGCACGGGCTAGACGCCGTGCTCGCTTCGCGACCTGTCCCGACCCCTGCCCTTACGTGGGCGGCGGCTTATGACGGTGAAGCGTGCGGCGCGCTCATGGTGACGGGGTCCCATCATCCGCAGGGCTATCTGTGCCTCAAGATTCGCATGGGTGACGGCTCGACCGCCAACCAGGATGTCATCGAAGAGCTCGAAGAGACTATGGCTCCCGAGCCAATGGGGATCGAGGGGCAATATCGCACCGCGGATATCATTCCTGACTATATGCAGGCGGTGGCATCGTTTGTCGATGCCGAAGCCATCCGCGCCGCGCACTTGCGCGTGGTTGTCGATCCCATGGGCGGCGCAGCCCAGGGCTATCTAGCCGACTTGCTGCGCGAGCTTGGCGTTGAGGTGCACGAGATTCACGCCGGGCAGGCGTCTGACCAAGAAGATATCTGCCCCGACCCCGTTGAACCGTGGGTGGACGCTTGCGAGCGCACGGTTATCGAGGACGGAGCTTGCGCTGGCCTGGTGACCGACGGCGACGCCGACCGTATCGGCGCGGTTGACGAGCGCGGCAGATATATACATCCGCATCAGATCATGGCGCTCGTTTTGGGCGACTTGGTTCAATTTCGTAATTTGGAGGGGCGCGTCGTCGTCAATCTTTCATGCTCGACGCTCGTGCGTCGCATTGCCGAGGCGCTTGGCTGCCGCGTGACCGTCAAACCAGTCGGTTTCAAATATATAGCGGCGGAGATGAAGAAGGGCGGCGTCCTCATGGGCGGCGAAGAAGCCGGTGGTATCGGCATCGCCGCGCATATGCCCGAGCGCGATGGAATTCTCGCCTGTCTGATTCTGTGTGAGCTTATGGCAAAGACGGACGCGCCTTTGGGCGTTCTGGTCGACCAACTCGAGGACAGTTTTGGTAAGACGAGTTACGGTCGACGCGATTTGCGCCTTGAGGCCGAAGATGCCGAAACGTTACGAACCCTGCTGCCGGGCGTAAACCCCAAGTCGATTTGTGGCAAGGTGCCGCAAAACGTTAGTCATATGGACGGCTTGCGTCTGTCATTCGAGGATGACACGTGGCTGCTGGTCCGTCCTAGCGGGACCGAACCAGTGGTGCGCGTCTACGCCGAGGGGTTCTCGGTGGAAGAACGTGATGAGTTGCTCGATGCTGGCTGTGCTTTAGCTAGGGGGACGTATCCGCTTTAACCATGAGACTGCCTTATATAAAGAGATGCTCGGCGAGCGGTAGTTAACGGCTGGCAAACGTTAGTCGGATCACAAGATGTGTAGGAAATGTGTACGCCCAGATTCCCGCCCCCGGCGCCCCTCCGGTCTGGCAATATATCTCCTTGCCGCGCGGCCCGGTGGAACCGGATGAGCCGCAAAGCGTGCACCTTGAGAACCGGATACTGCGAGGATGGACACACCAGATGTGTCGCATCCGGGCAGACATCGAACCATTTGAAATGGTCTAACTTGGATTTGTTTTTCGCAAGGCCGCCGAGAGGCGGCCCCGAGAAATTCCTT
>JAXIXR010000027.1:0-132862 GCA_036304905.1 Collinsella sp. | reverse complement strand
TACCTCATCCTCGATGAACCGCTGAACGGCCTCGATCCGGGAAAACGGAAAACCTCCTGCGACGCGATGCGCAGCGAAGTGGCGCGGGGACGCAGCGTGCTCATCTCAAGCCATCTACTCGACGACCTGGCAGACCTCACCGACTCGTTCTACTTCATCGAGGCCGGCACGCTCGTGGAAAAGATCGAGTCGTCCTCGCAAACGCTCAAGCAGGAATACCTCGATACATACGAAGGATGAATGTGGGGGAGTGTTCGGATGATAGTTGATATTCAAGGGCCAGTTCGTGCTGTGCCGAAAAGACCGTGAACCTTTTGTGGGACACGCGGCGCCGTGGTACCATAGCCGAGTTTGTTGTCTTGGTCGGAAACCAAGACGCCTTATGCGCTGATCGGTAACCAGCGCCTGACCAATAAGGAGTCCTACCATGAAGCAGGGTATCCATCCCCAGTATGTCGAGTGCACGGTGACGTGCTCCTGCGGCAACACCTTCAAGACGCACGCTACCGTGTCCGAGATGAAGGTCGAGCTTTGCAACGAGTGCCACCCGTTCTACACCGGCCAGCAGAAGTTCGTCGACACCGGTGGACGCGTCCAGCGCTTCGCCGACAAGTTCGGTGGCGCCGCTGCCGCCCAGCTCAAGAAGGCTGAGGAGGCCAAGGCTGCCAAGGCCGCCAAGGCTGCTGAGGCCGAGGCCGCTCGCAAGGCCGCCGCTGAGGCTAAGGCTGCCGAGAAGGCTAAGCGTGCCGCTAAGTTTGCCGAGGAGGCTGCCAAGCAGGCCGCCGAGGCTCCCGCAGAGGCTCCCGTCGAGGAGGCCGCTGCCGAGGCCGAGACCACCGAGGCTGCTGAGTAAATAGCTCGCCGAGGACACACTCGCATTCATGGCATGAGGGCCGCGCATCCGTTTGGGTGCGCGGTCCTTTTCTTTTTGATACAAGCCAACAACCTGCCAAAATAAACCTGTCCCTTTTTGGCAGGTTGGTCGTAGTTATTACGTGGCGGTTGAGGTCGACCGTATGGGGCGCGCCTTGTTTGGCTAAAGTACAATTATCTGTGTTTAACTCGCCCGCAGCTGCACGGCGTGGGCGATGGCCAAAAAGGAAAACCACATGGGATTCATGTCAAAGCTGCTGTCCTTTGGATCCGATAAGGACCTTAAGCGCTACTACAAGATCGTCGACCAGATCAACGGTCTTGAGCCCCAGTTTGAGAAGATGACCGAGGAGGAACTCCGCGGCCAGACCGATAAGTTCCGCGAGCGTTACGCCAACGGCGAGTCGCTCGACGACATGCTCCCCGAGGCTTTTGCCACCGTGCGCGAGGCTTCCAAGCGCATCACGGGCATGCGTCACTTTGACGTACAGCTCATCGGCGCCATGGCACTGCACGAGGGGCATATCGCCGAGATGAAGACCGGCGAAGGCAAGACCCTGGTCTCCACGCTGGCCGGCTACCTCAACGCTATTGCCGGCAAGGGTGTACACGTTGTTACCGTTAATGACTACCTGGCCAAGCGCGACTCCGAGTGGATGGGCCGCATCTACAAGTACCTGGGAATGACCGTCGGTCTGCTCCAGAACAACATGCCGCTCGAACTCAAGCGCCCGGCCTACCAGGCAGACGTCACCTACGGCACCAACTCCGAGTTCGGTTTCGACTACCTGCGCGACAACATGGTCACCCGCCCCGAGCAGCGCGTACAGCGCGGCCACCATTACGCCATCGTCGACGAGGTCGACTCCATCTTGATCGACGAGGCCAGAACGCCGCTCATCATCTCGGGCGCCGGCACCAAGTCCGCCAGCACCTACAAGGACTTCGCGCGTGCCGTGCGCGGCCTGGAGCGCGGTGAGGACGTGTCGCACGACATGCTCACCGCCACCGAGGACGTCGAGCCCACGGGCGACTACGTCATGGACGAGGCCAAGCACACCATCGCCGCCACCGAGCGCGGTCTTAAGAAGATCGAGCGCCGCCTGGGCATCGAGGACATCTATGCCGACCTTTCGGGCCAGTTGGTCAACCACCTGCAGCAGGCGCTGAAGGCTCAGTACATGTTCCATCGCGACAAGCAGTACGTGGTCACTAACGGCGAGGTCAAGATCGTCGACGAGTTTACCGGTCGCATTATGGAAGGCCGCCGCTATTCCGAGGGCTTGCACCAGGCCATCGAGGCCAAAGAGGGCGTGCTCGTGCGCGAGGAGAACCAGACCCTTGCCACCATCACCCTGCAGAACTACTTCCGCCTGTATGACAAGCTCTCCGGCATGACCGGTACGGCACTCACCGAGGACGCCGAGTTCCGCGAGATCTACAAGCTGCCCGTCGAGGTCATCCCCTCCAACAAGCCCGTTCAGCGTGTTGACCACGAGGATCTGGTGTACCGCACCATCCAGGCCAAGTACAACGCCGTTGCCGACGACGTCGAGCGACGTCACGCCAAGGGCCAGCCGGTCCTGGTGGGCACCGTCTCCATCGAAAGCTCCGAGAAGCTGTCGGCCGCCCTTACCAAGCGCGGCATCGCGCACGAGGTCCTCAACGCCAAGCATCACGAGCGCGAGGCTCATATCGTTGCCCAGGCCGGACGCTACGGCGCCGTGACCATCGCTACCAACATGGCTGGTCGTGGTACCGACATCCTGCTGGGCGGCAACCCCGACGAGCTGGTGCGCGAGCGCCTTGAGTACGAGGGCCTGACCATGGAGGACGCGACGCCCGAGCAGCTCGAGCAGTTTAACGCCGAGGCCAAGGAGACCTGCAAGGCCGAGCGCGAGCGCGTGCTTGCCGCCGGCGGCCTGACCGTCATCGGTACCGAGCGCCATGAGTCCCGTCGTATCGACAACCAGCTGCGCGGCCGCTCCGGTCGTCAGGGCGATCCGGGCGAGACTCAGTTTTACCTGTCGCTCGAGGACGACCTCATGCGCCTGTTCGGCGGCGACAGGATGGACCGCGTCTCCAAGATGATGGTCACGGCCGACATGGGCGACGACATGCCCATCCAGCACAAGATCATCTCCAAGGCCGTCGAGAGCGCCCAGCACAAGGTTGAGAGCATCAACTTCTCCATGCGTAAGAGCGTCCTCGAGTACGATGACGTTATGAACAAGCAGCGCCAGGTCATCTACGCCGAGCGCAACAAGATTCTGGACGGCAAGGACCTGACCGACCACATCACCGAGGTCATGCACGACACCGTGTACCGCTGCGTGCAGGAGTTCTGCACCAAGGACAGCCACGATGGCGAGCGCGATCTCGAGGGCCTGCGCAAGTGGGTCGTGGAGCTGACCGGCCATATCGATACGCCCAAGTTCCCCGACGAGGATTACGAGGCCCTGGCTGCCGATGTCCTGGCCTACGTTGAGAAGTGCTACAACATGAAGGCCGAGCGCCTGGGTGAGGACCTCATGCGCGAGCTCAACACCCAGGTCATGCTGCGCGTCATCGATACCCGCTGGATGAACTACCTGCAGGAGATGGACTACCTCAAGACCGGCATTGGACTGCGCGGCTTTGGTCAGCGCGACCCGTTGGTCGAGTACAAGACCGAGGCTTATGGCGCGTTCCAGATGCTCGTCGACACCATGTACGAGGATTACCTGCGCACCGTCCTGCGCATCGAGATCAAGGCCGCCCCGCAGGCCGTGGAGCACAAGGAGGACCCCGCGCTCGAGGGCGCGCGCTTCTCCGGCCCCGCCGACGTCGATGGCGACAACGGCAGCTCGGTGCTGCGCAAGCAGGCACAGGTTCAGGCTCGCACGGCCGTCCAGGGAGGCCCGGCTGCTGTCAACAACGGCGGCAAGGTGACCACCTACCGCAAGTCCGAGAGCGACGACCCGTACGTCAACGTTGGCCGCAATGACCTTTGCCCCTGCGGCAGCGGCAAGAAGTTCAAGTACTGCCACGGCAGGAATCGTTAATGGCCGAGGCTTTAGAGATAACGCCCGCCGAGCTGGACGCGTTTGCGGACCGGCTCGGCGAGGTCGAGTCGTATCTTCATTTGGACGAGAAGCGCACGCGCGTGACCGAGCTCGAGGCCAAAAGCGTGGCCCCCGGCTTTTGGGATGACGCCGACGCTGCTCGCGCCACCATGGAGGAGATCGCTCGCGCCAAGGAAGATATCGCTGCCGTGGATACCGCGCGCGGCGAGTTATCTGACGCCCGCGCGGCGCTGGAGCTTGCCGAGGAGATGGGCGACGACCCCGATGCCGCCGCATTGCGCGAGGAGGCTGCCACGACGGCAGAACGCCTGGCCCGCGCTATCGACGAGCTCGAGCTTTCGAGCTGGTTTACCGGTGAGTTCGATCACGGCGACGCGATTGTGACCATCAAGCCCGGACAGGGCGGCCTGGAGGCACAGGACTGGACCTTCATGCTCTTTAAGATGTACATGAAGTACTGCCAGCGTCGCGGCTGGAAGGTTACCATTAACGACTGCCCCGCGGCCGAGGTCATCGGCATCGACCGTGCGACCTTTACCGTCGAGGGTAAGGACGCGTTTGGCATGCTGCGCGCCGAGGCCGGCGTCCACCGTCTGGTGCGCATTAGCCCCACCGACGACAAGAAGCGCCGCCAGACCACGTTTGCCGGCGTCGAGGTCATCCCCGTGCTGCCTGACGATATCGACATCGAGATCAGTCCCGACGATATCCGCGTGGACGTGTACCACGCGAGCGGCCCGGGCGGTCAGGGCGTCAACACCACCGACTCCGCCGTGCGCGTGACGCATTTCCCCAGCGGCATTGTGGTCACCTGCCAAAACGAGCGCAGCCAGATCCAGAACAAGGCCGCGTGCATGCAGATCCTCAAGGCTCGTCTGTACGAGATTGAGCTCGAGAAGCGCGCCGAGGCCCTGGATGAGATTCGCGGACCCAAGACCACGATTGGTTTTGGCAACCAGATTCGCAGCTACGTGCTCTACCCGTACCAGATGGTCAAGGACCTACGCACGGGCGTGGAGACCAGCAATGTCGAGGCCGTTCTTGACGATGGCGACCTGGACCCGTTTGTTATTGGCTACCATCGCTGGGCCACCGGCAACGCTGACGCGGAGACCCCGTCTGCTTAAACCGCCCGGTTTATGTGGAAATGGATTAAAACCCTCCGAGCAGTGTGGTTTTGTATCCAGAGCAAACCCTGCGCAGGGGTGGTTTTTGTCCGGCGAATCGGTAGAATCGAATACAAGAAGAAGTTCAAAGCGCATCCGATGGGGTGCGCTTTTTTGAGGGAGGCAGCATGGCATATCGTCTGGACATCAAGCGCATTCTTTCGATGAACTTTTTTCACGACCTGCCCCAGATTATGTTGGGGTGCGCTCTGGCCGCTATTGCGACCGACCTGTTTTTGATTCCCAACGGCCTTGCTGCCGGTGGCGTTACGGGCCTTGCCACCATTATCCAGGCGGTCGGTGCATCGCGCGGCCTATCGCTTCCCGTCGGTATTCAGACGATCGTGATGAACGCCTTGCTGTTGCTGGTCGTTATGCGCGAAGGTGGCATGTTCTACGTGGTGCAGACCGCGACGGGCTTTGTGCTGCTGGGCTTCTTTACCGATCTGTTCGCCCCGTTTGTAGCGCCTCTGGCGGATGCGGACCTGATGCTTCCCGCTATGTGGGGCGGCATTATTACGGGCATCGGTTACGGCATGGTGTTGCGCGCCGGCGCCAACACCGGCGGCTCGGACACGATTGGCCAAATCATCTCGCGTAACACCTCGCTGCCGGTGGGCTCGACCGTCATGGCGATCGATGTTGCCGTATGCGTGCTGTCGGCTCCGGTCTTTTCAATCGAAAACGCACTATATGCAGGCCTTTCGATGGTCATTAGCGGCTACGTGATCGATGCCGTGGTCGATGGTGGCAACAAGCGCCGTATGGTACTCATCATCTCGGACAAGTTCCCTGATATCGCTGCCGATATCATGTATGGCCTGGGTCGTGGTTGTACCAAGTTTAAGGCGACTGGCATGTATTCGGGTGCCGAGAAGCCGGTGATTATGGTCATCGTGAGCCGTCGAGAGCTCAATACCCTCAAGACGATCGTGCGCGAGCGCGATCCTCACGCCATCGTGACGGTCGCTGACGTTACGGAAGCCTTCGGCGAGGGATTCAAGGACATTAGCGCGTAGGGTCGATCGCGTTCCATCCAAAAGACGTTCACATTGATAAACCGTTTCATCAGCGGTTCTGCCTGCTAAATTGTTCAAATAATGATAAAAACTCTGGTAAAGCCATCAGTTTCCAGCATAATGAATGACGTACGTGCATTGCGGCTGTGTTGGGATTACCTTCGGTGCCGTGCGCATTTTGTCTAATGAGGATGAAAGGAAGGCACAATGAGCGACGAAGAGCTCAAAAAGGTTGCCAACGAGGTAAGGAAGGGCATCGTCACCGGCGTGCACGCTGCCAAGTCCGGCCATCCGGGCGGTTCGCTCGGCGCTGCCGACATCATGACCTATCTGTACTTTGAGGAAATGAACGTCGACCCTGCCGACCCCCGCAAGGCCGACCGCGATCGCTTCGTGCTTTCCAAGGGTCACTGCGCGCCTGGTCTGTACGCCGTGCTCGCCGAGCGCGGATTCTTCCCCAAGGAGGATCTCGAGACGCTGCGCCATATCGGCAGCCACCTGCAAGGTCATCCCAACATGAACGACACCCCGGGCGTCGATATGTCCACCGGCTCGCTCGGCCAGGGCATCTCCGCCGCCGTGGGCATGGCGGTTGCCGCCAAGCACTGGGGCGATACTTACCGCACGTACGCCCTGCTGGGTGATGGCGAGAGCGAGGAGGGCCAGGTCTGGGAGGCAGCCATGTTTGCCGGCAACCAGCAGCTCGATAACCTCTGCGTGATCGTCGACCACAACGGCCTGCAGATCGACGGCCCCGTCGAGGAGGTCAACGACCCCATGCCGCTCGCCGACAAGTTCCGCGCCTTTAAGTTCCACGTGGTGGAGCTTGCCGACGGCAACGATTTCGATCAGATCCGCGCCGCCTTTGCCGAGGCCCGCGCCACCAAGGGTCAGCCGACCGCCATCATCGCCGAGACCATGAAGGGCAAGGGCGTTTCCTTTATGGAGAACCAGGTTGGTTGGCACGGCAAGGCCCCCAACGATGAACAGTTTGAGCAGGCCATGGCAGAGCTCACGGCCGCCGGAGAGGAGCTCTAGGATGGCAGACGTCAAAAAAATCGCCACGCGCGTAAGCTACGGCGAGGCCCTCGTCGAGCTCGCCAACGAGCACGATGACTTTGTGGTCCTCGACGCCGACCTGGCCGCCGCCACGCAGACCGGCAAGTTCAAGGCCGCCTGCCCCGATCGTTTCTTCGATGTGGGCATTGCCGAGAGCAACCTGATGGGCGTCGCCGCCGGTATCGCGACCACCGGCCGCGTTGCCTTCGCGAGCACCTTTGCCATGTTTGCCGCCGGCCGCGCCTTTGAGCAGGTCCGTAACTCCATCGGCTACCCGCATCTCAACGTTAAGATTGGCGCCACGCACGCCGGTATCTCGGTGGGCGAGGACGGCGCCACACACCAGTGCTGCGAGGATATCGCCCTGATGCGCGTCATCCCTGGCATGACTGTGATCGTTCCTGCCGACGACGTCGAGGCCCGCGCCGTGACGCGCGCCGCCTACGAGTGCGACGGTCCGGTGTACATGCGCTTCGCTCGTTTGGCCTCGCCGGTTATCAACGACCCCGAGACCTACAAGTTCGAGTTGGGTAAGGGCATTGTCATGCGCGAGGGCGCCGATGTGACCATCATTGCCTGCGGCCTGATGGTCGGCGAGGCTCTCGAGGCCGCCGAGCAGCTCGCTGCCGAGGGCATCGACGCCGAGGTCATCAACATGCACACCATCAAGCCCATCGATGCCGACCTGATCGTCAAGAGCGCCACCAAGACCGGTCACGTCGTGACCGTCGAGGAGCACTCTGTGATCGGTGGCCTGGGCAGCGCCGTTGCCGACGTCCTGTGCGAGCAGTGCCCGACGTCGCTCAAGAAGATCGGCGTCAACGACACCTTCGGTGAGTCTGGCCCGGGTGCCGAGCTCTTGCACAAGTATGGCCTGGACGCCGCCAACATCGTGGCGACCACCAAGGAGTTCTTGGCATAAGGCAAGGCGGATCTCAAGGACTGCTTCGCCAGAACTATGGAAACCCGGCAGGGGCGCTCTCTTGGAGAGCGCCCCTGTTTCAGTTGCGGTGAAATAAGGACTGTTTAGACCTTTTAACTGGTAAAACAGTCCCTATTTCACCGCAACTCATGAAGACGCCCCTCAAGCACGGTCCCATCAGGGAAAAGGGCATATATCGACAAAGCGCAATTCAGACCCTTCCAGCTTTGTATATGCAGCACCCCAAGATAAACGCGGCGACCCCTTAGTTATCGCAGGCCGGGCACAGGGTTACTCTCCAAATCTTTCCGCAGGACGGAGGAGCCCCCGCCGCGCGAAGCGCGCAGCGGGGGCTCCGACATGTCCGAGGACGATTTGGAGAGTAACCCTGTGTCCGGCCGACGGGATCCCTAAGCACGCCATGCTTCTTATGTGCAGCAAAGCTAATGCTGCTAAAATACAAAGCGCTCATGTAGTTTAAACGCACGACGATAAGGAGCACCAGTGGGTAACCACTTCCGTACCTCCGGTGCGGGCGATGATGCCCCCAAGACGCAGGCAGGCGTCCAGGGCAGTCGTTTCGCCACTCCGGATTCAGAGGGCCAGCCTGTTGCTCAGGCCCCCGCTCAGCCGGCAGATCAGGCACAGCCGGCATCCGATCCCTTTGCCTACAATCCAACCAGCGATGTCGCGCTTTCCGGCACGGCGGGTTTTGAGCCCGTTCAGGCCGTGACCGCTCGCGTGGAGCAGCCTCAGGCTGGTGCCGCCACGCCGCAGCCTACCATGGCCGGCATTCCTGACCCCTTGGCCCCTGCGACGCCGGCTCCTCAGCCTGCGCAGTCCGGTCTCTTTGCCGCTATTCCCGACCCCATGCAGCCTGCTGCCCCGGTGGTCGAGAGCGATCAGGCAGCCGAGGTCGCAAGCCTCGATAACGCGCTCAACAACCCCGATTTTACGTCGGTGTTTGCGCCCATCGATCCGCAGGCCAGCCGCAAGAAGATGGCCAAGCAGGCCGGTGTCGAGCCCGTCATCCTTATGGAGCATGTCACCAAGATCTATCCGGCACAGCCCAACAAGCCTGCACTCGACGACATCAACATCGAGATCTATCCGGGCGAGTTCGTCTTCCTGGTCGGTCACTCCGGCTCGGGTAAGACCACGCTGCTGTCGACGCTCAACCGTGACGTCAAGCCGACGAGCGGCCGCATCCTGGTTGCCGGTCAGGACCTCATGAAGATCAAGAACCGCAAGGTTCCGTTCCTGCGCCGCCAGATTGGCGCCGTGTTCCAGGACTTTAAGCTTCTGCCGCAAAAGACCGCCTACGAAAACGTGGCGTTTGCCCTGCAGTGCATCGGCAAGCCCAAGGGCGTCATTCGCAGCCAGGTGCCCGAGGTGCTGCGTCTGGTCGGCCTGGCCGATCAGATGGACTCGCTGCCCGACCAGCTTTCCGGTGGCGAGCAGCAGCGCGTTGCCGTCGCCCGCGCTATGGTCAACCGTCCGCCGCTGCTGATCTGCGACGAGCCGACGGGCAACCTCGACCCGGCGATCTCGCTGGGCATCATGAAGCTGCTCGAGCGTATTAACCGCACCGGCACCACCGTGATCGTCGCCACGCACGACCGCGAGATGGTCGATAGCATGCACCGTCGCGTGATCGCCCTCGAGGGCGGCCACGTTATTCGCGACCAGGAGAGGGGAGGTTACGGCAACTATGGCACCAACTAACGTGGGCTACTCCTTCAAAGAGGCAATCAGCCACTTCTTCCGTAACTGGACTACCTCGCTCGGCGCCGTCATCACGATCTTCCTTTCGCTGTTTATCATCGGCCTGTTCATTATGGGTTCCGCGATGCTGAACTCCGTGATCGGTACCGTCGAGGATCAGGTTGTCATTAATGCCTTTATTAGCGATGACGCCGATCAGGCAGACATCCAGGCCTTTGAGGCCGAGCTCAAGACGTGGAGCAACGTCAAGTCCGTGACCTATAAGGACAAGGACGACGCGCTGGCCGAGTATACGAGCAAGATGTCGGGCAACGCCGACGCCACCATGAGCGCGCTCGATGGCCAGAACCCGCTGCCGGCTTCCTTCGCTATTGAGATGGACGATCCGTCCAAGGTCGAGAGCACGGCAGAGAAGCTCAAGAAGGATGCCGATTTCCAGAAGATCGCGGATGACGGCGACGTCAACGCGAGCGTGCTGTACGGCCAGGAGGAAGTGAGCCGCCTGTTCCAGGTGACCAACTACATCCGCATCGCCGCTGTGGTGCTCGTTGGCCTTCTGACCTTTATCGCGTTCATCTTCATCAACAACACGATTCGCCTATCCATTACGGCGCGTCGTCGTGAGATCGCGATCATGCGCCTGGTGGGCGCCAGCAACGGCTTCATTCGCGGGCCGTTCATTACCGAGGGCGTGCTGCAGGCCATTTTGGGCTCGCTGCTCTCCATCGGCGTGCTGGAGCTGCTGCGCAACCTGATGGTTCCGCGCCTGCAGGCGAGCATCAGCTGGATGACGTTTGCCCTGCCGATGCAGTACTACCTGGCGACCTATGCCGCGCTGATCCTGGTCGGCGTGATTATCGGCCTCTTTGGTTCTGCCATCGCCATGCGTCGCTACCTGCGCGTGTAGGCATGCCTGGAATTCATCCCTTCCAACGGGTCGTCTCTTATGGGGCGGCCCGTTTTTTGATCCCTAGGGGACGGCAGGAAAGCGAATCATTTGGGTAGACTCTTTGGAGTTCGCAATCGATAGTTAGGAGGCGCCATGGGGCGCAATAACAAGCATAAGCGTGGAGCTCGCAATAAGCGCGGGCCGGTGCGCAGCGAACGCCGTCCGAGCCTGACCGGGCGCGTGCAGCTCCATGAGCACAGTGCCTATGTCATAACCGAGAATGGCGACTACAAGGTCATGGGCCGCGGTAAGCGCGAGATCATGGATGGCGATACCGTTGCCGTGAGCATTAAGAACAGCCCGCATGGCGAGCGTCGCGCCGTGATCGAGGGCGTGGTTGAGCGCGCAGCTATAAGCGTGGTGGGCACGTACCAGACCGCCGGTCCGCTCGGTGTGATTGAGCCGCTCGATTCGCGCCTGAAGGCCGACTTCTTCATTCTGCCCGAGGATACCTCGGCGGATCGTCTGGGTGTCCACCCGGGCGATGCTGTTGTCGCGCGCATTTTGACCTACCCGACGCGCCTGGAATCGGGCACTGTGACGATCGAACGCCGCATTGGCGGAGATGACGCGCCCGATTTGGGCGTTCAATATGTGATGGCGCGTTACGGCTATACCGATAGCTATCCCGAGGCCGCGCTGGCCGAGGCCGAGGGGCTTTCGCTCGATGTGTCCGCGTCGCTTAAGGACCCGCTCCGCCGCGATCTGCGCGACCGCTTTGTCATCACGATCGACCCGGTCGACGCGCGCGACTTTGACGATGCCATTTCGTTGGAGCGCACGCCCGAGGGTGGCTACAAGCTGGGTGTGCATATCGCCGACGTTTCACACTATGTGGCTTGGGACGGGCATATCGATCTTGAGGCTCGCCATCGTACGACATCGGTGTATCTGGCCGATCGCGTGCTTCCCATGCTGCCCGAACGCCTGTCCAATGACCTGTGCTCGCTTCGCCCTGACGAGGACCGTCTTGCGTTTACCGTCGATATCGAGCTCGATGCGCAGGGTCGCGTGCGGCATTACGATCCGTATCCCAGCGTGATTCGCTCGCGTGTGCGTATGGACTATGACGGCGCCGAGGCGCTGCTGGTGCGTGCCGGCGCGGTTGAGTATTCGGTGCTGGAGGGTGCAGCCGAGGATGTTGCGGCTGCCGAGACCTCGCGCGAGGAAGCGCTTGAGCGCGGTCTTGCGTGCGAGGAGACCGCCCGCGGCTACAACATCGACCTCGGCGATTTCCTTGTCGCCGCTAACGAACTCGCCGAACTTCGCCGTCGTATTCGTCGCGCCCGCGGCTCAGTCGATTTTGACACAGCCGAGATTCGCGCTCTATTGGATGAGGACGGAGTGCCCGTGCAGATTGTGGCGCGTGAGCGTTCGTGTGCCACGTCGCTTATCGAGGAAGCCATGCTGCTCGCCAACGAGTGCGTTGCAGAGTGGCTGGTAGACCGTGATATCGAGGCCTGCTATCGTGTGCATGAGGATCCGAGCCCCGATAGCCTGCACGGTGCTGCCGTTGCGCTGGCGCAGCTAGGCATCATCGACGATCGCCGTGCTGCCGGTATTGCCCTGGGGAGCCCCGATGAGCTGCAGGCTGCAGTTGATGCTGCCGCCGGTACGGCCAACGCACCGCTCGTCAACACGCTGCTTCTGCGCAGCATGCAGCGCGCGCTGTACAAGCCGCGCAACGAGGGCCACTTTGCGCTCGCCGCGCCGTGCTACTGTCACTTTACGAGTCCCATCCGTCGCTACCCCGATCTGGTGGTGCACCGCGTGCTCAAACTGCAGTTGGCCTATGAGCGGCTCGGCGGCAAGGACGCCTTGGTCCGTACGCCGCGGCTGATCGGCAAGGGACGCGAGTCGCTGCCGCGCATTCTGCCGCAGATCTGCCGCGCATGCAGCGATGCCGAGCGCGCGGCAGATGCTGCCAGCCATGCGACGCAAAAGATCAAGATTGCCCAGTACTATGAGGACCGTCTGGGCGAGCGCTATGCCGGAACCGTCTCGTGGGTTAGCAGCATGGGCCTCTTTGTGCGCTTGGACCTAACGCAGGTCGAAGGTTTGGTTTCGATCAAGAGCCTGGGCAACGAGTGGTTCGAGTTCGACGAGGACGCGCTTACGCTGACGGGCGCCGACACGGGGACTCGCTATGAACTGGGCCAGCGCGTGATTATCGAGGTCTCGCGCGTCAATACCACGCGTGGACACTTGGACTTTAAGCTTATCCATTAGCTAAATCCCGACTCGTGGCGAGAGAGCGGAGGGCGGTCTTTCGGGGCCGCCCTTCGCATTTGAATCGTGGCTACCTTGCCGTCTGCTCGGCCGCCCGCTTACCTGCTATTTGAGAGGTAAAACCTACCAAAATAAACCTGTCCCTTTTGGCAGGTTTACAAGAAAGCGGGGATGAGATGGCGACGGTGTACGGTTATGCGCGGGTGAGTTCGCGCGATCAGAATCTTAATCGGCAGCTGGATGCGCTGGGCGCCTATGGCGTGGGCTCGGCGAATATTTATGCCGACCATGCGAGCGGCAAGGACTTCGATCGACCGCGTTATCGCGAGCTGCTGCACGTCCTGGGAGACGGGGACGTGCTGGTGGTGCTTTCTATCGACCGACTTGGCCGTAATTACTCCGAGATTCTTGAGGAATGGCGACGCATTACCAAGGTGCTCGGGGTTGCCATTGTGGTGTTGGATATGCCATTGCTTGACACGCGCGCCAGGGCCAGCGGCGCGCCGGATGTGACTAACACCCTGATTGCTGATATTGTGCTGCAGCTGCTGAGCTACGTGGCGCAGGTGGAGCGCGAGAATATCCATCGGCGCCAGGCGGAGGGGATTGCAGCGGCGCGGGCGCGAGGGGTCCGTTTCGGTCGACCTCGCAAGCCATGCCCTCCTCAGTTTGAGCTGGTGCGCGATAGCTATGAGGCGGGCGATATTACCCGCAGCCAGGCAGCAAAGTGCCTGGGCGTGTGCGTGGGGACGTTCGATCGCTGGATGCGCGAGGCGGGGTAGGGTTTTGCGTCGCTTTGTCGCTTCCTGTTGCGATTTAAATTTTGATACGGTGACGATGCCATTTGGGGCTACACTCGCTGATATTCAAAAAAGGAGGTTGACCCTTGGCGCGCGTAAAACAAATAATCGGATGGACCGCGATCGTTCTGTTCGCTGCAACGCTGGCGGGCATCTGGGTGCTGACGGAGCAAAATGCGGTGGAGACGTCGTTGCTGAGCGAGTCCACCGCGCGTGTGGTGGAGGGTCAGGCTACGGGCGTTCAGGCTGTCGATGCCACGGGTGAAGCTCAGGCGGAGAACGGAATGACCGGGGGCACCGATTCGGCTGCCTCGAATGTCCGGTCTGGCCGACTTGCTTCCATTCGCATGTGGGTGGGCACGAACGTCCGTCGCGTTGCCCATACCGTAGAGTTTTTCTTCGTCGGATTGTTCGCCTCGGTGGTCGTGGCTTGCTTTTCCAGGCGTCCGTGGAGCGTATGCTCCCGTTGCGTGCCCGTATTGCTCTTTTGCGCCGCCTGCTCCGTTGGCGATCAGGTACATAAGATCTTTGTTCCCGGCAGGCATTTCGACGTTATCGATTTAGGATTCGATGCTGCGGGCTATGTCATCGCCATGCTGTTGGTATTGCTGACGGCGGCGTTGGTGCGCCATGCGACTCGGCCGATCGGCGCCCATGCGAGGCGCTAGCCGGTAACAAACCCGTTTCTGATAATGCGACCTTGTTGAATTATTTTGTGTCGCGCGTATTTCCGAGCGGTCGGATTTGAGGGGCGAGCGGTAGAACGCTCGCCCTTTGTGCGCCACGATGCGGCACAATGTACCGCAAAAGCTGTTTGTATCCGGTACGAATCGTTCGTTGGTCTTTAATTCTTCTCAACGGAGGTGTTTGAGATGGCAAACGGATTGCTTTTGCGGCTTCGCGAGCGTGAGCTCAGCGCGAGCCCGGCGGAACGCAATGTCATCGCATATGTAAGCGCTCATCCGCACGAGGTGGTCGGGCTGTCCGTCCGCGGTCTTGCCGATGTCACGTTCTCCTCGCCCTCGAGCATTTTGCGCTTTTGCAAGCGTTTGGGTTTTGCGGGCTACAAGGAGTTCCAGCGCGAACTGATTGCCGAGCTGGCGCTCTTAGGTGACAAGAAAGACGTAGCTCTCGAGGACATCTCCATGGATGACAGCGTCGAACGCATCGTGGGGAAGGTGATGAAAAGCAACGTGCGCACGATCGAGGCGACGGCGCGAACGCTCGATTACACCGTCTTGGAGCGATGCGCGGCCCGTCTTAAGCGGGCACGCGCGGTCAATCTGTTCGGTATTGGTGCTTCTCGTTTGGTCGCGCACGACCTGGCGCAAAAGCTCATGCGTGTCGACAAAGAGTGCCATCTGTACGACGACTGGCATGATCAGCTCTTATGTGCCAAGAACATGCATGAGGGCGATATGGCAATCGCCTTTAGTTACTCGGGCTTGACGCAAGAGGTGCTGGACTGCACCGCCGAGGCTCAACGCCACAACTGTCCCGTAGTGGCCGTTACCAAAGTAGATGGATCATCCAAGCTTGCCACCATGGCCGATGCCGTGCTCGGCGTCGCTGCGAGTGAACCCTTGGTCCGCAGCGGTGCCATGGCTTCGCGTATGGCCCAGCTTATGGTTGTCGATGCCCTGTACGCTGCTTACGTTGCCAGCGACTACGAACGGGCGACGCATGTCATTAAGCAAAACTACATCGAGAAACAGGAAAGATGAGGTGAATGAAATGCTCGATTTAACAAAATTCACGACCGAACAGCGTAATCAAAGGTCAATGGACCTCGATACGATGACATCGCTGCAAATCGTCACGACGATGAACGATGAGGATCTTCGTGCCGTCCAGTCGGTCACGAAAGTGTTGCCCCAGGTTGCCACAGCAATCGACTGGGCTGCTGAGACACTCGAGCGCGGCGGGCGCGTCTTTTACATGGGCGCAGGCACCAGCGGTCGTCTGGGCGTACTCGACGCTTCGGAGTGTCCGCCCACGTTTGGCGTGTCACCCGATCTGATTGTCGGGCTCATTGCCGGAGGCGAGACGGCGTTTATCAAGGCTGTCGAAGGTGCCGAAGACAGCGAGGAGCTTGGCGCGAACGACCTGCGAGAGCGTGGACTCTCGGACAAGGATCTTGTCGTTGGCCTGGCGGCAAGCGGTCGTACTCCTTATGTGGTGGGCGGCCTTGTGTACGCCAAGGCAACTGGGTGCAAGACCATTGCAATTGCCTGCAACCAAGGGTCGAAGATCGGGGAGAGCGCAGATCTTGCCATTGAGCCCGTGCCCGGTCCCGAGGTGCTGACCGGCTCAACGAGGCTCAAGGCGGGAACGGTTCAAAAGCTCATTCTCAACATGATTTCGACCGGTGCCATGGTCAAGATCGGCAAGGTATACCAAAACCTGATGGTCGATGTGCAGCAGACGAACGAGAAGTTGGTGGTGCGCGGCCAGAACATCGTGATGGAGGCGACCGGCTGCACGCGCGAGCGCGCCGTTCAGGCGCTTGCAGATGCCGGCGGCCACGTAAAAACCGCTATTGTCTCGGTACTGCTGGACTGCGATGCCGAGCAGGCTACGGTAGCTCTTGAGCGGGCGCGAGGCCATGTCCGTGCTGCGGTGAGTGGCCATGAGAAGAGCAATGCCGATGCCCAATAGGTGCGCGGCGTGAGCTGATATGACATTCAGACGAGATACCCAATACAAGGAGGAGTTATGACGAACAAAGAGCTGGCTCAAAAGCTGCTGGACCTTTTGGGCGGTAAAGACAACGTGCTCGCAAACGCGGCGTGCATGACGCGCCTGCGCGTGACCGTCAAAGACACGGGCAACGTCGACACGGAGGGCATTAAGGCACTCGACGGCGTGATGGGCCTGGTCGAGGACGACACGATGCAGATCGTGCTGGGTCCGGGCAAGGTGAATAAGGTGCTCGAGGAGTTCTCCAAGCTCACCGGCCTTGCGAAAGGCGTTGCTGACGAGAGCGTGGTTGACGCTGCGGCCACAAACAAGGCCGCGCAGAAGGCCAAGTACGAGTCCAAGCCGGTTCAGGCCTTCCTCAAGAAGATTTCCAATGTCTTCGTCGCCCTACTTCCCGGCATCATTGCGGCTGGCCTCATCAACGGTATCTGCAACGTCATTAACGTCTCGACGGCAGGCGCGCTTGCAGGCGAGTGGTGGTACCAGGGCATTCGTTCCATGGGCTGGGCCCTGTTTGCCTATCTGCCCATCTTGGTGGGCTATAACGCGGCACGTGAGTTTGGTGGCTCCGCTGCGCTGGGCGGCATCGCCGGCATGATGTGTATCGCCAACAGTGCCATGCCCCTGCTTGCGCCTGGCGCGGCTGATCCTGCCACTGCCATTCTGCTGCCGCTCACCAATGCGCAGTACAACCCCGCAGCGGGCGGCATGATCGCGGCTCTCATCGCTGGCGCATTTTTTGCCTGGATGGAGCGTCAGATTCGCAAGGTTATGCCCAACGCACTCGACACGTTCTTGTCCCCGCTGCTGGTGCTCATCATCGGCGCCTTTGCTCTGATGCTCGTCATCCAGCCGGTTGGCGCATGGCTGACGACTGCCATCTTTAGCGTTTTGACCTTTATCTTCGAGAAGCTGGGCGTCCTGGGCGGCTATATCCTGTCGGCAGGCTTCTTGCCGCTGGTGTCCGTCGGCCTGCATCAGGCGCTCACGCCGATCCACGCTATGCTCAACGATCCCGACGGCGCTACCAAGGGTATCAATTACCTGCTTCCCATCCTTATGATGGCTGGCGGCGGCCAGGTCGGTGCCGGTTTGGCGCTGTACTTTAAGACCAAGAACGCCAAGCTCAAGAAGTACGTCGCAGAGTCCATCCCCGTTGGAATCCTGGGTGTGGGCGAGCCTCTGATGTATGCTGTTACGCTGCCGCTCGTTCGTCCGTTTGTGACGGCCTGCCTGGGTGCCGGATTTGGCGGCGCGCTCGCGGCGCTGCTTCACATCGGCACGGTTTCTCAGGGCGTTTCCGGTCTGTTTGGCCTGCTGATCGTCGTTCCTGGCCAGCAGCTCGGCTACGTTGCCGCTATGCTGCTTGCCTATGCCGCTGGCTTTGTCCTGACGTGGTTCTTTGGCGTCGACGAGCAGAAGATCAACGAGTTCTTTGGCGAGTAGTTTGATATCGCGAGCCGTGTTGCTCAGGGCTCGCGGCGCGCGGCAGATTTCTTGATGATATGGTTGTGCCGGCGGGGCTAACTGCTCCGCCGGCCTTTTTTAAAGGAGCGTTGAAGCGTGAAAACGGGTATTTCGATCTATCTTTCCAGCCCTCTGCAGGATATTGAGCGGACGATTGAGCGTGGTGCCGCGGCGGGTGCGCGCTATGCGTTCACCTCGCTGCATATTCCCGAGGATGGGGGAGCGGCGTATGCCGATAAGGTCCGTCATGTGCTGTCGCTGCTTTCCGCCCGCGGCATTGCGCTCATTGCCGATGTGGGGCCTCGCACGTGCGATTTGCTCGGGCTTGAGCGCATCGAGGACCTGCGCGATCTGGGGTTGGAATACCTTCGTTTGGACTATGGCTTTAGCGCCCAGCGGGTCGCGGAGCTGTCCGGTGTATTTCGCATCGTGGTCAATGCATCGACAGTGAGTTCTGATGAAATCGCATCGTGGCGTGAGGCCGGTGCCGATGTGACTCGTTTTGCCGCCTGCCACAATTTTTACCCCAAGCCTTATACCGGTTTAGCTCTGGAGGACATTGCTCGGGTGAATCTTCGTCTTGCGGCGCTTGGATTCGAAATCATGGCTTTTGTGCCGGGTGATGCTAACGTTCGCGGGCCGGTATTCGAGGGACTGCCGACGGTCGAGGCGCAGCGCGGTCGCGCGTCAAAGGTTGCCCTCAATATGCTTGAGCTTGCACATGGCGCCGATTGCGACATTGTGTTGGTCGGCGACCCCGATCTTTCCGATGCGGGCTGGGCGCAGTTTGCTCAAGTTTCCGCCGGATACGTGGACCTGCAATGCGAGCTTGAGCCCGGGTATGCCTATGTGCGCGGGCAGATTCATCACGACCGGCCCGACTCGAGCGTCCTCATCTTTAGGTCTCAGGAGTCACGTACGAAGTTTAAGCCGGATTCCGTGCCGACGGATGCCGGAGCCGGCCTGCCGCGAAAGGCGGGGTCGATCGCTGTGAGCAATAGCGGATATGGGCGCTACGAAGGCGAGCTTGAGATTGCGCGGGTTGATCTTCCCGGTGACGAGCGCATGAACGTTGCGGGCCATATCACGCCCGAAGCAATGGAACTGCTGCCGTTTATCAAGCACGGATTCGGGGTACGGTTCGTTTAACGTGTGACCCGCGGGCTACAATTGGCCCATCATACGAAGGCGCCTCGTGTGGCCTGTGCCTGCGTTGGCCGATCTATATTCGGAGGATTCCCATGACCGTACTGTTTGTTGAATATCCCAAGTGCTCGACCTGTAAGAAGGCCAAGGCATGGCTGGACGAACATGGGGTAGAGTATATCGACCGCGATATCGTTTTGGACAACCCCACGGCCGATGAGCTTGCGACCTGGATTGCTCGTTCGGGGCTGCTGGTGCGGCGCTTCTTTAATTCGTCGGGCATGAAATATCGAGAGCTGGGCCTGAAGGCGCGTCTGGATGCGGGCATGACGGATCGGGAGTGCTATGAGCTGCTGGCGACCGACGGCATGCTGGTCAAGCGTCCGCTGCTGGTGGGCGACGACTTTGCGATTCCCGGCTTTAGGGAATCGGCTTGGGCCGAGGCGTTGCTGTAGCGGCTGCGGAAAGTGCGACCCGGAATTCGCTTCCAGAATGGGATGCACTTTTCCAAAGTGGCCGGTTGCGGAAAGCACGTCCCATTCTGAGCTTCGATTGCGGGACACGGTTTCCGGTTGAGGGCTCGACGGGAAAGTAGGGACCAGTTTGAGCTTGAAATCTGGGACGCACTTTCCGCCGGCGGGCCTGCCCCAGTCAGTCCGCCAGCTGTGCCCATTCGTGCGGATCGTAGACCTTTACGTGCTTGTTGGGCTTGCCGCTCCAGTACTCCTCGTCCATAAAGGGCAGATATGCCTGAACGCCGGGGCAGATAAAGGGAATCCGCTGCTGTTGCAGTCGCTCGCGCTGGCGCTGCTCCAGGTGCGCCTCGGATATGACGGTCGGCATGCCGGACAACTCGACGAGGCTTGCCTGGATTCGCTTAAGGTCGGGGAGTCCCGCGTGCCATGACATCCGCATGATCAAAAAGGATGCACGGCGGTATTTTGCCTGCATCACCGTGATGGCGGGGCGCAGTGTGGGATGGATTTTGTCCCGTTCGGGCCAAAGGTCGGCAGTGATCTCGAGGCCCAGGGTCTCCCATAGGTAATCAAGCTCTTCGTCCATGGTGCCTCGATATCTACGCGATTATTGATACTTCGATTGTGTTGCCTGGTGCTATCGTTTTCACGGTAGAATCTGCCAACGGTTGACGGCTACCGCTCGCGGCGTTTTGCCCTTCGTGTACAGCGGTTGGCTTCACAGGTCCTTCACGGGTTGGACTAAATTAGGCCAATTTGACTGAATTTCAAAAAAGTCAAAATTGGGGCTTGCGTCACGGCGAGACTTCCCGTATATTTCTTTCTTGCGCAAAGGCACAGCCGAGCGCAGCGATGCAGTCATTGGGATGTCGTCTAATGGCAGGACAGCGGATTCTGGTTCCGTCAATGGGGGTTCGACTCCCTCCATCCCAGCCATTGCATTTGCTACATATGGCCCGTTCGTCTAGCGGTTTAGGACGCCGCCCTCTCAAGGCGGAGATCACCAGTTCGAATCTGGTACGGGCTACCAAAATTGAACGCCCGGGCCTCGTAAGAGACCCGGGTTTTGTGTATTGACCGTATATACGGCGCCTGCCGTGTTTCGCTCAGATCGAGGAGTAGCCATGGATCTGCCCATCAGCTTGCAAGACATCACGTATGCCGAGAACTATCTGGCGCAGGGCGACCTGGCTACGGCGACGCCGCTGCTGGAGCGTCTGGTGGAGCTCGCCGAGGAGTATATCGACGCCGAGTGCAAGACGGAGGAGAAGCGCCAGTACTTTAGCTTCGATAGCAAGTTTGAGCGCTTGGCCTATCGCCGCGTGGAGAAGGATCCGCGCGAGCTCGTGCAGGTCGAGGTGCCGTTTGACCGCCTGTACTCTGACATGGCGTTTGCCTACATTCGCCAGCAGGATTATGTGAGTGCTCGCAACGCCTTGATGCAGGCCGTGCGCTGGGACCCCATGAACTGCAACTACCGCCTGGATCTGGCCGAGCTGTTCCGCGCTCTCGAGGACAAGCAGGAATGGGCATCGCTCTCGTTCTCGGTGCTGGAGCGTGCAAGCGATGGCAAGTGCGCCGCCCGCGCTTACGCCAATCTAGGTCAGTACTTCTTGGAGCCCGAGACCGAGAACGTTTCGGCTGCCGTGGGCTGCGCGCGTCTGGCGCTGCGCCTGGCGCCCAACGATGCGCATACGACGCGCCTGCTCAACAAGATCCATACCACCTATCCGGATGCCGCCGATGAGAGCGACGACCACGTGATGGGTGAGCTCGCCCTGCAGGGCGTGCCGACCTCACCTTCGGCCGAGATCGCCATCTGCCTGATCATGTGTGCGACCGATGCTGCAAGCGACGGCGACAAGCAGGAGGCGACGCGCCTGACGGTGCGTGCTCGCGACTTGGTGGGCGAGGAGGCCTGCGCGGCGATTATCAAACTGGTGCGCGAGAGCGATGCCGAGCTCAATGCCGAGCGCAAGGCAAAGCGCGCAGGTGCCGACAAGGGAACCGATGGCGCCAAGGAGGCCGGCGATGCCCAGTAAGCGTGAACGCAAGCTCATTTCTAAGAATCGCTCGGCGCATCACGAGTACTTTATCGATGAGACGTTCGAATGCGGTATTGAACTGAGTGGCACCGAGGTCAAGTCGATTCGCGAGCGCGCCTGTCAGATCACTGACACTTTTGCGTTGATCCGTGGCGGCGAGTGCTGGCTCGTCGGACTGCATATCCACCCTTATAGCCATGGTGGCGTGTGGAATCGCGATCCCGACCGTCGGCGTCGTCTGCTGCTGCACCGCAAGGAGATCGACTTTCTTGACGGCAAACTTCGCAACCGTGGTTATGCGCTGGTTCCGTTGGAGCTCTACTTTAATACCGACGGCCGCGTAAAGCTGCTGCTGGGTCTGGGTCGCGGCAAGAAGCTCTACGACAAGCGCGAGGACATGGCCAAGCGTGATGTCCAACGCGAGATCGACCGCGCCCTTAAGGAACGCAACCGCTAGGCACTCTGTATAAGTCGCGGTGGAATACGGACTGTTTTGCCTGTTTGAGGGGCTATTCAGTCCCTATTTCACCGCAACTGCGGGCGTCTCATCTTTCTTACTGTTCTGACACATATGTCTCAAAGGCGGCGTCCGTTATGGGTGCCGCCTTTTTTGTGGGTACATACATTCATGAGGTTCCAACCCGAGCTAGGGGAGTGATCGTTATGGACAAAACTGCGTTCTTTACCATGCCGAGCGGTCTGTACGTGGTGAGTGCCGCGGCCGACGGGCTGCGTGCCGGCTGCGTTATCAACACAGCGGTGCAGGTGACGTCCGCCCCGCCGCGCATCTCGATTTCCGTGAACAAGGACAATGTCACCTCGGGCGTCATCGCATCGGCCAAAGCGTTCGCGCTGACCGTGATCGATCAGACCGCCGACATGCTCTACATCGGTAACTTTGGGTTCCGCACCAGCAGCGATTATGACAAGTTTGCCAAATACGAGACCCGCGAGACGGCTCTGGGCATGCCCTATGTGCCCGAGCATGCGGCGGCCCTGTTTAGCTGCCGTTTGATCGACACTGTGGATGTGGGCACGCATCTGCTGTTTATTGGCGAGGTCGAGGATGCCGAGCGCCTGAGCGACGAGACGCCGCTGACGTACGACTACCATCACAAGGTGCTAAAGGGCAAGACGCCGCCCAAAGCCTCGTCGTATCAAGGCTAGAAATGTTCTAAAAATACTTGCATTATGCTATTGAGAATATATACTAATAAGTAAGTACACCAGCAGTCACGTTCGAGAGGAGAACATCATGGCTGAGGAGAAGAAGACGTATAAGTTTGTGTGCACCGTTTGCGGTTACGAGGTTGAGGTCGACACGCCCGAGCTGCCCGAGGACTACGTGTGCCCGGTCTGCGGCGTCGGCCCCGATGAGTTTGAGCTCGTCGAGGAGTAACTCGTAGACACACGGCGATTAGCCATACAGAGCTCTGTCCAAGGGTCCCGGCTGGATATTCCGGCCGGGACCCTTTTGATTTATCCGTCCCCAAGGGATCACGGCTGCTGTTAGCCGATCCTGCCTGTCGTGAGTCCGGCCGACTTTTTGTCTTAATCCGTAACATCTAGAAGCGGAAATTGGGTCCACTTGTTACAGATCAAGACAAACCAAAACCGTCCGGCAGAAGATCTCAATCTGTAACATCTAGCAGTGAAAACGGGGTCTATGTGTTACAGATTGAGACAAACGGAGCTGTCCCTCGGAATAATCTCGATCTGTAACATCTAGACATCAAAAGCGTGTCTAGATGTTACAGATCGAGACGTTTGCCTGGGTAGGTGCCCCGCCCCATTACATCCCTGTCAACAACACGACATCAAGAATCGTCACGATGACGCCGATCCCTACGAGCAGCGCGTTGAGCGGGCGCGAGTTGGCGTATTTGCCCATGACGCGGCGTGAGCTGGTGAGCCGTATGAGCACAAAGACCGTAATCGGCAGCTGAAGAGACAGCAGCGCCTGACTCCAAATGAGACCCTCAAAAGGATTCGGGACGACCAAGCACGCCGCCACTGCGCCGGCGAAACAGGCCGCCACCCCGATCGAGGAATGTCGGTCGTGGATGTCGTATTCTTCGTCGAACATGCCCGCGGTGATGGTGCCTGCCGCCATGCCTGCCGTCACACTACTCGATATGCCCGCAAACAGCAGTGCCACCGCAAAGATGGTCGAGCTTGCCGGGCCCAGAATGGGGGAGAGCGTGTCCGCTGCGACGGCGAGGTCGTCTACGACAATGCCATGCGCAAAGAAGGTCGTTGCGGCCAGGATGACCATGGCCGAGTTGATCGCCCAGCCCACGCCCATCGAAAAGAGCGTGTCGAAGAGCTCGTAGCGCAGACGTTCCTCGATAATCTGCTCGCCTTGGCCTTCGAAGTGCATGGATTGGATGACCTCGGAGTGCAGGAAGAGGTTGTGAGGCATAACGACCGCGCCTAGGACACTTACGATAATCGCGGCCGAGCCGGTGGGCATACTGGGTGTGATCCAGCTTGCGGCGGCCTGCGGCCAGTCGACCTTGACCAGCGTAAGCTCAGCCAAAAACGAGAGTCCTACCACGCCTACGAAGGCGATGATCCATCGCTCGGCGCGCTTGTAGGAGCTCGTCATGAGCATTGCCATCGATGCCGCGGCCACGATGACGCAGCCGGCGCGCACGGGCAGTCCAAAGAGCATCTGGAGCGCGATCGCGCCGCCCAGGACCTCGGCCATAGCGGTGGCGATGGTCGCGAGGTAGGCACTGGCGAGCACCGTGCGCCCAACGAAACGGGGGAGGTAGCGCGTCGTGGCTTCGGCAAGACAGGCGCCCGTTGCGATACCCAGGTGTGCAGCGTTGTGCTGCAACACGATGAGCATAACCGTGGACAGCGTGACCACCCACAGCAGCGCGTAGCCAAATTGCGAGCCCGCGGCCATATTTGAGGCCCAGTTGCCCGGATCGATAAAGCCGACGGTCACGAGTAGCCCGGGGCCGATGCGCCGCGCAATGTCTAGGCCTCCGTGACCGCCGGTGCGCCGGGAGCCAAAATGATGTTTGAGATGGTTGGGCATGGTGAGCTCCTGCGTGCCGTTTGTTTGACGCCGCAAAGGATACTCGTTTTAGGCTAAAAGCTAACCAAGACTAACAAAATTGTTGTATTTGAATAGGATGGTGAAAGGGGGTTTACCGAAATGTCTTGATCTGTAACAACCAGGGATGGAAATTGGGTCTAGGTGTTACAGATCAAGACAGGAAGAAATGGTCCTATGGAAAATCTCGATTTGTAACAGCTGACCGCCAAAACCGGCCCTTCGTGTTACAGATCGAGACATTCGGAACCGTCTCTCGAAAACATCTTGATCTGTAACAGTTAGTCGTCGAAATTGGGTCTTCCTGTTACAGATTGAGATGTTTGAAGCGGTGAGCTTGAAGACCGAACTTGGGGCCCTTGTTGTCGTCCTTGAGGTCGGCGGCGCCCACTCGTAGGGCGTGCGTTACGCGATTGTTTCGAAACGGGTGGGAAACACAACGGGCCGGCGATGCTCCTAGTATGCCTATTCAACTGACTGACTAAATATCTAGGGGAGGATCGCGATGCAGGCAGATTCCGCTCAGCAGCAGGGCCTTTATCGCCCCGAATTCGACCACGATGCGTGTGGCATCGGCGCGCTCGCCGATATCAACGGTGAGCGCCATCACCAGATTCTGGACGATGCACTGTCCATTCTGGTCAACTTGGAGCACCGCGGCGGTACGGGACTCGAGAAGAACACCGGCGACGGCGCCGGCATCCTGTTCCAGGTTCCGCATCATTTTTTTCGCAAAGAGGCTCAAAAGTGCGGCCAGATTCTGCCGGCAGAGGGCGACTATGGCGTGGCCATGCTGTTCTTCCCGCAGGACGACAAGGGCGTAGAGGATGCCCGCCGCGTGTTTGAGGAGGGCTGCGCCGAGGCCGGCGTGCCGCTGCTTTTTTGGCGCGAGGTGCCGGTCGACCCGCACGATTTGGGCGAGACGGCCCGCGCCTGCATGCCCACCATCTTGCAGGCCTTCCTGGGCCGTCCGGACGACACGCCGGCGGGCGACGCCTTCGAGCGTCGTCTGTACGTGTGCCGCCGCACCATCGAGAAGAAGGCCGACGTCGAGTTTGCCCTGCGCGACAAGATCTTCTATGTGTGCTCCATGAGCTCGCGCACCATCGTGTACAAGGGTATGCTGGTCGCCACGCAGATGCGCCGCTTCTTCATCGATCTCAACGACGCCGCCGTCAAGACGGCCGTGGCGCTCGTCCACTCGCGCTACTCCACCAACACCACGCCCAGCTGGGAACGCGCGCACCCCAACCGCTTTATCATCCACAACGGCGAGATCAACACCCTCAAGGGCAACGTCAACTGGATTCGCGCTCGCGAACCCAACCTGTACAGTCCCGTGCTGCAGCACGATCTTGAGCGCGTGATGCCCATCATCAACCGCGAGGGTTCCGACTCCGCGATTCTGGACAATGTGCTCGAGTTCCTGGTCATGAACGGTCGTCGACTCACGCGCGCCGCATCCATGCTGCTGCCCGAACCGTGGGACCACAACGACAGCCTGAGCGAGGAACGCCGTGCCTACGACGCCTACCAGTCCATGCTCATGGAGCCGTGGGATGGCCCGGCGGCCATCGCCTTTACCGACGGTCGCACGCTGGGCGCCGCCCTCGACCGTAACGGCCTCCGCCCCGCCCGCTACTATGTGACGCGCGACGGTCGCTTTATGCTGGCAAGCGAGGTGGGCACCATCGAGGTGAGCCCCGAGAACATCCTGACGAGCGGCTGTCTGGGGCCGGGTCAGATGCTCGAGGTCGACTTTGCCCGCGGGCGCGTCATCTACAACGACGAGTTGCGCGCCCGTTACGCCAAGGAAAAGCCCTACCGCGACTGGATCGCCGAGGAGACGCTGACCGTCGACGCGCTCGATAGGCCTGCCGCGGCGACGCCGGCCGAGGACGCCGAGGTGCCCGCCGCCGTGCGCATGGCCAAGCTCGGCTACCACTGGGATGACGTCGACGAGGTCGTGCGTCCCATGGCCCAGCAGGGCAAGGCACCGCTCGCCTCGATGGGCATCGACGCGCCGCTGGCCTGCCTGTCCAAGAAGACGCGTTCGTTCTTCGATTACTTCTATCAGCTGTTCGCCCAGGTCACGAATCCGCCGATCGATGCCCTGCGCGAGCATATGGTGACTTCGACCACGCTCTACCTGGGCAACCACGGCAACCTGCTCGAGGATTCCCGCACGGCCTGCCAGCTGGTGCGCTTGGAGCGTCCGCTGCTCAACGAGGAGGAGTTTGACCGCATCTGCGCCATCGACCGCGTGGGCTTTAAGACCCGCCGTTTCCGTGCCGTCTACCGCCGCGATGCCGGCGAGGGCGCGCTGCAGACTGCGCTCAAGCAGCTTGCAGAGGACGTCGAGGCTGCGGTCCGCGACGGCGTGAACATCGTGGTGTTGAGCGATCGTGCCGCTGCGGGCGAGGTGCCCGTGCCGTCGCTGCTCGCCGTGGGCTGCGTGCACAACCACCTGATCCGCGCCGGCGTGCGTACCTTTGCCGACATCGTGGTGGAGTGTGGCGACGCCGTGTCCCCGCACGACTTTGCGGCACTGGTGGGCTACTCCGCGAGCGGCATCTATCCGTACAACGCACATGCGTGCATCCGCGATCTGGCGGCACGCGACGACCTGGACGTGACGGCCGAGCAGGGCATCGCCAACTACAACAAGGCTGCGACGGCGGGCATCGTCTCCATCATGTCCAAGATGGGCATCTCCACGGTGCAGAGCTACCATTCGGCGCAGATCTTCGAGGCCGTGGGCTTTACGCCGGAGTTCGTCAACGCGTACTTCGCCGGCACGGTGAGCCGTGTGGGCGGTATGGGTGTCGAGGACGTCGAGCGCGAGCAAAACGAGCGCTACGACGCCGCGCTCGCCATCCTTAAGAGCCCGGCTCCCGATCAGCTGCCCACGCTGGGTCTGACCAAGTGGCGCCCGCTCGGCGGCGAGGATCACCTCATCGACCCGCAGACTGTCTACCTGCTGCAGACCGCCTGCCGTGAGGACAGCTACGACACCTTTAAGGAGTACAGCGCCCGTCTGCACCGCACCGGCCGCGCCGTGCGCCTGCGCGACTTGCTCGACTTTGATGCCAGCGGCCGCACTCCGGTGGCGCTCGACGAGGTCGAACCCGCGCTCAACATCGTCCGCCGCTTTAACACCGGCGCCATGTCGTATGGCTCCATCAGCAAAGAGGCGCACGAGTGCATGGCCATCGCCATGAACCGCCTGCACGGCCGTTCCAACTCCGGCGAGGGCGGTGAGGATCCGCGTCGCGAGACCCCGCTGGCTAACGGTGACTCCAAGAACTCCGCCATCAAGCAGGTAGCAAGCGCGCGCTTTGGCGTGACGAGCCGCTACCTGTGCAGCGCCTTCGAGATTCAGATCAAGATGGCCCAGGGCGCCAAGCCCGGCGAGGGTGGCCACCTACCCGGCAAGAAGGTCTACCCCTGGATCGCCGAAGTCCGTCAGTCCACGCCCGGCATCGGCCTGATTTCGCCTCCGCCGCACCACGACATCTACTCCATCGAGGACCTGGCGGAGCTGATCTTCGACCTTAAGAACGCCAACCCCGGCGCACGCGTGTCGGTCAAGCTGGTCAGCGAGGCCGGCGTCGGCACCATCGCCACCGGTGTGGCCAAGGGTGCTGCCGACAAGATCTTGATCAGCGGCCATAATGGCGGCTCGGGTGCCGCGGCGCGCGATTCCATTTGGCACGCCGGCCTGCCGCTGGAGCTCGGCCTTGCCGAGGCTCAGCAGACGTTGCTGCAAAACGGCCTGCGCTCACGCGTGGTGCTCGAGGCCGACGGCAAGCTCATGGACGGCACCGATGTTGCCGTCGCCTGCCTGCTGGGTGCCGAGGAGTTTGGCTTTGCGACCATGCCGCTCATCTCCATGGGCTGCCTCATGCAGCGCGACTGCCAGCAGGACACCTGCCCGGCCGGCATCGCGACGCAAAACTGCCGCCTGCGTCACGGCTTCCGCGGTAAGCCCGAGCACGTTGAGCACTTTATGCTCTTTGTGGCCGAGCAGCTGCGCGAGATCATGGCGAGCCTGGGCTTCCGCACCGTCGACGAGATGGTCGGCCATCCCGAGTGCTTGCGCCAGATCGAGGTCCCGGGCAACCGCAAGGCCAACCTGCTCGATCTGTCGCCCGTGCTGGCGAGCGCGGCCTGTGAGTTCGGTGCCCACATCCCGGGTGCCGACGGCCGTCACTTCCTGCCCCAGATGGCCGCGGACAGCGAGCTCGACAAGACGCTCGACTCCACGTTGTTTGTGCCCTATACGGCCGATGCCCGTGCGCACCTGCGCCCGATTCGCTTCCGCGCCGACATCGCCAACGTCAACCGCTGCGTGGGCACCATCCTGGGCAACGCGGTGACCAAGGCACATCCCGAGGGCCTGCCCGCCGGCTCCATCACCATCGATTGCGATGGTTCGGCCGGTCAAAGCTTTGGCGCCTTCCTGCCGCGCGGCATTACGCTCAACGTGTGCGGCGACGCCAACGACTACTTTGGCAAGGGCCTTTCGGGCGGCGAGGTGTCGGTGCGCCCCAACCCGCATGCGACCTACAAGTTCGACGAGAACATCATCGTGGGCAACGTTGCGTTCTTTGGTGCTACGAGCGGCCGCGGCTTCATTAACGGTCTTGCCGGCCAGCGTTTTGCCGTACGCAACTCCGGTGCCACCGTGGTGGTCGAGGGCTGCGGCAACCATGGCTGCGAGTACATGACGGGCGGTCTGGCGCTCATCCTGGGCGAGGTCGGGCAGAACTTTGCCGCCGGCATGACAGGCGGCGTGGCCTACGTCTTTGACCAGTACGGCACGCTCGATGCCCGCGTGAACCACGAGAGCGTGGAGCTCAAGGCCCCGACGGCCGGCGAGCTGGCGCAGATTCGCGAGCTCATCCAGGAGCACGTGGACGCGACACAGAGTCCGCGCGGCATCAAGCTGCTCTACAGCTTTGAGACGATGAGCAAGCACTTTGTGAAGGTCATTCCGACCGAGTACGAGCGCGTGCTGGCGATCGTCGCTGCGGGCGAGGCTGCCGGCAAGACGCATGCGCAGGCAGAGGAGTTGGCGTTTGACATTGTGACCGGTCGCGCGAGCGCCGCGGATGTCGCTCGCTTTGATGCTGTGGGCGGTGCTGCGGGCGCTGCGTCCGTGGCCGCCGCCGGTTCTGTTGCTTCGACCAAGAAGGAGGCGTAAGTGCCATGGGTAAGCCCGGTGCTTTTCTTGATATCGATCGCGTGACCCACGAGCTCCGCCCCGTGGAGGAGCGCAGCCATGATTTTGATCCGCTGTACGTGGAACTCGATGACGATGCACGTCGCGCCCAGGCGAGCCGCTGCATGATGTGCGGCGTGGCGTTTTGCCAGATGGGCGCGAGCTTTGGCAAGGCCCGTCCGAGCGGCTGCCCCCTGCACAACCTGATTCCCGAGTGGAATGAGCTGGTGTACCGCGGTCGCTGGGATGAGGCTGCCGAGCGCCTGTCGCTCACCTCGCCCATGCCCGAGTTTACGAGTCGCGTGTGCCCGGCGCTGTGCGAGGCCGCGTGCAACCTGGGTTCGGTCGATGGCCAGCCCACGACGATCCACGATAACGAGCGTGCGATCAGCGACCATGAGTGGGCAAATGGCGGTCCGCGTCGCTTTGAGCCGGCAGGGGAGGGCGCACCCACGGTTGCCGTGGTAGGCTCCGGTCCTGCTGGTCTGGTGGCGGCATGGGAGCTTGCGCGTCGCGGCGCCCGCGTGACGGTGTTTGAGCGCGACGACCGCCCGGGCGGCCTGCTCATGTACGGCATTCCCAACATGAAGCTCGAGAAGTCCGTGGTCGAGCGTCGCGTGGCGCTCATGCGCGAGCTGGGCATCGTCTTTGAGCTGGGCGCTGATGTTACGAACCCTGCGGTAGCGGCCAAGCTCAATGGCTTTGACGCCGTTGTGGTGACTGCCGGTGCTCGTACGCCCCGTGGTCTTTCGGCTGCGAACGTGGATGCTCCGGGCGTGGTGTATGCCGTGGACTACCTGACGGCTTCGACCGTCTCGGTGCTCGATGGCGGTGAGCCCGCGGTGAACGCGCGCGGCCTGGACGTTGTGGTCATTGGCGGCGGCGATACCGGCAACGACTGCGTGGGTACCGCGGTGCGCCAGGGTGCGCGCAGCGTGCGTCAGTTTGAGTTCTTGCCGGCCGCGCCCGATAAGCGTGCAGCGAGTAACCCTTGGCCGCAGTGGCCCAACGTTAAGAAGACCGACTACGGCCAGCAGGAGGCTATCGCTGCGATGGGTGGCGAGATGCGTGCCTGGGGCGTGGATACGCTCGAGGTGCTGCTGGACAAGAAAGGCGCGGCTGCGGGTCTGCGCGTGGTCGATCTGGACTGGTCGGCGGGAAAGCCCGAGCGCATCGCGGGCTCCGAGCACGAGGTGCCGGCGCAGCTGGTGCTCATCGCCTGCGGCTTCACGGGCCCGGAGCACAGTGTGTTCGACGCCGTTGGCGTGCCTGTTGCCACCGCTGGTCGTCCGCTGCCGGTGATGGCTGCCGAGGGCTCGCACCTTGCGGCTCGTGTCGACGGCGTCGCCGCGGATGCCGCGCCGGTGTATGTGGCGGGTGATGCTCGCAACGGCAGCTCACTCGTGGTAAACGCCGTGGCCGATGCCCTGGCCTGCGCTGCCGAAGTCGCCGACGCGCTGGAGCTGTAAGGCGGCTGTCCACAGCTGAATCGTCAAGGGCTGTCCCCAACGGCCGGCACATAAGGAACGTCCCCAAGTGCCGGCATGCTGGGGACGTTCCTTTTGGGTCGGCATTCGGGGACACTTCTTGCGGGTTTGCGACCGATTTGCTCGTTTGTCGACGCGCGAGTGTCCATTCGGCGTTTTCTTGAGCTGTGGTCACCTGTTGTTTCTGTGGTGGCTGTGGGCATATGGCTCAAAAGGGCGGGTTGGCCGTCTATGTTTACCTGCGGTTTTATTGCGGTGCGCATTTTCGGTCAAGCATCCCGTCAAGTGTTTGGTCAGCAGTTGGTTTGCAGCCGGAGGCCTATTTTGTCCGTGCTGACAGTGGCTGCCCACCCTCCTCGTAAGCTCAAATTGAGGTTCATCAGTTTGAGGAGGATGCCGTGACTGACCACGTTTTAGACCGAGCGCATCTGGCCGAAGCCGTTGGCAACGATATTGCCGACATGGCCCATTTTTGGATGCTGCGGAAGTTTCAGTTTTTGGAGCCGGCGCGCGAGCAGTTCGAGATCATTGTCGACCCGTGGCTCGGCTATTGCACCGAGCCTTCCCAAAACGAAATCATGGCCTACAACATGGCATTTACCGATTGGCTGCTCTTCGAGCGCCCCTATCGCCATGGCAAGACGCTGCTCGAGCTGTATGTTGATGAGCCGCCGGCATCGCTTTCGCCTGCCTCGCTCAAGCGGCTCGAGCAGGTATGCGACACGCAGTATTTCTCGCGCTTTGGCATTTTGGACAAGGATCCTGCGACTGGTATGGTCGCGCTGAAGGACACACGCACCGACCGTCGCTTTGACGTCTACGATCCGCATATCGTGCAAAAGGAGCATTGGAGCGACGGAGCGATTGCGGTGCGCCTCGCCTGCGTCGACGATGTCTGGCTGACGGCGGGACAACTCTATCTGTATGACATCGCACGCCTGAGTGACACGGCGGTCGATGGGCCTGGTGCGGTGCATCCGGAGGACCTGCAGGATGGCTTTGACACCTCGTGCATCAGTTTCTTCTTGCGTCTGGTCCGCGACATCATGGGCGCCCAGGGGCGGTACGTAAAGTCGCTCAACATCTACGAGCAGGAGTGGGAGTAAGGGATGGGCTGTCGCAGCGCCGCCGCGTGTCTATTTGTCTCGATCTGTAACGTTTAGGGACAAAAAACCGGTCTACCTGTTACAGATCGAGACGTTTGGCACCTGGTTGGGGGAATGTCTCAATCTGTAACATCTACAGGCCAAAACTCGACCTACCTGTTACAAATTGAGACAAAGGTTGGACGCGGTGTCGAAAGATCTCGATCTGTAACATCTAGCGGCCAAAAATCGGTCTTCCTGTTACAGATCAAGACATTTGTCAGCGGAGGCAACGGTGACGATGGTCCATTTGTCTGACGTGGTGGTGATGAAAGTGTCTAATACCGTTCTCAAACACAAACATGCGACTCGCAACACGTTGGCGCGGAACAGGATGCTCGCGCGGCTCACGGAGGCGACCGAGCAAGGTACGCTGCTCGCAACGCATAACAATACCGAGCTCATGTGGTTGCGACGCCATGTTGGAACCGACGATATTGCGGAGCCCGAGCCGTACCTGTTCTGTTTTAAGCATGATTGGGATGCATTGACGCTGACGGAGCGAGCACTGAGGACTATCAAAGGGCTTGCGGAATTTCATCCCGATTGGGCGTTTTGGGGCTATGACGCGGCGCTTTTGTGGGGTTTGGAGGTGCCGAATGATCTGCTTGGGCCACGATATCTTGTTAAGACGGGTTGCTCGGTGCCGCTGAGTGCAGGGTGTCGGCTGTTGCGTCCGCAGGCGGCGGGTGTACTTGAACAAGTCGACGGCGTGCAGGTGACGTCGTTTTGGCGCACGGTGGAGGATTGCTTGCTGCGTGCGCCGTTCTCCTACGGATTGGCGATTGCCGATTCTGCACTGCGGGCGAAAGGCGTATCGCGCGATGACTTTTGTGAGCGGCTTCGTATAGATTGTGAAGGCAAGCACGGGCATCGCAGGGCACAGGCGATTGCGTCGTATGCGGACGGGCTGTCCGAAAACGGCGGCGAGTCTCGGTTCCGAGCGTTCTTTATTGCGTACGGCTTTCCGGTTCCGGAGCTGCAGGTGGAGTTTCGCGACCCGCTCGATCCGAGCCAGGTGTTTCGCGTCGACTTTTTTTGGCGGCTCGAGGAGGGAACGTGCGTGATTGGCGAGCTGGACGGTAAGGGGAAGTACACCCTGCAGAGCGGCGAGGCCCGGGAGCCGGCCGACCCATTCGTGGCAGAGCGTCAGCGGGAATCTCATCTGACAATGCTCGGGCACAAGGTGCTTCGGTTTACGTTTGATGAGCTCAAGAATCCGGGGAAGCTGGTTGAGAAGATGAGGCTGGCGGGTATTCCGCGACGGCCCGATTTGGCTGAGGAGTGGAGACGTCGGTGGTATGGGCGCTGAGAGGTTTTGTCTTGATCTGTAACGTTTAGAAGTTGTTTGAGTTCGTAATTGTTACAGATCGAGACAAACCGGTGAAACGTCGACCGAATGTCTCGATCTGTAACATCAAGGGGCCCAACAACCCTGTATCTGTTACAGATCGAGATATTTCCCTGGTGTCGCTGGGGTGGGACTGCAGCATATTCCGTCTCCCACATCCCCTCTTCCCTCCGTTAACCGATGCGTCTGCAGCAATCCAGCGGGACTAGGTGATAATGGACAAATGTTCAAGTTAATCGTGAGGGAGGAGCTCGATATGGCGTCTGCCGATCGTTCCACGTTGTTTATCAATGCGACCATTCTGGATGGCTCGGAGCATATGGAGCCGCAACCCGATATGGCCGTGACTGTTGAGCGCGGCGTCATCACCTGGATGGGGCCGAGTGCTGTGGCGCAGGCGCCCGCGGGTGCCGAGGTTATCGACCTGGGCGGTGCGTATCTCATGCCCGGTCTCATCAATATGCACGTGCACCTGTGCGGCTCGGGCAAGCCTGTCTCGGCCGGCGATGCGGGCGCGCTGATGAAGAAGCTCGATAATCCCGTGGGGCGCGCCATCGTGCGCCATATTCTTAAGGGCAGCGCCCAACAACAACTGGCAAGTGGCGTGACCACGGTGCGCGGCGCGGGCGATCCGCTGTTTGCCGATCTGGCCGTGCGCGATGCTATCGATGCCGGCAAGTATCAAGGTCCTCGCCTGGTGGCGCCGGGAACGGGCGTCACGGTGCCGGGCGGCCATGGTGCGGGCTTGTTCGCCCAGGTGGCCAACAGTCCCGCCGAGGCAGCCGAACAGGTGCGCGACCTGTATGCGCGTGGTGCCGACGTCATTAAGCTGTTCGTGACGGGCGGCGTGTTCGACGCTACCGAGGTGGGCGAGCCGGGCGTGCTGCGCATGCCGGTCGAGGTTGCCGCGGCGGCGTGCAAGGCTGCGCACGAGGTGAGTCTGCCGGTTATGGCCCATGTCGAGAGTGCCGAGGGCGTGAAGGCCGCGCTTGAGGCCGGCGTTGACACGATTGAGCACGGCGCTCCGTTGACGCCCGAGATTCTGGAGCTGTACCGTGGCGCCGCGGGCACGCAACTCGAGGGGCGTGCGCCCAGTGTTACCTGCACTATCAGCCCGGCGCTGCCGTTTGTATTGCTCGACCCGAAAAAGACCCATTCGACCGATACGCAAAAGAAGAACGGCGATATCGTGTGCTCGGGCATTATCGAGAGCGCCCGTGCCGCACTGGAAGCTGGCGTTAAGGTGGGCCTGGGTACGGACTCGAGCTGCCCGTTCGTGACGCAGTACGACATGTGGCGTGAGGTGGCCTATTTTGCCAAGTATGTCGGCGTGAGCAACGCCTTCGCACTGCATACGGCTACGCAAGTCAACGCCGAGCTGCTGGGGCTGGACGGCGAGACTGGCACGATCGAGTGCGGCAAGGCCGCCGATATCTTGGTGACGCGCGAGAACCCGCTCGATGACCTGTGCGCTCTGCGTGAGCCGATGCACGTGATGTGTCGCGGCGATCTGGTGTGCAAACTCAAGGTGAAGCGCATCCCCGAGGTGGATGCCGAGCTCGACGCGATTATGGCCATGCCAGCCGAAGCGCTGGCTGAGGAGCTGGCCCGCGACGGCGTAGCATAGGTGTGACAAAGGGACAGCTCCGTTGTCGCATACAAAAAGCCGAGGTCTCAGCGCGAGGCCTCGGCTTTTATTTGTCCTATGGTATGGCGGCTAGGAGCGCGTCTCCATCTTGGCGTGGCACTTGGGGCAGGTGACGCGGATCTTGCCCTTGCCCTTGGGGACGGAGAGCATCTGGCCGCAGTTGGGGCACTTGAGATAGGCCGTGGTCTTGCGGCCCTTCCACATCTTCTTGGCCGTGCGCTTGGCACGCTCAAAGTCTTCCTTACTGGTGCCGGCCGCGCGTGAGGTGCTGGCCGCTGCGGTTCCGCCGCCCAAGCTGGCGACGAATTTGCCCAGGCAGGGGACGTTTGCAGTCGCGGCGACAAAGGCCTCGTTCTCCTTGTGACGTGCGTCGATATTTTTGGACAGGCCGCGCAGCACGCCAATCACGATTACGGCGATGGCAATCCAGCTGAGCCACTGGATGCGGGCTATCGGTCCGATCATCGCGATGACGATGCCGGCAAAACCCATCACGATGGTGAGTTCATCGGCACCATTGCGACCCTTCATAAAGTCATTCATGCAAATTGCCTTTCGTTCGATATGCTGCACGCCTTTATACCCGATTTAGAGCAAGGGGGACAGGTTAATCTGCACCAATGTGGTGCAAACATACCTGTCCCCGGAATACCAAGACGGTGCAAACGTACCTGTCCCCAATGCCCCAATTACTTGGAGAGTTTGTCGACGACGCGTTCGATTTCGGCGAGTTTGGCGGCTTTGAGGTCTTCGTCGCCCGATTCGATTGCCGAAGTCACGCAGCCCTCGATATGCGCCTTGAGCACGTCGGCGTTAATGCGCGCGAGGAGCGCCTGTGTGGCCATGAGCTGCGTGGAGATATCGACGCAGTAGCGGTCCTCCTCGACCATCCGCAGAATGCCGTCGATCTGACCGCGTGCCGTCTTGAGCATGCGGGTCACCGATTTATGGTCTGCCATCATGTCGGGTCCTCGTTTCTGGTCGATCTTCCGGATGTCCCCGTCAGTTGCGGTGAAATACGGACCGTTTAAAGGCCTAGGGCGGCACAACAGTCCGTATTTCACCGCAACTTCTGAGGATTCAGTAGGCAGCGACTGCTATGCGGCGGTCACAGACAGGGCGTGGAATTTCTCGCCCGCGGCCTCGACAGCGGCGGCGAGTTGCTCGGCGGTTACGGTGTCGGCGCACTCAACCTGGACGGTCTGGGTCTCGTGATCGGCGTCGGCGTCGGTCACGCCGGCAACGTTGAGCAGTGCCGTCTCGACAGTAGCGTCGCAGTGGCCGCACATGAGGCCGGAAGTCTTGATTGTGTATCGCATGGGTATTCCTCCCTGTTGTGTCGGCTTTCCCAGGCACCCGACCTTGACCTTCAAGCCGTCGCTCGCGTACCAAAGTACGCGTCGCTCCTCTTTCAGGTCAATCTCGGGCACCTGGAAAACCCGTTCTAAATGGACTTAATGGTGAGCTTATTTTGCCACTTTTGGCTTAAAGGATTTTAAGCGCAGCGCATTGCTTACGACGCAGACACTCGACAGGCTCATGGCCGCGGCGCCAAACATCGGCGAGAGCTGCCATCCGGTGAGCGGGAAGAACACGCCCGCCGCCAGCGGAATGCCGATGCCGTTGTAGAACAGTGCCCAGAACAGGTCCTGCTTGATGTTGCGGATCGTGGCGCGCGAAAGCTCGATGGCGCGGGCGACGTCCATGAGGTCGCTGCGCATGAGAACCACGTCGGCGCCCTCCTTGGCGATGTCGGCGCCGGTGCCGATAGCAAGGCCCACGTCGGCGCGCGCCAGGGCGGGGGAGTCGTTGATGCCGTCGCCTACCATGGCGACCTTGCCGCCCACATCCTGCAGCTCGCGGACGTGGCGCTCCTTGTCGGCAGGGAGGACGTCGGCGATGACCTGTTCGCTGCTCAGCCCCACGCGGCGGGCGATGGCCTCGGCCGTCACGCGGTTGTCGCCGGTGAGCATGCGCACGTCGACGCCAAGCGAGCGCAGTGCGGCGATGGCCCCGGCGCTCGTCTCCTTGACCTCGTCCGCCACGGCGATGGTACCGACAAGCTCGCTGTTCTTGGCAAAGAACAGCGGCGTCTTGCCTTCGGCGGCAAATTGCTCGGCAAGACCCGCGGGCACGGTAACGCCCAACTCGTTCATCAGGCGCACGTTGCCGGCGGCAATGGCGTTTTGCCCTTCGCGCGCCGTAACGCCTCGCCCGGGCACGGCAGTAAAGTCCTCGACCATGCGCGCGACGATCCCGCGTGTCTCGCACTCGGCCATAATCGCCTCGGCCAGCGGGTGCTCGCTCGAGCGCTCCAACGCGGCGGCCAGCTTGAGCAGCGCCTTTTCGCTCATGGCGGGCAATCCGTCGGCGCGCGTGGCTACCACGATATCGGTCACGGCAGGCTTGCCGCGAGTGACCGTTCCCGTCTTATCGAGCACCACGGTGCCCACGCTGCGCAGATTCTCCAGCGCCTCGGCGCTTTTGAACAGAATGCCCATCTCGGCGCCCTTGCCGGTGCCGACCATAATAGCGACGGGCGTGGCCAGACCCAATGCGCACGGACAGCTGATCACCAGCACAGCGACGGCGGAGGTGAGCGCCTCGTTTATGCTGCCGGTCAGTGCCATCCACGCCGCAAAGGTCACAGCCGAGATCACGAACACCACGGGCGCGAACACGCCGGCGACTTTGTCGGCCATGCGGGCGATAGGCGCCTTGGTGGCGTTGGCGTCCTCGACGAGCTGGATAATCTTGGCGAGCGACGTGTCGGCGCCCACGCGTGTGGCACGGAAGGTAAACGAGCCGGTGCGGTTGACAGTGGCGGCGTTGACGGTGTCGCCGGCGGTCTTTTCCACGGGGATGGACTCGCCGGTGAGCGCGCTCTCGTCCACGGCCGAGCTGCCCTCGAGCACCACGCCATCGACAGGGATGGACTCGCCGGGGCGCACACGCAGCACCTGGCCGGGCAGAATGGCATCGACGTCGACGGTGGCCTCGCTGCCGTCCTCTGCCACGACGGTCGCGGTCTTGGGTGCTAAGTCGATGAGCGCCTCGATAGCGCCGCCGGTCTTGGACTTGCTGCGCGTCTCGAGGTATTTGCCCACGGTGACGAGCGACAGGATGGTGCCAGCGCTCTCAAAATACAGGTTGTCCATGCTCGTCATCATGGCCTCGTGCACCTGACCTGCGGCTAGCTGGTCGGCCATGATGAACATGGCGTAGAGCGACCAGGCGATGGAGGCGGTGGCGCCCACGGCAATAAGGGCGTCCATGGTGGGCGCGCCGTGCGCGAGCGATTTAAACCCGTTGATAAAGTACGCGTCGTTGACGTAGACGATGGGAATGAGCAGGACGAGCTCGGTGAGCGCGAGCGTCATGCTGTGGGTGTGGTCGGTGAAGATGCCGGGCAGCGGCCAGCCGAGCATGTGCCCCATGCCTATGTAGAACAGTGGGATGAGGAATACGATCGAGACGATGAGGCGGGTGCGCATGGCAGAGGCGGCGGCCTCCAACTTTTTGGTCGGTGACTCCATATGGGCGGCGCCGGACCTGGCTTGCGCACTTCCGCTTTGGACAGCGTCGGTGCCCGTGCTGATGGGTGAGGCCGAGTAGCCCGCGCGGTCGACAGCGGTGCAGATGTCGTCGGGGGAGACCTGCGCAGGGTCGTAGTCCACCAGCATAGAGCCGGCGAGCAGATTGACCGCGACGCTTTGGACGCCGTCGAGTTTGCTCACGGCGCGATCCACATGCGCCTGGCAGGCGGCGCATGTCATGCCGCCCACGTCGAACTTATCTTGAGCCATGGCTTCTCCTTTCTGTGACGTAGTGTCGGAAATGTTAACCTGCCGATACTATACACCCATACCCCCTGGGGGTGTCCAGTACAGAAAGAAATGTATGACATTTCGCTACAGATGAGGGTGGTTGGTTGGCCGATGAACCGTCCCAACCAACCATCTCAATCTGTAACAACTAGACCCGTTTTTGTCGAGTAACTGTTACAGATCTAGACATTACATCGAGCCACAACTTAACGTCTCGATCTGTAACAACTAGACCGGTTTTTGGGTTCTAACTGTTACAGATCGAGACAATTGCCGGGGAGGGGTCCCGTCACGGCAAGACGCCCGCTCTCTAGATACAGAATCCGGGGATCACACAGGTTAGCTTGTTTGGCTTTTCCGCAGGCGTTGCGTACGTAAAGACGTCGCCGTCGTGGCCCACACGGTTTATGTAGAGCGTGCCTTCGGTCTCCGATGAGTCGGGGCTCACCGTGCGCTCCCACCAGCAGGTGTCCTTGCCCTTCCACTGGCGGACCATCGTCTCGTTCGTGGAATACGGGCTCACCTTGAGCTCGCGGAAGAGCTGATACTCCTTGCCCTCGCCGTTGTAGATTTCTGCCAGGTAGTGATAGTCCTTGGCAAACGAATCGGGCGGTTGCGTACCGCACAGCTCGACCATGGCGGGCAGCCAAAGGGTTGCGGGCAACTCGCTCAGACACGATGCACTGTTGGCGGCGCCAGCGTTATTCGAGACCTTTTTGACAGATTTGATGAGCGCGCGCAACTTGTTGGGCAGCAGCTTAAGGCCGTCGCCGTCGAGCCATTCCCGCAGCTCGCAAACTGCCCAGCCGGCGCTCGGCGGTTCAGCCGCAGCGTTGCGCTCGGCAATACCCGCATCGAACATAAACGTTAGTCCGGCCTTGCCCGTCCCGTCCAGAAGCTCATCGTGGCGGATGCCCACAAGCTGCGCGCCAACCTGCAGCCCGTTGGTGAGCGTGACACGCTTGGTACACGGATAGGGGATATGCCCATCGGCATCGAGCAGGTGATAGCGCTTGGCAATCTCGCGTGCCTCGCTACGGGTCTCGGCGGCCTTAATCTTGAGCGAAATCTCCTGCAGCTGATCCCAAGTGTAGTCGTCAAGCGAACCGCGGATGCCGTCCAGGTAGTCGGGGATGCCAAAGCCATGGGTCGCCGCCCCAATGACGCTGAGCCCCGCAACGGCTGCAACGACGCCACCGATAATAAAGCGGCGGCGGGTCATGGCATCGTGCCGGGCCTGCTCCAGGATCTCTCGCGCGCGCTCGCCGGCGACGTCGACCTTAAGGTGCGTGCCAGAATCGATATCAATCGCGGCCTCGTCTCCTGTGCCTTCGCGGCCCTCGGATTCGGCATCGGTGAGGTATGCCGAGAGCACCTCGAGCATCTGCTGCTCGGTGGGACGATCGCACTGCTCGACTGAGAGACCCTTCATGATGATTTGGACGAGCGCTTCATCGCCCTCGCAGCGCGGCTCGAGCGGCGCCGGCTTGGTCTTGGTCTTTACGAGATAGAACGAGCCGGTTGCAGCGGCGTCCGTCGACTCAAAGTCAAACGGTTTGCGACCGCTGTAGAGCTGGTACAGAATGCTCGAAAGCGCATAGACGTCGATCGCGGGCGAACGGCGAAGGGCCGCGATGCCTTCGATATCCTGCGTGAGCATCTCGGGCGCGGCGTATGCGGGTGTGGCAAAGCGCCAGATGTCGGCGCGCCGGGTGATCGTGTCGTCGCCGAGAGCCATGGTCGCGGAGCCCATGTCGATGAGGCAGGGGTCAAAGGAACAATCGGCAATCTGCTGCTCGAGTGTTCGGCTGGTGGTGAGGAACATGATATTGGCAGGCGATAGGTCGCGATGGATGACCGGATTCACGAGGCCTTGGGTCATCAAGAGCGCACGAAGCACGGCGTTTCCGACGGCGGCGACCATCTGGGTGGTCAGCCCGCCCGAGGCGTCGTGCGGAAGCAGGGGCAGCGCCTGCTTGAGCGAGGTGCCCTCGACCCACTCCATGAGGATGAGAGGGTCATCCTCGCACGATCCGTAGCCATAGACGCGCGGAAATCCGCGCAGGTGCGAGACGGTACACAGATGACGGTACTCCTCGAACAGCGCGGCGGTGCTGGCCAGGTGCGCTGCCGATTGCTCGGCGGAGCGGTCGGGGGCTTGGCCGGAAAGGATGGCATTGTCCTTGAGTAGCTTGACGGCAAAGACCTCGCCGCTCGTGTTGGTCGCGCGCAGCACGTGCCCGATGTTGCCGTTGTTGCGGTGGGCCGTCTGGAGAATAAGCGTCATAAACCGACGCTTGGCGTCGTCCTCGGCGCTGGGGTCGACCTCCACGGCGGTATCGAACGTATCGAGACGGACGAGTTTGTCGCCATAGGCGCTATCGGTAGTATCCATGGCGTTCCTTTGTCTGGCATGGGTTGCCGCACGTTTACGCGAGCAGTGCGGATATCGGTAAAGTACCATGATAGCCGCACTGCCCACGTATACCGCTGAGCATTGTCGTTTACGACGCAGAAGGTAGAAGACGAAAGACGGACGGCGACCGTCTTTCGATCGCCGTCCGCGCTAGTCCACAATGACAAGGAATGTCGTGTAGAGACCCAGATGGAGCCTGTCGCTGTTTTCGATTTCCACTGGGGGATAGATCTTGCCGGGCTCGCGTAGGTCGCGCGGCGGCTCGATTACGATATCGCCGTCGCCCGCGCCCGATTCGAGCACCGTGCCGTTGGTCGATCCAAGGCCCTGGGCGTACCAGTGCTCACCCTCAAGCCAAATGCGAAGATGTTCGCGCGATGCGTCGGCGCCCACATCGGTGATGCTGGGCGAGGTTTTGGGCAAGGATCCAATTACCGTGCCACGCGGATCGCGTGTGAGGGGATGGATTTGCATGTCGACGCAGTTGTCGGCATGTGTCCTGAGCAGACCGAGGTTGGGAGCGACGGCGTGCGGCTGATCCAGACTGCCCATAAAGCCACGTCCGACGGTAGTTTCGGTGGTGCCAAAGTGCCCACCCGTCTTGCTGTCGCAAAAGCGCTCGACGGTGGCCACGCCCTGAACGGGATCGGCGAGCGCCCCCGTTGCCACAAAGAGCATAAGGTAAAGCGTGCTTTTCTCACGCACGGCATTGCCGTCAAAGTTGTCGATGCGATTGAGGGCATTTGCATATAGGCGGCTGTCCAGCTTGTAGCTGGCGAGAGCCGACATCATTTCGTTGGCGGCCGGACCGCGATAGTGCTCGGCGATTGCCCGATAGGCGGACTCGCCGCCGCCGAGCTTGCTGCAGATTGCCGCGGAAAGGTTGAGCGTGGTGACGGTAAAGTCGCTGTAGATGGCGGGCGCGCACTGGTCAGGCTTGCGATGGACGATGTAACGGGTGAGATACGAGCGGTTGGAAGAGCATTTCTCGAGCAGGGTACTGCCGAGATAAGAGTTTCCATTGATGAGCATTCGGGCGATCTCGAGATGTTTAAGACCGCCGAACGAGCGGATATCGTTATAGAGGACCGAGCAAGGCGTCTCTGCTGCCACGGATACCTCCTTTGATTGCTTCCTAGCCAATATGGCGATAGGAATTAATGGCTCCCGGTGGGCGACGTATTAAATGGCTGCGCAATATACAGCGTAACCAAAGCAACATTATAGGCCACATGTTCGAAATTGCAGGAAGACTGAGAGATTTGGTTTGGACTGGACGGAAATCCCCCTCTGTCTTGTTCTGTAACATTTGGACCCGGTTTTGCCCTGCATCTGTTACAGATTGAGACAATCGGCCAGGCCCGCCCCGTCCGCCTCGTCATCTGTGGTTTACGTGGGGGCATACGGAGTGCGGGTATACTAACCGGCGGCGAATCTGCTCCATCGCTTAGAGCTGCTGCGTCTGGACGGCGCGTGATAGGGCTGCCAAAGCGATCGCCAGCGTGCTGAGCAACGTCCTCTCTGTGCGCACCTGTTTTTGTATGTATTAGCGCACTACCAAGCACGCCCGCGCGGCCGCATGCCGTGCCCATTGCGCGTGCAGATAAGGAACAACAACATATGCGTAATTCTGTATCCGACGTCACGGACGCCGAGATTCTGGACGAGGCCCGCGAGGCCATGACCCAGGCTGCCTTCGATGCCGCCGATGAGGCCAATGCTGCCCAGACCGTCGAGTCCGCTACCGAGAGCCTGCCCGCCTTTGACGAGCTGGGCCTTTCGGACGAGATGCTTCGTGCTATCGAGAACCTAGGCTACACGGCGCCCACGCCTGTCCAGGCTGGCTCGATCCCCGTGGTGCTCGAGGGCCGCGACCTGCTTGCCGCTGCTCAGACCGGCACCGGCAAGACGGCCGCCTTCTTGCTGCCGACCATGAACAACCTGGAGCACATCGCTCCGCCCAAGCCCGTGCGCGAGCGTGGCGGTCGCAACCGCCGTCGCGGCGCCAAGAAGCCCGAGGGCAACGGTCGCGGTCCCTTGATGCTCGTCATCACCCCCACGCGCGAGCTTGCCCAGCAGATCGACGAGGTCGCGAGCAAGATTGCCGACGTCACTGGCCATGTCGCCGTGACCGTCGTGGGCGGCGTGAGCTACAAGCCGCAGACCGCGGCGCTCAAGTACGGCTGTGACATCCTGGTCGCTACGCCGGGCCGTCTGGTTGACCTGATCGAGCAGGGCGCCTGCCACCTGGACGAGGTCAAGGTGCTGGTGCTGGACGAGGCCGACCGCATGCTCGACATGGGCTTTTTGCCCGCCGTCCGCCGCATTGTGCGCGAGACGCCGGCCGAGCGTCAGACGCTGCTGTTCTCGGCCACGCTCGACGAGGAGGCCGTGGGCGAGATCACCGACCTGGTGAGCGACCCGGCACGCGTGGAGATCGCGCCCGCCACGTCGACCGCCGACACCGTCGACCAGTTTGTATTCCCGGTGTCCATCGAGGCCAAGAACAATCTGCTGCCCGAGTTCCTCAAGAAGGAGGGCCCGGAGCGCACCATCGTCTTTATGCGCACCAAGCACCGCGCCGACAGCTGCTGCCGTCGTCTGGAGCGCAAGGGCATCAAGGCCGCCGCGATTCACGGCAACCGCAGCCAGGCTCAGCGCGAGCGTGCCCTTTCGGCCTTCCGCGACGGTACCGTCGACGTGTTGGTGGCAACCGACGTGCTCGCCCGCGGCATCGACATCAGCGACGTGCGCTACGTCGTGAACTTTGACGTGCCGGCCGAGCCGACCGACTACATCCACCGTATTGGCCGTACGGGCCGCGCCGGCGAGCTGGGCTGGGCCATCACGTTTGTGACCGAGCAGGATGTCGATGAGTTCTACGAGATCGAGAAGCTCATGGACAAGACCGCCGACATCTACGAGGCCGGCGACCTGCATGTGGGCCCCAATCCGCCCGCGGTTGACCCCGAGCGCGATCCTGCGGCCTTTAAGGTGAAGAAGAAGACCAAGCGCGGCAAGTCCAAGAGCAAGAAGAAGCTTGAGCAGGCGCGTCGCGACGGCAAACGCAACGGCGACGATTACGGTGATGTGGCCGGTCGTTCCAACCGCGGTCGAGACGAGCGTCGCGGCGACGGTGAGCGTCCGAGCCGTCCCAAGCGCGGCGGCAAGACCCGCGTGCGCGAGGGCGTTCAGGCTCGCGTGGACGAGGCTGTGGAGAGCGTGGCCCGCGAGGTGGCTGCCGAGGAGCGCGGCGGTGCTGGTGTCGTTGAGCAGGCCCCGCGCGGCAACCGTGCCGAGCGCCGTGCCAAGCAGTTCCAGGGCGAGGCGCATCGCCGTCGCCGCGAGGACGAGGACCGCGGCGGTCGTCGCCGTGTTGAGCGCGAGGACGAGGGCCGTGGCTCGCGTGGCGGCAAGCGTGGTTCGGGCGATCGTCGTCGTTCCGGTCGCGATGGCGAGCGCGGCGGCCGTGATGAGCGCCGTGGCGGCGAGGGCCGCGGTTCGCGTGGCGAGCGTGGTACTCGCGGCGGCGAGTCCCGTGGCGGCAAGCGCTTTGATGAGCGCGGTGGCCGTGGCGGCGAGCATCGCGAGGGCACTCGTGGCAATGGCAGCCGCAGCGGTGCTGGCCGCTCTAACGAGTCGCGCGATCGCCGCGATCCGCGTGCCAGCCGCGATCGTCGCGATGACTGGCGCAACTACGACGATACCCGCGAGGAGCGTCGTGGCGGCTATCGTGGCGGGCGTGGCGGCAACCAGGCCGGCTCCCGCGGCGGCCGTGCCGGTGGTCGCGATAATCGTGGTAGCTATGGCAATAGTCGTGGCGGCAAGCGCGGCGGCAGCTCCCGTCGCCCCGGTGACGGCGGCGGCAAGCGCAAGTAACATACGCATCGCCCGCTAGAGCGAGGTGAACCAAGGGCCCCGAGCAACTACGCTCGGGGCCCTTTTTGTTTGCCGTATCCGATCGCTAGTTCAAATGTGATTTCCTCGGGAATGCATCTAGAGGATGCCGTGGGCCTGTTTCCTACCATGCGGCAATGGGTCCCATGGGGTGCGCCGTGCATTTTTTGGAGTATTCTGCAGTTCGAGTTGTCTGCATATGATTTGACGTCGCCAACGGTGGCTTTCGGATATCCCTAGCGAGCGTTCTGAGTCAGATTTCGTCGTTTTCCGGAGCAGGGGCGCGTCATTCTCGCCATGTCGGAACCCAAAATGACGCAGCGCCCTAAAGGTTTGCCCGCTCGGGGTATTGCTGGCGCGGTCACGTTGCAGAATACTCCGTTTTTTGCACGGGCCAGGATGGGGTACCTCGGGAGAACACGGCGGTATCCCGTAAATATATACAATCTGTACCGTAATTTATACAAAACGAAGAGGCAGACAGCGTAGGGTGGGTGCATTGGGGTGCTTGTTGCACCAAAACGGGGATCCCATGCGCCGTATACTCTGGCTGGATGTGAAAGCGGCTTGACGCGTTGCCAGGCGTAGGGGAGGGTGCCTCGATGAGCGTATTCGAAATTGTGTTTAGTCCGACGGGTGGAACGCGGAAGGTGTCTGGCCTTGTGGCCGGGGCACTGGGCAAGAATACCGTTACCGTCGATCTGGCCGATAGCGGGCTAGATTTCAGCGCTGTCTCGATGACTGAGGACGACGTGGCCGTAATCTCTGTGCCGGCGTATGCCGGTAGAATCCCGGCTGTGGTGGCTGACCGGTTGGGCATGGTGCGCGGCAACGGGGCTCGGGCTGTTTTGGTTTGCGTATACGGAAACCGCGCGTTTGAGGACACGCTCGTAGAGCTGGAGGACGTTGCGAAGCGCGCCGTATTTAGGGTTGTTGCAGCGGTTTCTGCTATTGCTGAGCATTCCGTTGCTCGTCAGTTTGCTGCTGGGCGACCGGATGCGCAGGATGCGGCGCAGCTCGCAGAGTTTGCGCAGCAAATTCAGCAAAAGCTGTTGGCTGAGGATGCGTCCGGGCCCTCTATCCCCGGCAATCGTCCTTATAAACAAGCCGGAGGTCACCGCATGGCACCCGAGGCAACAGAGGATTGTGTCTCCTGCGGTGCATGCGCCGCGGCGTGCCCCGTTTGCGCTATCGACAAGAGTGACCCCAAACGAGCAGCTGGCGAGGCGTGCATCTCCTGCATGCGCTGCATCGCCGTATGTCCGCGAGGTGCTCGCAAGCTTGATTCCAACAAACTATCCGCTGTTTCCCAGATGCTGAGCAAGGTTTGCGTCGCGCGGAAGGAATGCGAGCTCTTCATCTAGCGCAAGTGAGATTGGTGCAAACAAACCTGGCCCTTTTGCACCAAAAACGATCCGTTTTCCTCCGTTCCCAAGGGATCATGTGATCCGAAGGAGACGGAGGAAAACGGATCAAAAAGGAAAAATAGTAAGGCGCTCTTTTTCACATTGAATATTGCAATTTGGTAACGCGTTTTATCAAATATGGCATTTATCTGCGGTAATGTTCTATTTCACCGCTGAGGGTGACATTTTATACCGCCTGCCGAACCGTATGGAGACCTCACAACTTTTTAGGTCAGTGTTGTGCGTGTAGCAATTTCGCCCGGCCTCGCCTCCGGGCTGCCATGTGAGAGGGGATCTTATGGCTCGACTGCACGTAATGGAACGCAGCCACGCTCAGGCCGTCATGGACGACCTGCACGATGCGCTCGGACGTCGTCTGGCGGTGAGTTCGCTCGCCCCGTGTCCCGTTGAGTTTACGGCAGCGCTCGTCAACCTGTGCTCCACCCAGAGCTGCGGCAAGTGCACGCCCTGCCGCGTGGGCCTGAGCGCGCTGAGCGATCTGCTCGCCGATGTGCTCGAGGGCCGCGCCGACGAGTCCACGCTCAATCTGATCGAGCGCACCGCCCGCACCATCTATCTTTCGAGCGATTGCGCCATCGGTTACGAGGCCGGCGCCATGGCGCTTACGGCTATCCGCGGTTTCCGTGACGATTTTGAGCACCACATCCGCGAGCACTCCTGTGGCTTTGACCGCGAGGCCCGCGTCCCGTGCGTCTCGGGCTGTCCGGCGCATGTCGACATTCCCGGTTACATTTCGCTCGTCGAGGCCGGCCGCTATGCCGATGCCGTCAAGGTCATCCGCAAGAATAACCCGCTGCCGCTCGTTTGCGGCCTGGTGTGCGAGCATCCCTGCGAGATGCATTGCCGCCGTGGCATGGTCGACGACCCCATGAACATCCTCGCCCTCAAGCGTTTTGCCGTTGAGCACAGTGACCTCAACGACCACAAGCCGCATGTAGTGGACAACACCGGTAAGCGCGTCTCTGTGATCGGCGGCGGCCCGGCTGGCCTTTCCTGTGCCTACTACCTGGCCGTGATGGGCCACAAGGTGACCATTTTTGAGCAGCGCCACCACTTGGGCGGCATGCTGCGCTACGGCATCCCCAGCTATCGTCTGCCGCGCGAGCGCCTGCAGGCCGAGATCGACTGGATCTTGAGCGCCGGCATCGACGTTGAGCTCGATCACTCCGTGAACGGCGAGGAGCTCGCTCGCCTGCGCGACGAGTTCGATGCCGTCTACCTGGCCATCGGTGCCCATAGCGACAAGAAGCTCGGCCTTCCGGGTGAAGAGGCGCCCGGCGTGGAGTCGGCCGTCAAGATGCTGCGCGCCATCGGCGACGACGAGCTGCCCGACCTGAGCGGCCAGCGCGTGTGCGTCATCGGCGGCGGCAACGTGGCCATGGACGTGGCTCGCTCTGCCGTGCGTTGCGGCGCCGAAAAAGTAAGCATCGTCTACCGCCGTCGCATCTGCGACATGACGGCGCAGGATGCCGAGATTGCCGGCGCCCAGGCCGAGGGCTGCGAGGTTCTTGAGCTCACCGCACCGCTCGCTATCGAGATGGGCGAGGAAGGTCGCGTGAGCGGTCTGCGCGTGCAGCCGCAGATTATCGGCGAGCCCCGTCGTGGGCGTCCGGCCCCGCGTGCCGCCGCCACACCCGAGCGCGTCATTCCCTGCGAGCGCGTGTTTGTGGCCATCGGCCAGGACATCGACTCCAAGCCGTTTGAGGACATGGGCGTCGCCTGCAGGTGGGGCTGCGTGGTCACCGATTCGGATGGCGCCGTGCCCAACTTCGATGGCCTCTTTAGCGGCGGCGACTGCCAGACCGGTCCCGCCACCGTCATCCGGGCCATCAACGCCGGCCGCGTTGCTTCGGCAAATATCGATCGCTATCTGGGCTTTGACCACAAGATCAAGCTTGACGTTGAGCTACCGACCGTACAGTTTAAGGGCAAGCACGAGTGCGGCCGCTGCGAGCTGGGCGAGCGCGAGGCCGGCGAGCGCATCCACGATTGGAATCTGGTCGAGCAGGGCCTTACCGAGGAGGAGGCACGCCAGGAGGCAAGCCGCTGCCTGCGTTGCGACCACTTTGGCTTTGGTGCGTTCCGCGGAGGGAGGAACCTGGAATGGTAGAGCTCAACAACCCCACTGTCAGCGACAACACCGAAAGCGGAGCACTCAACATGGTCAAGCTCACTATCGATAATTGCGAGGTCGTGGTGCCCGAGCACACCACGATCCTGGACGCGGCCAAGTCCGTCGGTATCCAGATTCCCACCCTGTGCTACCTGCGCGATCTAAACGAGATCGGCGGCTGCCGCGTGTGCGTGGTCGAGGTTGAGGGCTGCGACCAGCTGGTTGCCGCCTGCAACAACTACGTGCTCGACGGCATGGTGGTCCGCACCAACAGCCCCAAGGCCCGCGAGGCGCGTCGCACCAACGTGCAGCTGCTGCTGTCCCAGCACGACTCGCGCTGTACGAGTTGCGTGCGCAGTGGTAACTGCAACCTGCAGACCATCGCCAACGACCTGGGCATCTTCTATTTGCCGTACGAGCAGCACCTGGCGCGCGAGGGCTGGGACTTCGATTTCCCCATCATTCGCGATAACGACAAGTGCATTAAATGCATGCGCTGCATCAAGGTGTGCGAGAGCGTGCAGGGCTTAGGGATTTGGGACCTGACCAACCGCGCCACGCATACCGCCGTGGGCACCCGCGGGCGTGCGCCGATCGGCAAGACCGATTGCGTCGCGTGTGGTCAGTGCATCACGCATTGTCCGACGGGCGCCCTGCGCGAGCGTGACGATACCGAGACCGTGTTCGACGCCATCGCCGATCCCGACAAGATCGTGCTGGTGCAGATTGCGCCGGCCGTGCGTAGCGCCTGGGGAGAGGAACTCGGCATATCTCGCGAGGAGGCCACCGTTGAGCGCTTGGCCTGTGCGCTGCGCCGCGTTGGCTTTGAGTACGTGTTCGACACCGATTTCTCGGCCGACCTCACCATTATGGAGGAGGGCTCCGAGCTGCTCGAGCGCCTGGGTAAGGCCGCCAAGGGCGAGGGTGACAGCCGTGGCTGGCCCATGTTCACGAGCTGCTGCCCGGGCTGGGTGCGCTTTGTGAAGGCGCGTTACCCCGAGTTTGTCGACAGCCTGTCTACGTCAAAGTCGCCGCAGCAGATGTTTGGCGCCATCGCCAAGACCTACTACGCCAAGGTGCTGGGCGTGGAGCCCGAGCGTCTGTTTGTGGTGTCCGTGATGCCGTGCACGGCCAAGAAGGCCGAGTGCGCGCTGCCGAGCATGGTGGGCGAGGACGGCACGCCCGATGTGGACGTTGCGCTGACGGTGCGCGAGATGGTACGTATGATCCGCGCGAACCACGTGAGCGTGGACACGTTGGTCGAGGAGCCGCTCGACACGCCGCTGGGCTTTGGCACGGGCGCGGGTGTGATCTTTGGCGCCACGGGCGGCGTGATGGAGGCCGCCGTGCGCTCGGCCTATTACCTGGTGACGGGCAAGAACCCCGATGCCGATTTCTTTACCGATGTGCGCGGGCTGGACGGCTGGAAGGAAGCCGTGGCCGATATCGATGGCACCGGGGTGCGCGTCGCCGTGGCGCACGGGCTGGGCAACGCCGCCCGTCTGCTCGACGCGATTCGCGACGGCCGTGCGAGCTATGACTTCGTTGAGGTCATGGCGTGCCCGGGCGGCTGCGTCGGTGGCGGCGGTCAGCCCATCCACGACGGCTGCGAGCTGGCAGCCGAGCGTGGCCAGGTGCTCTGGGGCCTGGATGCCGCTGCGGACATTCGCTTCTCGCACGAGAATCCCGATGTCCAGGCGTGCTACCGCGAGTTCTTGGGCGAGCCGCTCTCGCCGCTGGCCGAGGAGCTGCTGCATACCGACCATCACGCATGGACGATGCCCAACGAGGGGACGTACTAGCGATGCGCGCGTTTGATTTTGAGATGTCGCGCCGGGGGTTTGCCTCGGCGCTCGCCGCGGGCGCCCTGTCGCTTGCGCTCGCGGGCTGTGGCGGCGGGGCTGCCGGTGCCGGGTCCGCCGCGGGTTCGGCTGCCGGGCCTGCCGCCGACGGTGCCACTGCCGAGCCGGTCGAGGTGCACGTCGCCTCGCTCAAGGGGCCGACCTCGATTGGTCTGGTGCAGTTTATGGACCGGGCGGCCGATGGCGAGACGGACAATGAGTTCGACTTTGCGATGAATACTGCCGCCGATGAGATTGTGCCCAAGGTCATTCAGGGCGATATCGACATTGCCCTGGTACCCGCCAACGTGGCGAGCGTACTCTACAACAAGACCGAGGGCGCGGTGCAGGTCATCGACATCAACACGCTGGGTGTGCTGAACGTTGTGACGGGCGACGCGAATGTGGCCTCGTTTGGCGATCTGGCGGGTCGCACCGTCTACATGACGGGCAAGGGCACCACGCCAGAGTACGTCATGAACTTCCTGCTGGAGCGCGCGGGCCTGACCGGCCAGGTGACGCTCGAGTTTAAGAGCGAGCCCACCGAGGTACTGTCGGCCCTGCTTGCCGACCCGTCTGCCGTGGGCGTGCTGCCGGAGCCGTTCAAGACCGCCGCCATCGCAAAGAGCGAAGGCAAGCTGTCGGCGCCGGTAAGTCTGACCGATGTGTGGGATGAGCTGGCAGGTGACACGGGTTCGCGCCTGCTGACGGGTGTGACCGTGGTGCGCCGCGCGTTTGCCGAGGAACATCCCGAGGCCGTGGCGGAGTTCTTGAACTGCCATGCGGCGAGCGTTAAGGCCGTCAATGCGGCGCCGGCAGACTGGGCGCAGGCCGTGGTCGATGCTGGCATCGTGGACAACGCCAAGATTGCCGAGAAGGCGATTCCCGGGTGCATGCTTGTGTGCCAGACGGGCAAGGATATGAAGGCGGCACTTAGTGGGTATCTGCAGGTGCTGGCCGACGCGGACGCGAGCGCCGTGGGTGGTAAACTTCCGGCTGACGATTTCTACTACATGGAGTAGCCCGTGCGTGCGTTTGCTCGACACATGACAGAGCGTATGAAGGCGGTGGCGGCAGCAGGTGCCGTCGCCGCCTTTTGGCTTGCCGTGTGGGTCTTCGCGGCGGTGCTGGTGGCGCAGCCACTGATCTTGCCGGGGCCGGGTGCTGTTGCCGTGGCGCTGCTGCGCCTGGTGTGCGATGGCGGTACCTGGGCGATTTTGGTGGGCTCGGGCGCGCGGATACTGGGCGGGCTGGCGCTTGCCGCGGTGTGTGGTGGCGTGCTTGCCGGGATTTCGTCACGGTTGCGGGCGTTTGCGCGCCTGGTGGCTCCGGCACTTTCGTTTGTTAAGGCGACGCCGGTTGCCTGCGTGGTGGTCCTGCTGCTTATTTGGTTGGGATCGGCGCGCGTGAGCATCGCCGCGGTCTTTTTGATGGCGCTGCCGGGCGTGTATTTTTCGCTGGCCGAGGGCTTGGCACAGGTGAATAAACCGCTGGAGCAGATGTTCCGTCTGCATGGCGTGCGCGGCTGGCGCCTGTTTTGCGCCCATACCTGGCGCGAAGTCCTGCCGTTTGTGCTTTCGTGCGCCCGCGCCGTGATCGGCATGAGCTGGAAGGCCGGCGTGGCAGCCGAGCTGATCGGCATGGCGGTGGGCACCGTGGGCGAGCGCATCTATCAGGCAAAGCTTTTGATTGAGACGGCTGATTTGCTGGCGTGGACCGTGCTGGTCGTTACCGCCTCGTGGGCGTGTGAGCGCGTGCTGGTGTGGCTGCTGCGGGTTTCGGGACCCGTGGCGTGGCGCGCGGCCGTGCGGGCGCATGGGCATGGACTGTGCGGGCGTGCGGGGACTGCGAGCGATGGCACTGCAGCGGAGCTTGCGCTTGCCGTGGGCGATCGTGCGCCCTGGGCGCCGGCGCTGGATGGTCTGGTGCTCAACGTGCCTGCGGGTGGGCGTATCTGCGTGATGGGCGCTTCGGGGATGGGCAAGTCGACGCTGATTTCGTTGGCAGCGGGGGAGTGCGCGCCGTGCTCGATGGTGTTTCAGGATGCACGCTTGGTAGAGGGCAGCTCGGCTTTGGATAACGTGCTGGTATGCGCCGATGCACACGTGGACGCCTCGAGTGCTGCGGCCCTGTTGCGCCTGCTGGTGCCGGGGGTCGATGTGGATGCTCGCATGGCCGAGCTTTCGGGCGGGCAGCGCCGCCGTGTCGAGATTGCCCGCGCCCTGCTGTGCCCGGGCGGCGCGGTGATTCTTGACGAGCCCTTTACCGGCCTGGATGCCGCCGCGCGCGATGCGACGACCAAGGTCGTGCTCGACCTGCTCGATGGCCGCACGCTCCTGCTTGCCACGCACGACATCGCCGATGCTCAGGCCCTCGATATCTCGGACATCATTACGCTCTAAATACTAACTCAGCAACAAAATGATCCGTATTCCTCCGTCCCCATGGGGTCGGGTGTGGTATTCTATCTGCGGGGTAATACTTAAGAATACTAAGTAATACCAACGCCGCAGAAACAAACTCCAGATGCGGGCCAATCGGGTTGCCTTCACAGCCCGTCGCCCAGCCGCGTGGCCCGCATCTATCCGCACTACCGTCGTTTCAAAAAGGAAGCGCCATGGCAGAACACATGACCCCCGTAGTCGCGAAGGTCTTGCCCGAGGAAAAGGCAGCCTTCGCGGCGGCAACCCAGCTCGTGGGCACCACGCCGTCCAACGCTATCCGCATGTTTATCGCCGCGTTCAATCGCTGCGGCACCTTCCCGTTCGACATCTCGCCCAACGGGGCTTTTGGCAAAGACTGTCCCCAACAGCTAGTCGTTGAAGAACGTCCCCAATGACTAGTCGTCGGGAGGAGGTTGGCATGCTCAATGCGATGATTTGGGCGCTTGCCTGTTTTGGCGTCGTCGCTGCCGATATTGCCCTGAGCGTCGTTTTGTTCTCCGCCCTTGGCGTCGCATCGGTGTTCATGGGTTTTTCGATCGATGACCTCGACATTCAATTGCTTCAGGCCGTCGCGCAGACGGCATCGTTTTTGATGGCGCTGCTGTGGTGGCGTTATCTGTGGCCGCGCTCGTTTATGGCACGCTGGCAAAGCGAGCGTCCGCTTGGTGGGGGAGCGCGTGGGGCGTGGAAACGCATCGCCTGCGTTATCATGATCGGCCTTGCCCTGCAGGTGGTCGTTGGCTACGTGACCGACGCTGTGCTGTCGCTGTTGCCCGAGGCGGCGGCCGATTACAGCGAACTTGTCGAGGAGACAGGCATGGGGGACACGAGCTATCTGGCCGTTCTGACCACGGTGCTCGGCGCTCCGTTTTGCGAGGAACTGCTGGTGCGCGGTATCATTTTTGAGTTTTCGCTCCGAGCGTTTAACCCACAGTGCCGTCCGCTCTGGAAGCGTCGGCGCCGCGCGAACGCGCAGGACGGCGCCATGGTGCCCTGGGCGGCCCCGAGCACCTGGGGCGTCGCCGCGGCAATCGTGCTGCAGGCGGCGGTCTTCGGCTTTATGCACATGAACTGGGTGCAGGGCTGCTATGCGGGCGCTGCCGGACTCATTTTTGGTTGGGTGCTCGTGACGACCGGAAAGCTTCGCTACACGATCCTGCTGCACTTTGCCTTTAATGCTGGGTCGTATCTCATGACGTTGCTCTGGTTTGTGAACACGCCGTTCGACGTGGTGGCCACGGTTGCTATCGCCGGCGTCATTCTCATTGAGGCAATGCACTCGCTGCGCCACGCGTGTGGGATGGACGCAGCGAGTGCACCACTTCGCTAGTTGCGCCTGCCGCCGCCGTTGGCGCCCTGACGCCCCTGGGCCGCGCGGTTGCGGCCTGCGGTGTTCTGCGCACGCGACATGCCGCCGTGGCCCTTGCTGCCTTTGGGTCCCTTGCCGGCGGCGCCACCGTGGGCCTTACCGCCCTTCTTGCCGGTGCCATGCCCACCGCCGGCAGACGTCTCGCCCGGGCGTGGCGGCACGGGGCGAATCAGGCAATGCTTGGTGTAGCCGATCAGATCGCGACGGCCGGCCTTTTCCAGTGCCTCGCGCACGAGCTTGTAGTTCTCGGGCTTGCGGTACTGGATGAGCGCGCGTTGCATGGCCTTCTCATGCGGGTCGCGCGCCACATAGATCGGCTCCATGGTGCGCGGATCCACGCCGGTGTAGTACATACAGGTCGACATAGTGGACGGTGTGGGGTAGAAGTCCTGCACCTGCTCGGGCATGTAGCCCATGTCGCGCACGGCCTCGGCAAGGTCCACGGCTTCCTTCATCGTTGAACCGGGGTGGCTCGAGATCAGGTACGGCACCACGTACTGCTTGAGTCCGTACTCGCGGTTCAGGCGCTCAAATTTGCGGCAGAACGCATCGTAGACGGCGCGGCTCGGTTTGCCCATCACGGACAGTACCGCGTCGCTCACGTGCTCGGGCGCTACGCGCAGCTGGCCCGAGACATGGTGTTCCAGCAGCTCGCGCAAAAACTCGTCCGAGGCATCGGCCATGGTGTAGTCAAAACGGATGCCGCTGCGCACGAAGACCTTCTTGACGCCCGGCAGCTGGCGCAGGTCGCGCAGCAGCTGCGTGTAGCCGCTCTCGTCGACCACCATGTTCTTGCACACGCTCGGCCACAGGCAGCGCTTGTTCTTGCACACGCCGTGCTTGAGCTGCTTATCGCAGGCGGGGCGGCTAAAGTTGGCCGTCGGTCCACCCACGTCGTTGATGTAGCCCTTAAACTCGGGATCGCGCGTGAGCAGCTCGGCCTCGCGCATGATCGAATCGTGGCTGCGCATCTGCAGTACGCGGCCCTGATGGAAGGTGAGCGCGCAAAACGAGCACTCGCCAAAACAGCCGCGGTTGGAGCTAATGGAAAACTTGATCTCGGCAAAGGCCGGCACGCCGCCTGCCGCGTCGTAGTCGGGATGCCAATCGCGTGCGTAGGGGAGTTCGGCAACCTCGTCCATCTCGTCGGTGGTGAGTGTTGCCGACGGCGGGTTCTGCACCACGTACACGCTGTTGGGATATGGCTCTACCAAGCGATGGCCGGTGATAGGGTCCATATTTTGCTGCTGCACGTTAAAGCTGCGGGCGTAGTTGAGCTTGTCGGCGGCAAGGTCGTCCCAGCTGGGCAGCAGGTCGTAGTCGTAGACCTCGTCGAGCGAACCCGTGCGGTAAACGGTGCCGTTGATATAGGTGATCTGATCGACGGGCAGCCCCGCGTCGAGCGCGTCGGCGATCTCGACAATCGCGTGCTCGCCCATGCCGTAGATGAGGATGTCGGCGCCCGAGTCGAGCAGCACCGAGCGCTTGAGCTTGTCCTGCCAGTAGTCGTAGTGGGCCAGGCGACGCAGGCTCGCCTCGATGCCGCCGATAATGATGGGGGCGTCCTTGAACGTCTGACGGATGAGATTGCCGTAGACCGTGACGGCACGGTTGGGGCGGTGACCTTCCTCGCCGCCGGGGGTATAGGCGTCGGTGTGGCGGCGGTGCTTGGTCACCGAATAGTGGTTGACCATGGAGTCCATGTTGCCGGCACTGACCAAAAAGCCCAGGCGCGGCTCACCGAGCACGCTGATGCTGGCGGGATCGGTCCAGTCGGGTTGGCAGATGATGCCCACTTTGTAGCCGTGCGCGTCGAGTACGCGGCTGATGATGGCCATACCAAAGCTGGGGTGGTCCACGTAGGCGTCGCCGCAGATGTAGACGAAGTCGCACTGGTCCCAACCGCGCGCGTCCATATCGGCGCGGCTGACGGGGAGGAACTTATCGCGGCCCGGGCGCCAGGGACGGGCGGGCGCTGCCGGGGTATGAGCGGCGTGGCCGCCCTGGGCCTTGCCGCCGCGCTTTTGCCGCTGGCCCTGTTTGCCCTGCTGACTGCGCTGGTTATTCTGAGCGTGCTGAGGCTTTTTTGCCACGATCCCTCCCGGTGTTTGTATGCTGCACGTAATTGTAACCAGTCTTTTTGGGACGGGGCTAAAAAGACTGGTGGAGTACATGGGCTGGCGGATCGGCGCGTCGATGCGGGTGCTGTATCCGTCGTTTGTTTCCAGACTGTGTATCTGCGCGTTGGGGAAGCCGTCTCGCGCGCACGCCATGTTGTCAATGGGTTACAGTATGAACGGCGGCTATGTTTCCGCCAACGCACGAGAGAGTCGTCAACAAGGAGGATGCACGACGATGCAGCGTGCCAAACAGATATCGGAGTCTATTGAGCTGGGCATCATCTTGGCGCTCGCCGGTGGCTTTATGGACGTGTATTCGTACATTGGGCGCGACCATGTTTTCGCCAACGCGCAGACAGGCAACATCCTGCTCGTGGGCGTGAGCATCTCGGAGGGCAATTGGGCACTTGCGGGGCGCTACTTCTTCCCTGTGGTGTCGTTTGCCGTGGGTATTATGCTTGCCGATCTGGTACACGAGCGGTTTGGCAGCGTGATCCACTGGCGTCAGGTGACGGTGTTCTTTGAAGCCGTCATCTTGCTGGGCGTGAGCTTTATCCCGGGCGGCAATTTCAACCTGCTCGCCAACTGCCTCACCTCGTTTGCCTGCGGCATGCAGGTCGAGAGCTTCCGCAAGATCCACGGTCACGGCATCGCTACGACCATGTGCATCGGCAACTTGCGCAACGCGCTGCAAAACGTGGACGATTACATCATCACCCACAGGCGCGGCTTTTTGGAAAACGGCCTGCTGTACTTTGGCGTGATCTTTACCTTTGTGTTTGGCGCTGTGTTGGGCAACTGGTGTATTGAGCGCATGGGCCTGCACGCCATCGTCGTGGCGAGCTTGCTGCTGTTTGTCGCGTTTGCCATCATGTTCATCGACCGCGAGCGCGACTTGCGCTTACGCTGGAAGGTTGCGGCCGAGGCTTGGAAAGAGGGCTGTCGAAAGTAACCGAATGCGGCAAAGGGGCTGTCCCTTTGCCGCAATCTTTTTCATCATCTGTTGAAACGCTTTAACAATTTTGACGTTCTCACGTGTTTTTTGTTTCAAAAGCGTTAGGATGGGACTCGTAGCGTGGGGCGTAATGGGTGCCCCGCACACGATTGGAGGCTATCAATGGCTAATCGTTTCGTTCTCAATACCATCTCTTATCATGGTTCCGGCGCCATCAAGGAGATCCCCGGCGAGCTCCAGCGTCGCGGCTACAAGAAGATCTTCGTCTGCTCCGACCCCGATCTGGTCAAGTTTGGCGTTACCGCTAAGGTGACCGACGAGCTCGACGCCGCCGGCATCGCTTGGAGCCTCTACTCCGAGATCAAGCCCAACCCCACGATCCAGAACGTCAAGGACGGCGTCGAGGCCTTCAAGGCCGCCGAGGCTGACGCTATCGTGACCATCGGTGGCGGCTCCTCCATGGACACCGCCAAGGCCATCGGCATCATCATCAACAACCCCGAGTTCGCCGATGTCCGCAGCCTCGAGGGCGTTGCTCCGACTAAGAACCACGCCGTGTTCACCATCGCCGTGCCGACGACCGCCGGTACTGCCGCCGAGGTGACCATCAACTACGTCATCACCGATCCCGAGAAGGTCCGCAAGTTCGTGTGCGTCGACACCAACGACGCCCCCGAGGTCGCCGTCGTCGACCCCGACATGATGGCCTCCATGCCCGCCGGCCTGACCGCTTCCACCGGCATGGACGCTCTGACCCACGCCATCGAGGGCTACACCACCAAGGGCGCCTGGGAGCTCTCCGACATGTTCCACTTTGAGGCCATCAAGCTGATCAGCGAGAACCTGCGCGACTCCGTTGCCGAGGCCAAGTCCGGTCAGCCCGGCTCCGGCCGCGAGGGCATGGCTCTTGGCCAGTATGTCGCCGGCATGGGCTTCTCCAATGTCGGCCTGGGCATCGACCACGCCATGGCTCACACCCTGTCCGCTCACTACGACACCCCGCACGGCGTCGCCTGCGCCATGCTGCTGCCGATCGCCATGGAGTTCAACAAGCCGGTTTGCGCCGAGCGCCTGGCCAAGGTCGCCGTCGCCATGGGCGTTGACACCACGGGCATGAGCACCGACGAGGCCGCCGATGCCGCCATCGCCGCCGTCAAGCAGCTCTCCGCCGACGTGAACATCCCGCACGTCTGCGAGGCCATGAAGGCTGACGAGATCGAGGTCCTGGCCAAGGACGCCATGGCCGACGCCTGCTTCCCGGGTAACCCGCGCGAGGCAACGCTCGACGACGTCATCGAGCTCTTCAAGAAGATCTGCCCGGCTGCCTAGCCCAGTTTGGTGGTCCTTCGCCCGTAGGTGTATGGTCTTTTGACGTGCCGCTGGCCCCGCCGTGCTACGCACGGCGGGGCTTTTTGTGCTGCGTCGATGCCCTGAGACGGACAAAACCAAGGCGTACTGCCCGCTGCGGATAGGTGGTGCACTTCCCTGCGTGCATTTTTGGGAGTATTCAACAAGCTCTTAAAAATGGAAACGTTGTGAATGGGCGGTAGTGATCCGCAAGCGCCCATCGACAGCCATTGTGGGCGGGCTATCGATGAGTGGAGGGGGTTGTTACTGAGTTTCTGCTTTGCGACGACCTGCAACACTGCTGTAACCGCGTCGTTTTGTCGTTCGTGATGGGGCCGTTGGGGCCCACGGTGCTGAATACTCCGTTTTTTGCACGGTCCAAGGTGGGGCACCCTGAGACGAAGCAAAAAGATGCCTCATTTCTATGCAAATACCAATAGGATTTATGCAAGATTGAGATTGTAAACCGTGCACGTGCACAAAACCGGTGCGGGGACGTCTGGAGGCGGCTCGGCTCCTGGGGCATTGCACGTGCAGAACGGTTAAAATCGGGACTCGGTCTTAGTTTTACTTGGAAGGATGCATATGACTTCTAATATTGATGCTTCTCTAGAGGAGACGCTCTCCTATATCGCAGGACAGCTTAAGACGCTGACTTCTATTGCCTCCCCTACCGGCTATACCCGTGCGGCGACTGATTATCTGATGGAGACCCTGCGCGATATGGGGTTTGGGCCTGAGCGTTCTAATAAGGGTAACGTGCTCGTTGAGCTTGGCGGCGAGGGCGAGCCGCTCGTACTGGCGAGCCATGTCGATACCCTAGGCGCCATGGTGCGTTCCATTAAGGACAATGGCCGCCTGCGCCCCACGACGCTCGGTGGGCATCAGTGGTCTACGGCCGATGGCGAGAACTGCACCGTCTACACGCGCGACGGCAATGTCTACACGGGCGTGGTTCTTAACACCGAGCCTTCGGCGCACGTGGCCGACGAGCCGGTCAAGACCATCGAGAAGAACATGGAGATCTTGCTCGACGAGAACGTCGACAGCAAGGACGATGTGCTCGAGCTGGGTATTCAGACCGGCGACATCATCGCTATGGATCCTCGCACGACGGTGACGGAGAGCGGCTACATTAAGAGCCGCTTCCTGGATGACAAGCTATCGGCCGCCATTTTGTTGGGCTTGGCGCGTGCCGTCGCCGCTGGCGAGGTGACGCTTTCGCGTAAGGTTTCGCTGCTCTTTACCGTGTACGAGGAGGTGGGCCACGGCGGCGCCTTCGTGCCGGCCGACACGCGCGAGATGATCAGCGTTGACATGGGCTGCGTGGGCGACGACCTAGGCTGCACCGAGCACATGGTGTCGATCTGCGCCAAGGATTCGGGCGGTCCGTACAACTACGACCTGGTGACGGCGCTGTCCAATATCGCGCGCGAGCTTGAGCTCGATTACGCTATCGACGTGTATCCGCATTACGGTTCGGACGTCGAAGCCACGCTCTCTGCCGGCTACGACATTCGCCATGGTCTGATCGGCCCCGGCGTGTATGCGAGCCACAACTACGAGCGTAGCCACATGGACGGCGTGCGCAACACCTTCGAGCTCGTCCGCGCCTACGTACAGCGCTAGCGATGCAGCGGCCTCGGCTGATACGGCGGTACCGACCGAGGCCGTCCTCTCTAAGTTGCGGTGAAATAGGGACTGTTTGGCGGTTTTAAACGCTTAAACAGTCCCTATTTCACCGCAATTTATGAAGGGGATGGGGCTACTTAAGTGCGCCGGTCACCGTGCCGCCGCCGAGGACGATGTCGCCGCGATAGACTACAACGGCTTGGCCGGGGGCGATGGCTCGTTGCGGCTCGTCAAAAGTTAGCAGCATTTGTCCGTCGGCGCCACGTGTAAGGGTCGCTGCCTGATCCTTTTGATGGTAGCGGTACTTGGCGCCCACGCGAATGCCGCCGGACGTGAGCTCTGCCTCCATGCGGTCGGCAGGGGCGCTCCAGATCCAGTCGTTGGCCGTGAGCGCTGTGGCCGTCAGGTCCTCGGCCTCGCCCAGATGCACAGCGTTGTTGGCGGCATCGACGCCCGTTACGTACACGGGGTGCGCCATCGCTACGCCCAAACCCTTGCGCTGACCGATGGTATAGCGCAGCGCGCCGTTATGGCGTCCGACCACGCTGCCGTCGCGCCACACAATGTCGCCCGGTGCAGCGGGATGTCCGCAGCGGCGCTCGATATAGCCCGCGTAGTCGCCGTCCGCGATAAAGCAGATGTCTTCGCTCTCGGCCTTCTTGGCGTTTATGAAGCCCTGCTCGGCGGCAATGCGGCGCACGTCGCGCTCTTTGTCCAACCCAGCCAGCGGAAAGATCGTGCGCGACAGCCGCTCTTGCGTGAGCGAATACAAAAAGTAGCTCTGGTCCTTCTTGGGGTCTTCGCCGCGATGCAGCTGCCAGGTGCCGTCGGACGCCTGGCTCGTTTTGGCGTAGTGGCCCGTGGCGATGTAGTCGCAGCCCATATCGAGTGCCGCATCGAGCAGCGCGCCAAACTTAATATGGCGGTTGCAGATGATGCACGGATTGGGCGTCAACCCTTCCTGGTAGGCAGTCACGAAGCGCTCGATAACATTGCGGTCGAAGGTCTGCTGCAAGTCGAGCACATGGTGTGGAATGCCAATGCGCTCGGCGACGGCCTTTGCGTCGGCGATGTCGCGGTCGACCTTACTCATGCCCGTGACGGGATTGGGCGCGGGGCAGGTGAGGCGCATGGTGGCGCCGACGCATTCGTAGCCCTGGCGCTTGAGCAGGTACGCGGTCACGCTGGAATCGACGCCGCCACTCATGGCGACGAGCACGCGCTTGTTGTGCATGGGGAGGTTCTCCTTGGTGGCATGTGGCCAAAAAAGAAAAGCGGCGCGGGAGGCTGGTTCCGCGCCGCAGACATTGTAGCAAGTTCGGGCGTCATGTGGGACGCCCTGTTGGGATGAGCCCAGGCTGCCAGAAGAGAGGGAAGGCCGGCGTGCCTTGGACTCGTTCTAAGAACGAGAAGCTCTAGTCCTGGAACAGTGCCGTGGACAGGTAGCGCTCGCCGGTGTCGGCGAGCAGCGCCACGATGGTCTTGCCTTCGTTCTCGGGGCGCTTGGCCAGCTGCAGTGCGGCCCACACGGCGGCGCCGGACGAAATGCCCACGAGCACGCCCTCCTTGTGGCCCACGGCGCGGCCGGTCGCAAAGGCGTCGTCGTTCTCGACGGGGATGATCTCGTCATAGACCTGGGTGTCGAGGACGTCGGGCACAAAACCGGCGCCGATACCCTGGATCTTGTGCGGGCCGGCTTGGCCCTTGGAGAGCACCGGGGAAGTGGCGGGCTCGACGGCGACGACCTTGATTTCGGGGTTCTGCTCCTTAAGGAACTCACCCACGCCGGTCACGGTGCCGCCGGTTCCAACGCCGGCGACGAAGATGTCGACCTCGCCGTCGGTGTCATCCCAGATCTCGGGGCCGGTCGTGGCCTTGTGGATGGCGGGGTTGGCGGGGTTCACAAACTGGCCGGCGATGATGCTGTTTGGCGTCTCCTTCTGCAGTTCCTCGGCCTTGGCGATGGCGCCCTTCATGCCCTTGGAACCGTCGGTGAGCACGAGCTGTGCGCCATATGCCTGCATAAGCTTGCGGCGTTCGACGGACATAGTCTCGGGCATGGTGATGATCACCTTGTAGCCGCGAGCCGCCGCCACCGAGGCGATGCCGACGCCGGTGTTGCCACTCGTGGGCTCGATGATGGTGTAGTCGCCGCCGCGCACGAGCTTGCCGGCCTTCTCGGCCTCGTCGATCATGTTCTTGGCGACGCGGTCTTTGACGGAGCCGGCGGGGTTGAAGTATTCCAGCTTGACGAGCACGCGGGCCTTGAGGTCCTCATCGGCCTCAAAGTGAGTGAGCTCCAGAAGCGGAGTGTGGCCGATAAGCTGATCGATGGACGTGTAAACATTGCTCATGGTGAACCTCCAAAGTGTTCAAATGACTGGATACCGTGTGGTTTTACGGTGTGTGTAGCAGCGAAACCCATAAACCTTATAGGTTGTTCGTTTAGCTGTTGGCAAGCATAGTAGACACTAAAGCCTAGTAATGCAATAGGAAATAGAAGATTATTACGAGTCGATTAACCATCTTGACCGGAACGGGTATTTTCAAACCCAATTTTTCGGCTAGAATTTCAACGGACTAAAAGACCGAAAGGTAGCACTATACATGTTGGTTTCTACAAAGGGCAGATATGCCCTGCGCGTTATGGTCGATCTGGCCGAGCACCAGGCGGCCGGTCGCATCCCGCTCAAAGAGATCGCGGCGCGACAGGGGATTTCCGAGAAATATCTCGAGAACATCTTGGCTACGCTCGTGCGCGCCAACATGCTTTCGGGCATGCGCGGCAAGGGCGGCGGCTACGTGCTCACGCGCCCGCCCGAGCAGTACACGGTGGGCGAGATCCTGCGCCTGACCGAGGGCAGTCTGGCACCGGTTGCATGCCTGGATGGCGACTGCAAGGGCTGCTCACGCTCGGATGAGTGCCCCACGCTCGACGTGTGGAAGAACCTGGACAAGCTCATCAACGACTACCTCGACGGTGTGACACTCGATCAACTTGTCGCTCCCAACCATGGCTACGACTACGTCATCTAACCCACACCTGCCATTTGGGGACGGGGTAGAAATGGTAGATTCTCTCGCCCTTTGAGACTTGACAAATAAGAAGGCCGCCCATTTTTTGTGATGGGCGGCCTTCGTTTTGGGTCGATATGACGGTTCGTATTGAACAGTTCTAGCCCTCGGCGATGCTGTCGAGGATGCTGCGCGTGATGGACACCAGGATGCTGCCCATAAAGGCCGATCCAAAGCTGGCGATGGAGATGCCGACGCCCAGCAGGTTGACCGACAGGTAACTCGCGAGCTCAAGCATAAAGCTGTTGACGACAAGCTGGAAAATGCCCAGCGTAATGATCGTGAGCGGCAGCGAGATGACCGTGAGGAACGGTTTGACGAACGAATCGACAATGTTCAGGAACAGTCCCACAAAGGCAAAGCAGACCCAGGTCTCGGCAAAGCCGAAGGGTTGGATACCGGGGACGAGGAACGTGGCGATCGCGATGGCGATCGAGGTGAAGAGCCAGTTAAGCATAAAGCGCATGGCGTGAATCCTTTCTTGCGCCGGGATTGCTGGCGCCGCGTGAAGCGGCTTACGGCGGCGACCTGGATGGTTGCGCGGGCGCGCCGCGGTGTTTGGGCGCCCATTGTCTCAAATATTCGTGGAGCTTACGTGCGCATACGGTTTCTAAACGGCGTTCGTCCTGAAAAACGCGCCGCTGGCAGAGAGTCTTGTCGCTTTAGTTTGGTGGTGTGCTACACTGCTACGGGCAAAAGCCACAGGCGTTGCCCTATTGCATAGAACGGGCGAACGATGCCCGATGTCAGTATCAACTTCGATGCCTTTTGGCGGGTTTGGCGGTGATCGATGAATATCGAGAACATGTTTGACAAGCCTGATGTCAAGCAGCTGGTCCACGCATTTAGCCTTTTGGACGACGAGAAGGATATCCAGGCGTTTTTGACCGATATCTGCACGCCGCGCGAGATTTGCGACCTTTCTCAGCGTTTGCAGGTTGCGCGCTATTTGGACGAGGGCGAGCCTTATGTTGAGGTTCAGGCCCGTACCGGCGCTTCGTCCACCACGGTGAGCCGTGTTTCCAAGGCGCTCAACGGCGAGTACGGTGGCTACCGCAAGATCCTCATTAAGTTGGAGGATGGCGAGTAGGCCGCGCCAAAAACGAATTGTGCAAAACCGCTCCTCCGGGGGCGGTTTTTATATGCCCGCAATCGGCTGGTTCGTTGGGGTCGGGTTGCTTTGTACCAAAAGATGGAGCTGTGGTGGCAATGTGTCCGCGTGGGCGGGTAGGATGAATGTATTGATTATTGCGAACAGTTTGAGCGGAGGACCATGCCTGTTCGAATCTATACCACCAATGCCGGCACGGATTTGAGCGATGCCGAGGCGGCACTGCTTGCCGACCTTATTGCCCGCCATGGACGTGCCGTTTTGCTGGCGTCTACGTTTGCCGAGCTTGATCTGTGCCGTCATGATGCGGCGGAAGCCGGCATTTCGCTGGGTATCGACTACAAGACACCCGCATCGTGGCTTCGCTCGCTTTGGGAGCTTTTGGGCGACGGGCGCGGTTTCGTCGACAACCTGCAGCGCCAGATGCTGTTCTCGGATATGGTCACGCGTCTCGACGATGCCGACCTACGGCCGCTTTCGCGCAGCCAAGGCACAGTGCGCATGCTTGCGCGCATGGCCCGCGACGTGCTGCCGGGTGTGGCGGGGACGACGGCCGAGCGATGCCGTGGCAACAATTGCCAGCCTGAGCCAAAAAGCGATGTCGAGGCTCGTGTGTTCGAGCTTTTGCGTGCCTACGCGGGCGGTTTGGACCGTCGAGATATGGTCGAGCCCTGCGAGGCGGCTGACATTATGGCCGGTGCCCTGGCCGATAACCTGCCGGCGTGCGCCCGCGCCGTATGCGTGCGCGGTATCACGTCGTTTACGCACGGTCTACTCGAGCTGCTGTCTGCCGTGGCGAACAATGGGGGAGAGGTCGTCGTGCTGCTTGCCCGCGAGCAGGCGGCGATGCGCGAGGAGCTTGCCACGGCATTTGATGCCCGCGGTGTGCTGTTTGAGATCGCGCCGCTGGACGAGGATGCCGGCGCTCCCGCGACTGCTCCAAAGTCCGTCGTACGTCCTGCCTTTGTGGAAGTCGCCGGCCCTCATGCCCGTGCTCATGTCTATGCGGACGCCATCGATAAGTTGGTGAAAGCGCACAAGGAGTCCAAGGCCGATAAAGCTACTGCAACGCCTGCCGACCCTGTGCGCGTGCTCGTTGTTTCTGCCCGGGCATCCCAGCTGTTCGGTGAGCTCGCCTCTCGTCTGGCGGCGCGTCACATTGCGTCCGAGACGACCGAGTTCACGGCGTTTTCCCAGTCCATCGCGGGCAGGCAGTTTACGGCGCTCGCCAACCTGATCGAGCGTATGAAAGCCGCCGACGAGGGCACCGCTTCCAAGACCGAGTGGTGGCCCGCTCCAGAGCTTACCGACTGGATTTATAGCCCGCTTTCGGGTACTGACGCCGCGAGCGCCCGCGGCTTCGACAAGAACATGCGCCTGTCGCGCAGCAAGACCACTGCGGGCGTCAAGAGCCTGCTGCAGAGTGTGCAGGGCCAGGTGAGGGGCGCCCGCAAGGCCGCCAACGACGATAACTGGTTTAAGAATGTGCCGTGCGTGGTCTCGGACGTGTTTCAGGCGCTGTGGCGCGACAAACCCGTGACGGCGCTCAAGGCCATGCTCGCCGTTGCAGAGGCGCTGCCCGATCGCGCTCTAGGCGGTCTTGACGGCCAGGCCCGTCGCCAGGCGGAGACGGCTTTGCTGCGCCATGCCATCGACATCCTTATGAATGATGCTCGCGCGCTCGACGTGTCGCAGGCCGCGACCGTGCCGGTTCTCGACGGCGTTCGAACCAAGGTGGACAAGCGCAGTACCGCTTACGATTACGAGACCTACGAGGTCGATCGCACGCCACGGGCGCAAGTGCGCTTCGTGTCGCTTGCCGATGCGTCGGTTTTGCGTCCTGGCGGCTACGATGCCGTGCTGTTTGCCGATGTCGACCTGGACAGCTATCCGCTTTCGCACGAAGAGGGCCCGCTTGCCACATTGACGGCCGAGCTGCGCCGCGACGGCGTGTCTTTGGAGCCCGCCGCCCTGCTGCGCGTGCGCTTTGGCCGTGCGATGCAGGCGGCGAGCGGTCCGGTCGCGCTCGCCCGCGTGACACACGATCGCCAGGCGCGCGAGTGCTACCCGGCAGCCGTATGGACCGAGCTGCGGGCACATGCCGAGGCCGCTGGCGCTGCCAAGCCCACGTGCGTAGGCGAGGGCGATATCATCGCCGACTTCGATCCCGCGGCAGGCGAAGGTCTCAAGCGCGAGCGCGTGACCTGTGAAGCCCCTCAGCATCTGAGTGCCGAGGCCGTGCCGTATTTGGTCCTGCGTCGCCGCGATGGCGAGGGCGAGAACGCGCCGCTCGTGCCGCGTCTGACGTCCGCCTCGCAGATTGAGGCGTACTCGACGTGCCCGCTGTGCTGGTTCGTGTCGTATCGCGTCAAGCCCCAGTCGATCGACGCGGGCTTTGGCAACATGGAGAAGGGCAACTTTGTCCACGACGTGCTGGAACACCTGCACGCCCGTCTGCCCCAGGAGGGCATGGAACGCGTGACACCCGAGAACCTGCCACGTGCTCAGGAGCTGCTGCGCGAGGTCTTTGACGAGACTTTGGCCGAGCATGCTTCCAAGCGTGGCAACGAGGGCCCGCTCGTGCCGCTCTCTCCGGTGGAGGAGCGCCAGGTGGCCGAGATTCTGCCGCAGCTGGAGGGCGTGCTTGCCTATGAAGCCGAGGCGCTGGCTCCTTTTGCTCCGCGCTACCTTGAGTTTGCCTTTAACGATCTTAACGTTGAGTATGCCGGCTGGCCGCTCGGTGGGCGCATCGACCGTGTGGACGTGGATGCCGAGAACCGCGCCGTCGTGATCGACTACAAGCATCGCACGGGCGTTGAGGAGTTTAAAATCGCCGACCCCACGGTGCGCGACGAGGAATCGGGCGAGGCCGCCATCGACGACCCGCGGTGGCTGCCGCCCCATACCCAGACGCTTATCTATGCGCAGGCCATGCGCCGGGCGCTGGATCTGGATACCCGTGCGGCGCTCTATTTTTCGACCAAGGGCGGCAAACCGGCGCTGCGAGGCGCGGCGAGTGCCGAGTTGCTCGAGGAAGAGCGTGGTGACGGTCGCATCCCGGGCCTCAAGAAGGGTTTCCCGGGCGAGGGCGGCAGCATGGACTTCGATGCCCTGCTCGACCGCGTGGAGACCGGCATTGCCGAGCGCCTGCGCGAGCTCGAGGCAGGTGACGTCGCCGCTGTCGACCCGACATCGGCGCAAGCCGCGCATGCGCGCTGTTCGTATAACCACCAAGGAACGTTTGTAAGGAGGGGCGTGTAGACCATGGATCTTTCGACTTTGATGCCGCAACAGCTGCAGATCGTCAAGACGCTCGACCGTCCGCTGTTTGTCTCGGCGGGCGCCGGTTCGGGCAAGACCTTTACCCTCACGCGCCGCATCGTCTACGCGCTCTCGCCCGAATCCGGTCCGTTCGTCGAGCATCTGGACCAGGTGCTCGCCATCACCTTTACCAAGGATGCCGCGGCCGAGATTCGCGACCGCGTGCGCCGTGCGCTTATCGACGAGGGCATGGACGAGGAAGCACTGACCGTCGACGACGCGTGGATTTCGACCATTCACGGCATGTGCTCGCGTATCCTGCGCGCGCATGCGCTGGAGCTGGGCATCGACCCCGAGTTCACGGTGCTCACCGATACCGACGAGCTTATGGACCAGGCTGTTGAGCATGTGCTGGCCCGCGCGACGGCGCCCGATGCCGCCCCCGAGCTCGCGGCATCGCTCAAGGCCCTCTATGCCTGGTATCCCATGGCGGGCGAGGGCGGTTCCTTTGGCACCGGCACGACCATCAAGGGCCTGGTGCGCGACCTGCTGGAGCTGTCGAGCCAGTTGCCGGGCGGTATGGACGACGTGTGCGTGGCGCGCGGCCAGGCCGATACCTCGGCACTCGCCGATGCCTATCGCGCAGCGCTGGGCGCAAGCAAGGCCGCGACCGAGAAGGCGCAGATGGCACTCGACGCCATTGACGCGTTCGAGGCGAGCGGCAAGACCATGGCCGATGCAGCGCGACTCATGATGTCGTGCACCATGCCGCGCGCGAGCAAGGCATTCCCTAAGGAGCAGGTCGAGCTGCTCAAGGCCGAGGCCGCCGATGCGTTTATCAATATCGTGCTTGCCTGCGGTGGCCCGGCGCTCGATGCGCTGGTGGGCCTGGCCCGTTCCGTCGAGGCCGAGTATCGCGCATTGAAGGCTGCCCAGTCCGCCCTCGATAATAACGACCTGCTGCGTATGGCCTACGAGGCCCTGCGCGATTACCCTGCCATCCGTGCTGCGTACGAGGGCCGCTTTAAGATGGTCATGATCGATGAGTTTCAGGATACCGACCAGATGCAGGTCGATCTGATACGCTACCTGACGGGTGCGGGGGAGCGCGCGCTGTGCACCGTGGGCGATGCGCAGCAGTCCATCTATCGCTTCCGTGGCGCCGAGGTCGAGGTGTTCCGTCGTCAGGAGCGCAAGGTGGGCTCGTCTGCCGCGCCCGAGGCGACTGCCGTGGCCGATGCCCCTGCCGGCGAACTCGTCAAACTCGTGCGCAACTTCCGCAGCCATGACGAGGTGCTGCGTTACGTGGCACGCGTCTTCGACGGCGATGACGGCGGCCTGATGCAGAGCTTTTTGGATCTTGAGGCGAGCGATGGCCGCAAGGACACGCTGGTGGCGGACGCCTCGCGCCGCCAGGCCCTCTTTGTTGCCGGCGGCAGTATGCAGGAGCGCACACAGGCCAAGGCCCGCGCGATCGCCGAGCGCTTCCGCGCGCTTGCCGATGCCGGCCAGCCCCAGGGCGGCATGGTACTGCTGCTGGGCCGCATGACCAACGCCGATGTCTACGCCCAGGCCTTCCGCGATCAGGGGCTCGACTGCGTCATCGCAGGCGGCTCGGTCTTTGCCCAGGCAGCCGAGGTGCAGACGGTGCGTGCCCTGGTCTGCGCGCTCGCCAATCCGGCCGATACGGCGCAGGGCCTTATGCCGCTGCTCGCCTCGCCGATGTTTGCGCTCGGCGCCCAGGAGTTCCTGGCGCTGGCGACCAAGCTCGACGATCAGACGGGCGAGACGTCGCGCCGCAACATCGATGCGGGCATCATGAGCGATTCCGATGTGCCGGGCTTGCAGGGCTTGCCGCTTGTGACGCGTGCCCGCGAGGTGCTGCGCTACGCACTGCGTCGCGTGGGGCGTGATTCGTTCGCCGCCATCGCGCGCGACGCGGTCAATGCCTCCGGCTGGTTCGTGCGCCTGGCGCAGCGCGGCCCCGAGGGCAAGGCCATCGCCGCCAACGTGCTCAAGGCGCTCGACGCCGTGGCCGAGGAGGAGGCCGAGTTCGGCAACTCGCCGCGTTCCATCGCGCTGGCCTTCGACCGCTTCTTGGCGGGCAAGGAGGCCCCGGGTGCCCTCAACGAGGAGGGCGACGGCGCGGTGCGCATCATGACCGTGCATGCGTCCAAGGGTCTGGAGTATCCGGTCGTGGCGGTTGCCGAGTGTTTTGGCGTGCGCAAGCCGTCCGGTGCGGCTCAGATGGGGCGTGTCGAGGGCGGAGCGCAGGTCGTGGCACTGCCGGCACGTTTCGACGGCGTTAAGCTCGCCGACGGTACCTTTGTGAAGGGCGATGACGTCAAAAAGCAGTTTGAGCATGCGTTTAAGGGCAAGGGCACGTCGCTGTGGTTGCCGCCGGAGCTCATGGAGGATGTCTGCGCGACGGGTTCTCCCGCCGAGGCATTCGTTCGCCTGCGCAACGACGACCTGCAGCTTTCGCTCGAGGAGCGGGCTCGTCTGCTCTATGTCGCCATGACGCGTGCGCGCGAGCTGGTGATCTTGGCGATGGATGCCGGCGTGAGCCGCGGCAAGGTGGCGGCGCCGACCTTCGATGTCGAGACGGATCTGACCTACGATGTCCTGCGCCGCATTCTGCCGACGGACGCTCTGGACATGCCGCAGCTCGATAGCGACCGTTTGGTGTTCGACAACTCCAAGCCGGGCGACTACGAGCTCATCTCGCTCGCGGGCTTTACCTTTGGCGAGCAGGCGTTTGAAGCCAACGCTTCACTGGATGCCGAGAGCAGGCTTGTTCGCGGCGATGTCGATGTCGCCGATAGTGCTGCGCACTCAACTGTGCCCGGTCCTGCTGACCCCAAGCCCGATTCGTTTGAGCTTGTGTATCCCCAGGCAGTGGGCGTGCGCATGGGCATCTGTCCGTTCCCGGCGCGTGACTCGTATAGCTACTCGTCAATCGCCGCGGCACTCCATGCCGAGACGGAAGACCGTGCCGCCGAGGCTCGTGTTCCCATGGACGAGTCCGGCGATGATGCAGAGTCGGATGGCTCGGAGATGACGGATGCAGACGTGGCCGCTGTCGAGCCCGCCGGCAATCCCATGGCGCTGGGCTCGGCCTTCCACGCCGCCTGCCAGTGGCTCATCGAGATGGGTGCCGATGCGCTGCCCGCTGAGCGTGCCGACGCCCTGGCTCGCCTGTGGCACCTGACGTCAGAACAGCGCGAGCGCTTCGATGTCGCTCTGGAGCGCTGGCTCAAGTCGTCGGTTCGTGCCGAGCTGTTCGCGTGGCCGTGCGTTCGCGCCGAGGTGCCGTTCTTCTCGCTGGGCTGCGAGGACGAGGACATCGCCCGCTACGGTGCATATGCCGAAGGCGCCATCGACGCTTTGGCGACCGACCCGGCCGATCCGTCACGCGCACTGGTCATCGATTACAAGACGGGTGGCACGCCGGATGAGACGCCGGACCAGCTGCTCGAGAAGCACGCCCTGCAGGCGCGCGTCTACGCCGACGTGTTGCACAAGGCGGGCTTTGAGACGGTGACGGTCAAGTTCGTTCGCGTGGAGCAGGCGAATCCAGCCATCTTCGTCGAACCCGCCGAACCTCAAGTAGTCATCTACAATCTCTAGCCCTCAGATAACTTGCGGTGGAATACGGACTGTTTTGGCCAAAAAAGCCGCCAAACAGTCCGCATTTCACCGCAACTCAATAGGAGCCATGTTGGTTTGGCTAGGTTCGGGTGCCGTCCGCGCCGTGCGGTAAAATCGTTCAGTCAGAACACGAACCCGCATCGGAGCTCATCACATGGCATTCGTCCATCTGCACAATCACACTGTTTTCTCCATGCTCGACGGCGCAACCCGTATCCAGGATATGGTCAATCGTGCCGTTGAACTTGGCATGCCCGCCGTGGCCATTACCGACCACGGCTACATGTATGGCGTGCCCGACCTGGCGCTGGCCTGCGACGCCGTCAATCACAACACGCCCGAGTACAAAACCTGGAGCCACGACAAGGCCTTCTTGGAAAAGGACCGCCGCGACGAGCTGGTGGAGCCCGACCCCGAGGAAAACCCGCGCGAGCATGCCCAGTATGTGAAGGACATGGCCATGTGGGACGAGAAGGGCAATATCGACGAGCTCAAGCCGCCTCTGGTCATCAAGCCCATCTTTGGCTGCGAGGTCTACTTTACGCCGGACGAGACCCTTGCCCGCGACCACAAGCCCGAGCTCTACCACATGATCCTTCTGGCCAAAGACCAGGAAGGCTACGTCAACCTGATGCAGACGGTTTCCGAGGCCGCCGTGCAGGGCTTTTACTACAAGCCGCGCGTGACGCTCGACAACCTACGCCGCCACGCCAAGGGCATGATCTGCACGAGCGCCTGCATCGCGGGCATCATCCCCAAATACATCGACCGCGGTGACATGGAGGGCGCCATCAAGTGGGCCGAGACCTTCCGCGATACCTTCGACCCCGGCGACTTCTACATCGAGATCCAGGAACATGGCATCACCACCGACAACGGCCTGACCGACGAGCAGATGGACCGCACGCTCATCGATATCGCCAAGCAGGTGGGCGTCAAGGTCATCGCCACCAACGACTTCCACTACCTGCGCCGCGAGGATGCGCCCGTGCAGGACGTCATCATGTGTATTGGCATGAACGCCAAGGTCGATGACCCCAACCGCATGCGCATGACCGGCTCGGAGTTTTACATGAAGACCGAGGAGGAGATGCGGGCGATGTTCCCGTATTGCCCCGAGGCCTGCGACAACACGCTCGAGATCGCCGACAAGTGCTACGTTGAGCTGGACTGGGACTCTATCATCCTGCCGCGCTTTCCGTTGCTCGATCCCGGTGAGACGCACGAGAGCCAGTTCCGCCGTGAGTGCGAGAAGGGCCTGCGCCAGCACTATGGCGACGACTGGGCCACACGCGAGATCGGTGGCGTCAACATCAAAGAGCGCTTTGAGTACGAATACAAGGTCATCTGTGACAAGGGCTTTGCCGCCTACTTCCTCATCGTTGCCGAGTACGTGCAATGGGCCAAGGACAACGGCATCGGCGTCGGCCCCGGCCGTGGTTCTGCCGCCGGCGCTATCGTCGCCTACGCCATGAACATCACCGCGTTCGACCCGCTCGAGAACGGCCTGATGTTCGAGAGGTTCCTGTCCCCGCAGCGTACCGAGATGCCCGATATCGATATGGACTTCGACGATGAGCGGCGCCTCGAGGTCGTGGAGCACGTTCGCCAGCTCTACGGTCCCGAGAAGGTCACCCACGTCATCACCTACTCGACCATCAAGGCCAAGCAGGCCATCAACGACGCCGCGCGCGTCCTGGACTACCCGGTCTACATGGGCCAGCGTCTGTCCAAGATGGTCTCGAGCGACCCCAAGGTCAAGCTCAAGCAGGTACTCGAAAAACAACCCGGCAAAGAGGATCTGTTTAACCCCGACTTTGCCGAGGCCTATAAAAAGGACGACGACGCCCGCCGCATCATCGACACGGCGCTCTCGATCGAGGGCCTTACCCGTGGCGAGGGCGTGCACGCGTGCGCCGTTCTGATTTGCCGCGACCCCGTCAACGAGCACGTGCCCACCAAGCTCGATACCAAGGGCGGCGTCGAGATTACCCAGTACGAGGGCCATACCGTTGCCGACATGGGCCTGCTCAAGATGGACTTCCTGGGCCTGCGTACGCTGACGGTTATCTCCAAGGCCAAGGCCAACATCAAAAAGAACTTCGGCATCGACATCAAAGAGGAAGAGATTCCCTTTGACGACCCCGAGATCTTTAAGCTCATGGGCTCCGGCCACACCGCCGGCGTCTTCCAGGTCGAGTCCGCCGGCATGACGGCCACGATCAAGAACATGAAGCCCACCGAGTACAAGCACGTCGTGGCATTGATTGCCCTGTACCGCCCGGGCCCTCTGGGCGCCGGCATGGTTTCGTCCTATATCAACCGTATGAACGGCAAAGAGCCGGCCGTCTCCTATGACGACCGTCTGGACGACATCCTGGGCGAAACCTACGGCACCATGGTCTACCAGGAGCAGGTTATGCTCATCTCCGTCGAGATGTGCGGCTTCTCCAAGGGCGAATCGGACTCGCGTATCCGTAAGCCCGTGGCTAAGAAAAAGATCAAGCTGCTCACCTCGACGGTGCTCCACTGGGAGGATGGCTCGGACGAGACCACCTACGACCACTGGATGAACGGCGCTATCAAGAACAACTACACGCGCGAGGTCGCCCAGAAGATTTGGGACGATGTTCTCGAGTTCGCATCTTACGCCTTTAACAAGTCGCACTCCGCCGGCTACGCCATCCTGGTTATGCAGACGGCATGGCTTAAGGCGCACTATCCGCACGAGTACATGGCGGCCGTTCTGACGTCCTACACGGGCAAGACCGACAAGATCGTTCACTACGTCTCGGCGTGCCGTCACGACGGCATCCCCGTGCTGTCGCCAGATGTTAACGAGTCCGGTACCGAGTTCACGGCTACCAAGGAAGGCGTGCGCTTTGGTTTGGCCGGCATTCGCGGCGTGGGCACCGGCGTGGCGCAGGCGATTATCGCCGAGCGCGAGGCGGGCGGCCCGTTTAAGACACTGCACGACTTTGTCGAGCGCGTGGACCCGAGCCAGGCCAACCGTCGCGTGATCGAATCGCTCATCAAGGCAGGTGCTTTCGACTCCACGGGGTATCCGCGTCGCCAGATGATGCACTTCGTGGACAAGAACAACCCCGAGAACATCATCGATGCAGCGGTAAAGCGCCAGAAAGATCGCGCGAGCGGCCAGACGTCGTTCTTCGATATGTTTGGCGACGTTGAGGGCTCGGGCTTTGAGGTGAGCGTGCCCGATCCGGATGGCCAGGAGTGGGACCGCCACCTTAAGTTGAGCCAGGAGAAGGAGGTTCTGGGCATCTATGTCTCGGACCACCCGCTGCGCCCGTTTGAGTATGCACTAGCCAAGGCACGCGACTTCTCGTTCTCGCAGATCGATACCGGCTACGAGGTGCAAAACCCCACGGGCGGTACCATCAACCAGGAGATTCCCGAGGGCAAGGCGCTGTGGTGGGCCGGCATGGTCTCGAGCGTGTCCAAGCGCGTGACCAAAAACGGCGACCCCATGGGTATTGTGCAGCTCGAGGACATGGAAGGCGAGGCCACGGTCGTGGTGTTCCCCAAGACCTACAAAGAGGCCGAGGGATACCTGTACGGCGAGGTCGATCCCGAGACCGGTGCGCAGCTGTCTGATGCGTTTGTTCGCATTAAGGGCAAGCTCGAGCGTTCGGACCGCGGCGACCAGATCATCGCGCAGGAGATCGTGCCGCTTGAGCTTAACGAGGAGAACAACAAGCCCAAGGTGTTTGAGGTCATGGTGCCCAACAGCCGCTTTAGCCAGGGCAATATGGCGCGTCTTGCCACGGTGCTTACCGCAAACCCGGGCGGCGACCGCGTGGAGATCTTTATCGAGCAGGTGGACGGGCGCGTACTGCGTGCCGAGGTGCCGGCCAAGGTCAACGCACGCTCGATTCCGCTGCTGGCAGAGGCAAAGGCGATTGTGGGTAACCAAGGCAGAGTGACGGTAATTTAAGGACGGCGTTGGCGGGGTAGCTAATTTGGGACGGGGCTATTTTAGCTACCCTTTGACTGAAGGCGAATGAGTCGGGGTCGGAATGCATCTCAACCGACATATGGGGGTAGCTAAAATAGCCCCGTCCCAAATTAGCTACCCCGGGTGAGATTGGAGGAAGTGATGGCGCAGGGGACGTTTGTGCAGGCGCTTCGTAAGGAGGCGGCGCTTAGCAGCACCTTTATGAAGGGGCGCTCGCTCATGCTCAACGGTGCCGTGCTGTCGTTTGAGGACTCCGGCTCGCGCTTCTCCAAAAACGTGAACATCGAGGGCACGGTGCGTGGCTCGCGCGGCGACCTGTACAAGACGCACGTGGCGCTCGATATGGACGAGCACGAGGTTATTGACTACGACTGCGATTGCCCCGCTGCCTTCCGCTATTCCGGCATGTGCAAGCACGCCATCGCCACGGCGTTGGCGTATCTGGATGCCAGTGGCGCCGAGCCTGTCGAGGGCCTGCGTACGCCGGTCCGCACGTTTACGGCACCGCCCGCACAATCCAAACAGTCCGCACGCCCCGCGCCTAGCGCATCTTCGGTCAACCCCAACTTTCCCTTCCCTGCGCCCGTCCCCACGAGCCCGAGCCTTGTGGCGGCGCTTTCCGATCTTTCGGACGCGCGCATGGACGAGCTCGCGGCCATGCGTCGCAAGCTCGCCGGCACCATTGACCCCGATGCGCCCAAAGCGGTGCTGGAGCCCTCGCTGGTGCCGTACTACAATCCGCTGTTTGCCGATCGCTTTAACTGGGCGCTCGAGTTTCGCATTCGCTGCGGTTCGGTGTCCTACGTGGTTAAGGATATCGACGGCATGGCCGATGCCTATGTGCGTGGTGGTACGTTCTCCTATGGCAAGAAGCTTACGTTTGCCCATGTACCCGAGGCTTTCGATGACGTGTCGACAAAGCTGCTCGACTTTGTCGCAATGACGGTCGCCTACCTGAGCGACATCACGAGTTCGCGCTCGGCATCGTATGACTTTGCTCGCAGCGGCTTTGTTGCCGAGCGTCAGTTGCCGGTATCCGAGTATTCCATCGTGTCCGTGCTGGACCTGCTGCGCGGCAGGACCATGTCCTTTGAGCCTGCTTGGTCGCGGGGGACGACGACGCATCGCTCCTACGAGGTGGCGGTCGAGCCGTCGCCGCAGGGGGAGGGCGAAGTCCCGGCTAAGCGCCCGCCGCTCCTTGCCGCCAAGATCGCGCCGGCGGCCGGTGGCAGCTACGACCTGCGTCTGCCCGCCGATATGTACTGCTTTGTCTCGGGCGACGTTGCCTATCTGGTCGACACGCACCGCGCGCGCCGCGCCGATGCGGCGTTTGCCCAGCATGCCGCACCGTTTCTGTCGCGTCTGCTGCCCTGTCGCACGCCGGTCCATATCGCCGCCGAACAGGTGGGCGAATTCTGCCGCATGGCGCTGCCCGTGCTGCGCGAATACACTGACCTCACCGCTCCCGCCGTGCTCGACACCGTGGCGCCCGAGCCGAGCTTTGCCATGGCAATCGGTGTCGACGATGGGCTTGTGACCTGCAAGATTACGGTTGGCTACGGCGATTGGTCGGCAGATCTCTTTAGCCTGGGCGCTCCGGGCAGTCTCTTCGAAGAGCAACGCCCCGGCGTGCCGCCCCGCGACGAGGTAGCAGAGTTTCGCGTTATGGATACGGCGGCCCTGTACTTCGATTTCTACGAGGGCGGTCTGGCGTTTGAGGAGCGCGATGACGCCCGCCTGTTCTGCCTGCTGACCGAGGGCCTGTCCGCCCTGTCCGAGCTGGGTGAGGTCATGCTCAGCGACCGTCTGCGCCAGATTTCGGTGCGCCCCGCGCCCAAGCTCTCGGTTCGTGCGGCCGTCAAGAGCAATCTGCTCGATGTCGAGCTGGGCGCGAGCGGGCTTTCGGCCGCGGACCTTGCCGTCTATCTCGATTCGTACAAGCGCCATCAAACGTTTGCGCGCCTTACGTCCGGCGACATCATTCGCCTGGACGAGGGCGCTCGAGCCGCGTTTGGCCTTGCCGAGGATCTGGGGGTCGATGCTGTCGACCTGCTCGACGGCGTGTCGCTTCCCGCGTCGAGTACCCTGTTCGTCGATAGCATGCTCGCGCGCACGCCCGCGCTCGAGGCCGATCGTGACGCCGCGTTCCGCCGCACCGTCGAGCGCTTGGATACGCTCGGCAAGATGGACTTTACGGTGCCGGTCTCGCTCAAGGCAACGATGCGCGGCTACCAGGTCGACGGATACCAGTGGCTCGGCTCGCTCGAACACCTGGGCCTTGGCGGCATCTTGGCCGACGACATGGGCCTGGGCAAAACGCTGCAGATGATCGCACATATCCTGGCGCGTGTGGAAGCGGGGGACACTAAGCCCACGCTTGTGGTGTGCCCTGCGTCGCTCGTGTATAACTGGACCGCCGAGCTGGAGCGCTTTGCGCCTTCGCTCGACGTGTGCGCTATCGTGGGCGCCAAGGCGCAGCGCCGCGTGCAGATAGCCGGCGCTGACGAGCATAACGTGGTCATAACGTCGTATGACCTCATGCGGCGCGATATCGACGAGTATGCCGAGCAGGACTTTGCCCGTGTGGTGCTCGACGAGGCCCAGTACATTAAAAACCCGCTCACGCAGGTGGCGCACGCCGCCAAGCGTCTGCCTGCCGGCGTGCGCTTTGCCCTGACGGGCACGCCCATCGAAAACCGCTTGTCCGAGCTCTGGAGCATCTTCGACTTTTTGATGCCGGGCCTGCTTGGCACACGCGAGTCGTTTGCCAAGCGCTTCGAAAGCCCGGTCGAGCATGCCGAGGGCGATAGCGCCGCTCGCCTGCAGGCGCTCGTGTCGCCGTTTGTGCTGCGCCGTGTCAAGGAAGACGTGGTTGCCGACCTGCCCGAAAAGATCGAGGACACCGTCATGGCGCAGCTCACCGGCGAGCAGCGCAAGCTCTACCTGGCCAACCAAGACCGCATCGCCCAGCAGGTGCAGCACCGTGAGGCATCCGAGTTTAAGAAAGACAAGCTCAAGGTACTCGCCGAGCTCACCAAGCTGCGCCAGATCTGCTGCGACCCGCGTCTACACTACGAGGATTACAAGGCGGGGAGCGCCAAACTCGACGCTTGCATGGAGCTCGTGCACGGTGCGCTCGACGGCGGGCACCACATTCTGCTGTTCAGCCAGTTCACGGGCATGCTCGATATCATCGGCAAGCGCCTGGCCAAGGAGGACATCGGCTTTCTTAAGCTCACGGGCGCTTCGTCCAAGGAGAGCCGCGCCAAGATGGTCGCGCAGTTCCAGGCGGGCGAGGTGCCGGTGTTTCTGATCTCGCTCAAGGCGGGCGGCGTGGGCCTCAACCTGACGGCGGCCGACGTGGTCATCCACTACGACCCGTGGTGGAACGTGGCCGCGCAGGACCAGGCGACCGACCGCGCGCACCGTATTGGCCAGCAACATACCGTGACCGTGTACAAGCTCATCGCCAAGGACACGATCGAGGAGCGCATCATGCAGATGCAGGAGTCTAAGCGCGACCTGGTCAACAGCGTGCTCGGCGGCGACGGCATCTCCTCGGCGCTGTTTACCCGCGAGGACGTTCTGGCGCTGCTCGGCGGCGACGGGCGCTAACCTCGCTCGTTATGTGTTCATTTGCCATGCCGTGGATGGTTCGCCTGCCTTTGGGCATAAGAACCATCGAGAACATCGGCACATCAGCAAAGGAGAGCATCATGGCGAAATTCTTTAAGGACCCCGACGGCAAGCTCATTGCCGCCCTTGGCAACGACGTTGCAACCCCTACCGGCTGCACGGAGCTGACCGCGAACACCGAGGACGCGGCGCACGAGAAGCACGTGCCTGTTGTCGAGACCGAGCGCGACGGTCACGTGATTCGCGCCCGAGTTGGCTCGGTCGAGCACCCCAGCCTGCCCGAGCACTACATTGAGTGGATCGCCCTTGAGGCCGAGGGCCGCTTAGAGGTCCATTACCTTGAGCCCGGCATGAAACCCGCGACGTTTTTCGCGGGCGGCTCCAAGACCGGTACCGTCTATGCCTACTGCAACCTGCACGGGCTGTGGTCTGCGACATTCTAGGAGCGCGCCCCCGCTCGGGGTATCATAGCTAGCATATGCACATGCAAGCGCCGGCTGCATTATGCGGCCGGCGCTTTTACTACGATTTCGATGGTTTACGACGGAAAGGGCTGAGCCATGAAGCTCGCGCTTGCACAGATCGATATGCGCCTGGGTGATATTGAGGGCATTTGTGGCCGCATCGAGGACCAGGCTCGTCTGGCCCACGAGCGCGGAGCGCGCGTGCTGTGCGTTCCGGCTCCGCTCTTTATGGGCGCCATGCCCGGTGGCCTGGTGGGCGCTGCCGACTTTGAGCACGACATGCTTGCCGGCTTGACTGGTGTCGCCGAGCGTATCCAGGAGCTTGACATGATCTGCATCGTGCCCGCGGCGGTTTCGTTTGAGGGCCAGCCGCTGCTCGACTACATGATGCTCAAGGACGGTCATGTGGTGCCGGCGCGTTCGAGCATTGCCCTGCAGCGTGGCGAGAACAACGACACACGTTGGGCGCCGCCGGTGTTCGACGTGGACGGTGTGCGCATCGCCGTGATTTTTGACTTGGACCGCGAACTCGAGATGCTGCCGACCGGTGTTGACCTCATTGCGTATTTCCAATTCAACGCGTTTGACATGACCGACCGCGAGACTGCCGCCATTGCTGCCGTTCGCAGCGGCGCCTACCGCAAGATCGCATCCAAGCGCAGCGTATGGTTTGCCTGCATGGCGCCGGTCGGTGCCTATGACGAGTCGGTGTATACCGGCGGGTCGTTTGTACTCGACGACTGCGGCCGCGTGGTGGCCCAAGCGCCGTGTTTTGAGGAGAGCCTGCTGGTTCAGGAGATTCAACGCGGCGTGATGCTCGATGCCTTGGAAGACCACGAGCTGCCCGAGTTTCGTTCCGAGGAGTGGCTGTGGCGGGCGCTGGTGCTCGCCGTGCGCGACAACGCCCGCGCCCGCGGTGCGTCGCGTGCTGTTGTGGCACTCGAGGGTGACTTGCCGTCGTCTTTGCTGGCGGCGCTGGCCGTCGACGCTCTGGGCCCGCGCAATGTGATTGGCCTGGTGCTGGGGCGCAACCGTATCTTTACGCCAGCGCAGGAAGAGGCCGAGGCTGCCCGCTGTGCCGCCGTCCGCGCCATTGCCGAGCGTTTGCACATTCGCACCGTCGAGCGCGATGCACCGGATGCGGCGCGTGTGCTCGATCGCGATGTGTCGGCGGGCGATGCCGAGCGCCTGCGTTCGCGCACGCTGGGCCTCATGCTGGAGGACACAGCGCTCGAGCTGGGTGCGATGGCGCTGAGCCCGCTGTCCAAAACCGAGTACGCGCTGGCGGCGCCGGCGCTTTGCGGCGGCTACCAGGGCGATTACGCGCCCTTTGGCGATGTGTACCTGTCGACGCTTGAGTTTGTGGCGCGTGTGCGCAACCGCACGTCTGCCGTGGTGCCCCAAGAGCTCGTGACGCTCAACGCGGTGGAAGATTGTATGGAGCGAGTGCTGGCGCAGGCGCTCTCGACGCTCGACGGTCCGGTCGATATGCTCGACCGCGCGGCACAGCTGCTCGGGGGGCTTGAGCCGGGTGAGGTCGATGGCGCGCTCGAGGCGCACGTGGACCGCAATCGATCTTTCGACGACATCCCGATGGCCGCTGACAAGCCCGAGGCTTGCTCGCTGCTGCTGATGCTCGTTCGACAGGGTGAAGCTGCCCGCCGCATGTTGCCGACGGCGCCGATCGTCTCGTCCCGTTCGTTTGCCGAGCGCGTCTGGCCGTACATGCTCGCGTGGTCCGACCTGGGGCTTAACGGCAAGGAGCGTATGACGGTCGATTCGCTGGCGCGCGCCGAGGTGCGCCGTTTTGCTGACGAGGATACGAGCGAGCGCGTGCGAAACGAGATGATGGGCGTGCTGGGCGAGCTACTGGGTATTTCGCCCGAGCAAATGGAGGAGCTGCGCTCTGAGGACGGTCAGCGTCGTTTGCACGAGGGAATGAAAAAGTTCGAGGGCGAAGTTCAGGACGCCATCGATAAGATGATGGGCGGTCAGGGCGGCTCGCAAGGTAGTCCCCAGGGTGGCCCGATGCCGCATCCGCCGGTTGATCCCCGACAGTTCCCATTCTTCTCGCAGAACTAGGTCGCTGCGCGCCCGCCAGAGCGGCAATCTGCCTTTCAATCGTCGGACATGACCGCCAGGTCAATGCCCTCCTCTTTCAAGGCACCTTGCTCGCTCTGGCGGGCGCTCGCTTGCGTATGCTCAACCTACAATTCGATCTCGGCTGACTTATAGGGCTAGCGTTGTGTTATTCTAGAACAGACGTTCGTGAATGATGCGCGGGGCCTTGTCTTGCGCTGTGCTTGTGGCGAGGGGAGGTCGGCTTGGTTATCTTGGGCATTGACCCCGGTTTGGCTCATACGGGTTGGGGGATTATCGAGGAGCGGCGTGGCGAGGTTCGCTGCCGTGCCTATGGCTGCATCGAGACCAGTGCCGGAAGTCCGCTCGCGGTGCGCCTGTCGCATATCGCCCATGACCTTAAGGATGTCGTTGAGCGTTATCGACCCGACACGGCTGCTGTCGAGAGCATCTACTTTGGCGTCAACGTTCGTTCGGCCATCCCCACGGCGCATGCCCGCGGTGCTGCACTCGTCGCACTTTCGGAATGCGCGCTCGAGATTGGCGAGTACACGCCCATGCAGATCAAACAGGCTGTGGTGGGCACTGGCGCCGCGGACAAGCGGCAGGTCGCCTACATGGTACGCACACTCACACAGCTCGATCACGACCCGCATCCCGACCATGCCGCCGATGCCCTGGCCTGCGCCATCTGCCACGTAAACCTCAGCCGCACCCGCGCCCTCACCGGTGGCGAGTTCTATCAACAGAGAGGAACCGGATACTGATGATTTCCCAGCTCCACGGAACGCTTGTCGAGGCCACGATGAGCTCTGCTGTCGTCGATGTGTCGGGCGTTGGCTTTGAGCTCGGCATCTCGGGCAGCACTGCGGCCACGTTGCCGACGCCCGGTGGCGAGGTCTGCCTCTACACGCGCATGCAGGTGCGCGAGGACGCCATGACACTTTTCGGTTTTTCCTCAAAGGATGAGCGCATGATGTTCGACCGGCTCGTGTCCGTTTCGGGCGTTGGCCCGCGCCTGGCGCTTGCCGTGCTTTCCACCTATACCGTGGGGCAGCTGTATTCGCTGGTGATGGCCGAGGACGACAAGGGCATGGCCAAGGTACCCGGTGTGGGCAAAAAGACAGCTCAGCGCCTGATCCTGGAACTCAAGAGCACCTTTGCCAAGGATAAGGGCTTTGTGCCGGTCGACGTGATTCCCGGACAGGTTGCGATGCCCGTGCCCGCTGCCGCTCCCTCGGTGATCGATGATGCCCGTGCGGCGCTCCTTTCCATGGGCTTTAGCCCGCAGGAGACCGATGTTGCCCTGAGCGGGTATGATGGGCAGAATATGCGTGTCGAGGATCTGCTCGGCGCGGCGCTTAAGCGACTCGGAATGGATGCGTGATGTGGGAAGCCGATGACTCTCAGGACTTGTGGGCGACGCCCGGTAACTCGCCGGCGGCATCCATGGCGCACGGCGAGCGCATGGTGGGCTCGGAGCTGACGGCCGAGGATCTCGATGTCGACCGCACTTTGCGCCCTCAGCGCCTGGACGATTACTGCGGCCAGGAGCACATCAAGCAGAGCCTGCGCGTGTTGATCGAAGCGGCGCAGAGCCGTGGCGAGACGCTCGACCACGTGATCTTCTCGGGTCCTCCGGGCCTGGGCAAGACCACGCTGGCCACCGTTATCGCCAACGAGCTGGGCGCTCAGATCAAGACCACGAGTGGCCCTGCCATCGCGCGCACGGGCGACCTGGCGGCCATCCTTACTAACTTGCAGCCGGGCGATGTGCTGTTTATCGACGAGATCCACCGCCTCAACCGTTCGGTCGAGGAGGTCCTGTACCCCGCGATGGAGGACTTTGCCCTCGATATCGTGATTGGCAAGGGTCCGGCGGCGCGCTCGATTCGCCTGGATATCCCCAAGTTTACGCTGGTGGCGGCAACGACCCGCTCAGGCATGTTGACCGGCCCGTTGCGCGACCGCTTTGGCATTTCGTATCGCCTGGATTACTACACGGTCGAGGAGCTCGCGCAGATTGTGACGCGCTCGGCGACTATCCTGGGCGTGACGATCGACCATCCCAGTGCACTCGAGATCGGCTCGCGTTCGCGCGGCACGCCACGTCTTGCCAACCGCCTGCTCAAGCGCGTGCGCGACTATGCGCAGGTGCGCGGCAACGGTCCCATTGAGCTCGATATCTGCCGTCAGGCACTCGAGTTCTTCGAGATCGACGAGCTCGGCCTGGACTGGATGGATATTCGTATCTTGGAGACGCTTGCCAAGACGTTCTCCGGCCGTGCTGTAGGCCTGACGACCCTTGCCAGTGCGGTGGGCGAGGACCCGGGCACGCTCGAGGATGTCTATGAGCCCTATTTGCTGCAGTGCGGGTTGATGATTCGTACGCCGCAGGGCCGTCAGGCAACCCTTCGCACCTTTGAGCACCTGGGGATTGAACCTACCGTTTAGGGCGCTTTGTTTTGGCGGGCTGTTGGGCTATCGCTGGGCATCGGGTAAACATATCGCCGTTCATCGGTTATGGGCGTTTTACTATTGCGCGCCCGTGCTATGCTGAATTGGTCTTTTTCTCATTCGGTAACGAAAGGACCGCCCATGCCTACTGACATCGAAATCGCACGTTCTGTCACGCCACTGCCTATTACCGAGGTGGCCAAGAACGCCGGCGTCGACGTTAAGCACCTTATTCCGTACGGCTTCGACAAGGCTAAGGTCGACTATTCACTGCTCAACGAGCCGACTGATCACCAGGCCAAGCTCGTCCTCGTGACCGCTATCAACCCAACGCCCGCGGGCGAGGGCAAGACCACCACGACCATCGGTCTGGCCGACGGCCTGCGTCGTCGCGGCGTCAAGAGTGCCGTTGCCCTGCGCGAGCCTTCGCTCGGCCCCGTCTTTGGCGTTAAGGGCGGTGCTGCCGGCGGCGGCTGGGCTCAGGTCATCCCCATGGAGGATATCAACCTGCACTTTACCGGCGACTTCCACGCTATCGGTGCCGCCAATAACCTGCTGGCCGCCATGCTTGATAACCACATCCAGCAGGGCAATCAGCTCGGTATTGACGTTAAGCGCATCACCTGGAAGCGCGTCGTCGACATGAACGACCGTCAGCTGCGCCATGTTATCGATGGCATTGGCGGTAAGGCCCAGGGCGTGCCGCGCGAGGACGGCTTCGATATCACCGTCGCCTCCGAGGTCATGGCAATCCTGTGCCTGTCTACGAGCATTAACGACCTCAAGGAGCGCCTGGGCGAGATCGTCGTCGGCTATAGCTTTGCCGGTGAGCCCGTCCGTGCCCGCGACCTTAAGGCCCAGGGTGCCATGGCCGCGTTGCTTAAGGACGCGCTCAAGCCCAACCTGGTCCAGACGCTCGAGGGCACGCCCGCGTTTGTTCACGGCGGTCCCTTCGCCAACATTGCCCACGGCTGCAACTCCATCATGGCCACGCGTATGGCGATGCGCTTTGGCGATGTCGCCATTACCGAGGCCGGTTTCGGTGCCGATCTGGGCGCCGAGAAATTCCTCGACATCAAGTGCCGCATGACGGGCGTTCGTCCCAGCGCCGTCGTGATCGTCGCGACCGCTCGTGCGCTGAAGTACAACGGTGGCGTCGCCAAGGCCGATCTCAACGAGGAGAACCTCGAGGCACTCAAGGCTGGCATGCCCAACCTGCTGCGTCACGTCGACAACATCCAGAACGTTTATGGTCTGCCCTGCGTGGTCGCCATCAACCGCTTCCCGACGGACACCGAGGCCGAGCTTGCGCTCATCGAGTCCGAGTGCCAGAAGCTGGGCGTCAATGTGAAGCTATCCGAGGTCTGGGCCAAGGGTGGCGAGGGCGCACTCGAGCTGGCCGTTGAGGTCATGCGTTTGATTGAGCAGCCGAGCGAGCTCAAGTTTGCCTACGAGGACGGCGCTGATGTCGCTGATGCCCTCGAGGCCGTTGCCACCAAGGTCTACCGCGCCGATGGCGTTGACTTTACGCCGGCCGCCAAGCGCCAGCTCGCCGAGCTGCGCGAGAATGGCTTTGGCAACCTGCCGGTGTGCGTCGCCAAGACGCAGTACAGCTTTAGCGACAACGCCAAGGCCCTGGGCGCTCCCGAGAACTTCCGCATCACCGTGCGTGAGCTCAAGGTTTCTGCCGGCGCCCACTTTGTGGTCGCGCTGACCGGCAGTGTTCTGACCATGCCGGGTCTGCCCAAGGTGCCCGCGGCCGAAAACATCGACGTCGACAACGACGGCAACATCACCGGCCTGTTCTAAGCCTGCTGTCCATAGCTGCTAGCCCGTCCCGCCGCGCCCACAAGGCACGGCGGGGCTTTTTGATCCTTAGGCCCGCGCATGTCTTGTAGATACCGACGGACTCTGCCCATCATAGGCTTTTGCGCGGGTAGAATGCATGGATAACTTGAGGCTCACGCGCGACGGAAAGGAATCGTTGCATGGATCAGGACAAGACAACCGTGATGGGCGGCTACGGTTCCGCGCAGGCTGGCGATAGTGCCGATGCGACCCGCGCTGTTCCCAACCCCGGTTATACCGACCCCGCCGCGACGCAGCCTTCTGCCGAGCCCACCCGGGTTATGGGCTATGGCGACACGGCGCAGGATTCTTACGCTGCATCTTCGCAAGGCCCCTATGGCAACGCAGCTCCGGATCCGTTTGATTATGCGCCGCAGGATTCTTATGCTGCCTCGACGCCGAATTCCTATGACAGCCTGCCGCAGAATCCCATTCCGCAGCCTCAGCAGACGACGTATATGCCTCGCACGGCGCAGCCTCGCTACGAGTCGCGCGAGCCGTATCGCGAGTACCCCAAGTCGATTCCGCAATATGGCGAGGACGAGGAGAGGAAGCCGTCGCGTTCGTCGAGCGTGATCAAGAAGATCCTCATCGTACTGGCGATCTTCTTTGCGCTGTCGATTGTGTTTGCCATCGTGTCGGGCATGCTCAACAAGCGGGGGAGTTCAACGGCCGATGCCACTGCCGAGCAAACCGAGTCCGCCTCGTCAAGCACCGTCGATCTGAGCGATATCCCGGGGCAGTACTGGTCCAACGCCAAGAAGATCCTCAAGTCGCGCGGCGCCGATCTTTCGAATGCCGTGGTCCTGACTGATGATGGCTCAACGCCCGTCGTCGATGCCAACTGGGTCGTTGCTTCTGCCTACTATAACGACAACGGCAACCTCGAAATTCAACTCACGCGCAAGGACGGCTCGGGCAACTCGTCCGACGGACAAAGCGGTACCGACAGCTCGAGCTCCAATACGCTGGAGGACTTGAGCAACAAGGCACAGGAGTTGGGAGACAAGGCGCAAGAGCTGGGCGATACGGCACAAAACCTGGGCGATGCCGCGCAGAACTTGGGCGGCTTGGCGACGGATGCCTGGAACGCCCTGCAAAACGGCATCTCGGGCGCGCAGGGAAACTAGCGGTCGAGCGGCTAGAGCCTTAGCAGTGCAAACAAAAACGGGACGCAGGATCGCGTGACCAGGCGCGTAGGCGCGTTGGTCGGCGGTCCTGCGTCCCGTTTTGCTGTCGATTACAGCTGCTCGGCCGGACGCTCGGGTGAACTAAAGCCCGAGTCAAATGTGACGACGCACGAGGCGTCGGGCCGGCGCTCGTGCACGATTCGCGTGACGAGCTCCAGCAGCTCCTCGTCGGATATGTCGAAGTCGTCGGGACGCACCAGGTCAAACGACACAAAGCCATCGTGTTCGTGAAGGTCGTGGATGGAGAGCGCGGGATCGATCTGCATGACGCCGCGCTTGACCCAGCCGCGCAAGTCATCGCCGGTTGTCGCGATGGGGTCGCAGTGCAGCGTGATACCAATGCCCATCTGGCGCTTGATGTCGTGCTCGATGGTGTCCAGAATCTCGTGGTGCTCAAACGCGTCGCCCTCGCCGGGCATCTCCACGTGGGCGCTGGCAAACTGACGACCGGGGCCGTAGTCGTGCACCATGAGGTCGTGTGTGCCCAAGACCTGCGGATAGGACATGATCTTGTCGCGGATTGCCTGGACGAGCTTGGGGTCGGGCGCTTGCCCCAGCAACGGGCTGATGGCGTCGCGCACTAGGCCCATGCCACTGATGCAGATAAAGATGCCCACACCCAGGCCTGCCCAGCCATCGAGGTCAAAGCCGGTCGTCTGCGAAATAAGCGCCGCCACCAAGACCGAGCCCGAGGTAATGACGTCGTTTTTGGAGTCCTGCGCTGTGGCGATGAGCGTCTCCGAGTCGATGCGGTCGCCCAACGTGCGGTTGAACGCGGCCATCCAGAGCTTAACGAGCATGGACAAGACGAGGGCGGCTAAGGAGAGCACCGAATATGCAGTGGGGGAAGGCTTGATGATCTTAGTGACCGACTCGAGGATCAGGTTGATGCCGACGGCGCAAACCAGGACGGCGACGAACAGACCGGCTAGGTACTCGTAGCGACCGTGGCCATAGGGGTGGCCTTCGTCTGCCGGGCGGCTGGCAAGGCGGAACCCGAGCAGGCTCACGATGTTGCTCGAGGCGTCGGAGAGGTTGTTGAAGGCGTCGGCGACAAGCGAGACGGAGCCGGCGAGCAGGCCTGCGATGCCCTTGGCCAGGCACAGGGTGATGTTGAGGCCAATGCAGATGAGGCTTGCGGCAAAGCCCGCGTTGGTGCGGCAAGATACATCGACCGGCTCGCCCTCGCTGCCGGGAACAAGCGTATGTACCAGCCGATTTACAAATAGCATAGCGGTCGTCCTCACAGTCATGTTTAAGGGGATAGTGTAGCTCGCGCAGGGGCGCCGTGCACCGATGCTCAGAAAATGCAGCAATAGTCTGCCGGTGCTAACGAGCGAGCCTTCTCGTCTGCCTGGGTGGTCCATTTTGGGCCACATGGGTATGGGCATGTGCCTGTTTGCTCGGCATACTTAATGTCGACAGCCCCTGTGCAAAGGAGGACGTTTCCATGGACGAGATGTTTGCCATTAAATGCCAAAACTGCGGTGGCCCTATGTACTCGCACCAGGCTAAGCGCAGCTTTGAGTGCGCCTATTGCGGCGCGGTCATTCCGTGGCAGGCGGACGCCGGAGAGCCCAAGAGCGCTTTGGGCATTCGCCATACGCCGTTGACGGTGGTGGATGGACTGCTCAAGCTCACGCATGTGTCGCAACTCGAGCGCCCGGAGGACCCGGACTGGTATTTCTTCAATTCGCACTGGCGCAATCAGTCGGTTCTGGAACATCTGCTGTGGGAGGATCGCGGCACGGCGCAGGAGTTCCAAGAGGCCACGCATGTGAGCATTCCTTGCCCCTTCTGCGGAGCGTCCTTTGAGGGCGAGTCAACGCAGCGTGTGTTTGAGTGCCCGTCCTGCGGCAACAAGATCGGCATTGCCGACCTGTTCAAGCCGGGGACGTTTAGCAAGCGCCTGACCATGGGCGTTGGTGCGGAATATGTGCCCGAGCAGGGTATTCCCTGCGAGATAACGCCGCAGCAGGCGCGCGCCAATGCGCTTGAGCTGGTGCGCCGATATCCAGACGCCTTTGCCGGTCACGATGTGGAAGACGCGATTCAAAACGACATGATGCTCTTCTACTTCCCCATGGCGCTCGCGGACCTACGCATGATGGCGTCCTTCCCGGGCAAGGGCCTGAGCAGGGAGACCCTGGTGTACTACGAGGTGCTCGACTGGGCATATCCCAGGGCAAACTACCTGGACGTTCGCCTTATGGGCATTCTGGAGCCATGGGACTTTGCCAAGGTTGGGTCGTTCGACCCGGCCATGCAGGAAGGCGACTTCCGCGTTGTCTCCGTCGACGCGTCCACCAAGGACCAGGTGGTCATTGACAAGCTGGCGCTCGACATTGTCGGCAACGATGCCGAGACTTTCCTGGGACTCAATAAAAAGAGCATCCGCACCTGGGCGCGCAAGGCCCGCAAGCACAAGGACGGCCTGGTTATGGTGCCGGTCTACTTTGTCGATCGTCCCGCGTCGGATGGACGTAATGGCGAGCAGGTGCGCATTGCCGTGAACGGCCAGACGGGCCGTGCGGCGGCGGTGGTGTTTAGCGACAAGTGCGAGACGCATATTGTGGCGCCGCTCAATCCGAGCCTGCATCTGTCCGGCGAAAGCACCGTTCACGCCACGCCCGTCGAGGTCAAATACATCAAATCGCCATTCCTGTACCAAATTGTGCGCCGTGGAGGCGACGAGCAGCCACGTCAGGTGGCAGCGGCTGCCGAGGGTTCCTACCGAGAAGAAAAACCCAAGCGCAAGGGATTGTTCGCTGCGATCTTTGGGAAGTAGGGAAGCGGAGCCGGGGCGTCGGGCTGCATCGCAAGGTCATGAGACGAATTTAAGACTGCTGGGAACGTGCTACCATTGCCGATAGCCTTAATCTTGTAAGAAGCGGAGGCCAGATTATGGGTTTTGCGGATCAGCAGCTTCAGCTTCAGGTACCGTATTCTCCTGACGACACGTTTAATGCCTTGAAGGCAGCTATGGAAAAGCTGCCTAAAGTAAAAGTTGATAGTGCATCGCCCACAACAAGAACAGTTGCAGCCGAGATTGGCATGAGCCTTTGGTCTTGGGGCGAAAATATCGGTATTTCGGTTGTTCCAGTTGAAGGCGGATCTGGCGTTACTGTCAAGTCGTCATCTAAGGTCAGGGCAAACGTATTAAACGGGGGCAAAAATGCAAAGAATATTGCCGAGATAGTCGATGCCCTATCGAAGGAGCTTGAGCGGTATCCGCAGGTTTCACAGACTATTGAGACGCTGGCGGATAGTGGTTGATGTAGTTGCAAGGCTTGAGAGGCTTGCAGCACTGCGTGAGAGTGGAGTACTTACCGAGGAAGAGTTTGCTGCAGAAAAGGCAAAAATCCTTTCGTAATCAGACACGATGGTTGGATTTGCATTCTATTATTGAACTTGTTTATACCAGGCTGAAAACATCGTGTGTAATAAAGGTGCGTAGTAGCCTCGTCTTGATTGGCGGATGTAAATAAACGGTGGAACGGCTGTAAAAGAGCCTTGCCACTGGGTAAAATCAGGATGTGCCGCGGAACCCGCTCCTCAGCTACTCAAACTTCGGAGACGCGGGCAACGCAGGTGCTAATGTCTAAAGGGCCGGCTGCAACCGGCCCTTTTCATGACTCCCCTCGCTATCCGTTACTGCTTATATTCCCGCCAGATCGAGTAGAGGTTCCGGGCAATGCCGGTCACATACATCGAGAGGCGCAGGATTTCAAGAAACAAGTTCATAGGCTTCACCCCAATCGGAGATCGGAGCGTTGCCCGCAGGCGGATTCCGCGGCAGTCAAGATTTTACCTCACAGGCCGCGGTGGGAGGCATCTTACCCATCCCATGGTTTGGAGCAGTGTCTATCTAACGGGCAATCAAGCCTCTGGCTCTCTGTGAATTGAGCAAGCATCTGCCCGAAGAAGCTGAGCCCGGATGGCTCATAAATGAGCGAGCCATCATCTTCGGTCCGGTAGACCCCGCAGGGGAGGTAGCGACCGTCGGGGAGGACGTAAAGGTTATCTTCCTCCCTCAGTCCCGTTGGGAGTATCGGGATCTCGTTTTCGTCCATTTTGAACCCATCGATATTCGCGATCTTCCTCTCCATGGTGCCTCCAACCTTATTTCTTGTATGGCGCCCTAAAACAAGCAGCTCTCAATCAGATCCTTCCCTTGTAGGGAATCGATCCACACCTGCGGAATTGCGTCGATACCGTAGGCCGTGCCGGCGAGGGCGCCGGCGACGGCTGCGGTGGTGTCGGTGTCGTCGCCTAGGTTGACGGCGGAAAGCACGCAATCTTCGTAGCTGTTGGTGTTGACGAAGCACCAAGTGGCTGCCTTAAGCGTGTCGCGCACGAAGCCGCCAGACCTGATTTCCTGCTCGGGCACGTCTTTCAGCTGGAGCACCCATGAGGGAAACGCGCCGTTCATCACGCTCCTCATCAGCGCGACAAATATGATGCATGCGTCGGTCGACGTTCTGTGGGCGTGCGTAATCGCGGAGACCTTGCTGACCTCTTCGTCTGTTGCATCGGTGAACGCCAGGGGAGCGATGCGCATGAGCGAACCGTTGCCGTTGTCGCGCTCGCCGGAGCCACCTTTGCCGGTGTGCAGGGCGCGGGCAGTCGTGCCGCCGTAATCGAAAACGCCGTCGATCGTATACTCGCCACGGGCAATCCAGCCTACGAACTTGTCGCGCATGTCCGCGGTGTCGATATGCCCAAGCTCCCTAATCGAGTCACAGGTAGCAAGCGTCATGGATGTGTCGTCGCTCCAGGTGCCGGCGGGCTGCCCATGCGTGCCGTAGCCGATCATGTCCGTGCATTCGAACGTGCCACGAGGCATAAACTCGTATGGAACGCCCAGCGCGTCGCCGACGGCAAGCCCATAGATGCAATCGTGTAGCGCTGGTTTCGACGTGTGCCCACGTTTCGTTGTAGGGGGTGCTGGCGAGATGAGCCGAAATCCCTCTGAATCGCTCTTGCGTCGTGTGGCCATGTCCTCGGCAGAACGCACTTTAGGTGCGCTTTCGGTGATGGCCTGATTGACACCTGTCATGGAAAACTCCTCTTGCACTTCGGATTGGAAATGCGTGGCAATCGGCGACAATATGTTCAGTTCGATTCGCGACGCAGTGCGTCGCGAATCGAGAGAACTCAATGGTCAATATGCCAAAATGGTGTGCCTAGACGTCTCTTTACACGGCAACAGGCATTTCTTTCGGGCGTCCTGCCTTTGGAGCGTCGGCGAGTCGTGCCTCGATGGAAGCTTTGGACACCATGCGCTTGGTGCCATCCTTCCATGAATCCAACAGTCCTGCATTTATCAGTTGCGAAACCCGTGCTGAGCTAACACCGAGCATGCGCGCGGCATCCGCTGCGGTGACGGCGGGGATGTCGGCGAGTTCGCGGCTGACGGCTACGGCGATAATCTTGCCGCCGTGTCGCGGCTCGTGTCCGAAATCCGGCGCGGGAAGTTCAATGCCACCCATAAGGTGATCGTCGACCATGCATGCGAGAAAATCAGCGGCGCTTTCGATAGCGTCGTTTAGGTCGGAGCCAAACGTTCCTCCTCCGCCCAGCGAGCCACATGGCACGGCATCGACCATACCGTCCGAATCAAAGAACTCAAATTCCCATGCGTAAACCATGTAAGACCTCCTCTAAAAGGCGATGCGAAATGCGATGAGGATGAGCTACCGAAGCCCTGCCTGCCTTAGGATTCTTTTGGCAATTTGATCCTCGATCTCTCGGTGGCGTTTCACGAGCACGAGTTTATCTCCTTTGACGAACTTCTCGTGATTAGTGCCTCCTTTCGAGATGAAGCCGGCTTCTTCGAGGATACGGATCAATTCGCGTCTCTGCATCTCAGCCTCTTTCAATAACCATATATTAGCACTTCCTAAGGGTTTTTTTAGGCTTTAATCTTAGCTATTGCTAATCCTTTTTTGCGGCCCATCATTGGATAACGGCTTATATTCGTTGTTGTATTAGTCTATTTGCTCGTGCGGACACGTTTTGGTGCCCTGCGCGTGACCGCAAAAAGGGTTTGTAGTGACTAAAATGTGGTCATAGAGATAGTTCGAACTCCATGGGGGTGGCGCGCGTGGATGACAACACGTTGTTGTTTCACGATAAGGGTGCCGGCGTTTTCAAGGGAATAAGCATCTATCCCAATCGTATCGAGGCGGTCGTGAAGAACAACTTCTTCGGCACCCATACCAAAATCGTCTACCTCAAGGACATTACGGGTGTCAACAGGGTCAAGGGTAAGCGCGTGCTCCTTCGTAATAGGTTACTGACCGACTGTTCCTACAGGCTGAGCAGTCATTCCCAGGCCAAGGAATTTGTGAACGCGCTGAACATGGTGATGTAGCCCATGGCGGCGTTCGGGCCAAGGTAAAATCGGGGGCACAGAACGGTGTCCTGCGCCCCTCATTAAATCGATGTGTCCAAAAGGGCCGGCTGGCCTAATCGTCAACGTCTCCGTTGTCTTCGCGGTCATTTGCAAGCATTGCTGCGCCGGCGACCGTCGTCGCCACGGCGGCAGCGGCGAGCCCGGCGGCAATGCCGGAGCCGTCGCCCGTGTCGGCGAGTTTTCCGCCCGAGCCCTTACCCTTGTTGCCCTTACCATTCTTATCAGCGCCGTCTGCGTTGGAACCCGTGCCGCTGCCGGTGCCGCCTGCACTGCCCGAGGCCGCTACGGTAAAGCTTACGGCTCCATTGCTGGCGAGCATGTAGTTCTTTGCCGCGTCGCCCAACAGGTCTTTCGCACGCACCCAATACGTCCCCGCGGCAAATGCCTCGCCCTCGGCCATCACCGTTCCTGGAGCACCGTTTGCATCGTGCATAAACTCGAGTTGGGCTGTGCAGGCATCGCCTTCGAGCTTGCCCTCGAGCGTCGCCGCGATCTTGGCGCGCACGTCCTCGCCGACCTTAAGGCCTTCGAGCCCCTCAAAATGGGGCGTCAGCGCGCGTCGTTCGATATCGATGGGCACGAGGCCCCGCAGCTCCGTAACGGTCTCGTTGCCCAAGGCGTCGACATCCACGTATTCGATATCAAACGTGTGGCCCGAAGCCGTCCAGTTGAGTACGTTACTGCTGTCGACAAGGCGGAAATGGCCCTCGCCAACGGTCTTTCCATCCTGAAGTGAGGCATCGCTCAACGAGTCGCCGTATGTCATGCGCATACGGGTCGGGAGGTAGTACGAAACGGTCTGCTTGTGCTTCGCATCGTAATTGCGCTGGTAGATGCTTCGGGCCAGTGCCGCATCAACAAAGTCGGACGCAATGATGCCAATGTGCTTGAGGCAGTCCTCCTTTGTGCTCTCATTTCCGGTGCTGTTTATATACTGGCTCTTGTATAGATGCTCGTTGACCACTCGTGCTGCGGTAAAAGGATTGCTTCCTTGCTTGTAGTTCGTGCAGCTGGTGTAGTTGATACACCAGCTGTGCTCCAGGACCTTTACCTTGGCCCCGTCATTGTCCTCGACGTCCACCATGATGCGGGCGAGCTTGGTTGTCTCCTGCAGCGCCATATCGACCCAGCCGATTTTGTCGGTTCCTGTGCATTCGTAATGGTCCTGGGCGTATACCTTGGTGCAATAGGGCTCTTCGTCACCCGTTTTCCCCACGGCTTCAAAGCCCCGCTCGTCTCGAACGAGACACATAGAGGTGCTGTCGGTGTGTGCTGCGATTTTGTCGTCCCATTGGGTGAGGTCGAGGCCCCATGTGTGGCTGCTTACGCTGTTGCTGGCGAGCCCAAACCGACGCAGCAGGACGATCTTTCCGCGCACCTCGCCCAGCGTGGGGATGCGGCTCGATGTGTAGAACAGGTCGGGGTTCTCATCAAAAACCTTGCCCAAGGCCGTCGTGAGGCTTTCGTTGGTAGCCTCGTCATTGCCTCGCGACACAAGCATGATGAGCGCTTCTGTCGGGTTTTCGCTCAAAAACGTATTGAAGTACCCGATGACATCGGAGAGATGCATAAAGTTCCCGTCTTTTTTGAGCAGGTAACAAGCTCCGTGGTCGATGCCGGGGTTCTCACCCTTTCCAAGTCGAATATCAAAATAGCGAACGCCTTCGAGCAGCTGTGTGGGGATGTAATCCTGCTGGCATTTTGCTTGGGAGGATTGGGGCTCGGTGTCGTTGTCCACGCTGCAGGTGCCCGAATCGTGCGTGCCCGGGATGCTCAGTTCGTCGAGGAACTTGTTGTTGTCGACGTATTTCATCCAACATGGCCCGTCGGCGTAGCTGCTATACCTGATCCAGTCGATACTGCTAACCGTGGTATTGGTCTCGCCCTTGTCGTAACCGACAAGCTCGAGCTCCCACGGAATGCTCTTTCTCTTGTGGCAGATCTTGTTGTTGTCTTGGTCTTTGCCGTCCTTTTCTATTGCCAGGTAATTAATATCCTTTTTCTCGTTTGTGCGATCTCGGATGACATAGGTTCCGTTTGACTGAGGTTCGAACGCAAAAGCGCGGCTGGGCTTGTTGTCATACTCGCCGCTCCATACGTGGATGACCTTTCCATCTTTGTCCGAGTCGCCATCGACCGACCAAATGCTGTAGCCTGTCTTTTTATGCTCTTCGAAATTGAGCAAGGTGCGGATGGCATACCAGTTTGTGCCGTCCGCATCGGTCAGTACATTCTCAAGGATGAGCTTGTTGGACGTGCCGTCATTAAACAGGTGACAGACGTTGCCGATAACGTTGCCGTCTTCATTGACGCTTGCGGTGCGAAAATAGCCCGCGGGGCGAAGGCGAATGACGAAATTATGGAGGCTCTTCGCCGGTGTGGGCGTGTCGTCTGCAAATGCCGCTCGCACGGGAAGGCCCAATCCCGCGGTTTCGGGCAGGCTTGCAAATGGCGACAATGCTGCGAGTCCTAGGCCCAACGTGAATGCTCGACGGCTGATGGCGTGGTGTTCGGTCATAACTCCTCCGTTCGCAGGGTGCGGATATGCTCTTGTTTTGGTCACTATACTGCCCGGATGTCTAAACGTGTTGGCTTAATTGTCTGCGCGGCGCTATAAATCGGTGGGCGGACGCGTTGGGGCGCTTGTCTATTATGTGCTGCTACCGCACTGGGGGTGGTTTTGCCGCCCGGCACCCTCGCGTTCGTCGGCTACCGGCATAAGAAAGGGAGGGCCGGTGAGCCGACCCTCCCTTGGTACGAAGCGCTGGGTCACCGTCGCCTGCTTGCGCCGCGCTCGTGTTTCCCGTTGCGCTCGCCAGTCGCTTAGCGCTTGATCTCGATATCGTCGAGCTTGACGTCCATGGCTTCGGTCTTGGCCTTGGCGATGTCGTCGGCAAATTCCAGAGACTTCATCATGGTCTCGACGGCGTCCTTGTGCTCCTCGACGTTGTCGATGCTCACGTAGACGCTGCCGCCGCCTGCTTCGGTGAAGTACTCGGTCGTTACGCCGCCCGAGTGTGTATAGGAAGCGTTGCGCCAAGTCTTGCCGTTGTACTTGACGGGGTCGTTCTCGGTCCACTCAAAGCTGGCATTCCACTTTGCCTCGTAGTCGAACAGCTCGTCGGCGTTCTTGTCAGAGTCGAAGACGGGGATGAAGCGATCGCTGGCGTGCTCGCTTTCGGTGAACTTAAACTGGGCCCTGTCGGCCGTGTCGCCTGCGACGTCGGTGATCTCGACGCCCTCGGGGACCTCGACCTTAAACCAAATGAAGTCGGTCCTCATATCCACGGCTGGCTTTTCCGCGCCGCCACCACCGCCGCTGCCGGTAGCGCCGCCGCTTCCGCCACAACCCACCAGGGCAACTGCGGCAAAGAGACTGATGCAGAAGGTGAGAATCGCAAAGGCCTTCTTTTTCATGGTCGTGTCCTCCTCGATCTGTAACCGCCCATGGATTACCTGTCTTTACTGTACGCGCGGACGGCTCGCTGGGGTGGGCCATGTGGCCCATTCTGAGGGCCGGATTTGCACCGTTAAGTGGCAATATGTCCGGGCGCAAAAGAGGGGAGGGCCGGCCGATCCGATCCTCCCCTGGCTGGGCGTCCGATCATTTAATGACTGCGCATGCGATGCTGCGTGCGAGCCCCTAATGCTTGATCTCGATGCTCGAAATCTCGACTTCGCGTGCCTCGGCAACTGCCTTCGCCATGTCATCGGGGAACTCGATGGAGTTGAGGAGCGCCTCGGCTTCTTTCTTATGCAGATCGAAGTTCGAGATGAGGACGTAGACGCTTCCCGGCTCAACGTCGGTAAAGAGGAGGGTTGAGACGCCGCTGTTGTCCTCGTACGTTCCGACGAGCCACGTCCTGCCGTTATACTCGACGGACCCGCCATCCTTCCACTGGAACGTATCACCTTTCTTTTCTGCCTGGTCGGCGTGGGATTCCTCTGCCGTCAGCGCTTTTTTCCAAACGGGGATAAAGCGATCGGCCGAACCGTTCTCGTCTTCGGGGAAGGTGAGCTGGACCCTGTCGGCGTTCTTGCCGGCGGAGTCGCTTACGCCAACGCCCTCGGGCATCTCGACCTTAAACCAGATAAAGTCAGTCTTTTCGGCGACGGGGGCCTTTTCTTTGCTCTCGCTCTTAGCGGCGCTGCCGCCCCCGCCCGATGCGCTCCCGCCGCAGCCGACAAGGGCAAATGCGGCAAAGAGGGCGATGCAAAGGGAAAGGATCGATAGGGTCTTATTCTTCATGGTGGCGTCCTCCTTGTCTGCCGATGACATCACGGCGCCACATGCTGTTGGGGTACTGGTTGCGCTGGCGGCGGATGTCTCTGTGTACTGTGCGGCTTATGCCTCCGTTCATCGCTTGTGGCCGTTGAGCGGCCGTGCCCCAACGGGTTCCTTACTTATAGATATGCCCCAGCTTGTGCCGCCCGGGAGTCTCGAAAGGTGGGCCAGATGTCCCATGTTTGCGTGTGCGGGCTTGCCGCAAGGTGGGCCTGGCGCTGGGCAAGCGTGCGGCTTGGTTGATGCTCCTAATGTTGCGCAACAGCAATGCCGGCTTGAGGTTTTAGACTTGGCTGTGACAAAAGCTAAACCACGAAAGGTCGAACGATGTTCTGTCAAAAATGCGGACAGCAAGTTCCCGATGGATCGACGTTTTGCACGCATTGCGGGGCCTCGCTGGCGGGTGGTTCCGTGCCGGCGCCTGCGGCTACCGCACCGACTTCCGCGCCTACGGCCGGCCCGGGCCTAACCCAATCGATGCCGCCGGTCGCGCCCGCGCCTCAAAAGCCCAAGAGCAAGGCACCGATCATCATTGCTGTGGCATGTGCCGCTGTGGTCCTCATCGGGGGCGGCACGGTGTTTGCGCTTACGGTGCTCAACGGGTCAAAGAGCTCCGGCACGCAGATTTCGGTGATCGATACCGGGTCTTCGGACGAGAAAGATTCTTCTGCCAAGAAGAAGAGCAACAAGTCCAAGGACAAGGAGTCTTCGTCATCGGATGACGAGGCCGTTCCCGAGGACGAGTCGGCATACTACGGCTCGGGCGATTCGGACGATTACCTGACTGACGTGCATACGTACATGAACGACATGCATCCTTATGGCATGTCGATTCCCAATCGATTTGAGATGGTTGATACTCCCAGCGGCAGCGGCACTAGGTATGAGGATCCGGAGACGGGGTTTGTGATCAACCTGTTTGGCTACGTCAACATTAACGACGAAACTGCACACGAGATGTTTATCGATAAGGACACCTCGGGCAAGACTGACCTCTATACCGCGGAGGGCGACAACTGGTACGTGGTTTCGTGGCGCGAGGGCGACATCGTCATTTACGAAAAGACGATCGTCACGGATTCGACGATTGCCACGGCGCATTTGGAGTACTCGACTGCAAACCGCGACATGGGGTCGAAGATTATCGATACGCTGCTGCCGACGTTCCAGGTGGACTAGGCTCCTACGCCTATAGCCGGCAATCGGAAACACCGATAGCCAGAGCTCCTGACAGCCTTTGTCTTATGGGCTAGACTGGCTTGGACAAGATCGATGAATGGGACAACCGCTTCCTGGCGTCGTTGTCCCATTTTTATTATGCGTGCGACCCGTGGTGGCCGGCACGGTGGGTAGAGGTGTTTCGATGAGCCAAGAGATGATGGACAAAACCTGCCGAGGGTTTGCCGAGGCGTTGGCTGCACGCGAGCCGGTTCCCGGCGGCGGTAGCGCGAGCGCGTTTGTGGGAGCACTGGGTGCCTCGCTGTGCGGGATGGTTGCTCGCTATGGCGCGACGAACCCCGCGCTTGCCGATCGCGCGGACGATCTGACGCACGCGTTTGCTCAGGCAGACGAGCTGGCTCAGGAGCTCGTGGGTCTGGTCGCCGAGGACGTTCGTGCGTACGGTCAGGTGTCTGCGGCATACGGTATTCCGCGCGAGGATCCGGCTCGACCGGCTGCGATTCAGGATGCGCTGCACGTGGCAGCCATGCCGCCGTATCGGATCATGGATGCCTGCGGCCGCGCACTGGCGCTGCTCGAGGACATGGCGGACAAGGGCTCCCGACAGCTGCTCTCCGATGTGGCGTGCGGTGCCGTGTTTTGCCGCGCGGCCATGCAGGGCGCGAGCCTGACGCTCTTTGCCAATACCACGTCTATGAAAGACCGGACGCGCGCCGAGGAGCTCGAGGCGGCGTGCGATGAACTGCTCGATATGTGGCTACCGCGCGCCGATGCGCTGGCGCGTCGCGCCGCCGACGCCGCCAGGAAGAGGGGATAGCCATGGCAGAGCTGCTGAAGGGTGCTCCCGTTGCCCGTGCTTTGACCGAGGAGCTCGCTGCCCGCTGCGCCGCTTTGCACGAACAGGGCATCGTGCCGACGTTGGCCATCGTTCGCGTGGGCGAGCGCGAGGACGACCTGTCCTACGAGCGCGGTGCACTCAAACGCTGCGAAAAGGTGGGCATCGAGGCTCGTCGCGTTTTGCTTCCTGCCGATGTTTCGCAGGATGAGCTGCTGGCGGCTATTAAGGACATCAATGCCAACCCCACTGTTCATGGCTGTCTGCTGTTCCGCCCGCTGCCTGCCGGTCTTGACGAGGATGCGGTTGCTGCGGCACTCGATCCCGCCAAGGATGTTGACTCCATGACGCCGACGTCGCTGCTTACCACGCTTTCGGGGCGGGGCGAGGGCTTTGCTCCCTGCACGGCCGAGGCCGTTTTGGCGTTGCTGGACCATTACGGCGTTGAGCTGGATGGGGCCAAAGTCGCGGTCGTCGGTCGGTCGCTGGTGATTGGCCGTCCCGTTGCCGCCATGCTTACGGGCCGCAATGCCACAGTGACGACGTGCCATACGCATACGCGCGACTTGGCTGCCGAGTGCCGTGCGGCTGATATTGTGGTTGCGGCCGTTGGACGTGCGCGCATGATTGGCGCGGATGCGGTTCGCGAGGGCCAGACGATCATCGATGTTGGCATTAATTGGGACGAAGCCGCCGGCAAGCTGGTCGGCGACGTCGATTTTGATGCTGCGGAGCCGATCGTTGGCGCAATTACCCCCGTGCCGGGCGGCGTGGGGGCTGTGACCACCGCGATTCTCGCCAAGCACGTGATTGAGGCGACGGAGCGCGCATCGAAATAGGCGTTTTGGGCTGTTTGAGGGGTTAGCTATATAACACGTGGTCAAAAAATGCCAAATATGAGTACTGTTGCCAAGATAGTCACATATATTTAATGAGATTTGGGCTTCCTAATGATATCCATTATTGTTAGGAAGCCTATTTTATTGAACCTATGGGGAATAACGTTGTCTTACTTTTGGACAAATGGGGATTTTCGGCCCTCGTTACAAGGAAATTGCTGCTACTAAATTGGTGACAGTACTCATATTTGGCATTTTTTGACCACAGGGGCTGCCGGGGCGGCGGTTTCGCCCTTTTTGCGCCGAAGCGATACACTGGTACCGTTTGATTTCTTCGCTCAAGGAGGATGCGCATGCCGTGCACAACGATTTTGGTTGGTAAGAACGCGAGCTACGACGGGTCGACGCTGGTCGCCCGCAACGAGGATTCGTCCAACGGGGTGTTTGAGCCCAAGCGCATGCGCGTGGTGCATCCCGACGAGCAGCCGCGTGTCTACACGAGTGTCCTGAGCCACCTGACCGTTGAGCTGCCCGACAATCCCATGCGTTACACGAGCGTCCCCGACGTTGTCCCGGGCCATGGCATTTGGGCCGAGGCCGGCTTCAACGAGCTCAATGTTGGCATGTCCGCGACCGAGACGCTCACCACCAACGAGCGCGTCCGCGGCGCCGATCCGCTCGTAGACTATGTGCCCGCCAAGGGCAACGAGGGCGAGGACGGCTATGTTCCGGCGCAGCCCGGCGGTCTGGGCGAGGAAGACATGGTGACCTTGGTGCTGCCGTATGCCAAGTCCGCCCGCGATGGCGTGCGTATCCTGGGCGACCTGCTCGAGCGCTATGGCACCTACGAGAACAACGGCATCGCCTTTAGTGACGTGGACGAGATCTGGTGGCTCGAGACCATCGGCGGCCACCACTGGATCGCCAAGCGCGTGCCCGACGACGCCTATGTGACCATGCCCAACCAGCTGGGTATCGACAGCTTTGACCTGGACGATGCCGAGCGCGCTCAGGTCGACCACATGTGCTCGTCCGACCTGCGCTCCTGGATGGCTGAGTGGCATCTGGACCTGACGTTGGGTGTCGAGGGCGACGGTCCCGCCGCGGTCTTCAACCCGCGCGAGGCCTTTGGCTCGCACAGTGACAGCGACCACGTCTACAACACGCCGCGCGCCTGGTATATGCAGCGCTGCCTCAACCCCAGCGATGTTTGGGACGGTCCCGACGCCGATTACACGCCCGAGAGCGACGACATCCCCTGGAGCCGCGTGCCTGAGCGCAAGGTGACCATCGAGGACATCAAGTACGTGCTTTCGAGCCACTACCAGGGCACGGAGTACGACTGCTACGGCAGCAAGGGTACGCCCGCCACGCGCGGCGCCTATCGTCCCATCGGCATCAACCGCAACAGCCAGCTCGCCGTGCTGCAGCTGCGCCCCTATGCGCAGCCGGCATATCGCGCCGTGCAGTGGATGGCGTTTGGCTCCAACTCGTTTAACGCGCTCGTGCCGCTGTACGCCAATGTCGAGACCATGCCCGAGTACTATGCCGACACGCAGGCTCGCGTGACGTCCGAGAATTTCTATTGGGCAAATCGCCTGATCGGTGCCCTGGCCGATGTCCGTTTCCATGAGTGCGGTCGTGCGGTCGAGGAGTATCAGGAGAAGGTCGGTGGCATGGGCCACAAGCAGATTCACGACGTTGACGCTGCCGTTGCCGCCCTGTCCGAGGCCGAGGTGCCTGCCGAGCTCGCCCGCGCCAACGAGGCATTTGCCGAGCTCGTGCGCGTGGAGACCGATGCTCTACTGGGCAAGGTGCTCTACACCACGAGCTGCGCCATGAAGAACTCTTTCGCGATGAACGACAACGTGAGGTAGGGATTTCCCGTCGATTGAATAGCGCTAAAACGCTTTGTCGCTTTCGCTCAATCTTGGGTACAAGAACGCCAATGCAGTTGTTTGTGATTGGAGACAACCATGGTTATGAAACTCGATCAGCTTGTTAACGGCGCCATTAACGTGGGCTTTGGCGCTGCCGCCGTTGCTGTCGAAGGCGGCAAGAAGGTTCTCGACGACCTTAATACCAAGGGCGAGCAGGTGCGCAAGGACACCGCCACCCCCGATATCGCCCGCAGCGTGTCCGACATGTTCGAGCAGGCCGGCGGTACCATCTCCGATCTGGCCGAGCGCTTGGGCATGCAGGGCGAGACTGCGGCACAGCGCGTGCTCGACGAGCTCATCCTGGCTCGCGTCCGCGTTATGACCGCCCCCGAGCGCACGGCCTTCCTGGCCCATGTGCGCGACATCGTCGATTCGGTCGAGGACAACGTGACCTCGGTGCCCGTCGAGTCCGTTGAGCCCGACGATGCGAAGGATACCGAAGAGGCCGAGTAGCAGCGCAGATGGCAGATTCCACCACCGATTACAACAATCTAGATCCCTTGGGTGACGAGGCGGCGGTTGTCGATGAGGTCGATGCCGCCGTCTCGGGCGCTCGCAAGAAGCCGCGCGCTGTCGATATGGTCCCCGAGGAGCCCGACGCGATGGCGCCGGACGAGGAATACCAGCTCACGCCGGCGGGTCGTCGCGAACGCATCGGGCAGATTGTTCGCCTGGTCAAAAAGTACCGTGTGTGGGATAACCTCACGCCGGTTCGTTTGCGCCGCCTGCTTGAGGAACTCGGCCCCATGTTCGTCAAGATGGGGCAGATTCTGGCCGACCGGTCCGAGATTTTGCCGCAACGCTTTTGCGACGAGCTACGTCGTCTGCGCTCCGACGTGGAGCCGGTGCCGTATGAGGTCGTACTCAGTTGTCTGGAAGAAGAATACGGCCTGCGCCTGGGGGAGATGTTCGATGCGATCGACCCCAATCCGCTTGGTAGCGCATCGCTCGCGCAGGTGCACCGCGCTCGTCTGGTGACGGGCGAGGACGTGGCCGTCAAGGTGCAGCGCCCCGGTGCGCAGCAGGTTATGGCACAGGACATCGATATCATCCGCTCGGTGGTGCGTATCGTTTCCAAGTTCGTCAACACCGATCAATTCGTTGACCTGCACGGCGTAGTCGAGGAGTTGTGGACCTCGTTTCGCGAGGAGACCAACTTTTTGGCCGAGGCCAAAAACCTCAACGACTTCTACGAGTTCCATAAGAGCGTTCATGGCGTGACGTGCCCTAAATCCTATCTGGACCTGTGCACCGAGCACGTGGTGGTTATGGACTACGTCGACGGCATTTCGATCGCCGATCCTGAACGCTTGGTGGCCGAGGGCTATGACTTGGAAAAGATCGGTGCCGCAATCGTCGAGGATTACTCGACGCAGGTGCTCGATGACGGCTTTTTCCATGCCGACCCGCATGCGGGAAACATTATTCTCAAGGACGGCATCGTTTTCTTTATCGACTTGGGCATGGTCGGACGCATGTCGAGTCACGATCGCGGTATCGTCAAGGACATGATTTTCGCCGTGGCCGAGGGTGACGTGCCCAAGCTCAAGGATTCGCTCATGCGCTTCGCCGTGACGCGTGGCGACTCGGCTGAGCTCGATCATTCGGCCTTTTTGTCCGATTTGGACTTTATCGTGGCTGACTTTGCAGGCCTTGACCTGAAGGATCTGGATATCGGCGAGTTTTTGACCTCGCTGTTAAACCTGGCGCGCAAAAACGACGTTGAGCTGCCGAGCGTGGTAACGATGTTCGCGCGCGGCATGGTGACGCTCGAGGGTTTGCTGACCGAGTACATGCCCAACGTCAACATGATCCAGATCATCCAAACGCACATTAAAAACGAGAAAAGCACCTATGCGCGCGTGCGCGATATGAGTCGCGACTTTGCGGCGAGCAGTTATCGCGCGGCGAAGGGCTCACTCGAGGCGGCTGAGTATCTGGGCCTGGCTTCGCGTATGCTCACACGCGGCCAGCTTAAGGTGAACACGCAGATCATGAGCAGCGATAAGGCGCTGCGACAGCTGGGTGGGATTATCGACCGCATGTCGATGGCTATCGTTATCGCCGGTCTGTTTATCGGTTCGTCGGTGGTGTACTACGCGCGCATCGAGCCGGTTGTGTTTGGTATCCCGGTCATTGGCTTTATGGGCTACGTGAGCGCGCTGGTGCTGGCACTTATGCTGGGCCGCAATATCTGGCTCAACAGCCACGGCGGCAAGCACTAGAGTCTGCGACCGTCACCGCATTTTCCTATCGCAAACAATAGCTTTTACCTTGGGCTTCGCCTGCGTGCGAGGCCCTTTTGCGTGATAGCATATTGACGGTATTAATCGATGGCCTAGATGGTGGTGCGGAGACGCACGAATGCGCGGTTTTCCTGCGCGTTTGGGAGAATCGGGGTGCAAGTCCCCGGCTGTACCAGTAACCGTAATTCCTCTTGGCTCGGGATGCTCGCGTCGCAGATCGGACGACGTGCCCGAGCCGTTAAGGTTAAGTCGGATCGCCTCCCATCTTGCACGTTGCCGCGGCGTATGCCGCCGGTGTGCATAGGGCTCTGGAGGGAAGGGGACCCCGATGGGGGAACTCGAGCGCAACATGCGCGATGACGTGGGGCAGCCGCTGGGCAATGCTCCAAGTACAGACAATGGGGGACAAATGGATATGTTTGAGGACGAGCGTGAGCGCGCCTCGTTGCATCGTCGTGGCGCGATTGCACGCGGTGTAGCCAAGCGCGGCCTGGTGGCATTCCTGGCCTTCGCGATGGCCTTTGGCACCACGCCGGCTCAACTGTGGGCCGAGGGCGCCGAGGGCATTGCCGAGGCTGTGGCTCAGGCTGCGACGCCGGGCGAGGACGCAGCGCTTGCGGGCGGTACCGCCGAGCAGAGCGGCACCGAGGTCTCGGATTCCGAGGGCGCGCCTGCAGCTAGTGCCGCCACAACAGAGGCAGCAACTGGCGACGAAGGCTCGGCGACGGGGGAGAGCCCTGCTACGAGCGAGCAGTCTTCGACGGCATCCGCTGGCCAAGCAGGATCTGCCGCCGCGACTGCCGTCCAGACGGAGAACCCGACAGAAACCGGCGATGTCGCCAAGAAGCAAGTCGAGGTCTCGTTCTCGATTATCGGCACCGATGCCGACGGCAAGGCTCAGACCTGGGTGGCACCCACGCAGCTCAAGCTCGACGAGGGCGCGACGGCTGCGGATGCCTTCGTTAAGCTGCAGCAGAAGACGGGCTTCAAGGCAGACTACGATCCGAACACGGCATACGGTTTCTACCTCAAAAGCATCACATCCCCGAGCGATGGCCGTACGCTTGCCTTCGATCCGACGACTTATGCCTTCTGGCAGCTGTTCGTCGACGGTGCGTCTTCCTCGGTTGGCGCGAGCAGCGTTAAGCTCACCCAGGGGCAGAAGGTTGAGTTTGCCTATACGGCTGGTAGCGCGTCCCCTGTCGTTAAGGACCAGGTTGCCGCAAATGTGACCGTCATTGGTCGCGATGCCCAGGGCAAGACTCAGGCTTGGGTCGATAACGCGCAGTATGTGGTGACGTCCGGCTCGAGCGCGCTTGATCTTACGAAGGTCGCACTCGAGGCGAACGACATTGACGCCGTTGCTGCGGGCTCCTTCATTCTGAGCCTTAAGTACAACGGTGTTGAGCTGGGTACGCCCCAAGATTATTCGACCTATTGGCAGCTGTTCATCAACGGCAAGTCGAGTGACTATACGGCGGACAATGTCACCATCCATGCCGGCGATACCGTTACGTGGTTCTACGGTGGCTGGGGCGACCAGCTGCCCTCCGATTCTGTCCATGCTTCTGTTCAGGTTCTCGGTAAGGACAAGGACGGCAAGCAGCAGGTTTGGGCTTCGACGGGCCAGACGAGTCTCAAGGCAGGCTCCACTGCCAAGGATCTCCTTGAGCAGACCGGCCTTAAGCTCGATGCTAGCGAATCGTCTTGGGGCTGGTTCCTCAACGGCATTTATTCGCCGTTCGATGGTAAGTCCTATGGCTGGGATGCTGCGACCAATAGCTATTGGCGCTTCTACGTAAATGGCAAGTTCGCCGACGTTGGCGCCGGTGTCTACGAGCTCCATGAGGGCGATGCCGTCACCTTTATGTATGGTGCTGACGCCGATGCCCTTCCTGGCCAGGTTCTTGGGTCTGTCGATGTTATCGGTCCCGATGTCAACGGCAACAATGCTCGCTGGGGCTCGGCAAGCAACGTTTCTCTGCCCGAAGGCTCTACTGCCCAGAACCTTATTGAGACGGTTCTGAAGGCCAAGGGCGTTACGTACAACGGCTCCCAGAGTGGTGAGTACTGGTTCCTCAATTCCATCAACTCGCCATTCGAAGACGAGACGTACGGCTATGATGGTGCGACCAACAAATATTGGCATCTGTATATCAACGGAGAGTCCTCATCTCTCTGTGCCAACCAGATTACGCTCAAGAGCGGCGATAAGGTCACGCTTGCCCATGCCACCGATAATTCGCCCATGCCCGATCCCGACAAGATTGTCGTGGATCCGAGCGCGACGACTCCTGATTGGGATGCCGAGTGGGCCGGCTACGGCAACAGTGGCAACGGTTCGACCGTAACGGATGCCAAGACGCCTGCGCAGGCCGCCGGTCTTAAGTGGGCCTTCGATTGGAAGGCCGAGTCTGGTCAGCAGTATGCCAACTGCAGCGAGCCTGTCATCGCTAACGGCTTTGTGTACATCGCGACCGAGAACGAGCTCATTAAGATCGATTCGTCCACGGGCAAAAAGGTTGCCTCTGCGCCGCTTGCCTCCAAGGTGAGCTATACCTCTCGTCCGATCTATACCAATGGCCTTATCATCGTTCCGCTCAACGGCGGTGCGGTCCAGGCGATTACTGCAGACAAGCTGATCTGCAAGTGGCTGACGCCTAGTTTGACGGACTTGACGCAGAGCTCCTGCACCGTCGTTTCGGACGGCGAGTACGTCTATGTAGGCTCGGTCGATATTTCGTATGACGAGAATTACAACGCGACCTACGGCAACGGCTCCTTTGCGCGCATTAAGATTGCCACGGGCGAAGTTTCTTGGCAGAACATCGACCCTGCCGAGGGCTATTACTGGACTGGTGCGGCTTTGACGGATAAGTATGCCATCGTTCCTACGAGCGCGGGTACGCTTAAGTGCATTGATAAGACGACGGGCGATGTCGTTTCGACCATGAAGCTCGGCGCTGTCGCAAATGCCGATTGCATTGCCGATCCGTCCAATGGTTCGACCTTCTATCAGATGACGCACGACGGAAAGCTCCATGTGATTTCGCTTTCGGCGAAGGGCGTGCTGAGTGAACAGAAGACGGTTGATCTGGGCCTTACGAATAATCTGAGCGCCCCTGCGGTGTCTGGTGACAATCTGATTGTCGGCGGACAGACGGCTACTGGCTCTGCTCTGGTTCTCTATAACCTGAAGACGGGTAAGGCCACGATGGTCGCTGCTGCCGACGGCAAGGCGCTGCCGGCTGGCCTCAACGGTATTGCTGCTACTCCGCTGGTGAGTGTTCAGGGCGGCAAGACCTATGTGTACTTCACCGTTAACAGCGCGGATAGCAAGGATTACGTCAACTACTCTTCTGGTGGTGGCGTGTATCGCTATACGCTCGGCGATGCAGAGGCGACGCAGATTTATGATGCGGCTGGCCATTACCAGTACTGTGACTCTCCGGTCATTGCCGATGCTTCTGGCAATCTCTACTACATTAATGATTCGGGCACGCTGTTTAAACTTGGAGCTGTCGAGTCTTGGACGGTTGCCTTTAACTCCAACGGCGGGTCTGCTTGCGACACTAAGTTTGTTGCTACGGCCGATGGCAAGCTGGTCAAGCCGGCCGATCCGACGCGCGATGGCTACACTTTCGGCGGTTGGTATACCGATGAGGCTTGCACGCAGGCGTATGACTTTAGCACGCCGGTGACGGCCGATCTGACGCTGTATGCCAAGTGGACCAAGAATGCCGTTAACCCTGGCGGTAATGGCGGTTCTGGCACTAATGGTGGCAACGGTGGCGTTGGTTCGAATGGCGGCGGCGGTTCTAGTACCGGTACTGATTCCGGCACTGGCGCTGGCGCGGGTTCTGGCTCCGGCTCGAAGGGCGGCGCTATTGCCCCGGGCAAGAAGCCGGTGACCAAGACGACGGTGTCGACCAAGACCGAGACCAAGGACAACAAGTCCGACAAGAAGTCCGACAAGAAGTCTGACAACAAGTCTGACAAGAAGGACAGCAAGTCCGACAAGAAGTCCGATTCCAAGTCCGATACGGGTGCTGCTTCCACGACCACTGCTAAGAAGCCCTCTGGTGCTTCCGAGCAGGAGACTGGCACCAATCCGCTCGCCATTGTTGGCGTTGCCGCCGGCGTCATCGGCCTCGCCATCGTCGGCGTGTTCGTGTTCACCAAACGTCGGTAGGTGAGGGTTGTGTCCAATAAATCCAAGGACGCTGACCCCAAGCAACCAGATTCCTCGTTCATTCAGTTCGACGATGCAAAGCAACAGGGCGCCGCTTTGGCGGCGTCCGCCTCTCGTCGCAAGGCGCTCCTTGGCGTTCTTGCTGCCGCGTGCACCATTCTGATCGTCGTCTCGCTGGGCTTCGTTCATCCTTCCGAGAGCGGCGCCTGGTCCATTGACTGGATCGTTCAGACCGTGACGGGGGAGAGCGTCGTTGCCAAGGACACCAAGGGGTCTGGCTCGTCTGCCGCTTCGGGCGAGGCTAGTTCCAAGGATTCCAAATCTTCGAATGATGCAAAAGACGAGCCCAAGGGTTCGAACGACGCCAAGGACGATTCCGAGTCTTCAAACAAGGAATCGGACAAAAACTCGGATAGCAAGAAGTCCGAGGACCGGGGCGGCAAGAAGTCTGGCGATAAATCCGCTGCCCAAAATACGGGAGCCGGTGATACTTCCAATGTGTCTGGCGGTGCTTCTTCGGGAGGCGGTCAGTCGTCTGATGGAGCCTCCAGCTCCTATGGCGGAAGTGCTCCCTCGGGCGGACAGGGCGGCTCACAGGAGTCCAGCTACGTTACGGTGACGGTTTCGGTCACATCGAGCGCTGTGGGCAATCCTGTGTCCTCTGGCGGCACCTTTACCTTTAACGAAGGCGCTACCGTTTACGATGCCCTGTGCGCGCTGGGCCTTTCTGTCAACGCACACGGCTCATCGTACGGCACGTATGTTTCTGCGATTGGTGGTTTGGCCGAGAAACAGTACGGCGGCACGAGCGGCTGGATGTATTCCGTCAACGGCACAACGCCCATGACGGCCTGTAGTAACTACGTTCTCTCAAACGGCGACAACGTAGTCTGGTATTACGTTACAGACTAGAGGCCTCGACATAGCGCGCCAGACGGGCGGTTCGGACCAACATCCGAGCCGCCCGTTTTTCATGCGAATGGGACTGGATCGCCGGGTCTCTCGGCAAACAAAAAAACCGGTTGGAACGGGAATTCCAACCGGTTATACATTCAAGCAAATAGTGAATCGACTACGACCGTGCGCCCTCGAGGAAGAAGCGGCGGCTGAAGTAGTTGTACCAGGTGACGAGGAATGTGGCGATGGCCTTCATGGCCTGGTAGCCGATGCTCAAAAACGTGACGCCCACAAACATGTACAGGTCGTTGAGGCCCAGGCCGATCACCGACAGGATGGTGAAGATCGTGAACTCGCGCTTGCGGCTCATGCCTTCGCGGTGGTCGAACACGTACTTCATGCTGAGCCAGTAGTTGACCACGACGGACGTGATAAACGAAACCGTGGTGCTCATCAAAAAGTCGAGGTGGAACAGCTCGACGAGCGCAATGAGCATGCCCCAGTCGATGCCAAAGGAGATAAGACCCACGACGGCAAACTTGAGGAACTGCTTGGTATGAGGTTGTGCCAGCGCCTTGCGCACGTAATCACATCCAATGCGTTGATGAATCGAGCAGAGGATACTTTAGAGCTTTTACAAGGGAAACGTAAGGTCTTTGCCAAGAACTATATGAACTCGCCAAATTTTCAAGAGCTAATCCGCAAACGTTGAAAATTTGCCCGTAAACGAGCGACACCCACGGACGATACTGCGCTGAGTGCGCGTCGTCCGTGGGCGCCGTAATGCTACAGGGGTTTCGAGCTATTTTGTCTCGTCGCCCTCCAGGAAGATTTTTCGGGTCACAAAGTTGTAGACCATGACAAGCGCGGTGGCACAGATCTTGGCGATATTGGCCTCGAGTCCCAGGCCGGCGTTGAGCGCCAGCACGATGCCATCGTTGAGCACCAAACCGATCACGGACAGCACGACAAAGATGATGAACTCGCGGCGGCGGCTCATGCCTTCCTTGTGCGCAAACACGTATTTCATGCTTGCGAGGTAGTTAAAGATGAGTGAGATGATAAAGCCGCTGGTGTTGGCGATTAGGATGTTGAGGCCCAGACCGTAGTGGAGCAGATTCATAATGCCAAAGTCGATAACCGTGGCAATGACACCGACGACGCCAAATTTCATAATCTGCGCAAGGAGCTTTTGCATGGTACCTGCCTTAAGTTGGCGCCGAAGCGCCGCGGGGATGACAAACTTAGCAAGTTTAGCCAATCCCCGCGGGTGGTGCTAGGCGCGCTCCTCGATAGCACCGTTTCTATATGCATCGAGCAGCTGGCGCAGGTCCTGGATCTGGCTGCGAATCTTGGCGCCAGTATCGGTGTCGCTCACCATGCGGCGACGGTCTGCTTGGTCAAAACGGTTGGTCTCGCTCTCGATGTCCACGTTGCGCGTGAGTGCCTCGGCAACCGTCGTAAAGGCCCGGTGCGACTTGAGGCGGCAGCCGCGCGAGCTCGAGATGAGCGTATAGCCGGCGATACCCGTCTTGGGATGGTAAGCGCGGCAGAAGCCGCCATCGATGACCAGTAGCTTGCCCTCGGCGCGGATGGGCTGCTCACCCTTGGTGGTTTTAACGGGCGTGTGGCCGTTGATGATGTGGCCGGTCGGCGAGCATGCCATGGCCGCGACGCCAAACTCGCGCATGATGTCATCGCAGACCGAGGGCGACTTGGTAAGCGTAAAGTACGGGTCCATCGGCTCGACCCAGGTGCTCTTATCGGCGATATAGGCGCGCTCAAAGGTACGCACCAGGCGTCCGCTGGCGGGTGAGTTAAAGCCAATCCACAGGTACCACATCCAGTCGAGGGCGTCGCGGTCGCCCACGCGCCAGGCGCGGCGGGCGATGTGGTCGCAAAAATCGAGATAATCGCGCCCGGCGTGCCAGGTGCCCAGACAGTTCATGCTGCTAAAGGTGCCGTCTTCGTTGAGCGGAACGCAGCCGTGGAAGAGCAGGTTGCCGTTGGCGACCTTGTACATCGAGCCGTGGGAATAGAGGAAATCGATATGGCGATGCAGGTGATCGGCGGTGACAAACTCGGACACGAGCTTGTCGATGATGTGCTGCTCCTGGGGCGTGAGCGTATAGGGGTCTGCCGGGTCGACGGTAGGGAAGTCGTTGGTCGTGAGCGGCCACACGCTGCCGTCGGCGAGCGTGACCGTGCCGGTGTCGTGGTCAATCTTGTCGAGCAGCAGGCGGTCGGTCATGTCGAACTCGGGGTGACGCTGGATAATCTGGCCCTCAAGCTTAAAGAGCAGCACGTTGATGGCCTTGATCAGCGGGGTGATGGACTCACCGGCGGTATAGGTGGCGTCTGCGAAGGCGACAAGCTCACGCAGCGAGATGCCGTAGTCGTTCTCGAGGATCTCGTAATTGTCGTAACGCAGGTTGTTGCGCAGCACCGTGGCGATGCATGCAGGCTCACCGGCCGCAGCGCCCATCCACAGCAGGTCGTGGTTGCCCCACTGGATGTCGAGCGAATGATAGGTGAGCAGGCGGTCCATAATCTTGGCAGCGCCGCCGCCACGGTCGAAGATATCGCCCACCAGGTGCAGGTGGTCGACGGCCAGGCGCTTGATGAGCGAAGCGAGCGACTCGATAAAGTCGTCGGCGCTGGCGGTCTCCAGGATGGACTCCACGATGCGCTCGTGATAGCGCACGCGATAGTTGTTCTCGTCCGGGTGCGTGTGCAACAACTCGTCGATGATATAGGCGTAGTCGCGCGGGATGGCCTTACGCACCTTGGAGCGCGTGTAGCGGCTTGAAAGCGAGCGAGCGACCATGATGAGCTGGTCAAGCATCGTCTTGTACCAAGTTGGCGAGTCCTCGCGCTGTCTGCGGACCAGCTCAATCTTCTCGCGCGGGTAGTAAATGAGCGTGCACAGCTCGCCCTTTTCGTCAAAGGAGAGCGTGTCGCCAAAAATCTCGTCGACATGCTCGCGCACGACGCCCGAGCAGTTGTTGAGGATGTGCATAAAGGCTTCGTACTCGCCGTGCACGTCGCTCATAAAATGCTCGGTGCCCTTGGGTAGGTTGAGGATGGCCGAGAGGTTGATAATCTCGGTAAATGCGGATTGTTCGGTGGGGAACTGTCTCGACAGCAGGCGCAGATACTTGAAGTCTTGCGGGTTGCGACCGAATGCGACCATGAAACACCTTCCGATGGGGCTGGTAAAACTGATAAACGGCGTCAAACGTTTATCAGTATGCGCCGCTTTTGTTTCGATTTTGCGCCAGCGGCTGAATTGTCGGCTGAACGGTTTGGTAAATCGATTTAGTTGAGGTAGATATGGCGGTTGAGTGGAGACGACAGAGGGTGTTTTCTCAGATATTTATGCGTGGGGTCGGTGGAGACGATGGTGGTAAAGATGTTCGCTATTTTTGGTTCGATTTGGTAAATAGTGGACATATGTACCGTATGTAGGCTCACTGTGCGATAATTTGCGCAGCAATACGTAAGGAGCCTCATATGAGTGATTTTGTCCTGACCTGTGAATCTGCCGCCGACCGAACTCGGGAGTTCTTTGACTCGCGCAATATTCCTGTCGCGTATTTTCATTACGAGATCGACGATGTTGTCTATACGGACGATCTGTATCAGTCGATTACGCCGGACAAGTTTTTTGCCCAGATTGCCGCGGGCGCCATGCCCAAGACGTCTCAGGTGAGCGTGGGTGAGTACGAGGAGTTTTGGGAGCCGTTTGTTGCCGAGGGTAAAGACGTGCTGCACCTGACGTTGTCGTCGGGTATTTCGGGCACGTATGGATCGGCCTGCGTCGCGGCGCAGATGCTTGCGGATCGCTATCCCGAGGGCGGCAAGGTGCGCGTCATCGATTCGCTGGCGGCGTCTTCGGGCTTTGGCCTGTTGCTGGAATATGCCGCCGACGTGCGCGATAGCGGGGCTTCACTCGACGAGACGGCTGCCTGGATCGAGGAGCACAAACTCAACCTGCACCACTGGTTCTTCTCGACCGATCTGTCGAGCTACCTACGAGGCGGTCGCATTTCGGCTGCGAGCGCGATCATCGGCACGGCGCTTAAGATTTGCCCGCTTATGACGGTCGATTGCGACGGCAAGCTGTCGCCACGTGAGAAGATTCGCACTAAGAAGCGCGCGATTTCCGAGATGGCTAAGACCATGATGGCACACGTGCAGGACGGTGCGGATTATTCGGGTAAGTGCATCATGTCGCACTCGGCGTGCCGCGAGGATGCCGAGGCAGTTGCGGCGCTGATTGAGGAACAGGTTCCGCAGCTTAAAGGCAAGATTGAGATCAATGACATCGGTACTCTGATTGGCTCGCATACCGGACCTGGTACGGTGGCGCTCTTCTTTATGGGCGACAAGCGCGTGGATTAATTTGCCCCATCACGTCGCTGCATGTTTGTTCAAGCGAAAACGGCCCGCCTCACGTTTGTGGGGCGGGCCTTGCTGTTGCGGCTAGCGTTTCTTTCCGCGGAAGAAGAAGCCGTGCAGTGATGGCTTGAGGCCGCGATTGGCGCGATGCTCCTCGACGCGCTCGTGGATCGAAGCGACGCGCTCGATGACTTCGTCGGGAATCGGCACGTCGGGATTCATGTTCTCGACTTGGCTGACCTCGGCGGCGGCGACCTGGTCGATAATGGGCACATCGTCGCGCGAGATGACAGGTGTGGCGTCTTCCTTCATCTTGCGATAACGCTGCATCATGTCGGTCTGTAGCTGCTGGGCCGAAGGCGGCGTCCAGATGATGGCGTTGGCTCCGGCGGCGATGGTTTCACGGATGCTCTCGGGCGTCTTGCCGCCCGGTGCGATGAGCGGCAGGTTGGGATAGTGCTCGCGCAGCTCGCGTAGGACCTGGGGCGTGTTCTTGCCGGCGGCGATGTTGAGAATCTTGGCTCCGGCGCGCACCTTGGCGTGAGCATCGTCGTCGCAGCGAACGACCGTGGCGATGACGGGGATGTCGGCGATGTTGGTGATGTGCTCGACCATCTCGGCAGTGGCGGGGGAGTTGACCACGCAGCCCGCCGCGCCCTGCATCTCGGAGACGGCTGCCATCTGCACGGAGCGCTTACCGGTCGTAGTTCCGCCGCCCACGCCTACAAAGACCGGGCACTCGGCGACGGTCAGCAGCGCTTGCGTAATGGCGGGCTGCGGCGTGAAAGGGTAGACCGCAAAAACGGCATCGGCGTTGGAGTTGCGGATAACCGCGACATCGGTGGTGTAAATGAGCGACTTGATGCGGCGGCCGAAGAGCGTGAAGCCGCTGGCCTCCTCGATCTCGTCGGGCATGCGAAGAGCAGCCTTGCGCAGACGTCCGTCGATGGGCAGGGGCTCCATGGGGAGCAGTCCGTTGGGGGTCACGGCTACCTGGGGCTCGGTGAACTCGTCTGCGAGCTCGACCTCGGAGAAATCGACCGAGGCGACGATGTCCTCGTGAACCTCGGCGGGTACATCGATGGGAGCTTGGTCGTTTGCCGCGGCAGGCGTGTCGAAGGAGCTGGTGCCGACAAAGGCGTCGACGCGTTCGTTTAGGTCGTTGAGGGTATCCATGGAGGCTCGATTCTATGCGATGGTGGCCGGCGCGATGCAGCCGGAATTGCGAATGCTAAATCGTTTGACGAGTTGATTTTTCCCCGCCGCACCATCCGTTAGACCGAAGGGCGGGAGAACGTGAAGGAGCTGTGGTGGCGAGGATCGAGGTGCTATCTTGAAAGTCCCGTTTAAAAGAGAGGTGACGCGGTATGGAATTGACAGCAATGTTTGGCTCGATTGGCCTGTGCGTGGGCGCAATCGTTGCCGCCGCGGTCATCTACTTTGTGGTCACGGCCATTAAGGGCAAAAGGGCCGAACGCAAGGAGCGCGCGATGCTTAAACAGCATCGCGACCAGCAGGGCAAACGCGCACAGAGATAGCTTGTTGAGTTTTTGATCCGTGCGCTAGCTGCGTTTTCGGATCAGGGCAATGTAGAAGCCCTCAAAATCGCGGCTAGGCGGAATGGTCAGCGTGCCGGGCATACCGTTGGCGATGGCCGAGACATGGCCGGCGGCGATGGCCTCGGTGAGGGCGTTGCACTCGATATGCGGCTCCTCGCCGGCATCCTGGGCGCGACGCGCTTCACTTTCGCTCGGTGTGCCGTCGAGGGGGATAAGCTCGCAATCCATGTGCTTGTCGAGGGCCTCTTGCAGGGCGTCCTCGTTTTCCTGCGGCATGATCGAACAGGTGGAATAGACGAGCGTGCCGCCCGGTTTGAGGGCTCCCATGGCGCGGTCCAGAAGCGCGCGCTGCGAGCGGGCGCACTTGACGAGCAGCTGCTCGGTGAGGCCGCGCAGGCTTTTCTCGTTGCCACTGATGACGGTGCCCGTGCCGGTGCAGGGAGCGTCGAGCAGGATACGGTCAAAGCGGAAGAACTCGTCGAGCTCGCGTGCGTCGATGCGCATGACGGGCACGTTTTTGGCACCTTGGCGGTGGAGGTTGGACTCAAGCTTTTCGGCGCGGGGAATGCTCATCTCGCAGGCCGTGAGGTGTGCCTGGCCCTGGGTGAGGGCGGCGATCTGCGTCGTCTTGCCGCCAGGGGCTGCGCACATGTCCAGGATGTCCTCGCCTGCCTGGGCGCCCAACACCAAAGGCGGCATCATGGACGACAGGCTCTGTAGGTAGATCTTGCCGTCGCGGTAGATGTCGAGGTCCCATAGGTCGGAAACCTGGGCCTCGGGCAGGATAAAGGCGTCCGGATACCAAGCGACGGGGTTGTGGGCGATGCCGGCGGCACCGAGCGCCGCAGCGATGTCCTCGGCGGTCGCCTTGAGCGTGTTGGCGCGCAGCGTGACCGGGCGTGTGGCCGCGGCGCCGAAGCCCTCGATCATGAGCTCGGCATCGGCGGGCGCATAGGCGCCGGCGACCGTGTCGACCATAAAGCGCGGCAGGTCGGCGGCGCAGGGAAGGGCGGCAAGCTGGTCGGAAAGCTCGGTAGCGGCAAACTGCCTGAGCTTGAGCTCGGGCTTAACCTGCTTTTTCTGCTTACGACGACGCTGCTTGGACATCCGTCTTTCCTTCCACCTAAATGATTATTCTGGGACGGGGATTAAATAATCATTCCATGACTCCCGTCACAAAAAGACTGTACTGTGGCGCCCGGGAATGATTTTTTAATCCCCGTCCTAGAATAATCATTCCCGGGCGCGTTGCTACTAGCGTGCTTTAGTACTGGCTCTCGTGCTTGCTGAAGAAGTCGAAGCGCGGGGGCAGCGGCTTCACGCGGTGGTCGCCGGGCTTCTCGCCCAGGCTCTCTACGAACTCGTCCGTGGAGGCAAAGATGTTATCCCAGCTAAAGAAGGCGACCGGATCGACGTCGAAGTACTCGCAGATGAGCTCGCAGCCGGCCGGGACGATACCGTGCATCAGGACGGTCGCCACGCGCAGCTCGGTAAAGGCATCAACCAGGGCCTGCGTCATCGCTGCGTTTGCTTCGTCGCCCTCGAGCTTGTTGGCGGCCTTGGAGGCGTCGCTCCAGCGCTTGTTGGCGGCGCGCAGGTAGTCGTCGCACACGGCAAGCGCGCGGTGCGTCTCGAACTTGTACATGGCCTGCTCAAAGGCAAGAGCTGCCTGCTCGGCAGCCTCGACCACGGCGGCAGAGGCGGCACCGGCGGGGATGCAGCCGTTGCGATAGGGGCTCTCGTCGCCTTCCTTGATGGCAACGCCGTAGAAGCAGCTGCGGGCCAGGCGGTTGAACACGCCGGTCAGCAGCGCGCTCTCCTTAAGGGCCGGATCGATGACGCGCTTGTCGTCGCAGGCGCGTACCTCGTTGCCGTCCTTGTCCTTGCCGGTCACGCGCGTGTCGTATGCCTTGGGGCTAAAGCTCACCGGCTTTTCGGACAGGCCGAGCGACAGCCAGTGCGCGCGCATCTGCTCGCAGGTGTAGTGGTTGAGCAGGTCGTCTGCCGGCGGGGGAGGCGTCTGCGAGGACGAGCTGGCTTTTTTGCCCATGTAGAGCAGGTGATAGCAGGCGCTGACGGTGCTCTGCGTAAGGTCCCAACCCAGGGCCTCCCACATGGCGGTCTGAGCGATGCAGTAGAAATAGATGTTGTCCTGACCGATGAACTGGTAGATCTGAGCGTCGTCAGAGCACCACCAGTCGCGCCAGTCGAGCGAGCTGTGCTGGTAGGTGGGAGCGGGTACCTGCGTGGAATCGGCGGCGGGCTCGCCCATGAGGGCGGCATCCTGGGCGGCGACGCCCTCGGTCACGCCGGCGGCCTTGGCATCGCGTGCGAGCACGGTACGCGTATAGCTGATGGGCGCCCACAGGCTCTCGGGCCAGCACCAGCAGGTGACGTCGGAGACGCCATCGACCTCGGGCACCGGAACGCCCCAGTCGATGTTGCCGGTGATGCGGAAGGGCACGAGCGCCTTGCCGCTGCGGAAACGCACGCCGCCGTTGGCGAGCACCGCGTGGGCATCGTCGCGCTCCTTCCAGCTGGGGAAGGTGACGGTAAAGCTGCTCTTGTTGCCCTCGGGCTCCAGGACGGTGTGCTCGGGAAGCTGATCTTCGACGGCATCGAAGGCCTCGCGGAACTTGTTCTGAATATAGAGCTGAGCCGGCAGCAGCCACTCCTCCATGGTCTTGGAGACCACGGAACGAACCTGCGGGTTCTGGGCGAGCTTGGCGGTATAGGTCTTCATAAAGTCGAGGTAGGCCGGCAGGTCGAAGTAGAGGTTGTCGACCGGGCGCAGCTCGGGCACCTCGCCGGTGAGCTGGCTCTTAGGCGCGATGAGCTCCTCGGGCTCAAACTGGTGACCCAGGTCGCACTCGTCGGCATAGGCCTTCTCGGACTTGCAGCCCTGGATGGGGCAGCGGCCGATCACCTGACGGCCGTTGAGGAACGTGCCGGCCTTGGCATCGTAGAACTGCAGCGTGGAGCGCTTGGAGATGGTGCCCTGCTCGTGCAGGCGCTTGATAATCTCGGCGGTCACCTCGTTGTGAATCTGCGCAGCCGGCTCAAGGCCCGAGCCGCCGTAGATATCGCAGCTGATATTGTAGTTGTTGAGGGTCGCGGCCTGGCGGGAGTGATTGGACTCGACATACTCGCTAATGGACTTGTCGTAGCCCTCGTTCTCCTTGAGCTTGCGGTAGCTCTCCATGATGGGCGAGCCATAGCAGTCGGTGCCCGAGGTGAAGATGACGTTCTCGCGGCCCAGGCGGTCGCGCAGGAAGCGGGCGAAGAAGTCGGCAGGGACAAAGACGCCGCCAACGTGGCCAAAGTGAAGGCCCTTGTTGCCGTAGGGCTCGCCGGCGGTAACGATGGCGCGGCGAGGCCAGCTGGGACGGTCGTTCATGGAGTATTTGGATGCCATGGGACTCCTTCGCATATGGTGAGGGCGCGGCCGGGCGCGGGGCTCGGCGGCGCGGTGGTCAATTCGTGCATATCGTTCGACATTATCGCACATGCGGGCGGGTGCGTGGCAGGGGCGCTATCCTAAGATGCTATGAATGAGATTTCCAACATACATGCGTTTGAGGACGAGGATTTTCTGCACGCTTGCTTCGTGTGGGGGATGGTCGTAGTCGGCGTGTTTGCCGTGTGCCTGGTGCCGGTGTTTATGCTGCTGGGCGGGCCTGCAGACTTGGATGCGGCTGACGCGGGCGGCTGGACCACGGTCTTGGGCTGGATAGTCGGCTTGACTGCGGTTTCGGCGGCTTCATTTGCCGTGCACGAGCTGGTGCACGGTGTGTTTTTTAAGCTGCTGGCGCCTGCGGGCGCGCAGGTGACCTTTGGGGCGAATCGCGAGGCGGCGATGATCTATGCCTGCGCCGAGGGCGTGGTGTATTCGCGCCGGCGGTACGTGGCAGTTTGCCTGGCGCCGACGGTTGTTGTGACGACAGCGTTTGCCCTGGGGTTTGCGTTCTCGGGCTATCCGCTGCTGTGCTACCTGGCGGCCGGCTTGCATTTGTCGGGCTGTGTGGGCGACTGGTATTACGTGCGGACCATTTTGCGCGACCGCCGCATTGTCGCCTGCGAGGACACGTCCTTCGGCGTGCGCTTTTTCGCAAAGTAGTCTTTTTGGGACGGGGCTATTTTAGCTGCCATGATGTCGGGGTGAGTTTTCTGGGACGGGGATGTCGATGAAGTCGTTGTTGCTGCATGCGTGCTGTGCACCATGCTCGCTTGAGCCGGTTCGCCTGCTGCGCGAGGAGGGGTTTGAGCCCACGATTTGCTGGACCAATCCCAATATTCAACCGCGCGATGAATGGCGGCGGCGTCTGGACGAGCTGCGCCGGTGGTGTGCCGATGGCGACATCGAGCTCATCGAGGCGGGGGAGGACCGCGAGCGCTGGGAGGCCGGCGTGGCCCCGCTGGGTGCCGATCGGCCCCGTCGCTGTCGCTCGTGCTATGCCCTGCGCTTGGCCGAGGCGTGCCGCGTGGCCCAGGAGCGCGGGTTTGAGTTTGTGGGCACGACGCTCGCCGTCTCGCCGTATCAGCTGTTCGATACCTGCAATGATGTTTTGGAGCGTCTGGCTGCCGCCCGCGGTCTCACCCCGGTGATTCGAGATTTTCGCCCGTATTATCCCGAGGCTACGCGCCGTTCGCGTGAGCTGGGCATGTATCGGCAGAATTACTGCGGCTGCCGTTTCTCGGCGGTCGAGGCGGCCATGGATCGCGCCCGCATCCGCGACGAGCGCAAAGCCGCCAAAAAGTAGTTCATTTGGGCTGGGACTTTGAGCTGTCTGTGCGGTACGGTCGTTTTTGGGAAAGTCGATTTAATTAAGCGTGTGATCGTGGCTCGCTTGATACCAAACGACGACTCCTATGATTCTAATCCTCCGTTTGTTAAACATCAGATCCGGACTTGCTGTTGCATATGAATGGGACGACAGCACAATCATGTCGTTTCCTTCTGCAAATCGCCTAATTACCGGTGTTTTACCGTCTGCGAGCGCCAATACAGCACAGCCGTTCCAAGGCTTTGCGGTGGTATCGACAAGTAGTAAGCTGCCGGGAGGGTAAATGCGGGACATTTCGTCGCCTTTGATTTTAACGAAAACGCTATGTGGGTGACGTTTGGCTACGTCTACAGGCGCGCAAGCATTTTGTTGGCCGTGCGTGATGCGGCGCTTTTGCGATTCGATATCGATGACGGGAAATGTGCCCTCCATTTCGTGGATAGCAGGGTCTTCGTCGGTGACGATTCTTTTATTTGCGAGCTTTACAGCCAAACCGTTTTCCTCGCCAACAAGTTCATCGCGGGTGCAACCGAAGAGCGCTTGTAACTTTTCAATATAGCGCTCACGGGGGGCATACCGACTTTTTTCCCAACGACAAACGGTCTCTTTAGATACCCCCAACATCTCTGCAAGTTGCGCCTGACCAAGATGCTCCATGGTGCGGAGTTTACGAATATTTGCCCCGAAGCCCATGGCTATAGATCCTCTCGCCACAGAGGGAGGCATAGACAGTTTGTGCCACCATAGCCTTTGGTGAGCTCGTCAATGGATAGCGGGAATAATTCCATTCCTGCTTTCTCAAGCGCTTCGTTGGTCCAAACGTTTTCTTCATATACGCATAGTTTTCCTGGCGAGAGCGCAAGGATAGACGTTGCGTTGTTCCGGCGTTCTCTTTCGTAGGCGGTTTGATTCCCGCCTCCGCAGTCAATCACTTTTATTGGTTCGCAACAGGCTGCAGAGAGTATTTCCGGAATCGTGCGATCGATAGGAGTGATCGTAAGGCCCCTTCCGGATCGTTTTAGTTGAATGCTGTATGCATCAACGGCATTGCATATCTCACGATCGATGAGGAACGCGTCGTGATCAATTCTACTTATGAACGTATCGAGGTGGATACGCAGCCCGTCAGAGGGGACTCGAATCGCAATTAGCTCGGTGGTCTGGAATTTATTTGAGGTCAGGAGCTCTTTGGCAAGTGACTCGACGGCGGCGGGTTCAGTTCGGTCAGAGATTCCAACTAATATTGTCTTAGCACTGATAACAATAATGTCTCCGCCTTCTATATGGTAGCTACTCCTGTTCAAATCACATATTGGAGTTTCTCCCATGATCTTGTGGTGGGTGAATATCTGCCGGTATAAGGCGACCTCACGATCACGCTCAGGCCAATACATATGATTTAGGATGATGCCGTCTCCGACTACCACAGCAGGATCACGAGTGAAAAAAAGCGTGTTGAGGGGATTGACCAAGAGCGAGGCGGGATCAAATTGCTCGTGCACGAGCGCCCGTAGTGTTTCCGACTGGTTTGAACATAGCTCAGTGTCTCCAAAGCGAATGCCGTTAAGTACTATATTCACCAATTCCTGGGTGTTCTTAGCGTTCTCAAACAGCTGGGTTATTGCCTCGAGGAACTCTCTGCCTGTTGCCCCGCTGCAACGGAGGTAGTCATCAATAAAATATTTAAGTGATTGGGGCTCAGTTTCAAGTGAGTCTTCGAGAAGGTCCCTAATTTCAATGGTTTCTACGCCATGCTTCTCAAGCAATTGAACCATGGAATCGTGCTCATACATTGCTTTGTCGAGGTCAAAACGACCGCTCCATTTTCGCAGGGAGAAAACTTGGCTGAAGTCGGCATCAGGGTAGTTTTGTGTTTCAGCTCCTGGTCGATGGACAAGTACGGCTTTTAAATGACCGATTTCATTTGTTATGTGTATGCCTTGCATGCCTGTCTCCTGTCCTGCTGGTTTTTATATAAGGCTAAGGCAGGTTCCTTGTTGTGTTGCGGAAAAGTTAAAAGACGTATGTAATTGACAAATAACATCAATTTAAAATATCAGGTTGATTAATAACGTCACTTTAGCTGCCGTTCATAGGTGAAAAGCGACACGATAGCGATGGTTGCCCGACCACCGCTGAGCAACCTCATACATTTATGGTGCCAGCTGGATAGATGGGAAAAGGAATGAAGGAGGAGATATGGCAGCGGAAAGTTCGAAAGGCATCAAGCAGTTCAAGGTCCCGCACGTATATGCGATCATCTTTGCACTTATGGTCATCTTCGCTGTTCTCACGTGGATTGTTCCCTCTGGGTCCTATCAGCGTCAGGAGGTGAACGGTCGTGAAGTCACTGTCGCAGGTACGTATGAGCAGAGTGAAAAGACATATATTGACGAGGAAACCGGGGATGAAGTAGATCTCAGACAAGGTGTCTTCGATGTTCTTCAGGCTCCAACGCGCGGTATACAAGAGGCAATTGAGGTCGTTGCATTCATCTTGATTGTGGGCGGTTCGTTTCAGGTTATTACTAAAACGGGCGCTATCACGAGCGGAATGGGTCGTGTCGTTCGCCGCTTTAAGAACAAAGACATTCTAATTATTCCTATTGCGATGGTTCTCTTTGCATTGGGCGGAACGAGCTTTGGCATGGCGGAAGAAACTCTCCCGTTCTTTGCGATCTTCATGCCAATTATGATGGCTATGGGCTTCGACTCGATGACGGCGTTCATGGTCGTGTTCGTTGGAGCGCGCACGGGTTACATCGCCTCAACGATTAATCCGTTTAATGTTCTCATTGCGCAAGGTATTCTTGGTATTCAGGGCAACCCCCAGCTGTGGCTGCGTATGATTGCCTGGGTTGTTTTGACCGCCGTTGCAATTACTTGGGTTGTCCTCTATGCACGAAGGGTAAAGAAGAATCCTGAGTCATCGATCACATTTGAGGATGATATCGCCAAGAAAGTCGAGTTCGCTGCCGATGAATCTGCCCTTGATGCGGAATTTACGGGTCGTCAAAAAGGCGTGCTTGCGGTATTTATCGCTGGAATGTGCCTTATCATCTGGGGACTTGTGACCCAGGGCTGGTATATGAACGAGATTTCTGCGGTCTTTTTGGCCATGGGCTTGTTGGCTGGTGTTATTGCGGGCTTTAGTCAGGACGTCATCGCTCAGGAATTTGTTGCGGGTATCGCTGACTTTGCTTTCTCGGCAATTGTCGTTGGACTTGCGCGTGGCATCCTTGTCATTGCCTCTGACGGCATGATCATCGATACCATCCTCAATGCGCTCGCCACTGGTCTGGGCGGCATCCCGGCGGTTCTCTTTACTACGCTTCTTTATGCGGTTGAGAACCTCCTGGCGATCCTGGTTCCCAGCTCATCTGGCCTTGCAGCACTGACCGCTCCCATTTTTGGACCTTTGACCGAACTCATGGGCCTTAATCCCGAGGCTGCCGTGTGGGCTCTCTCCATGGGTAGCGCGACGATGTCTTTGATCTGTCCTACTAGCGCCATTCTTGTAGCGGGTTTGGGCGTGTGCAAGATCAAGCTTGGCCAGTGGTGGAAGACCGTTTGGAAATTCTTCTTGGTCGTGTCGCTCATCAATATCGTATTCGTAGCAATCTCGGGACTTATTGCCCTGTAGGTTTCATGGCTGAAATGGAGTAACAGGAATGCCTAAAGGACTGAATGTACACAGCGAGATTGGTAAGCTCAAGAAAGTTGTGCTTCACCGCCCCGGTCGTGACCTTGTGAACGTAAAGGCAGAAGAGTTCGAGGATGTCTGGATTCACGACTGTTTCTATCTTGATGTGGCTCAAAAGGAGCATGATGCCTTTGCGGATCTTCTGAGGAGCGAAGGTGTTGAAGTTCTCTATATGGAGAAACTCGTTGCTGAAGCGCTGGATGCATGCCCCTCGGCTCGCGCTGAGTTTACCGATACATTTATGGCTGAGAGCGGAATTGTCAATCCTATGCTTGAGCAGGCTGTTCGTGAAAAGCTCGACGCTATTTCAGATTCGTATCAGTTTGTACTTGAGGCTATGGGGGGGTATCGTTATCGTGACCTTGAGCTGCCTCGCGTCTCGACTACGCTTAGCATGATGGATAATGAGGATGCGAAGCCCGATGATTTGGTGTTGAAGCCTCTTCCGAGTTCATATTTCTCTCGCGATCCTCTTGCTTCTGTGGGCAAAGGCGTTCTGCTTCACCATATGTATTGGAAACAGCGAGATCGTGAAGTGCCCTTCTATGAAGCGATTTTCAAATACCATCCCGATTATGCAGGGACTCCGATTTGGTACGACCATAAGAATCCCTGGCATATCGAGGGCGGTGATGTGCTTAACATTAACGCTCATACCTTGGCTATTGGAATTAGCCAGCGAACTGAGGCGGCTGCGATTGAGGAGCTTGCAAAGAATTTGTTCTGGGGATCTGGGAATTCTGAGATCGATACCGTTTACGCTATTAAAATCCCCAACGGCTATGCTTACATGCATCTTGACACCGTTTGCACCATGGTGGATTTCGATAAGTTTACAGTTTATCCCGGTATTTTTGAGACCCTTCGTGTTTATCGTCTGACTCGTGGTGACTCTGAGGGAATGGTCGCTGTTCAAGAGATTGATGACACGCTTGAGCATATTCTTGAAATGGCTACTGGCGTGGAGAAGGTGCAGCTTATTGAGTGCGGTGCCGGCGATATGGTTGAGGCGTCTCGCGAGCAGTGGAACGACGGGTCGAACACTCTTGCCGTTGCTCCTGGTAAAGTCTGTGTTTACGAGCGCAATGTTGTCACAAATGATGAGCTCTACAAGAACGGTTTGGAACTTTTGGTCGTTCCCTCCGAGGAACTGTCCCGCGGTCGTGGCGGCCCGCGCTGCATGAGCATGCCCTTCTGGCGCGAAGATATTTAGTTGCAAATCCACTGTGATAGGAGATGGCGAATATGGGTGTTAATATCGCTGGTCGCAGTTTTCTGAAGCTGCTTGATTACACGACGGAAGAGATTGAGTATCTGCTTGAGCTTTCTGCTAACTTCAAAAGCATGAAGCGTGCCGGTGTTCCGCATAAATACCTTGAAGGCAAGAATATTGTTTTGCTATTTGAGAAGACTTCCACGCGTACTCGCTGCGCCTTCGAAGTTGGTGCACTTGACCTTGGCATGGGTGTAACTTATTTGGATCCGGGCTCGTCCCAGATGGGCAAAAAGGAGTCGATTGAGGACACGGCTCGCGTCCTTGGCCGCATGTATGACGGAATTGAATACCGCGGCTTTGAACAGGCGAAGGTTGAGGAGCTTGCTGCAAAAGCTGGGGTTCCCGTTTGGAATGGGCTGACTACTGAATTCCACCCGACTCAAGTGCTTGCCGATATTCTGACCATGCGTGAAGAGTTTGGAGAGATTAAGGGCAGGAAACTTACATTTTTTGGTAAGGCGGCCGGAAACGTCGCCGATTCGCTCATGGTCATTTGCGCTAAGCTCGGCATTAACTACTGTTCTTGCGGCCCAATCGGGGGAAATTCGGAGGGGGCTACATCCTATGATCCTGAACTCCTTGCAGAATGTAGTCGTATTGCGGCCGAGCATGGATCGACGATTACCATTACAGAGGATATTGAGGAAGGCGCTCGTGATGCCGATGTAATTTACACGGATGTTTGGGTTGGCATGGGTCAGCCCGCAGAGCTGTGGGAAAGCCGCATTAAGCTCATGTCGCCGTATCGTGTGACCGCTGAGGTGATGTCTATGGCAAAGCCCGAGGCAATTTTCCTCCACTGCCTTCCGAGCTTTCACGATACTAATACTACTGTTGGTGCCGAAATTGCTGAGAAGTTTGGAGTCACCGAAATGGAAGTCACGGACGAGGTTTTTGAGTCCGATAAGTCTCGTGTTTTCCAAGAAGCGGAGAATCGCATGCATACGATTAAGGCGGTGATGTACGCAACGCTTAAGTAGCGGGGCGTTGAGAAAACAGTCGCAAATCTGTTTGCCATACTATATTTCTCTCAACAAGCTGATAGGATACAGGGGAGAATGATGCGCGCGTCAGTCGATTTTTTCGACTGACGCGCTTTGTGAAAGAGGCAAAGATGCGTACCGATGATTTTGACTACAACCTTCCTGAGGAACTGATTGCCCAGGCTCCTGCCGAGCCTCGCGACTCCTGCCGCCTGCTAGTGGTTGATCGCAAGGGCTCCCAGGCGGGAACGCCGCTGGAGCACGGCGGTACCGTTGAACACCGCATCTTCCGTGACATCATCGACTATATCGAACCGGGCGACGTGCTCGTCATCAACCAGACGCGTGTGATGCCGGCCCGTCTGATCGGTCGCAAGACGGGCTCGGGCGGCGTGGTCGAGACGCTGCTGCTCAAGCGCCGCGAGGACGTGGATCCGCTCGGCCATGTTTGGGAGTGCCTGGTCAAGCCGGGCAAGCGTCTGAAGCCCGGTGCTCAGATTGAGTATCGCGCCGGTGGCGCCCATGCGCCCGAAGGGGCTCCCGTGGTGCTGACGGCCGAGGTCGTCGACTTTGTCACCGATAGCCGCGGCGGCCGTCTGGTGCGCTTCGAGCCAGCCGGTTGCAATGCCGCCGGCGAGCCGCGCACGCTCGACGAGGCCATTCACGCCGCCGGCCACGTGCCGCTGCCGCCCTACATTACCGATTACGAGGGCGATCCTGAGAAGTACCAGACCGTCTACGCCATGAAGGAGGAGCATTCGGCCGCTGCTCCCACGGCTGGCTTGCACTTCACGCCCGAGCTCATGGCCGCTATCGAGGCCAAGGGTGCCAAGTTTGCCGCCGTCGAACTCGAGGTGGGCATCGATACCTTCCGCTTGGTGGAGGAGGACGACCCTACGCAGCACGTCATGCACACCGAGCGCTACCACGTGTCGCAGGAGGTTGTCGACGCCGTGCATAAGGCGAAGGCCGAGGGGCACCGCGTGATCGCCGTCGGCACCACCGCGGTGCGCTCGCTCGAGAGCGCGTTTGACGCGGACGCGCCGGTGTCCGACCCGGCCGTGACGGCGCGCTATTTTGAGGGCCGTAAGGACGGGGCCGATACACTTGGCCGCGGTGACATCGTGGTGCGCGAGAACGCCACGACGCAGCTCTACCTCATGCCCGGCTCGACCTATCACGTGGTCGACGCGCTGATCACGAACTTCCATGTGCCGCGCTCCACGCTCATGATGCTCGTGAGCGCACTTGCCACCCGCGACCAGATTATGGATGCCTACGCCGCCGCCATTGAAGAGCGTTATCGCTTCTTCAGCTTTGGCGACGCGATGCTCATTTGTTAGTTACGCGGTTCTACGAACCGCGTAACTGCTCGACGCTGCGCGGGCCGCATTTGGACAATCTGACGTTCAACTTCAAGGGCGCGACCAGAAGGTCAGCGCCCTTTCGTTTCACGTCACCTTGTCTCAAATGCGGCCCGCTCGCTGTCGTTGCCAAAACATCGGCGTTGCCGTGGTTGTCGCTGTAGTCATTGGGTAGTCATTGGGTAGTCATTGGGGACGTTCTTAAATGACTAGTCAAAGGGGACACTCTTACGGCACTTGGCACTTGGGGACGTTCCTTTTGTGCCGGCACCTGGGGACAGTCCTTATGTCAAGAGATCGGTGCAAGAGGGATAGGTTGCCTTGCGTCGATCTAAATAAGTTGCGGTGAGATAGTTCTTGAATTGGCCTTTTTGGGGCTAAACAGAAACTTTCTCACCGCAACTGAGTTGAGGCGTTTTTTGGCAGCTGGTTTACTTGCTCGCGAACAGCCAGATCAGGATGATTGCCAGAATCACGGCGACGATGCAGACGATGGCGCCAGTGAATATGATGCGTGAGTCGCGGGTACGCTCGCGCACCGCGTCCTCGGTGGCCTCGAGCTGGGCGACTTCTTGCTCGGTCTCGGCGTGTTCGGCTTTGTCTCGGGCCAAGGATCCTGCAAGCGACTCAGTGATCTCTGGATGGTCATGCACCTCGGTCGCCTGCTCGATGATCGACTGTGCATGTGCGGCATCTGCTTGGGCGTTGGCGATGCTTTGCTCTTGGTCGCGGCGTGCCTTGTCCTCGGCGGCTATCTTCTCGCGCAGTTCGCGCTGGCGCGTCGTGGCGGCAGTTTTCGCCGTCTGCAGCTCGTCGCGCGCGGCATCGGCCTCAGTCGTCACGGCTTGGTGTGCGCGTTTGGCTTCGGCAATGGGGGCTTGAGCCTGCTCGACGGCCTGCTCGGCTGCGGCAAGCGAGTGCTCAAGGTCGGCGGTGATGCGCGGGACATCTTCTTCGGCTTTTCGCAGGGCATCTGCCGTGTCGGAGATCTGCATCGAGAGCTCGCTGGTGCGCACCGTATAGTTGGCGGGATTTGCCGAGGGATTGCGTTGCAGCTCGGCATACTCATGACGCAGCGTCTCGAGCTGGGCGCGCGTGGCGTCGACGGTTTGTTGTGCGGCGGCAATGCCGGCGTCTCGCTCGGCCTGCACCTTGTCGCGGATGCGCTTGGAATCCTCAAGACGTCGAACGAGGCGGTTGCCGGTCTCGCGCGAGCTTGCCTCGCGGGCCTCCACGGCGTCGAGCGCGGCCTTCAGGCGGAGCTCAGTCGCGTCATCCTCTGTCTTCATTTGTTCGAGCTGACTCTTGAGCTCTGTCGCTTTGGCGGCGTGGGCATCACGGTCAATCTCGGCTGCCGCAGCGGTCTTTTGCGCTGTGGCGATCGCCTGACGCTGGTCGGCGACGATCTGGTCGTAGCGGCCTGCGATATCCTGGCGCGTCTCGAGCTCCTCGGCCTGATCGACAATGCGCTGCTCAAGTTCGGCCAGGTGGGCGCGGGCATCGGCAAGTGCCTTTTTCGCGGCGTTCATCTCGCGCATGGCCGAGGCGCCCTGGGCAATAAAGGTGCCCACGGCGTTCGCGGTGTTCGAGACAGCGGTCCCCAGATCGCGGTTCGCGTCGGGGGAGTGCGGGGCGATCGGGCGAGCGGTGTCGACAGCGTCCGCATCGGCAGCCTGCGGCGCGGCGATATTGCCGGTACCGCCCTCGACCACAGAAAAGCCCGCTGCGTGCGGATCGACCGCATCGGCGCCAATCGTGGGGTGCTCGAGCTGCAGAAACGAGGGCATGGTGCTGCCCTGGTCGGCAACGGGGGTCTCGCCGGGTACAAAGGTCGAGGCCGCCTCGGCGGCCTCCTCTTCCTCGGCATCAATATCGGCATCGGCCACGGCGTCTTTCATCGCTTTGACGGCATCCATCATGGAGTCCATGACGGCATCGAGCTCTTCTTCCGAAGACACCTCGATAGGGCCCGCAGCTTGCGGAGCGGCATCCTGTACGGGGTCGTCGTCCTGAGCGGGCGCATCGTCGTTTTGCTCGCCTGCATCTTCGGCGCCAGGGGTTTCCGCCGTAGCGCTTTCGTCCAAGATGGGGTCGTCGAGGTCAATATCATCGCAGGTCACAGCATCAGCATCTGCGGTGACGTCTGCGGAATCATCAATATGCTGTTGAGTCTGGGGGTCCAGCTCGTCTGTCATAGGTATGTGCTCCTCATCGTTGTTTGTCACCCTATGATAAAGTCTCGCGCCGACTTCCCGCGCGCCGCAGCAAAGTTTCAAAACGTGTTCGATGGCTCGCGACGATAGCAAAAACTCGGCCACTCTATCCAATTTTTACTTGACATTCCCTTCGCCGAAAGACGTTGCGCCGTTCGCCTGCCATGGGCTTTATTTTTCACTTGAACCCGTTAAAGTTGCATTTCAGCTTTTGGCGCGTTTATTTGGATGCGCGCAGTCGGCGGGTGCGCCCGTCGCGATTTGAAAGGACTTTATATGGGACTTTTCACTGGTAAGACCGTGATCGTCACCGGCGGCGGCAAGGCCACGCTTAAGGACGGCTCCGCTGGCTCCATCGGTTACGGCATCGATATCGCTTTTGCCAAGGAGGGCGCGAACCTCGTTATCACCGGCCGCAACGTCGCCAAGCTCGAGGCCGCCAAGGAGTCCCTCGAGGCCGAGTACGGTGTCAAGGTTCTGCCTGTTCAGGCCGATGTTTCGGCTGGTCAGGACAACGAGGCTGTCGTCCAGAACGTTATCGACAAGGCCATTGAGGAGTTCGGCCGCATCGACGCCGTCGTCAACAATGCTCAGGCCAGCGCCTCGGGCGTGACCATCGCCGATCACACCATGGACCAGTTTAACCTGGCCATTTACTCCGGTCTGTATGCTACCTATCTGTACATGCAGAAGGCCTATCCGCACCTGAAGGAGACCAAGGGCTCCGTGGTCAACTTTGCCTCGGGCGCCGGCCTGTTTGGCAACTATGGCCAGTGCAGCTATGCTGCCGCCAAGGAGGGCATCCGCGGCCTGACCCGCGTTGCCGCCAACGAGTGGGGCAAGGATGGCATCAACGTCAATATCGTTTGCCCGCTTGCTTGGACCGCTGCGCTCGAGAACTTCCAGGATGCCTATCCCGAGGCGTTCAAGGCCAATGTCCACATGCCGCCGGCGGGTCACTACGGCGACGTCGAGAAGGAAATCGGCCGCGTGGTCGTTCAGCTCTGCGGTCCCGACTTTAAGTACATGAACGGCGAGACCGTCACCCTTGAGGGTGGCATGGGCCAGCGGCCTTAGGGGTTACGCGGTTTTACCAAACCGCGCAACCAGTTGACGCTGCAAACCCGCCAGAGCGGCAATCTGCCTTTCAACTTCGGCGGCATGATCAAAAGATCAATGCCACCTCGTTTCAAGGCACCTTGCTCGCTCTGGCGGGTTTTCGCTCATATGACCCAATCCGCTGTCAAGAGCCACAATGGCCCCGCCGACCGCTTGCAATCGGTCGGCGGGGCCTGCCGTTGAACCCGTCCCGGTCCGCCCCCGGCATGTCGTCGACGCCTTCGGCTCAGTCTCATATCCGCGGATACCGTTCTGTCGGCCCGCACTCCATTCCTTCGGCGGGGTTCCCCAAGTCTGTCGAGGCGCATGCGGAGGGCTCCGCGCGCACAGCGAAATAGGGGGTATCCCCGAAGGCCGCCCGGCTCGCCGGGACGGGGGCTATGTCTATTCCGCGCCCTCCCGGCACATCATGCCGAGGGCCCAGAGCCACCTCACGAGCTCGGCCGCGGTGGCCGCGTTGGCCTTCGCCGCGGGCACGCCGCGGGCGAGCATCTCCTTGCGCCGCCGCAGGAGCCGCTCGGACCCCTTCCTCCCGTGCATCCTTATCTCGAGGGGCACGCCCGTGTCCCTTGGCATGAGCTTCGGCTGGTGCCGTGCCGCGGCGTAGCACCATGAACCCTCAACGGCCAGCTTCCTCACGAGCGCGTTGCCCGCACCGCTGATGCCTCCGAGCCGCACGGAGTCGCCACTCGACCTCTGACTCGGCGCGAGGCCGAAATAGGCCGTGACCTGCCTTCCGGAACGGAACCTCGTGAAGTCGCCGACCTCGGCCGAGAAGGCTGCGGCCGCTGTTAGCGTCAATATAATTTTCACCATTTTCACCAATGCATTTTCGCCAATCGCGCCAACGCGGATACGCCGGATTCGTCAACGCGGATGTGCCGCTTTCGGCGCCTAGGCGCCCTCCTCCTTCCCGTCCTCACCGCCG
>JAXIXR010000026.1:0-31839 GCA_036304905.1 Collinsella sp. | reverse complement strand
TTCGCCGCCGACTCGGAGCCGTGGCCTCGCTCGAAGAGCCCGATCGCCGCCTTCCTGGCCACGATGTCGTGCTTCACCCTCAAGTCGACACGCATAAAAAGCCTCCCATTTCTCATGTCCAAGAAATGGGAGGCAGTTCAACACGAGCTCGGGGCTCTTTTCGTCTAGATTGGGGACGCATGGCCGGACGAAAACAATTTGCGTCTGGTAATAAGCGTACGAAAGCGCAATTTACGTCTTAATTCCGTACGCAAATCAAGACGAAAATCGTTTACGTCTGCTTTAAATCCGTACGAAAACGGTTTTCGTCTTGCAGGGCAGTTGCCGTTTCTACGGTTCAACTTCCAGTTCGGCTTTGTGCTCGTAGAGGTAGTCGCGCATGTAGGGGATGGCAAATGAGACCTTGCCGTACGAAGGAGCCTCGATAATCGATTCTCTTAACAGACGGCTGCGGACGGAGCTCACCTGTTGAGGCGTTTTGTTTAGGGCATCGGCAACCATGCTGGTCGAGCTCGTCTGCCCCAAAGACGCCATGCTCAGCAGATAAGCGATGCACGTGGGCGGAATGCGCTGCAGCGCGGGCTCAATCACCATGGCGCAGAAGCGTTCGCGTGCCGTTGCAATGCCGCGCTCGGCTTCTTCTTCTCCAATAATCGGTGTATGTGCGCGTCTTGCCAACTGCCATGCGTAGTATCCAACGAGTTGGATCATGAAAGGATAACCTTGCGTTGCCTCGGCAAGTTGGCCGGCAATACCTGGCTGCAACTCCATGCCAGACGCTTCAATGGTTTCCTCGAGGGAGTACGACACTTCGGTTACTGCCACAGCCTTCAGGTCAAAGGGGAGGGCACGGCGCAAAAACGTAAGTGTCTTTCCGTTGATGATGCTTTCAATCATCGAAGGCAGCCCCGCAAAAACAAAGGCAATATCAAGGTCTTCGCCGATAACCTGCTGAATCGCAATGGAGAGCGTTCGGACCTCATCGAGCTCTGCGTCTTGAACCTCGTCGAGAGTGATGAGCAGGCCATTTTCATTCTTGGATATTGTCTGTCTCATGGCGTCGCGTAGCGATGGACCGATTCGCTCAATGTCTATGCTGCCGATGGATATGCCAGCTACGGTGGGCTCAAATCTGGCGTGTTTGGCCTGGAATTTGGGCTGCAGCTGTTCGAGAATGCGTTGGCAAAGTCCCTCGGTTGCGACCTCTTTTATGACCGTCCAGCCACGGCTTTGCGCCAAACGTGAGCACTCGTCAAGGAGGACCGTCTTGCCCGTTCCACGGACGCCGGCTATGCGCATTAGGCGCCCCGGGGCACCAGGCCCGTTGACGAGGCCCTCATTGAATTCTTCGAGCACATCTTCGCGGCCGATAATCGTGGGAGGTGTTTTACCTGCTGTGGGCTTAAAAGGGTTTGTTTGCATGTGAGCCACCTTTGCTCAAGATATAGCAAGATATAGCAAAGTATAGCAAGATATAGCAAAGTATAGTGAGATATAGCAACGTATAGCGCTGTTCGCGGGTTCTTACGGTGGTGCTATTTTCCGAATGCCGCGCGGATAAAGCGCTGGGCGAACAGCTTGTTGGCGACGTTGATGACATGGCCCAGGAACAGTGCCGAGATGGCGGTCGTGACGCCAAAGCCGCCCAGGTTGTACATAAAGATCAGCGACAACGCGAGCGAGGCGGCGACATGTGAGCAGTCAAACACGACTTTTACGTCACCAAAGCGGCGTTTAAGCTTTTCGGCAATGACTTGCACCAAGCCGTCGGGCGCGTTGGGGACAACGCCCATGTTGACGACGAGACTTACGCCAAATGCGGTGACAGCGAGGGAGAGCAGCATGGTCGCAATCTGTGTGGGGAGTGCCGTGGGATGCAGTGGGTTGACCGCCATGAAGAGGTCGGTCAAGCCGCCAATCAGCGTTGAGAAGAACAACTCGAGCAGGATGCGCGGCTGGAACTCGCTTCGCAAGATGGCTAATTGCGCCACGATGTAGGCGACGTAGGTTGCGGTGATCCAAAAGCCGAGCGTCTTGTCAGTGAGCATGGATAGGGTTGTGGCAAAGCACGTGAGCGCGGCGACGCCCAGGCCGGATGCCGTCTGGAGACTCATACCGAGTGCCAGTACTGCAACGCCCACAAGATACATCAGCATTCTGATGACGGTATGGCACCAGTCGATGTTCTCGCCATGCATGATGATGAGCGGTCGCATGTTGCTACCCGTCCTTTCGGTTGTGTGAAAAAGCTGACCCGGGCCGGCAAAAGAGGGTTATCGGAGGCACTGCTGCAAAAGCAGAAAAGCCGGCCCCACGGTCAGTCGTCTAGGAAGTGTCTCGCTGTGCCGGAATGGGACTAAAGGTCCAACGAGACGGGAAGAAAGCAAATGGCATTGCGTGGGCGATAAGATGCCAAGATGGTAGGGTGTGTCTTAACACCCTATTGCCCACGCTCAACGAAATCGGTTTCGTTTGAGCCTAAGTATACGCACGGGATTTTATTTGCGAAGAGAAAAACAATAAAAAGGTGAACGTTCACCTAATCGCAACAACTCGTTGGCTGTAGTTGCGGTGGAATAGTTCCTGTTTTTGCTGCTGAAGGCCTTGAACAGGAACTATTCCACCGCAACTTATGATGGGGCGGGGGATGCGATAGTATTGCATGGTGAAATTCGACAAACCGTGAGCTTCATCCGAGGGCTTTATGGAACAGCACCAGCATTATCAGAGCCTGCAAGACCAGGCGTACAACGCATTGCGCTCCAAGATCATCTATGTCGAGCTCAGGCCCGGCACGCGTCTTTCGGCGATTGGTCTGGAAAAGGAGACGGGAATCGGGCGCACGCCCATTCGCGAATCCTTTGTGCGCTTGCGTGAGCAGGAGCTGGTGGAAACGCGTCCCAAAAGCGGCACCTACGTCTCTAAGATCAGCATGGAACGCGCCGAAAACGCCTGCTTTTTGCGCGAGAAGCTCGAGAGAAGCGTGCTAATTAAATGCTGTTCGGCCGCCTCGCCCGAGCAAAAGCAGCGGCTTGAGCAGATTCTTACCGAGTCCGAGTCGCTCGACCATGGCGAAACGCGCCGTTTCTTTGACCTGGATAACCTGTTCCATGAGACATGTTTTGAGATTGCCGGTCGTCACATGTTGTGGGGTTGGATGAAGAGCATCAACACGCATTTTGAGCGATATAACTGGTTGCGTATGGTGTCGCAGGATTTGGATTGGGAGCCGATTCGTCGGCAGCATCGCCGGATTCTCGAGGCCATTAAGAGGGGCGATACCGACGCGGCGAGCTATCTGGCAGAGACGCACCTGCACCTGATGCCCGAAGAGCAAGGTCCGGTTATCGCCTTGCATCCCGACTATTTTGAGCTGTCCAAAGACTCGTTCATCTAATCAATCCCCATATAAGTTGCGGTGAAATAGGGACTGTTTTGTGACCTAGGTGGCGCAAACAGTCCCTATTTCACCGCAACTGCGTTGGGGTGTGACCGGGGCACAAAGATGCGGTGCCGCTTGGAGGAAAAGACCGGAAGCAAAGGTCCATTCCTCCAGACGGCGCCGCAGCTGTTTTGATGGCTCGGCTTTTACCGAAGTGGCTCAGTTGAGCGCGACTGCCAGCCGATTATACAAAGCGGCTCGGGGGCGTGTCGCTTCCGTCACGTTCTATCAGCATACAAGACGGTTTTGGTTCTTGTTCGTGACGGAAACGGCGCGCTTCCGAGCCGCTTTAAAAGAAAGGGGGCGAGGTCTAGGGCACGCCCCCTTTCACGATAGAGAGCTAAACCTAGCCGCGGACCTTCTTGACGACGTCCATGGCCTCGCGGGCGATCTGCTCGACCTTGGAGAAGTCGCCGTCGGCAAACAGGGCCGGCTTGACCATCCAGGTGCCACCGCAGGCGATGATGGCGGAGGAGCTCAAGTACTCCTCGACGTTGGCGGTGCTCACGCCGCCGGTAGGCATAAAGCGGTGACCGACAAACGGAGCGGCGAGGGCCTTGATGGTGTTCAGGCCGCCATACTGGGACGCGGGGAAGAACTTGGTGACCTTGAGGCCCAGGTTCTCGGCTGCGGTGACCTCGGAGGGGGTCACGGTGCCGGGAAGGACGGGCAGCTCGATGTCGATGCAATGCTTCACGACGTCCTCGTTGTAACCCGGGGAGACGATGAACTTGGCACCGGCGGCGCGGGCCTGCTCAACCTGCTCGACGGTCAGGACAGTGCCGGCGCCAACGCACATCTCGGGCTCGGCCTCGGCCATAGCGGCGATGCACTCGGCGGCGCAGGCGGTGCGGAAGGTGACCTCGGCGGACTTCATGCCAGCTGCCATAAGAGCGTGGGCGAGCGGGGCGGCGTCCTCGACCTTGTCGAGCACAACGACCGGCACGATGCCCAGGGACTCAAGCGTGGTGTAGAACTGATCGAACATGATGTTCCTTTCGATGTGTGGCGCGCATGGGCGCGTGATTACCAAATGTGCTGGTCAGGAGCCGATTTTGGATTGGTTATCGGAGGCACTGCTTGGGGTTCAAGCAATTCCAAAACCGGCTGCTCGACCAGTCATGTAGGGAATGCCAGACAAAACCGGAATGGGACTGGTGGTTTTGCCCGACCGGAGGAATCGGGGAGCGGGCCGCAGGGGTATGGGATTGGAAAGCTGCGGCCCGCGGAATGGAGACGGACTAGCGCGCGACGCGGGTGCCACCGTCGGCGGCGGATGCCACGGCTGCGATCTCGCCTGCGGTCACCAAGTTGGAATCGCCCTTGATGGTGAGCTTGAGGATCGAGGCTGCAATCGCATAGTTGACGGCGTCCTGCGGGTCAAAGTCGTTGATGAGGGCATGGACGAGGCCGGCGTTGAAAGCGTCGCCGGCGGCAACGCCCTCGAGCACGTGTACGTCGTGAGCAGGGGAGAACCAGTGCTCGCCACTCTCGGCGTCAAAGAGCATGCCCATCCAGATGGAGCGCTCGACGCAGGAGATGTTGCGGACGACCGAGGCGACCTTCTTGCAGCCGTACTCGGCGCAGATCTGGCGGGCCATCTCGACGTAGGTGTCGCGCTCCTCGATGCCGTGGGCAAGGGAACCGGAGACGCAGGTCATGCCGAGGCCGGCAGGCGCATCCTCGTCGTTGGCGATGCAGATGTCGACGAGCGGCAGGAGTTCCTTCATGGTGGCCTGCGATTTCTCGGGCGACCACATCTTGCCGCGATAGTTCACGTCGCACACGGTGGTGATGCCCTTGGCGCGGCAGACGGTGAGGGCATCCTTGCAGGCGGCAGCCATCTCATCGGAGACGGCGGGGGTCACGCCGGAGAAATAGAAGACATCGATGCCCTTGAGGATCTCGTCCCAGTTAAAGACGTCGCGCTTGGCCATGTTGATGGCAGAGTACTTGCGGTCGTAGACGCAACCGTTACCGCGCTGCGAGGCGCCGACCTCAAACACATAGGAGCCAAGACGGTCGCCCTGACGCACGACGCGCGTGGTGTCGACGCCGTAGGCCTTCAGCGAACGCAGGGCGCACTCGCCCAGACGGTTGGCCGGGACAACGGAGACGTAAGCGGCCTTGTCGCCCTGGTAGGCCAGGGAAAGCGCAGTGTTGGCCTCGGCGCCGCCGTAGCGGACGTCAAACTCGGTTGCCTGCTCAATACGCAGGTGGTCTTTGGGTGAGAGTCTCATCATGATCTCGCCGAAGGTAAGAACCGTTTTACCCATGGTCGCGCAGCTCCTTTTACTCGTGCGTACACCTTTGATATGGCGTTGGCACGCAGGTGCCAAGACGGTAGGGTGCGTCTTTGCACCTGCGTGCCAACGCTAGCCGAAATCGGTTTACGAAATCGGTTTCGTTTCGAGTTGTAGTATACTCACCTACAGCGTTTTGCAACCGAGATTTTTAAAAAAATGCCTAAAATGGCTCAGATCGCCGACAATTGGGAAACGGGGTGCGTTATGGCGCAGATGAGAATCAAGGACATTGCCGCCGAGGCGGGCGTGAGTCCGGCCACGGTCTCGCGCTACCTCAACAACCGCCCCGGGCAAATGACCGAGGAGACCCGTGCTCGCATCGCGGCAGTTATCGAGCGCACCGGCTATCGCCCACGTGCCGCCGCGCGCAATCTGCGCAGCTCGCGTACGAACCTCATCGGTGTGATTCTGGCTGACATCGCCAACCCGTTCTCGAGCGCCATGCTCGAGGGCCTTTCCGCCAGCGCCGCGGCGCGCGGCTGCTCGCTCATGACGGCCATTAGCGGCAACGACCCCGCTAAGGAAGCGGAGTCGCTCACCAGACTTATCGATGCCGGCGTGGACGGCCTGGTCGTCAACACCTGCGGAGGCAATGACGAGGCGATCGCCGCGGCAGCGGGACGTCTGCCCGTTGTGCTGCTCGACCGCGACGTTGCCGACGGCGGTGTTGACCTGGTGACATCTAACAACCGTGAGCTGGTCGCCGGCTTGGTAGATGCCTTGGCAGCTGCGGGCAGCGAGCGTCTGTGCCTGCTCACCGAGGCAAGTGACGATAGCCCCGTGCGTCGAGAGCGCGCCGAGGCCTTTGCCGACGAGCTTTCGCGCCGCGGCCTTGCGGGCGAGGTCGTCACCCTGGCCGACGGTGGCGCCACGGGCGTCGGTCGCTTGGACGAGACCATCCGCGGCTATGCAGGCAAAAAGCTCGGCCTCATTGCCGTCAACGGCCTGGTTTTCCTGCGTCTGACCGAGGCACTGGCGCAGCTTGGTCCCTCGCTGCCGGCGGGTCTCAAGATCGCAACGTTTGACGATTACCCCTGGAATCACGTGCTCTTTGGCGGCGTGACCACGGCCGCGCAAGACACCCTTACCATCGCCGAGCGCGTGGTCGAGCGCCTGTCCGAGCGCATCGACGTTGTTACCACTACTGTGGGCGAGGCCGCAAAGCTGGCGCCCAAACGCATCGAGATCCCCGGCCACATCGAACACCGCGCATCGACCTCGCGCTAACCGCTCATTCGCAACGGCCTGTTCGCGCACGTTTTTTGAGCGCTTGATACGCTTTAACCCTGCGGAAACATTTTTCTGCGATAGTATCTGCGATATAGACCAGTCGAAACTCGCCCGAAAGAAAGGGGAGCGACATGAACCAGCAGAACATCGATTACGTACTTCGCTCCGTAGAGCAGCGTGACATCCGCTTTGTGCGTCTGTGGTTTGTCGACATTCTCGGCCGCCTCAAGAACTTTGCCATTAGCCCCGAGGACCTCGAGGTCGCTTTTGAGGAGGGTATTGGCTTTGACGGCTCCGCCATCGAGGGCTTTGCTACGCCCGAGGAAGCCGACATGCTCGCATTCCCCGATGCTTCGACCTTCCAGATTCTGCCGTGGCGCCCGAGCCACAACGGCGTCGCCCGCGTGTTCTGCGACGTGTGCACCCCCGACCGCAAGCCCTTCGCCGGCGATCCGCGCGATGCGTTGCGCCGCATGTTCCGCAAGGCCGAGAAGGCTGGCTACCTGCTCAACGTGGGCGCCGAGCTGGAGTATTACTACTTCCCCGACGAGCACACGCCCGAGCCGCTCGACAACGTGGGCTACTTCGATCTTTCGGTGAGCGATGCCGCCCGCGACCTGCGCCGCAACACGGTTCTCACGCTCGAGAAGATGTCCGTGCCCGTGGAGTACACCTTCCACGCTGCCGGCCGCTCGCAGCACGGCATGAGCCTGCGCCACGCCGAGGCCCTGAGCATGTCCGACGCCATCACCACGGCCAAACTAATCATTAAGCAGCAGGCCTACGAGAGCGGTTGCCACGCCTCCTTTATGCCCAAGCCGTTGGCGGGCGAGGACGGCAGCGCTATGTTCCTGTGCCAGTCGCTATTCGACCACGACGGCAACAACGTCTTTTGGGGCGAGGACGACGAGAAGTACCACCTCTCCGATATCGCCAAGCACTACATGGCCGGCATCCTGGCGCATGCCCGCGAGATTAGCGCCATCACCAACCCCACGGTCAACTCGTACAAGCGCATCACCACGGGCGGCGACTCCGTGCCGCAGTACGCCACGTGGGGCCTGCGCAACCGCGCGAGCATGGTCCGCATTCCGGTCTACAAGCCCGGCAAGCAGCTGTCCACGCGCATCGAGCTTCGTAGCCCCGACCCCATGGCCAACCCGTACCTGGTCAACGCCGTCACGCTGGCGGCTGGTCTGGACGGCATCGAGCGCAAGCTGGAACTCCCGCCCGAGGCAACGGCCGAGACGCTCAAGCTTACCGACCGTCAGATGCTCGAGGCCGGCTACACGCCGCTGCCGCGCTCGCTCAAAGAGGCGCTCGACGTGTTTGAGGACTCGCAGTTTATGAAGGATGCCCTCGGCGAGCACATCCACAGCTTCTTCCTCAAAAAGAAGCGCGACGAGTGGCATAAGTTCGAGTCTACGATCACCGAGTGGGAGATTAAGCACTACCTGGCGAACTCCTAATCGCGCTGGCTTGTTTCAGTACGATTGAGCTCATTTTTTTGGAGGCCGATATGTCCGAAAAGAGTGCCCTGTTCATGGCGCGCACGACGCGCTTCCACGAGTTTGCCCGCAGCTTGACGACCACCCTGGGTGTCGAGGTGAGCCTGGCCACCCCCGATTCGCCGACTGCGGCGCACGACTTTGACCTGCTGATCCTCGATTCCGATGGAATCCGCAGCGACCGCATCGATCAGATTGCCAAGTGGCTTGACGACCGCGGCGGCGTCCCCATGCTGGTGATCGTCGACGACGAGGCGCTCGGTACCTTGCGCCTGCCCAATCACGCGCATGCCGACTTTGTATGCCCCACGGCGACACCCAACGAGCTCAAGGCTCGCGCGCAGCGCCTGATGGGCGAGGAGGAGACCGTCACCGCCGACGATGTACTCAACATCGATAACCTCGAGATTAACCTGGCTACCTACCAGGTAACGCTCGATAACGAGCCTATCGACCTGACGCTGATGGAGTACTCGCTGCTGAGCTTTTTGGCGACGCATCCCAACCGCGCCTACAGCCGCGAAGTGCTGCTGCACCGCGTGTGGGGCTTTGAGTACTGCGGCGGCACGCGCACCGTCGACGTGCACATCCGACGCATCCGCTCCAAGGTGGGCCCGCAGATTGCGGCACATATCACCACCGTCCGCGGCGTGGGCTATCTGTTTAAGGACTAGCTTTCCACCACAAAGGGGACAGGCACCTTTGTGGTGGTTTTGACGCGGGTGCGGGTTCCTCTCGAATCTGCAGCAGAACTTAAGCCTTCCTAAAAGATTGCGTTCTCATACACTTGTGCCCGCATATTGGGGTACAACTCAACGTGAACAATGATGGCCCGCCACATGTTTGGCGGGCCTTTGGTTATTTGACGAAAGGATCGCAGCTATGAGCGAGAACGATTCCCAGCGCCCCCAGGATGCGGACCACGCCGGCGAGACTCAGCAGCAGCCGCGCGTGCAGGTGGAGTCGACGCCTGCCGATGGCAACATTCCCTACGTGCAGGCCTTCGACACGCAGACCGGCAAGCCGCTGGGCGGCCAACAGGTCGTGAACAAGCACACGGTGGTCAAGACCAAGACCAAAAAGCTGCCGATCTTTATTACGGCGCTCGCCGGCTGCGCCTGCGGTGCCCTGCTGGTCATCGCGCTTATCATGAGCGGCACGCTCAACATTGGCGGCGGCAAGAACGCCGTGACGGCGGGCGCTTCGGGCTCATCGACGCAAAAGATTACGATTGATTCCGAGGACACCACGTTGGCCGAGGCCGTTTCTGCCAAGGCCCTGCCCTCCGTCGTTTCCATTACCGCCACTTCGAGCGGTAGCCAGAATGGCTCGCTTTCGCAGTCTGCCGACGAGTCGGACAGCTCGGGCAGCGTCGGTTCGGGCGTGGTGCTCGATACCGAGGGCCACATCCTCACCAACAACCACGTGGTCGATGGCTATGACCAGTACGTGGTTACCATGGACGACGGCACCACCTACGAGGCCGAGTTCGTGGGCAACGACGCCTCGAGCGACCTGGCCGTCATCAAGCTCAAGGACGCCGACGCCTCCAAGCTCACGCCGATCGAGATCGGTGATTCCTCTAAGCTCAACGTGGGCGAGTGGGTCATGGCGATCGGGTCGCCGTTCGGCAACGAGCAGTCTGTCTCCACCGGTATCGTCTCGGCGCTCTACCGCTCCACGGCCATGAGCTCTACCAGCGGTAACACCATCTATGCCAACATGATTCAGACCGATGCCGCCATCAACCCGGGCAACTCCGGCGGCGCGCTCGTCAACGACAACGGTGAGCTGGTGGGCATCAACTCGCTCATCGAGAGCTACTCGGGCTCCAGCTCGGGCGTGGGCTTTGCTATTCCCGTTAACTACGCCAAGAACATTGCCGACCAGATCATCGGCGGCAAGACGCCGGTGCATCCGTACATGGGCGCTACGCTTTCGAGCGTCAACGCGCTCAACGCCCGCACCAACAAGCTGAGCACCGATAGCGGCGCGTATGTGGCGAGCGTCGTTGAGGACGGTCCTGCCGCCAAGGCCGGCATTCAGGAGGGCGACGTCATCACCAAGTTGGGCGACGACGAGATTACGAGCGCCGATGGCCTGATTATCGCGCTGCGCAGCCACGAGGTGGGCGAGAAGGTCGAGATCACGCTCATGCGCGGCAAGGAAGAGAAGAAGGTCACCGTCGAGCTGGGCTCCGATGAGGAGCTGCAGAACCAGCAGCAGGACGACAGTTCGACCGACACCGGCAACGGCGGTATTACCGACGAGCAGCTGCGCCAGTACCTGGAGGAGCTGCTGGGCCAGCAGGGCCAGGGTCAGGGCTACGGCCAGGGTTACTAACGAGCCATTTCGCACATGCCGAAGCCAGAGGGGCTGTCCCGCCAGCGCGGGACAGCCCCTCTTTTCTTATTGATCCGTTGGGGACGGAGGAAAACGGATCACTTGTGGCTGGCAAGAGGCCTGGTTCGTAATGGTCTGGACAGTTAGTTCAGATACGTATAAATCTGGGGCAGCTTGGGATGCGTTTTGAGCAATTTTTGATTGGGATGGGGTTTGAATGGGTGTTTGGGAGGGCGAGCGGGACGTTTACATGGTCTCAGGGAGCCCAAATTAGTTGAAACAGGGGTGTTCGTGCCTAATCCAGCTCTAGGATTTATACGTATCTGAACTAACTGTCCACCCCAGTCTGGCGGCTGCCGATTCGGTGCGGTTTGAGACCGCTATTCGACCCCGTTGCGACCGGTGGTACTCTTGTATCCGTTTGAAATCGAGCGAAGGAGTGCCGCTATGGAGCAATCGAGCCTGTTTGGTGACGGCGTGGACATCGATACCGAAACGCCCGCGACCGCGGAAGCCACCGCACCGACCGATGCCCGTGCCCAGGCGGCAGCGCGCGCGGCCGAACTGCGCCACGAGCTCGACTACCACGCCTATCGCTACTACATGCTCGATGCGCCCGAGATCACGGACGCCGCCTTCGACAAAATGCTCGTTGAACTGCAGGAAATCGAGGCCACCTACCCCGACCTGGTGACGCCCGATAGCTATACCCAGCGCGTGGGCGGCTACGTGAGCGAGCAGTTTACGCCGGTCACGCATATGGCGCGCATGTATTCCATGGACGATGCCATGGACCTGGACGAACTCGACGCGTGGCTCCAGCGCACTGAGGATGCCCTCGGTGCCGGTAGCGTCACCTATACCTGCGAGCTTAAGATCGACGGTCTGGGCGTGGCCCTTACTTACCAAAACGGCACCTTCGTACGCGCAGCCACACGTGGCGATGGCACCACGGGCGAGGACGTGTCGCTCAACGTGCGCACCATCAAGGATGTGCCCATGCACCTGTCCGAACCGGCACTTGCCCACATGGGCGCCGACCGCGAGCGCACTATCGAGGTGCGCGGCGAGGTCTACATGCCCAAGGGCAGCTTTGTTCGTCTGAATGAAGAGGCCGATGCCGAGGGCCGCGACCCCTTCGCCAACCCGCGCAACGCCGCCGCCGGCAGCCTGCGCCAAAAGGATCCCAAGATCACGGCGCGCCGCGATCTTGCCACCTTTATCTATGCCATCGCCGATACCGACCCGCTGCACGTCCACAGCCAGCGCGAGTTCCTCGACTGGCTGCGTAGCGCCGGCTTTAGCGTCAACCCCAATGTGGCTCGTTGCGCCACGCCGGCCGAGGTCCACGAGTTCTGTGCCCAGGCGCTCGAGCACCGCGGCGACCTGGACTACGACATCGACGGCGTGGTCGTAAAGGTCGACAGCTTTCAGCAGCAGCTTGACCTGGGCTTTACTGCCCGCGCACCGCGCTGGGCCATCGCCTTTAAGTTCCCGCCCGAGGAAAAGCAGACCGTCCTACGCGAAATTCGCATCCAGGTGGGCCGCACCGGCGTGCTCACGCCGGTCGCCGAGTTCGACCCGGTGATGGTTGCCGGCTCCACCATCGCGCGCGCCACGCTGCACAACATCGACGAGATTCGCCGCAAAAACGTGCGCGAGGGCGACACCATCATCGTGCACAAGGCGGGCGACGTAATCCCCGAGGTTGTGGGCCCGGTGCTCGACAAGCGCCCGGTCGATTCGGTCGACTGGCACATGCCCGAGGTCTGCCCCGTGTGCGGCAGCCCCGTTGTCCACGAGGATGGCGAGGTCGCTTACCGTTGCGTCTCCATCGATTGCCCCGCACAGCTCAAGGAGCGCTTGCTCCACTGGGTGAGCCGCGGCTGCATGGACGTCGACGGCCTGGGCGACGAGATCGTCGACAAGATGATCGCCGCCGGCCTGATCCACGATGTCGCAGACTTCTACCAGCTCACGGTCGACGACATCGCAGGCCTGGACACGGGGCGCACCTATGCCAGCTCCAACAGCAAAAAGGGCGTCAAGAAGGGCGACCCCATTCCGGTGGGCCTCAAGACGGCCGAGAAAATCATCGCCGAGCTCAACAAGTCCAAGAGCCAGCCGCTCGGTCGCGTGCTGTTTGCCCTGGGTATCCGCCATGTGGGCAAGAGCGTGGGCGAGGTCATCGCCGAGCGATTCCTGTCGATTGACAAGCTTATCTTGGCGAGCGAAGAGGACATCGCCGAATGCGAGGGCATCGGTCCCAAGATTGCGGCGAGCGTTAAGCAGTTCCTGGCCGTGCCCGAGAACCTTGCCGTGCTGGAGCGCCTGCGTCAGGCGGGCCTGTCGCTCGAGGTCGACCTGGGCGCCGCGCACGCGCAAGCCGCAGCCGACGCTGGCGTGGCGGGCGAGCTCGCCGACGCGCAGCCGCTTGCGGGTCTGACCTTCGTGCTCACCGGCACGCTCGTCAACCGCACCCGCGACGAGGCTGGCGCGGCGCTCAAGGTACTCGGCGCTAAGGTTTCGGGCAGCGTGTCAAAGAAGACGAGCTATCTGGTCGCCGGCCCCAAAGCGGGCTCCAAGCTCACCAAGGCTGAGCAGCTGGGTGTGCCCGTGCTGGATGAGGACGCACTCGAGCAGATCCTGGCTACTGGCGAGGTGCCCCAGGCTTAGGACATCGATAATCAAATTAGAAAACCTCCCGGAAAGGTTGATACTTTCCGGGAGGTTTTTATTTGGGCGTGGTGGCGGGCAGCATGATCTGCGTCATGTAGGTTGCCGAGGGTGACCCTGCGGAGCGGTGTCGTTCCGGAGCGATAGAAGATTCATACAAAGCAAAGGGGCCTCGCAGTGAGGTCCCACAACGGGGCTGCCCCATTGTAATGAGCTTTATACACTTTAACATTAACATTAACGTGTATACTTAGCAGTAAAGATATATGTTGAGAGGAGCAGTTATGGTTACCGTCGCGTTTTCGGAGCTGCGCCAAAACCTTACGCAGGTGGCCGAAAGGGTTGCCAATGATGGCGAGGAGGTTGTGGTCTTCAAGCGGAGCAAGCCGTTGTTCAAAATCGTGCCGCTCGACTATCAAGGCCCGGTTGCAGTGGAATATGATGCTGCCCAGGAGCGTGGGGGCACAAAACCGACGTGCGGCTCGGACAAGCCCAAGCGCGACATGGGTACGATGTGGCATCCCAAGATCACCTGGAAGGAGATCCGTGAGATGCTCGCGGAGAATGAGGACTACCAGGAGTATCTCGATATCGTGGCTAACATGCCAAAGGGAACGCCGCTCGATACGATGACGGTTGAAGATGAAAAGCGCGTCGCGAGGGAGCGCTACCTATGAGGGCATTTCTCGATACCAATTTTCTGCTCGATTGTGTGCTGCCGGGCCGGCCGGAGCACGCAGCGGCGCAAACGATCAAGGGGCTCGTCGACGTGGGGCTTATCGAGGGCGTTGTTTCGGCCTGTTCTCTCAAGGACGCGTACTACATTCTCACTAAACAGGCAGGCGAGGCGCGCGCCCGCGAGGTAGTGCGCGACTGTCTTAAGAGCTATTCGGTAGAGCCTCTCGACCAAGAAGCTTGTTTTACCTCCGCCTATTCCGATGAGCCGGACTTTGAGGACGGCTGTATCCGTGCGATGGCCGAGCGTGCCGGCGTGGACTTTATCATCACGCGTGACCGCGCTGCTTTTGTGCGCTCGACCATCAAGACCTTCTCGCCTGCAGAGTTCATCCGTGCGTTTCCGATTCCGGAGGAGTAAAACCGCCATATCGGGGACTGTCCCCGGCATGGCGGTTATCCTGTAGCCGACGCTCGTTAGCTGAGCTATACTTCATAATTATGTACACAATTATGTTAGGAGTGTGCCATGCCTGTTTGCGTTCCAATTAAAGATATGCGGGACACCGCGAAATTCTCGGAGCTCGTTGAAACTACTACTGGTCCAGTGACTGTTACAAAAAACGGCTATAGCAAATTTGTTGTACTTCGATCCGAGGACTACGACCTCATGGTTCAGGAACAGGCTAAGGCTCGTCTGATGGCTCGTATAGCTGTGGCCGAGCGGGAGCGTGCTGCTGGCACGGCGCGTGATGCCTTTGAGGCTCTCGATGACCTTGAGGCAAAATATGGCCTATAACGTCAAGATTCTGCCTACAGCTGAACAAGAAGTTGACGATATCGTTGATTATCTATTGGGGCATGGTATTTTTACTGCCCGGCACTTTCTTGATAAATACCGTAGCCAGCTCCAGCTTCTTCAAAGTGGTGTAGTTGACTACGGCTTATCGAAGTTACCCGAGCTTGCAGTGCTTGGTTACCATGCTTGCCTCGTTAATTCTTATGTAATGCTTTATTACTACGATAACGAGGACGTTGTGATTGCCCATGTTTTTCACCAAAGCCAAGATTATGCTGCATTGGTGATATCTAGAAATCGATTCGAGTTGCTGGATGATGATTAGTAAGAACCGCCCGGAAGCATGATGCCTTCCGGGCGGTTCTTACTTTGCTGGGGCAACCGGCACCGCGATCCGCGTCACTTGGGTCGCCGGGTCGTCGCTGATGATGTCGTCGATAAGGGCGATTTCGCGTTGCCCCGCTACGCTGCCAACTTGTCAAAAGCCCCGCGTCGGTTGAGCACGGTAAACGCGACAACACAGATGACTGCCGACAGAATCGACCCGCACGGCGAAGCGATGCCCATGGGAAACAGCGTGTCGGAATAGGCGTTCGACAGCAGCCACGCGCCCGGCACGCGAATGAGCGCCACGGCCAGCACGTTGTGCGCAAAGCCGATGTAGCTCTTGCCATACGCAGCGAAAAAGCCGCTAAAGCAAATGTGGATGCCGGCAAAAATCGCGTCGAAAATATAGCTGCGCATATAGCCGGTGCCGGCCGCGACCACCGCAGAGTCCTTGGCAAAAAAGCCGATAAACGCCGGCGCCACCAGCCACATCAGCACCGTGATCAGGCAGCCGTACACCACCGAGATCGTCATGGCGTCTTTAAGCACCTGACATGCGCGGTCGCCCTTGCCCGCGCCGGCGTTTTGCGCCGTGAGCGCGCTGACGGTGGCACCCATGGAACTCGGCACAATGAACAAAAAGCTGATCATCTTCTCGACCAGGCCCACGGCGGCGGCGTCGACGAGCCCTCGGTGGTTGGCAATGACGGTGATGAACATAAACGCCACCTGGATGCAGCCGTCCTGCACGGCCACGGGCACGCCGATCTTAAGAATGCTGCCGAGCACCTCGGGCTGGGGACGCAGGTCGCTGCGCTTAACGTGGATGTTCGTGCGGCGGCTCTTAAGCCACACGAGCGCGAGGACAACGCTGGCCGTCTGGGCGGTTACCGTGCCGAGCGCCGCGCCCACGGGGCCGAGCCCCATGTGTCCGATAAACAGAAAGTCGAGCGCGATGTTGATGATGCATGCCACGCCAATCACGTACATGGGCGAGCGCGAATCGCCCAGCCCGCGAAAGATGGCCGAAAGAATGTTGTACGCGGCGATAAACGGAATGCCGACAAAGCAGATACGCAGGTAGGCGGCGGTTCCTTCGACCGCCTCGGCCGGCGTGCCAATGAGTGCCACGATTTGCGGGCACAGTGCGAGCAGGACAGCTGCCAGCACCACCGAGACACCCATAAAGAGCGTGATGGTGTTGCCGATGGCGGTCTCGGCACGGTCGAAGCGACGCGAGCCCACGGCGTGGCCGACGATGACCGTCGTTCCCATGGCCAAGCCCACGAGCGTCACGGTAATGATATAGAGCGTCTGAGCGCCATTGCCCACGGCGGTGATGCCGGCGGCGCCGCTAAACTGCCCCATCATGTACAGATCGGCCATGCCGTAGAGCATCTGCAAAAAGTACGAGAGCATATAGGGCAGGGCAAAGACTGCGATGGTCTTGAGGACATTGCCGCGTGTGAGGTCGTGTTCCATGGGAGGGGTACTTTCTGGCTCGGTTCGTTTAGCTACCAGTGTAGTGAAAACCCTACAACGATTGTAGAGTCAAGGTTTGTGTTGACGCCGGAGCGAAAAAAGTCTCGCGCACCATTATTCCGAGTGAATATGGACACACATCACGAGAACTCGCCGCCGGCGCTAACCTTGCAGAAAACGATTTCGGAATACTTGACACCATTATTCGGCGCGCAATAATACGTGCGTTTGCGAACAACGTTTGATGGGGGTTGAACCTGCGTGCGCAATCTCAAAATACTGTTTTCCTATCTAGGGGCATACCGTCGCGATGCCATCCTCGGCGTGTTCTTTGTGTCGGTCGAGACGGTGCTCGAGCTGTTTATCCCGGTCATCATGGCCAACATCATCGATGTGGGCGTGCCTGCGTGTGATATCAACTACATGCTGCTACAGGGTGCGTACATGTTGGTGTGCGCTGCGCTTTCGCTGGTACTGGGCTTGGGTTATGCCCGCACGTCCGCCCGCGTTGCCTCGGGCCTAGGCGCCAACCTGCGCGAGGCCGAGTACAAAAAGATTCAAACGCTCGCCTTTGGCAACCTGGACAACTACGACGCCAGCTCGCTCGTCACCCGCATGACCACGGACATCACCGTTATCCAAAATGCTGTGGGCAACGGCTTTCGCCCTATGGTGCGCGGCCCGGTGACGCTTATCGTCGGCCTTATCTACGCGCTGATGCTGTCGCGCCCGCTCGCCACCGTCTTTGCGATCATCTTGCCCGTGCTGGCAATCGTGCTGGGCGTCATCACCTATCGCGTGAGTCCGCTCTACCGCCAACTCCAGACCTCGATGGACCACCTCAACGGCGTGGTGCAAGAGGACCTTACCGCCGTGCGCGCCGTGAAGGCTTACGTGCGCGCTGAGCACGAGTGCGACAAGTTCGACACCGTCAATACCGAGCTCGCCGGCACGGCGACCAAGACCTTTGGCAACGCTGTGCTCAACCTGCCGGTGTTTCAGCTGTCGATGTACGTGGCGGCGCTTTCCATTCTGTGGATTGGCGGCCGCATGATCATCGAAGGTCGCTTGGGCGTGGGCTCGCTCACGGGCTTTATGAGTTACGTGCTGCTGATCATGAACTCGCTCATGATGATTTCCAACGTGTTTTTGCTGCTCACACGCGCTCTCACGAGCGTGGGCCGTATCGCAGAGGTGCTCGATGAAGAGCCCTTTATCGCCAATCTTGCGGGGGACCTCGCGACTGCGGCGCCAACGGACGGCAGTATCGAGTTTCGCGACGTGTCGTTTAAATACCGCGCGGATGCTGCCGAGGATGTGCTCGAGCATATCGACCTTCGCATCGAGAGCGGCTCGACGGTGGGCATCCTCGGCGGCACGGGCTCGGGCAAGAGTTCGCTTGTGCAGCTGATTGCGCGCCTGTACGACGCCACTGAGGGCACCGTGCTTGTGGGCGGACGTGACGTGCGTGACTACGACCTCGCGACCCTACGCGACGCCGTGGGCATTGTGCTGCAAAAGAACGTGCTGTTTACGGGCACCGTGCGCGAGAATCTGCAGTGGGGCAATCCGCAGGCGTCGGACGATGAGCTCCTCGCGGCTTGCCGCGCGGCGTGCGTGGACGAGTTCCTTGATCGCATCGGCGGGCTGGACGGCGAGTTGGGCCAAGGCGGCGCCGGTGTCTCGGGTGGCCAGAAGCAACGCCTGTGCATCGCGCGCACGCTGCTCAAGCATCCGCGCGTGCTCATTTTTGATGACTCCACCAGCGCGGTCGATATGGCGACCGACGCAAAGATTCGCGAGCACATCGCTCGGATTCCCGATACGACCGTGCTCATCATCGCCCAGCGCATCGCGAGCGTCATGGATGCCGATCGCATTGTGGTATTGGACGACGGTCGTGTCCACGGCGTGGGCACGCACGAGGAACTGCTAGCGGGCGACAACATATACCAGGAGATTTATGCCTCGCAGATGGAGTTTGCGAGGAACGCGGACGCCGGCGACGGCAGCGACGATGGTTGCGCGAATGATCCGTTTTCCTCCGTCGCATGCGGATCGCCCTTGGAAGGGGGTGAGCGTCATGCCTAAGACCGCAGCCCAAGCACGCCCGGCCGACCTCAAGCGCACTGTGCGCCGCTTGCTCTCCTACATGGGGCATGCCAAGTTCTCGTTGCTCGCGGTGGGCGTGCTCGCCTCCGTTGCCGCCATCGCGAGCCTCGCCGGCACCTACATGGTGCGCCCCATCGTTAACGGTTTGGCTACGGGCGGGGAGGAACTGCTCGCCAAGCAGGTCATCCTGACGGCGATCATCTACGCCGCGGGCGTGCTCTCGGCCCTGGGCTACTCACAGATCATGGTGCGCGCGGCCCAACACGTGGTGTCCGATATTCGCCGCGACCTGTTCGCGCACATCCAGACGCTGCCGCTCAGTTATTTTGACAGCACGCGCTCGGGCGACATCATGAGTTTTTTCACCAACGACGTCGACACCGTCTCCGAGGCGCTCAACAACAGCTTTGCCAACGTGATTCAGGCCGCCATTCAGGTTGTGGGCACCACGGCTATGCTCATCATCCTTAACTGGCAGCTCACGATTATCACACTCGTGTGCGATGCGGCCATTGTGCTGTATGCGCGCTACTCGGGCGCGCGCTCTAAGCGTTTCTTTGCTGCCCAGCAGGCATCGCTTGGCGACCTGGATGGATATATCGAAGAGATGGTCTCGGGCCAAAAGGTCATCAAGGTCTTTAACCGCGAGGCGGCGAATGTTGCCGGCTTCACCTGCCGCAACGACGAGCTTCGCCGCACCGGCACCGCCGCCGTGAGCTATGCCAACTCCATGGTGCCCATGACCGTCGTGATTGGCTACGTCAACTATGCCATCGTCGCCGTGGCGGGCGGCATGCTCTGCATCAAAGGGCTCGCCGATGTGGGCGCACTTGCAAGCTACCTGGTCTTTGTGCGCCAGGCCGCCATGCCCATCAACCAGTTTACGCAGCTTGGCAACTTCTTGCTCAACGCGTTGGCCGGTGCCGAGCGCCTGTTTGCGGCTATGGACCTTGAGCCCGAGGTGGACGAGGGCTGCGTGGAGCTGGTGCAGACGGGCGACGCCGCGTGGGCGTGGAAGATTCCCGAGGGCCAGGGCGTGGGCGCGTACGGGCATCTGCATGACGTGGCAGCCGTTGATGAGTCGGGCCGCGCGGTGGCCGCCGACGGCACCGAGCTCACGTGCGGCTTGGTCCCGCTTGCCGGCGACGTGCGCTTCCATGCCGTGGACTTTTCCTACGTGCCGGGCACCCGCGTGCTCACGGACCTCAACCTGTTTGCCAAGCCGGGGCAAAAGATCGCGTTTGTGGGCTCCACGGGTGCCGGCAAGACGACCATCACCAACCTCATCAACCGCTTCTACGAGGTCGATGACGGCGAGATCACGTACGACGGCATCGACGTCAAGCACATTGCCAAGGCCAGCCTGCGCGGGTCGCTCGGCATTGTGCTGCAGGACACGCACCTGTTTAGCGGCACCATTGCGCAGAACATCCGCTTTGGCAAGCTCGACGCGACCGACGAGGAGGTGCGCGCCGCTGCCGAGGCCGCCTGCGCCGACTCGTTTATCCGCCGCCTGCCGCGGGGCTACGACACACCGGTCACGGCCGACGGCGCCAACCTGTCGCAGGGTCAGCGTCAGCTGCTCGCCATCGCGCGCGTGGCCGTCGCCGATCCGCCGGTGCTCATCCTGGACGAGGCCACGAGCTCCATTGACACGCGTACCGAAAAGCTCATCGAGCGCGGTATGGACCGCATCATGCGCGGACGCACCACGTTTATGATCGCGCATCGCCTGTCCACCGTCCGCGACGCCGACGCCATCATGGTCCTCGAACACGGCCGCATCATCGAGCGCGGCACGCACGAAGAGCTGCTCGCCCAGCACGGCGAGTACTGGCAGCTGGCGCATGGCTTAAAAGAGTTGGATTAACCTGTCCGAGCACGATGCTTTGACCCCTCCGTGCCCCTCACCTCGCTTCAAACCATCACAACATTCGACACTTTTTGCCAAAATCGGGAAAAGCATCGAATGTTGTGATGGTTTTTCTGCCACTCGACCGGGTGGAATCGCTTTCTTGCGCACGAAGGTGTGCGAACCCGTGAGCAGGGGAATAAGGTTGGTTATCCGACTCCATTGGAGGGCTCATGGACCTGCCGATCGTCCTGTCCCATAAGACTGCCTGGCTGTACCACAACGTGGCGCGCCCGTCCGAGCCGCTCTCGCGAGCAAGCAGCCTATACGATGAGGACTCGCTTGCTAACGAGGCGGAGCCGACTGCGAGCCTGCCCAAATTGGGACTCGATACCAAGGGGCTGAGGGCTTCAACGGCAGTTGGGATTGTTACCGACTATCTGGTTTCGCTCGGTATTCCACGAGAAGAGCTCGATCATGTCGACACGCTCGTCAACTTCGATTTTGAGCGCTCGACGCCGGCTGGATTTAGGTGCCACGTGTTTGGGTCGCCGGTACCTCCGGGCCATCTTATCGAGGTGGCAGAGGGCCTTCTGGTGGTTGATGAGGCCATGTGCTTTGTCCAGGCGGGTTCGTGGATGAGTGAGCCCGAGCAGCTGGAATATGGGTATGAAATCTGCGCCCGATACCATTTGAATCATCTGTCAACAGGCGATTATATCGAGATGGGGCAGAGGTATACCGTTGCCGACTTGATTGCCTATTGCAATGAGAACCGATCTCGTCAGGGGGCTATACGCGCGGCTGCCGTGCTCAGGCGCGTGCACGATGGCGCGCGGTCGCCCATGGAGACGGCCACCGCAATCATGGTCGTAGCAAAGCGTTCCCAGGGAGGGCTGGGATACGCCAAGGTCGAGCTCAACCATCGGGTCAATGTTCCCAACGAGTTCAAGTATCTCGCAAAGGCCGGGTATTTCGAGATCGACGTATATGCGCCTGCGAGCGGTACGGGGGTTGAATACAACGGCTCGGACCATCTTGATAAACAGCGCAGCGCGTCGGATGCGGAGCGTATGACCGTGCTGAGCGCGCTGGGCTTTAGGATGATCGTCCTCACCGGGACTCAGTTTGCCCATCAGCTGCAATTGCATCGGGCGATGAACGCTATCGCGCTCGCTATGGGCCTTAAGTGCGACCGGAGCGAGGCATTCCAGAAACGTCAAAACGACCTGCGAGAGTTCGTGATTCGGCACTGGGACGGCAGCCTTTAGGGGCGCCTTGGCCCTTCTGCGGGGCGCTGCGGGCAGACAAACCATCACAACATTCGACGTTTTTTGCCAAAATCGGGAAAAGCATCGAATGTTGTGATGGTTTGTCTGCTGAGGATGGGCTTGGGAAGCCGGTCTTGCTTGAAGTGACCTGTCCTGTCGTACGGGTGTCGGCATGATTCTCTCGTGGGGTATTATGTTTTCCGAAGAATAAAACGCCGCGTGAGGGGAGGGCTGCGTGGACGGGCACGTGCAACATGACGGCTTTGGCCGCGATATCAACTACCTGCGCATTGCCGTTACCGACAAGTGCAATTTCCGCTGCATTTACTGCATGCCGGCCGATGGCGTGGCACCCCGCGCGCACGACGAGCTGCTCAGCGCCGAGGAAATCGCCCGCTTTGTGCGCTTGGTGGCGGGGGAGGGCATTCGCCGCATACGCCTGACGGGCGGCGAGCCGCTGGTCAGCCGCCGTATCATCCCGCTTATTCGCGACATCCGCGCGATTCCGCAGATCGAGGACATCTCGCTCACCACCAATGGCGCCCTGCTGCCCAAGCTGGCATCGCAGCTCAAAGACGCCGGTCTTAATCGCGTCAACATTTCGCTCGACACACTCGACCCTACGCTGTTTGGAAAGATCACGCGCCTGGGTCGACTCGAGCAGACCATGGCCGGCATCGACGCGGCGCTGGCTTGGGGCTTTGAGCCCGTTAAGGTCAACTGCGTTGTGGTGCGCCGGCTCAACCAGGATGTAGCGGCCCTTGCGCGGCTCACGCTCGACCGCCCCATCCACCTGCGCTTTATCGAATACATGCCTATCGGTGACGAACGCACGAGCTCGCATTGCGCTGTGGACCCGCATGCGCCCACGCTCAATCCCGAGCTGTGGGACGCGAGCGATACCGTGCCGAGCGACGAGCTGCGGGCGCGCATCAATGCCGGGGCCACCGCGGCGGGACTGGGCGAGCTCGAGCCGCTCGACATCAACGACGCTCCTGCCGGCGCGGGCCCTGCACGCTACTGGCACTTTCCGGGCGCGGCGGGAACGGTTGGCTTCATTAGCGCCATGTCCAATCATTTTTGCGCGAGCTGCAACCGTCTGCGCCTGACGGCCGATGGCAACGTGCGTCCGTGCCTGTTCAGCGATGCCGAGTATTCGGTGCGTGAGGCGCTGCGCCGTGGTGATGATATGCAGGTACTTTCGATTTGGCGCGATGCCGTGGCCCACAAACCGCAGGAACACGCGATAATTGAGGGCACGCAACGATTTATGTCCCAAATCGGAGGATGATCATATGGCCAAGAGCAGGTACGCCGATGCCACCAAGGCCGCTCGCGGGGCCGCGATGTCTGCCCACAAAGTCACGGCTGCGGCGAATGCTGGCAACGCCGACGCGTCCGTGCAGCCGACTGCCAGCGCTGCCACCGAGCCCGCCCGCGACGCCCGTCGTGATGAGCTGACGCATGTGGACGCCAAGGGCGAGGTGCGCATGGTCGACGTGTCCGACAAGGCCGAGACCCATCGCATTGCCATCGCCGAGGGCACCATCCTCATGCATCCCGAGACGCAGGCTATGGTGCTGCAGGACCGCGCCAAGAAGGGTGACGTGCTTGCCTGCGCGCGCGTGGCGGGCATTATGGCCATCAAGCGCACGAGTGACATCATCCCCATGTGCCATCCGTTGCTCATTACCAAGAGTAAGTGCGATATCGAGCCCATCGCTCCGGCGGGGACGCCGGCCGAGGACGTGCCCGAGGGCTGGTCGCCGGCGCGCGCGGACGGGCAGGTTGGCTTTCGCGTACTGGTCACGGCGGGCGTGACGGGCAAGACGGGTATCGAGATGGAGGCGTTGACCGGCGCGAGTGCCGCGTGTCTGACCATCTACGACATGTGCAAGGCCGTCGATCGCGGCATGGAGATCGTCGACGTGCGCCTGCTGCACAAGGAGGGCGGTCGCTCGGGCGTATGGGATCGTGCAGAGCGTCAGGCCGCTGCCGTTGAGTCCGTAGCCGCTGACGGTGCCGCGCCCGCAAGCGCACCCGTCGCCGTCGCGCCTGCAGCTCCCACTCCGGCCGTCCCCGCGATCGCGTTTATCGGCTACCAAAACTCGGGCAAGACCACGCTCGTTGAGAAGGTCATTGCCGAGCTCACCCGCCGCGGTCTGCGCGTGGGTTCGCTCAAGCATCATGGGCATCACGGCTTTGATATCGATGTGCCCGCTAAGGACACCTGGCGCCATCACCAGGCCGGATCCAAGCACGTGGGCCTTATCTGCGCCACGCGCTGGGCGGAGTACGCCGACACGCGCGAGGAGGACGAGATGCCCGCGCGTGAGCTGCTGTCGCGTTACAGCGATGTCGACGTGGTGATCATCGAGGGCTACAAGACCGAGGGCTTCGACAATATCGTCGTCGCGCGCTCCGGTGTCGACCGTCTGCGCGGCAAGAGCTCGCTCGACCTGGTCGACGGTCACACGCTGGCCCTTGCCTGCAACGAGGCCCTGGCGCGTCAGGCCTTCGACGCCGGCTTTGCGACCCGAGCCATCAACATCAACGACGCCCGAGCCATCTGCGACCTCATCCAAGACCACTTGTCCTAAAACCTGCCAAAAAGGGACAGGTTTATTTTGGCAGGTTTTATCTGGGCAAACGTTGTCTCCACCACAAAGGGGCCAGGCACCTTTGTGGTGGTTTTTGCTTTGGTAGATGTGTGGGGCATGCCTTACAATCTACCAAGTAGTTCATGACGGGCGAAAAACGGAGAGAAGGGGCTTGATGCGTCCTTAATGTTTCATGCGGATAGATTGATTTGACAGACGGTGGCGAATGCCTGCCGTCCGCATTCGTATGAAACAAGGAGTCTCCATGCTCGCCTCTCTTTTCTCAAAGCCTCAATCATCGCTGTCCGCGCAGGCTAAGCACCTGGTGGCAATGCGCTTCCTCATATATACCGGCTTTCAGACCAGTTATTTTATCGGTGTCATCGGAAGGCTCACCTATGCAGACGATGCCTCGGTTGTGGCGACATCGCTGGCCGTCCTGTTTATGAATGTATTTGTGATCCTGGGATCCTTTGCGGGCGGAGCGGCGCTTGACGCTTGGGGTCCGTGCTGGCATTTTCGGGCGAGTATCGTCGGCACGTTGGCAACCGGCGCGGCAATCCTCGCCTTTGGCAGCGCGACCGGCATCGTCCTGCTCGGCGCGGTACTCCTGGGCTTTGTGATGGGATTCGCCCAGCCCATCGCCACATCCTATCCAGCCTACCTCACCGACGATCCTGTCGAGCTCAAAGGCATCAACTCCGCCATCGCCATGCTCTCAAACGTGAGCATCATCGTTGGCCCCACACTGGGCGGCTTTGTCGCGGCGGCCGCGTCGTCGCGCGCGGTGTTCGTGCTCATGATGATCTTTACCGTACTGGCGCTCGTCGCCGGTTGGGGCTTTAGGCCGCAAGCAGGTCACGTCGCCACGCGCAAAAGTATTCCCGCGGATGGCAGCATAACGGCAAGTACTGCCAGTCAAAACTCCGACTCCAGTAAATCCACCCGCGCCACCTTCGCGACCAGCATCAAGACGGTCTTTACCAACAGCGTCCTCGCCCTGCTCTTCTGCATCATCTTCCTCTCGAACTTTGGCTATGGTGCCTTCGATCCGCTGGAGTCGTTCTTCTATCGCGATGTTCTGCACGTCGGAGTCGAGTGGATGGGCTGGCTCTCGTCGGCCAGCGGCGTCGGCGCGGTGCTGGGCGCCGTGGTAGCGCTCCGCTTGCCGCCGCGCCTTGTCAGCCTCAAAACGCTGCTCGTAGCGCTTATGTCTGTGGGCCTGGGAAGTCTGCTCTACGTGGGGACGCCGTACATAGGCGTAGTCCTCGTTGGCCAGATTGCCCTGGGCGTGGCGTGGGGCGTCGACAACCCGCCCCACAACACAATCGTGCAAACGACGTCCCCGCTCGAGCAACTCGGTCGCGTGAACTCGGTCATGGGCTTTGGCAACATGTTCGCCGGCGTGGCCCCGCTGGCGATTGCCCCGTGGCTGGCGGCGACGTTTGGCGTGCAGCAGACGCTCGTAGGGGCGGGCATGGTCGTGACGGCGGTTCCCGCGGCGCTGCTGCTGTTTGGACGCCGGCACTTGGATCGTGCCGCAAAGCAGTAAAAACCATCACAACATTCGATGAAAATCGCGATTTTGCCGAATAACGTCGAATGTTGTGATGGTTTGCGCCCCGGGCCATGTCATCCTGCGGGTCTGGCCGCCACAAAGGGGCCAGGCACCTTTGTGGTGGTTTTCGCTTTGACGGGCCGCGCCCGCGCCTTGGTATACCATGTACACCATTTCCGACCACATTCAGCATCGCCGCACAACCTAGAAAGGCCCCCATGGACACCACCTTCAGCCACATCAAAGCCGTGTTCTGCGACATCGACGGCACGTTGCTCACGAGCCAGCACACGGTGTCTCCGCGCACCGTGGCGGCGATTCGCGCCCTGCGCGAGCGCGGCGTGCTCTTTGGCCTGTGCACCGGGCGCGACGCCCAGGCGACCGAGGCCATGTTTGGGCTCTGGGGTATCGAAGGCCTGGTAGACGTGCTGGTGGGCTGCGGCGGCGCCGAAGTCATCGATCGTGCGCACGGCATCAACGAGCTGAGCTACCCGCTACCGGGCGAGACCATCGCGCACATCTGCGAGCACATGGCGGACCTGCCGGCAACGCCCGTTTGCCCTCGGGACGGCGTGCTCTATGTGCCCGAGAGCAATGCATGCGTCGAGCACCTGTCGCGTGTCGACGGCGTGCCCTACAAGGTGGTCGACTTTGCCGAGTTTTTGCGCGAGCCGCAGACCAAGGTGATGTTTACCATGGCGCCCGAGGTGATGCCGCAGGTCATCGAGCGGGCGTCGTCGCTCGCCGACGACACCGTTAAGGCGGCGGCTCTTCAGACCACGCAGCGACTCTACGAATTCATGGATCCGCGCGTGTCCAAGACGCGCGGCCTTGTGCGCGTGGCGGAGCTCAACGGCATGGAGCTCCAGAACATCTGCGTGTTTGGTGATGCCGATAACGACACCTGCATGGTGGCCGACGCCGGCGTGGGTGTGGCCATGGCAAATGGCAGCGACGCCACCCGCGCCGCAGCTGATTTTGTAACCGCGAGCAACGACAAAGACGGCATCGCGATCTTTATCGAGGAGCATCTGCTGTAGCGCCGGGGGAGAACCGCCACAATGGGGATAGGCACCTTTGTGGTGGCCTCAGGCGATTTGGGCGAGTTGATGCCTGCAATCTGCGCGCAAATACCAATATGGTTGTCTGAACATTACGCTTCTGACTACCGATGAGTTAAAGATATTCTCATCAGTTTGGTAGGGTATTTCTCCCGGTAAATGACCTACAGCTCATGGTCAATTTTCGACTGTTTACAGGATGTTTACTCTTGAGCAAAATGTTGTGCAAATAAATCTAATGCCATTAAAAAATGATGGGCAACTAAATTACCAGTAGAAACAAAAAATAGATAGCGAATAAACGAAGGTAAATCTGAGCAATTGTCAAGAGAATTGACAATTCGCTACAAAACAATCGGTTTATTTGCCCATATGTTCAAACAATCGTTAGAATAGTCATTCCTAAGCGTGCGCAATTACAGATTGCGCAGATACGTTTGATAGTGAAAGAGCAAGATCGCGGTCTCTTGGGGAGGAGACATCGATGAAAGCAAATTCAGACAAATCTAAGCAGAGTAATAAAGCGACGCGCCGTGTGCTGGCAGGCGTTTTGTGCGGAGCCTCCGTGTTGAGCCTGGTACTGTCGCTCGTCATGCCTCCAATCTCGCAGGCCATTGCCAACGACACCCAGACAGTTTCTACCGAGGAAGCTGTAACGGGGAGTTCCTCAAGTGAGTCCGCTGCTGTAGATAACACCAGCGAGGATGCCGAAAACCAGAATAGCGCCGCCACCTCTGCGAACGCGGCTACTACTGTGAACAAGGGCATCTACAAGCCCACGTCTATCGGTATCGGTACGAATATCGATATCTCCACCCCCGATCCCGGCGTGGCCACCTACGTCGGCCGCGACATGTACATCGGTGGTAAGCCGAACAAAACTAGCACTCTTGATGCGAATAACGCCCCCACCGGCTCATATGCCGCTGAGGCGGAGGGCCTTACCGTGGTCCACGGCAAACTGGCCATGAATCCTATCAAGGAGAGTTGGGGCGGCCAGGGCTTCCGTTTCGGCACCGTTGGTTTTGGATCGCAGTTTCGTCCCAGGGAGGGAAGCACGGTGCTTGCGGTCGCCGGCATAAACAGCTTGATTGAGAACATGAATACCGGTCAGGGAACGACCTCAGATACTGCGACGGTTGGTGCTTGGACCAAGGGTGCTTGGGTCGGCAAGGCGACAAAGACTGACTCCCACCTTGGCTATGCCTATACCGCGCAGATCGCCGGTCCCATTACCTATTCCTATTGGGATTCGAATGCTAACAACGGGCGCCAGTCTGTCGTGAAAAAGCAAGGTAATTGGTTCGAGGGCTCGGATGCTCTGAAGAGCGACCTGTTCAATCAAAATGTTGATTTGACTAATGTTAACGGTAACGATTATTCGAGCTACAACGGTGCAGATGGATACCTCTCGAAGCTATCGAAACAGCTCGCCTCGTTTGCAAATACCGGCACAGTTACGGATGGTTCCGCAATTAGCGACAACAGCTACGCAATCAACAAGTACGATAACAAGGGAACAAGCTATACACTCACTTTCGATGGTAGTGAGAAGTCTGTTTCCGGTGCGCTTGATACCAGAATCCCGAACTATAAGATTTGCAACACCGAGCGACTTATCACCTTTACCGGCGATGGAACTTCTATGCAACAGGTCTTCACCATTGCCGGTTCCGAGCTCTCCAACTTGAAGGATGGCGTCTACTACCGCGGCGTCGACTTTAAGTTCACCAATGTCCCCGAAGGCGCATCCATTGTCGTGAACGTTACAGGTGCTGGTCCTGTCGAGTTCCACAATGGCTGGCGCTTCTGGTGGGGCGATACAGAAATATCTCGCGGTTATGAGAGTAACGCCGATAAAGACCTTCGCGCGAAATACTCGCTGGCCTCCCAGTCCATCATGTGGAATTTTGTCGATACCACGAGCCTCACCATCCGTGGTGGCATTGCGGGCGAGGGTAGAAGCGACTGGGGCAATGGCGGCGGGGACGGCAAGTGGACCGACGATGACCCCGCCGCTGCTATGCTCGGATCGATTCTCGTTCCCAACGGAAGCTTCGACGACCATGTGACCACCAACGGTCGTGTGTACGTGGGCGAAGATTTCATGATGAACAACCCTAAGATCGCGTACAACTTCACAAATCTCGAGGGTAACTCGGCTTCCGTCATCGATATGGATCAGGAGCGTCACAACTTCCCGTGGTCTGGGTCGTATACACCGGACGGCTCTGCCATTGCGTGGAGCAAGGTCGACGCTGCGGACGGCATGACGCCGCTTTCTGGTTCCTCGTGGACGATATACGGCACTGTCGATGATGCCAAGAATGAAACGTATCCCATCGTTACGGTAACGGATGGCGGTGCCAATGATTACTCTTCGGATGATGGCGAGCTTCAGTTCAACTATTTGAATCAGAAGGCCAAAATTGGCGATCCCAACGATAAAGACTACTTCACGTACTACATTCGCGAGGTCAAGGCGCCGGCTGGTTATCAGAAGTCGGACACCATCTACTACGCAACCATGAACAACACCGGCGAGCAGGTGAACTATGTTCAGGGTCATGTGGACACGGTGAACGGAAATAACCTCGTTTCATTCGATGATTCCAACACCACGGGCGCCATCTCCAACACCAAGATCACCGGTACGGTGTCTTGGACCAAGGTTGAGGAGAGCGACACGGGACACACTCCTTTGGCTGGTTCCGAGTGGGCGCTTACCAAGGTAAAGGATGCCGATGGTGCCGAAATTCCGGACGCTGCATCCCTGACTGTGTGGAGTGGGAAGGATACGAATGCGGAAGCTGTCAGCAACAAGTGGGCAGATTCTGATCCCGCCGATGGCAAGTTCAAGCTCGAGGGTCTGCTGCCGGGCACGTACACGCTCACGGAGACCCAGGCGCCGTTTGGCTACGAGCTGAACCAGACAACCTACGAGTTCACGGTGTCCAAGGCGGACGGTTCCATTGCGTGGACCGAGGGAAAGAAACCGAGCATTGTTGAGGGCACTACGTACATCTCCGATTCTCTCACCACCACGTCCGTGGAAATCCCGGTGACTAAGTCCGTCCGTAATACGGACTGGCCGAAGGATTCCAGCGGGAAATACGTTGCGTTCGACTTCAACATCGAGGCTACGGGGGATTACGCAACCAACGTGCCCATTCCTAACCCGGCAGACCTCTCCATTGCACCCGCAGCAGGGGAGACCGACGCCGCCAAGCCCAACAACATCACGGCGACCTTTGGCGCCATGACGTTCAACAAGTCGCACCTGTCCGATACCCCCGGTACGGCGGGTGACTACGCCAGGACCTACACCTACACGGTGAAGGAGGTCGCGCCTACCACCGGTGTCATCGATAAGCTCCGCTACTCCAAGGCCGAGTACCAGGTTGCCGTCACGGTGAAGGCCGTCATGAATGAGACCACTCGCAAGTACACCGGTCTTACCACCTCTACCACCGTTACGCAGATGAAGGACGACATGGGCAACACCCTTGGCGAGAACGGGCAGGGCGTCGTGGTTGAACCCTCCGCCGCCGCGCCCGACGCCATTCCCGCCTCCACCTTCACCAACACCTACTCCACCTCTTTGCCCCTTTCTGGTATGTCGGGCGTCACTCTGACGTACCTTGCCGGCGCGGCGGTGCTTTGCGCTGCTGCAGCCTGGATGCACATTCGTCGCAAGGCGAATGCGAAGGGAGGTGAGCGTCGTGAATAAGAAAGTTTGCTCCTTCCCGATCTTGTTTGCGCTGCTTGCCCTCGTGGTCGGCACCTGCGCGGTTGTGTTCCCCGCTTCCGCGCAGGCCGCGCCGACCTCGACCGGTTCCATTACGGTGAGCGGCACCGTGGCGAGCAGCTACGACGCCTACCAGATCTTTAGCGCCAACGTCGTCGACGGCGACAGCGACGCCAAGATCGCCACCGATCTCGCCTGGGCAAGCGACGCCGTGCGCGACGCCGCGCTGCCTGTGCTGCACAGTGCCGGCATGCCCAATTCCCAGACCACCGCGCAGGAATCTGCCGAGTGGCTCAACACCGATTCCCACCTTACGAGCGCGCTGAGCGCACAGCTCGCTCGTTCCCTTCAGAGCTCTGGCGCCGCGTCCGTGGCCCTTAACGCGGGCACGACGGCCGAGCTGCCCTGCGGCTACTGGCTCATCGTCGCCGACGACGACGCCATTTCCCAGAACGAGGCCGGCACCGCGCCGATCATGGCCCTGGTCGGCGGCAGCGCCGTCACCGTCAAGCCCAAGGCGGCGACCCCCAAGGTGTCCAAGCACGTGCTGGAGGACGGCACCGCCGCCTGGCAGAAGGCCGCCGACGCCACGGTCGCCGACGACCTGTACTGGCGCCTCTCGGCCACGGTCCCGGCCGGACTCACCGCCTACGACACCTATACGGTGCGGTTCGTCGACACCATGGGCGCGGGGCTCGACCCCTCCAGGGTCGCCGCGAGCATGCGCGTGTACGTGGCGGCGGGCGCGGGCGGCGGCTTCGACGCCGTCGCATGTGAGGGCGGCAACGCCAGCTCGACGCCGGCTAAAGGGTGGACAGACATTACTTCACAGTGCAAGGTCTCGACCGA
>JAXIXR010000025.1:0-17158 GCA_036304905.1 Collinsella sp. | reverse complement strand
TTCGCCGCCGACTCGGAGCCGTGGCCTCGCTCGAAGAGCCCGATCGCCGCCTTCCTGGCCACGATGTCGTGCTTCACCCTCAAGTCGACACGCATAAAAAGCCTCCCATTTCTCATGTCCAAGAAATGGGAGGCAGTTCACAATAAGCTGCTCGGGGGCCTTGTTGCTTATGGCCGGATGATTTCTAGCCGACCGTATCGTCAGGCGTTGGCGAGGGGTCGGGAGTGGGCGTAGGCGTAGGCGTGCCGCCATCGCCGCCGGTCGAACCACCAGTGGAGCCGCCCGTCGAGCCACCGGTCGTACCGGTGCCGCCGGTGGTGTCGCCGCCCGTGGTCTCGGTCGTCGTGGTCGTCGTGGTCGTCGTCGTGGTGGTTTCCTCTTCGTCTTCGTTCTCGTCCTTGTCGTCGTTCTCCGTCTTCTTGGTGTTGTTGGTGCCGTAGAACTTCCAGACGCTGTTGTTCTTGTATGTGGGCGCCGTTCCGGTCGCAAACTCCTCGCGCTCGGTACCGGTCAGAACGGTGTTCATAAACCGCTTAAAGACAGGCAGGTTGGTGCTGTCGCCCAGCAGGTCTGTGCCGTATTTTTGGATGGGAATCTCGCCCGCGGAATAGCCGGTCCACAGGGCGCACGCCAGCTGCGGGGTATAGCCGCAGAACCACAGGTTGGTGGTGTTGTCGGTGGTGCCCGTCTTGCCGGCATAGGGCTGGTTGACGCTCAGGGCACCGGCAGCACCCGTACCGCCGCCCTGCATGACGCCGGACAGAACATCGGTGACCGCGGCGGCCTCGCCCTCGGTAAGCACCTGTGAGGGATTGTCGGTGTGCTGGTACAGCACCGAACCGGTACGAGAGTCAATCTCGGTGATGGCGATCGGCTGGCGATAGTAGCCGCCGTTGGCAAACGTCGCGTAGGCGGCGGCCATCTCGAGCGGCGAGATCGAGCCGGTGCCGAGGGTCATGACGGGAACGTCCTCGATGTTGTCCTTGGCAGGATCGATGCCGAGCTTTTTGACGAGCGAGATGATCTTGCTGTTGCCGACGGCTTCCGCCACCTGGATGTAGCCGGTGTTGGAGGAGTATGCCGTTGCCTGCTTAAGCGTGATGTTGCCATAGCTATGGTTGGCGTAGTTTTGGACCTCGGTCGTGGTGCCCTTGGCCTTGAGCGGCGAGTTGCAGTTGAGGGTGACGTTGGGGTTCATGCCGTTTTGGATGGCAGTTGCCAGCGTAAAGGCCTTAAAGGTGGAGCCGACGGGACGCTTGGCCGTGGCATGGTTTACGTGGTTCTCGTCGGCGTTGTAGTCGTAGCCGCCCACCATGCACTTGATGTAGCCGGTCTTGGGATCGACGACGACCATGCCCATGTCCAGGCCGTCGAGCGAGAGCGTGTCGAGCTGCTCACGAACGGCATTCTCTGCCACCTGCTGCATCGTGGGGTCGATGGTGGTCTTGACGGTCAGGCCGCCCTTAAAGAGCACGTCGGTCGAGAACTCCTGCTCCAGCAGCTGCTTAACATAGGCGACAAAGTAGGGCTGCGAGTATACGTCTACGCCGCTGCCCGAAATCTCGGTCACGTTGAGGGTGATGGGCTCGGCCTGTGCGGCATCGTGTTCCTCCTGCGTAATGTGGCCCAGGCGCAACATGTTGTCGAGGACCTTGTTGCGACGGGACAGCGCCAGGTCGGGGTTGACCGTGGGGTCGTACTGCGAGGGCGAGTTGGGAAGGCCGATCAATAGTGCGGCTTCGCTCAGGGTGAGGTCGGCGGCGCTCTTGGACAGATAGGTCTCGGCGGCGGCCTCGATGCCGTAGGCGCCGTGGCCGTAATAGATGGTGTTGAGGTACATCATGAGGATCTCGTCTTTGGAGTACATGTCCTCCATCTTGACGGCGATGTAGGCCTCGCGCACCTTACGCTCGATGGTCGAGTCGAACTGCTCCTCCTGCAGGATGGTGTTGCGCACCAGCTGCTGGGTGATAGTCGAGGCGCCTTCGTGCCCGCCGCCGAGGGTTGCCACCGCAGCACGCGCGATACCCCACAGGTCGATACCGCCGTGCTCGTAGAAGCGCTCGTCCTCGACGTCAACGGTGCCCTGCAGCACGTAGGGGGAGACCTCGTCCTTGGTGATGGACTTGCGGTTTTGCGTGTAGAAGCTCGCGATCTTGTTGCCGTTGCAGTCGACGATCTCGGTGGGCTCGCTCACCAGATACGCGTTGGCGTCGGTGTAGTCGGGCAGATCGGACAGCCAGCGGTTGACGTTGCCGACCATGCCGATGCCAAATGCCACGCCCGCGATAAGCAAAAAGCCCAAAAACGAGAGCAGGATTATGGGCAGAGCATGCGTCTTTGAACGGCTGCGTCCCTGTCGTTGGCGAGGACCCATATATTGACCTCCAGGTATGTCGTGCCGGACGGTGGATGTGCCGTCGGGGCAGGATGGACATAAGTTATTACACGATAAACCAAACGGGGCGCGTGAGGCCTCGTGTATGCTGGAAGACGGCATTTTTCAGAGTGAATGCATACCTTGGTAAGGAGTTTGCCGATGACGATTCGGGCGATGGGGCCGAGCGGACAATACGAGACTGGATTGGATGCTGCCGGTGCGGCGCTGCCCGAGCTGCTGGCGCCGGCGGGCGGGCTCGACCAGATGCTTGCGGCCATCGCCGCGGGTGCCGATGCCATCTATGCGGGGTTGGGCGGCTTTAACGCCCGCGTGAGCGCGCATGGTTTTACGGATGACGAGTTTGCGCGCGGTTGTGCCGTGGCGCATGCTCATGGCGTGCGTGTGTACGTAACGCTCAACGTGTTCGTGTTTGACGATGAGCTGTCCGACGCGGTGGCGCTGGGAGCTCATGCACTGGAGCTGGGCGCCGATGCTCTGATTGTGGCCGATGCCGGGTTGGCCTGCGCGCTGCGCGCGGCGATTCCCGGGGTCGAGATTCACCTGTCCACGCAGGCGGGCGCTCATAGCGAGGGTGCCGTGCGGCTTGCCGCCGACGAGCTGGGGGTCGAGCGCGTGACGACGGCACGCGAGCTGACGGTCGACGAGATTGTGGCGCTATGTGCCACGGGCGTGCCCATCGAGGTATTCTGCCACGGTGCGATTTGCATCGGCTATTCGGGGGCGTGCGAGTTCTCGGCCCTGCGGCGTGGGCGCTCGGCGATGCGCGGCGACTGCACACAGCCGTGCCGTCTGGCGTACGACCTAGTGGACGAGGCGGGGCAGAGTGTTGTTGCTGTCGAGGGAGATCGCCTGCTGTGCCCGCGCGACTATCTGGGTATTGCGCATCTGCCCGAGCTTGTAGATGCCGGCGTGGCGTCGCTCAAGATCGAGGGGCGCATGAAGAACCCCGATTACGTATTCAACGTGGTGCGGGTGTGGCGCCGGGCACTCGATATGCTGTGCGACGGCGCGTGGGACCCCGGTGCCGTGGAAGAGCTTGAGCGCGAGTTGGGAAGGTCGTTTAACCGTGGGTTTACCGATGCGTACCTGCGAGGGCGTTCGGGTGCCGAGCTGATGAGCTTTGAGCGCGCAATTAACCAGGGCGTGCGCGTGGGGCGCTTGGTCGCTGTGGGCCACGAAGAGGTGACCGTTGAGCTCGACGCCGCCGTGGCGGCGGGTGACACGCTCGAGATTCGGTTCTATCCGGGTGTCGACGCGCGTCCCGATGTGCCCAAGCGCTGGCCGCAGGTGCCCTGTCCGGTGGATGCCGCAGCGGGGAAGCGCGTCGTCGTGCATTGCAAGCGTAAGGTGGACGCGGGCTGCGAGGTTTACCTGATTCGCAGCGCCGGCGTGTTGGATCAGACGGCGGCGGTGTTGGAGCGCATGCGGGCCGAGGCGGATGCGATTGCGCCCGTTGCGCGTGCCGTTGAGGTGCTGCCCTTTGAGGACGTTGCGGTGGATGGCGGTGCGTCGACGGAGTTGGTGGAGTGCGCGGTTCCCACTCGCATGGTTTTTGCTTGGCAGCTGATGGATGCCGACCCGCGCGGAGAACTCGATTTGTCCGACGCCGTTGTGGTGCTTGACGAGGTGTGCCGCACGGGTGACGCTGACCGGACCCGCTCACTGATGCAGCGTGCCGGGCGCGTCGTCTGCCGCAACCTGGGACAGGTGGTGATCGCTCGCGAGCTGGGCGTGACGTTTGACGTGGCGGCGCCGGTGTTCTGCGCGAATCGGGCCACGCTTACCTGGCTGCGCGGACTCGGTGCGGGGCGGGTGTACTTGCCGGCCGAGTTGCTCGGCAATGATGCGGAGCGTATTGCCGAACTGGCTGCTGAACCCGGCGTCTTGGGTCCGGTCGACGCCGACCGTCCCGAGCTTATGGTGTGCGAGCACTGCCTGCTGACCGCCGAGGGCGTCTGCGCCACCGATGCGACGGGACAGGTCCGTTGCCGCGACTGCTTGCGTCGTCGGCAGGTACGCTATCTGGTCGAGCGTGACGGTACACGTCTGCCAGTTGCCATCGACGCATGCGGCAGGACGAGGATTTTCCTGTCGTAGGTGCTGCGTCGCGTCAGTTTGTTATCATATGAGAGTTTATGGACTTCCAGCACCGCCGTTTTCGGCGAGGGTGCTATAGCAAAAGGAGGATACCCAATGCTGTCTGTTGACGAGCAAATGCGTATCATCACCTCGGGCGCTGCGAAGATCGTCCCCGAGGCCGACCTTCGCAAGAAGCTTGAGAAGGGCGAGCCCCTCAACATCAAGCTCGGCGTCGATCCCACCAGCCCCGACCTGCACCTGGGCCACGCCGTGCCCCTGCGCAAGATGCGTCAGTTCCAGGACCTGGGCCACAACGTCACCCTCATCATCGGCAACGGCACCGCGCTGATCGGCGACCCTTCGGGCAAGAATTCCACCCGTCCGCAGCTTTCGCAGGAGCAGATCGAGGCCAACGCCGAGACCTACGTGAGCCAGGCCATGAAGATCCTGGACCCCGAGAAGACCACCATCGTGCACAACGGCGATTGGATCCTTTCGATGGATCTGGCCGGCCTGCTGCAGGTGTGCTCCAAGTTCACCGTTGCCCGCATTCTTGAGCGCGACGACTTTACTAAGCGCTACCAGTCTCAGACGCCGATTGCCCTGCACGAGTTCCTGTACCCCGTGATGCAGGCCTTCGACTCCGTTCAGATCAAGGCCGACGTGGAGATGGGCGGCACCGACCAGCTCTTCAACCTGCTCGCCGGCCGTGAGCTCATGGAGAAGATGGGCATGGAGCCGCAGATCGCGCTCACCATGCCGCTGCTCGAGGGCACTGACGGCGTGCGCAAGATGTCCAAGTCATACGGCAACTACATCGGCCTGACCGACGCTCCCAAGGACATGTTCGGCAAGACCATGTCCATCCCCGACGAGATGATCGGCAAGTACTATCGCCTGGCGAGCTCGCTCACCCCGGCCGAGGTCGACAAGATCGACGCCGCCCTGGCCGACGGCTCTGCCGATCCCTATGAGCTCAAGCGCGCTCTGGGCCGCGACCTGTGCGACACCTACCACGGCGCCGGCGCCGGCGACGAGGCTCAGGCCGAGTTCGACCGCGTATTCAAGGAGGGCCAGCTCGCCGACTTCCCCGAGAAGCACGTTGAGCTGACCGTCAACGACGAGGGCCAGATCTACCTCGCCGGCCTGCTCAAGGACCTGGGCCTTTCGGCGAGCGCCGGCCAGGCTCGTCGCGATATCGACGGCGGTGGCGTCAAGATCAACGGCAAGGCCGTGGCTCCCAAGAGCTATAACATCGATCCCAGCGCCCTCAAGCTGGGCGACACCCTCTCCGTAGGCAAGCGCAAGGGCTTTAAGTTGGTTTAGTTACGCGGTTTTACCAAACCGCGTAACGACTCGACGCTGCGCGGGCCGCATTTGGACAATCTGACGTTCAACTTCAAGGGCGCGACCAGAAGGTCAGCGCCCTTTCGTTTCACGTCACCTTGTCTCAAATGCGGCCCGCTCGCTGTCGTTGCCAAAACATCGGCGCTTCCGTGGTTGGCACTTGGGGACGTTCCTTTTGTGCCGGCACTTTGGGACACTCCTTGTCATTGGTGCAAAGTAACCTGCCCCCATTGCGCCAAGCGGCGTGTGCCGTTAAGCGGAGAGGCGTATTGTTGACCCATCGTTTGGGCATACAATGGCTATTGGTTTGCTGCGGTGAAGGTCTGTCCGCTCCGCAGCTTTTTTCTACGGTTAAAGGAGTATGTATGTCCGTTGAGGTCATGAGGTCTGTGATCGAGGCCGCCGAGGGGCGCGTGCCCGTCGACACGCTGTTTACCAATGCGCAGATTGTCGACGTGTATGGCCAGCGTGTGGCGCCCGGTAGCGTTGCCGTCAAGGACGGTGTAATCGTCGGCGTGCTCTACGATGGTCGCGACGATGCCGCTGGCACCTACGAGGCAACTGAGGTCATCGACTGCCAGGGTCGCTATCTCGCTCCCGGTTTTATTGACGGGCATCTGCATATCGAGTCTTCGAACATCCGTCCCGCCGAGTATGCTCGCATGGCCGCGACGCGCGGTACTACCACTGCCATTGCCGACAGCCACGAGATTGCCAATGTTGCCGGTCTCGACGGCTTGCGCTTTATGATCGAGGATGGCCGCCGCGCACCCATCTCCATCAAGTACATGATGCCTTCGTGCGTGCCCGCGCTGCCCGACGAGCAGGCCGGTGCCGTTATTTCGGCTGCCGATATGCAGGCGTTTTTTGCCGAGCATCCGGGCGATGTTTTTGGTCTGGGCGAAATGATGAACTTGCCGGGCGTCTTTATGGCCGATCCCGAGACCTGTGCTCGTATCGACGCTGCCAATCAGACGCCGTCCAAACAGGTTGACGGTCATGCCCCGCTCGTTGCCGGCAAGGACCTCAACGCCTATGCCGCGGCGGGTATTATCGCCGACCACGAGTCGACGATTCCCGAGGAGGCGCTCGATAAACTGTCCCGCGGCATGTATGTGATGCTGCGTGAGGGCACGTGCAGCCACGACCTGGCCAATTTGTCCCCGATGCTGCTGGAGAATCCTGCCCGCGCCCGCCGCTGCTGCTTTGCGACCGACGACCGCGCTCCCTCCGATGCTCTTTCGACCGGCATGATCGACAATGCCTGCCGCGTGGCTATCGAGGCCGGTATCGACCCCGTGGTCGCCATCTCCATGGCGTCCCTTTCTACGGCTGAGGCATTTGGCCTGGACCACGGCTGCCGCGACCCGCACGAGCTCCGCGGCGCAATCGCCCCGGGCAAGCGCGCCGACCTGCTGTTGCTCGATGACCTGACGTTTGCCAAGGCTCCGCATCGTGTTTATGCCGCCGGCGCCCTGGTGGCGCAGGATGGCACCTTTGTGGGCGAGGTCGCACCCGAGAGGGCCGAGGTTGCGGCCCTTGCCGATGAGCTGCGCGCCTCTGTTAAGCTGCCGAAGCTTTCGCTCGACGTGTTTGACTATGCCTTTAAGCCGGGCGAGGCGGTTATTGATGTGATCCCGGGCATGGCTATCACGGGCATGGTCCGTCCCGAGACTGACGAGGACTTGCGTCGCATTATGCTGATTGAGCGCCATGGCCGCGGCGTGTCGCTGCAGGCCGAGGGCGTCGACGGCGATGGCCCCGCTGGCCTGGGTCTGGTCGGCAAGCATATCGGTCGCGGCTGGGTGCGCGGTTTCACCATTACCGGTGGTGCCATTGCCTCCACGATCGGCCACGACTCGCACAACGTGTGCGTGGTGGGCGACAATGCCGCCGATATGATGGCTGCCGTTGAGGCCGTGGGCCAGGGTGGTCACGTGCTGGTGCGCAACGGCGAGGTCGTGGCGCGCATTCCGCTGGCGCTTGGTGGTCTGATGAGTGAGGGCACGGCCGAGGATGTCGCCGCGCAGCACGACGACTTTATGGTCAAGGCGCGCGCCATGGGTATTGAGCCGCCGCTCGACCCCATCATGGGCATCATCTTCCTGCCCCTGCCGGTCATCCCGACGCTCCGCATCCGCCCCGAGGGCATGTTCGACGTCACAACCTTCACCTACGCCGACTAGCCATCGGGGTGGCGTGTCACCTGACGCCGCGACCGTAGGACCTCTGGCATGTGTAAGCTATTTGCCAGGTCCTTGTAACGTTTACGCCCGCGGAGTCTTATTTGAGCTCCCTTTGGGTACGTTGGAATCGGATACGCGTCCGATTCCATCAAGCCCGAAGGGAGCTTTTCTATGTTTAAACTGATTGCATCCGATATGGACGGCACACTGCTTGACGAAAACGGCCAGGTGCCTCCCGAGACCTACGAACTGATTCTGGCGCTACACGAGCATGGCGTGCATTTCGCTGCATCGTCAGGTCGTCGCTACGATCGCCTGTGCGAGTTCTTTGCGCCCGTTCGCGACAAGATGGACTTTGTCGCCGCTAACGGCGCCCAAGTCTACGCCGACGGTAAGATGGTAGACCGTGAGGTGTATTCCCACCTGGCGATTCGAAGGCTCGCCCAGGCCGTCAGGACGTTTCCCAATCTGCATCTTGCGCTCTTTGACCGAACCAAGTCCTTCCTGCTCGATGACGAGTGCAAGTTCGTGCGTGAGGTCGATAAGGACCTTCCCAATGCCGAGCGCATTTGGGAGCTGCCCGATCCCAGCGTAAATATCATCAAGGCGAGTATCTTTTGCGATGACTGTGCCGTTATGGACAGTGCCTACGTACTGCAGCGCGAGCTTGGCCAGCTCTTTACCTTTGCGCCTTCTGGAAACGCATGGATCGATGCCATGCAGCCCGGTGTGTCGAAAGCCTCGGGAATCGAGCAGCTCATGGAGCACTATGGCGTCGAACGCGACGAGGTCATGGCGTTTGGCGACTCGATGAACGACTACGAGATCATTCGCTTTGTCGGCACGGGCTGCGCGATGGAAAATGCGCGCCCCGCGCTCAAGGCGGTGGCCGATCGCGTGGTGGGTTGTAACCGTGACCACGCCGTCCAACGTGAGCTCCGTCGCGTGCTGGAGAGTTTCTCCTAATCCGGCAGATGGGGACGTTCCTTTTCTGCCGACAGTGGGGGACAATCCTTGCAGCTTTTTGCGAAGAGTGTCCCCAACGACTAGTCGTTTAAGAACGTCCCCAATGATTGATCAATGACTAGGCGAGGGCGGCCATGATGGTGCGGGCGACGCCGTCGTGGTCGTTGTCGTATTCGGTGATGGCGTCGGCGGCCTCGCGATCTTCAGGCTCGGCGTTGATCATGGCCACGCCATGGCCCGCTGCCTGCAGCATGGGGATGTCGTTGATGTTGTCGCCGAAGGCCCAGGCGTCGGCGAGACGCTCGCCCAGGTGCTCGCATAGCCACGTGAGGGCCGTTCCCTTGGTGGCACCCTCACCCATGACCTCGATATTCATGGCGTACGAACGCGTGACCTCAATGCCTCCGAGCGTGTCGAGCTCTGCTGCGATGGCGTCGCGATCGGCCGGGTCGTGCCAGTACATGGCGATGCGTTCGAGCGTCTCGACCTCGTCGATCTTGCTGTCGATATCCATGTCGATCGGTGTTCGTGTGCGCTTGAGCGAAGCCGCGATGTGGGGGTCGCCGCCACAGAACTCATCCAGACGCCCGTATAGCGAGCGGGGGAGGAAGCACTGCCCATCCGCGAAGATATCGAAGGTCACATCGTGGCCGGCGGCAATGCGATGGATGCGGTGGGCAATGCCACGGTCGAGCGGACGGCTCAAGATGCACGTGGCGCGCGAGGCGTCGGTAGGCGTATCCTCGTCGAGCTGCCAGACGCTGGCGCCGTTGGCACAGACCGCGTAGTGCACGGCGGGATGGGCGAGAATGGGCTCAAAGATGCCCGACAGTGGACGTCCCGTGCAGGGAACAAACTCGATGCCACGACGTGCGAGCTCGTCGAGCATTGCCCAGGTGGCATCGCTCATCTGCTTATCGCTCGTCAGCAGCGTCCCATCCATATCGGAAAACACAATCATTCGTTGCGATCCTTTCTACTGGCATAAAAAGCGTGGCCGAGGGCTTGGGTCCCTGACCACGCTCGAGTTCTATAACGGTCCGCGTCCTAGCGGTCGGCGAGCGGCTTGTACTCCAGCGGCTCGATCACCGGACGATAGGCGGGGCGGATGATACGGTGCGCGCAGAAGAGCTCTTCCATGCGGTGCGCCGACCAGCCGGCCATGCGGGCGACGGCGAATAGCGGCGTAAAGAGCGTCTCGGGCACGCCGAGCATCTTGTAGATAAAGCCCGTGTACAGGTCGATGTTGGCGCAGATGGGCTTGGTCATGCCGTGGTCGCGCATCACCTGCGGTGCCAGGCGCTCGATGCGCTCGATGAGCGCGAACTCCTCGCCCAAGTCCTTCTTGGCGGCAAGCGTGCGCGCGTAACGGCGGCACACCTCGGCGCGCGGGTCACTGAGCGTATAGACGGCGTGGCCCATACCGTAGATGAGGCCCGTGCCGTCGAAAGCCTGCCTGTCGAGGATCTTGCCCAGGTAGGCCGCGACCTCGTCCTCGTCCTCCCAGTTGGAGACATGCGCGCGGATGTCCTCGTGCATAGACACGACCTTGGCATTGGCGCCGCCGTGGCGCGGGCCCTTGAGCGAGCCGATAGCCGCGGCGTAGGCGGAATACGGGTCGGTGGCCGATGAGGACAGCACGCGGCAGGCGAACGTGGAGTTGTTGCCGCCGCCGTGCTCGGCATGCAGCATGAGCATCACGTCGAGCAGCATGGCTTCGTCGCGGGTGAATGCCATGCCGCCGCGCAACACCTGCAGGATGGTCTCGGCGGTGGAGAGGCCGGGTGTGGGGTGCGGTACATGAACCTCGGAGCCGCGGCGCTTGGCGACCGAGGCCATATGCGCGAAGGCGGCGATGCGGGGGAGACGGGCGAGCATGGAGATGGCGACGTCGATTTCGTGCTCGGGTGTAATGGCGTCGGGCTCGGCGTCGAAGGCGTAGAGCAGCAGCACGGCGCGCTGAAGCACATTCATGATGCTCGACGACACCGTGGTCATGGGGAACTCACGGACGTATTCGTCGCTCAGGTGCCTAAAAGCACCCAGGCGTCCGCAAAAACCGTCGAGTTCCTCTTTGGTGGGCAGCGAGCCCGTGATGAGCAGATAGGCGACCTCTTCGTAGCCGTAGCGGTTCTCGGCCTGGGCGTTGTTGACCAGATCCTCGATGCTGTAGCCACGAAGTGTGAGCTTGCCCTGATCGGGCACGACTTTACCGTCGACCTTGTTGTAGCCGTGCACGTCCGAGATGCGGGTAAGGCCCGCGACCACGCCCGAGCCGTCGGCATTGCGCAGGCCGCGCTTGACGTTGTGCTCTACGAACGGGTCCTCGTCGTACGGGGCGGTCGGCAGGCCGTGGTAGAGGTTTTCGCTTTCGGGCGAAATCTGACGGCTCGCCTCGTAATCCAGAACCAGGCGGCTCAGGTGATCGTCGAAGCGGTAGTAGATTTTCTTGGCGTCGTAGGCCATGCGTGCTCCTCTCCGGTCCGCTTTGGGGCGGCGCGCTTGGACGATATGACGTCAGGCTGCCCCGAGCGGCCTGTTCGCTACAGGCGGTACATAAAGTTAAAGACGTCCTCGCGCTGAATGGACACGTTGACGCCCGAAAGCTCGCCGGCCTCGGCCAGGGCCTTCTGCAGCTCGGCGAAGTCGAGCTTGGACTCGGCGGTGTCGGCCAGCATGGTCATGGTGAAGATGTCCTCGATAATGGACTGCGTAATGTCGCGGATGTCGACATTGGCTTCGCCCAGGACACGGGTGACGCCGGCGACGATGCCGGGGCGGTTCTTGCCAAGGACGGTGATGACGATACGGGAGGACGAGATCTCGGCCATGGGAAACCCTTTCGCGTGTTGGCGGCGCGCGACGGCGCTCCGCTACGGTACAGTGTTCATCATTGTACCTGTCTGGCGCAAAAAAGGCGCGCTCGCTGCGGCGTTACATGCCTGCAACATGAGCGTAAGGGGGAAGGCCGCACGGGGAAGAGCCGTCTGGCGCGTGTCCGGCTCGTGTTGGGTTGATTTCCGATCTCAGCCGAACACATTGAGCGACAGGCCGTTCCCGCAGTCAGCCGAACGCCTCCGACGGCTGATTCCGAACTGGAAGCGGAGGGCATCCCCGCCCTTCGGTAGGGGATACCGCTCCGCGGCGCATGCCGCGGGCGGCGCCCCTATCGGACCACCGTGACCTCAGTTGGGATGGGCCCAGCACTGCCGCGTACTCGGTGAGCTAGAGCCAACTGTTCGTCTTCACGTCGCGTATGGCGATATTTCGGTCGTCCGGCTCGGTGATGCCGTAGCCGAACGCCTGGAGCGTCTCGATGGACTCCTGGATCCTCTGTTGGAACATGGGACCCGGATCGACCCTCGGCCCGAGGTGCCCGCGCCAAAGGCACGGCGTGGCGCGCAGCATGTTATGGATTTTGGAGATGGGCTCGATGTCGGCGTAGACGTTGAGCGTCGCCATGGCGTCCTTGTGGCCGAGGATCGATTGGAGCGCCTTGATATCGCCGCCTTGGCGGATCCACTGCGTTGCGAACGTGTGGCGAAGGCCGTGGAACGTGATCAGCTCGTCGTTGGTGCCCATGAGGCCGTTGGTCTCCGAGAACGTCTTGAACGCCCTGCGGATATAGCTTGTCGTCGCGAAGGTCGCGCCCGGCTCCGACAGGATGTAGCAGTCCCCGATCTCGACCGCCCCGGTAAGGCCGCGCAAGCGCAGCTTTCCGCAGTCGATCTCGTGGGTCTCCTTCAGGAAGGGGAGTAGGCCGACCGGGTCGATGGGGATACCCCTGGCGTCATGGGTCTTGGTGTCCTTGATGAACGAACCCATTCCCTTCGCGTACGCCACCGAGTGTCTGATCGAGATCAGGCCCGTCTCGAAATCCACATCGCACCACCGAAGGCCGCAGACCTCGCCGATTCGCATCCCCGTGTGCAGGGCGAGTACGACCGCCCTCTAATCCTCGGCGGACCAATCGAGTCCGAACTCCTTTCGGGCATCCTCTTCGCTCATGACTTCGAGAAGGTCTCCGGGTTGGCAACGAAGGGCGAGGCATAGCTGCTCGAGTGTGTTGAAGCGAATGCCGCGAATATGCCCTTTTTTAATACGGGACAGGTTCACGGGCGTGGTTCCAATCCTTTCGGCAAGTTCGTTCGAGGAAATCTTTCGCTCGGCCATGATCTTGTCGAGGCGAACAATTACGGGCATGGCGTTTCCTTACGCAATCTCGTCGGAGTCGAGGTACAGCTCTCGGGCGTACAAGAAGAGCTGGGAAAGCATGAACAGGACGATGCCGAGAACCAGAGAGGTCCAATCGAATGATGAAGCGATCTCTTGGGCGCCGACGGCCCCCTCGCCGCCAAACATCGAAACGGAGGTTTTGAGTGAGCCGGCGTAGAGGCTGGTGGCAGCTTGAACAACGAAGAGAATGCCGAGCACCTTCAAGCATGTCGCAGACCCTTTCTTGAAGGGGTCTCCGCTCTTGATCGTCCACACGAGAACGGCGCTGAGGATGGTCGTAGCGATACCGATGACGGCAGGGACCAATGTCGAGATCGCAAGGGCTGGATACGCGGGGGAGTCTGCAATTACAGGGTTGTCGAGCACTTCGATTGCTGGCTTTAAGGAGAACGCCACTTGTGCGATGGCGGTGGCGCAAAGGGTCGCAGAGGCTATCGCACATGCGATGCGGAAGGAATGAAGCCGGGGAGTGCGATTGTCGGAACTCATAATAACCTCCGAAGAATTTAAAAAACTCAGGTTACTTTTTAACAGTTTATGTTAAATTGACTTTGCCGGCAAGTAATAAGGGCCGAGCATTTTGTTCGGCCCCTCTGTTCCGACTGGATGAGGTTAAGGTTGGCGATGAATATGCTCAAAATCTCGAAGGCGATCTTTAGGTCGCTTCTCTCCTCCAGGTCGCTCTGTGTTGTCGTTGTTGCGTTGATGGTTCTTTGTGCTCTGCCCGTCTTCAGGAGCGCGGCTGGCATCGACGGACGGGTCGAATACCTCGAGTCGGGAATAACCCGTGTTGAGCAGGAATTGTCAGCATCCTATGCGGATGCGCTTGTGAATGCGGGGGAGGACGGTGTCTATACCTCTTCATCAAGCATGCCCGCGCTTCTGTACCCTCTTGCCGCGGGACGTCTTATCTTGGCACCGCTCTCTCCCCTACTTCCGTTTCTGCAGATATCGGATGGAGAGTACACCTATTATGACGGATCGAAGGAGTACTTGCTATGGGTCGCAACGGCCGTTGCCGTCTCGTTCCTTGCCGCGCGTCTTAACAAACGTGAAAAGCTCATCATCCAGGCACCGATGGGCGAGCTGGGTAGACTTGTTGCATCGAGCGTATGGGCGAGTGTTTTTGCAATGCTTGCCGTCCTCGCCATCAATCTTCCAGGGATAATCGCCGCGCTTGTGAAGAATGGCCCGGGCTCGCCGTTCTATCCGATAGGCTACATTCAATATGCGACTCCGGTTATCAAACCGGCTTAGCTGGAGTTCGCGCAGACGGCCATCTTGCAATTCTTGGTGGCAGCGTTCATCTCGCTTGTCGTTCACCTTGCCGTGAAGATTGCCAATAACCCTACGCTTGGAATCGTGTTCGTATGTGCCCTGATGGGGGTGACGATGGTTCCCGGGTATTACGGAAGATCCATCGCTTTACGTGAGTTCGCCCTGTTGAATCCCCTTACGTATGCGAACACTGAGTTGACCGTCGGCGCCTATAGCCCGTACCCGACAACGCAGATAGTGAATCTGCCTGGACTTTGCTTCGAGCGTGGCGCGATTGCCCTCGTATGCGCAATCGGGATCGAGGTGCTGGCAATTAGCCTGCTTTGCGTTGCTGGAAAGAGCGGCTGCGCGTGCCCGATATCCCCGATTTGTCTTGAGAGAGGTTCCTTCACTGCATCGAGAACGGCAACTCGTTCGAGCGCTTGTGCCTCCGCCGTTGCATACGTAAGAACGATGGGGAAACTGCTCCTGCGTTCTCCTACCCTCGCCGTATGCGCGATTGCAATGTCGACGACGATGCTGGCCCCGGCTCTGGTCGAGATGTTTCCTGACGCTGATAACGTTTCCGCTGTTCGGTATAGGGATGGGGAGCTCCGTTCAATAGATCGGTATCTAGAGCAGAACGCTGCGAATATGGACGTCGAGGGCAAAGCGGCCCTGGAAGACATGCGGGATGCTCTTTCGGGTTTCGTGTACGCGCCTATGCCTGCGGAGGGGTTTCGAAGCCTTGCGACGTACGAGCGCGCTCGAGGTGAGCTGGGCGCGGCAGATGCGACTCTCCTGCAATCGATCGGAATCGAGCCGGAGACTCCTTCTCGTGCGGAGGCGCGCGCCCTTCTGCTTGAGTCGATCGCGAGCTTGCCGGACCCCAAGGTTTACGAGTTAAGTACGAAGATGCCCCCATTAATCCTCCTTTCGTATCTCCAGGCAGCGCTTCCCTCCTTATTTTTGCTGTTGCCCGTGGTTGTCACATCGCTCGCGTGTACCCACCTGCAGTGTCGTTCCCTTCTGGTTCTCCAGATCCCCGCAACAGCGCATGTGCGTTTTCTGACGGCTGTTGCGCTGGCTCTCCTGCTTGGCTTGGTGCTGCTTTTGGTGTCGATGGTTCCCGCTGTCGTTGTGTCCGTGATTAAGAACGGTGCGGGTGGATCGGAGTATCCCGTCGCTCTCATTCGGGCGGGAGCTTCGACAACGTCCATGGTGGGGGAGGCGGTGTTGTGCAGTATTCCGTTGCTGGTCATGGCATACGGCGTGATTTCCGTCGTCGCTGCGTTGACAGCAGCGATTAGCCGCAACCCCGTTGTCACCGGAATGGTTTGCGCGGTTCTCTTGGTGTTGGGTTCGTTGAGCGCTCATGTTGAAAGCGTGGGCATGGGCGTCGCGCTGCTGGCTCCATTCGCCTCGTTTGATCCCGCTTCCCAGGTGGGGACGATTGGGTTCCTTGGGCGAGGGACGAACGCGATGCCTTTTGGAGAGGTCGTCGGCGCATCGGGCGCTCTGCTGGTGGTCTTGGGCGCCGTATCTCCGTTGATGGTGCGCCTGAGTGTTCCAAAGATCGAAAGGGGATGATCTCGATGATTGACCTTCAAACGCTGACGATCTCTTATGGAAAGAAGGTGCTCGTAGATTCGGTGAACGCTGAGTTTGCCCCGGGCACGGTCTACGGTCTCGTCGCTCCGAACGGGCATGGAAAGACGACGTTGCTGCGTGCGATGGCAGGTTTGCCGGGTCCTCGCGTGGACGGGAGCATCGTTCTGGATGAGGTGCAGGGTACGGGTGCGAGAGAGGTCCGTTCTATGATCTTCTATGCACCTGGTGAGGGGACGCTGCTGTATCCCGGATTGCGTGCGGAAGATCACCTCAAGATGGTTTGCGATATGTGGCCGCATGCTCGCGATATCGAAGAGATAGTGGAACAAACGCAGATAGGCGAGTTCGCGAAGATGAGGATCCGCACTCTGAGCCAGGGCATGAAGCAGCAGCTTACCCTGGCGATTGCGTATGCGACGGGCGCGCGGTACCTTCTATTAGATGAGCCCATGAACGCGCTCGACCCCAGCAGGGGGGACTTGCATTCCGAGATTCTCGGGAAGCTGGCCGATTCTGGTACGTGCATCATCATGTCATCCCACATCTTGGATTCGGTCGATAGGCTGTGCGATGAGATTCTGTTTTTGAAGGATGGGAGGCTCATTAGAAGCATTCCGCAAGATGATGCTGCGCCGAAGTCTCCTGGATCCCATTTCGCAAAGCCTGCCGGACGCGCCGAGGGTGCGCTAAGCACGTATCGGCGACTCTACGAAAAGGGCGGGTAGAAATGCAAGTTAAAAATCTATGTGGTCAATATAATACCGTTGAACCCGCGTATCGATACCGTTCAGCCATTCGCCTCGCCCCCGTCGCACGTATCTTCATCCGGTCTGTTACTTTTAATCTAACAATTCTTTGAGGAACGTAGGTGCTTCCAAATGTGCTGTCGACTTCTTCTCAAGCTAATCCTAAGAGACAGGGCCGTATGGATTTGTACGCTCGTTCTCGCTGCAGCCTTTTCCGTCCCCATTGCGTTCAATTCACCCATCTACGGGCCCTTCTTTATGAAACAGGGCATGCAGGGCTTTGTCGACGCATTCAATACGCGCGCGCCCCAGGCCAGCGGCACAGACCT
>JAXIXR010000024.1:0-45089 GCA_036304905.1 Collinsella sp. | reverse complement strand
GACCTCGACGACTTCGTGGTCCATTGGAACACGAGGAGGCGCCAGGTTAAACTGAAGGGACTGACCCCGGAGGAGTTCCGGAGACAGTCCCTTGCGGCGTAGTTCTTATTTAAGCCGTCCAAGTTTTGGGGTGCAGTTCATTGAACTGCTCGGGGGCCTTTTTAGTTTAAAGCGACCTGATGGGCGGTCTTTATACCGGCAGACAAAAAAGGGGGGCACCGACCAACGTCGATACCCCTTACAAGCCACTATGTCAGCGCGCACGGTGCCGAGCGCACGACCCGCACGCCTACTTGCGAGAATTGCTCAGCTTATTGATCAGCGCCTCAAGACGCTCGCCGTCCTCGGCCGTCTGGGCAATAACCAAAATCGTATCGTTGCCGGCAAGCGAGCCAAGCACATCGGGCAGCTCTGCCGCATCAACGGCGGCGGCGATGCCGGAAGCCGTGCCAGGCTGAGCCTTAATCATAACCAGATTATCGGTGCGCAGAACGCCCGTTACGAGCTCGGAAACCATACGCTGCAGGTGCAGGTCCTCTGCCAGAACATAGATGCCCTCAGGGAGCTTACGCAGCCCCATATCGGCAATATCGCGAGAGACAGTCGCCTGCGTGCAATCAAAGCCCATAGCGCGGAGCTCATCAACCAGCACGCGCTGCGTGCGGACGTCCTTATTGCGCACAATATCTCTAATGGCATCCTGGCGCCCATTGCGTTTTTTAGCCATACAAACCCTCTCTCCAAAAGATGGCGGAGACAATCAATCAGTGATTGAATAGTTTAACGCTATTTGAAGGCTTTTGTGTATAAGAACGCATTTCGAAACAATTCTATGCAAATTTGTTTCGAAATGAGCCGTTTAGGCGGTTTTTGCACCCGTCCGGTTAAGAAAAGCTGCCAGATGCGTACACATCACGCAGCGCGTGGGCTTGGCGCTGGCGATCGGCCCAAACAACAGACCGAGTCCCCGATGGTTGTCCTTGAGCGCGGCGACCATCTGACGGGTTCGAGGCGCCTCGAGCATATCACGCATGCGGGCGGAACGCTCAATTGACGACACCCCATGCGGGCTCAGACACAAATTCTCGATGCAGGCGACCAGTCCGGCAAAGTAGAACTTTTGGCTTGCCAGCTTGAGCCGACCACCGCTATCTGCTTCCGAGAGTGAGTCCGCAAGCTCGTCGAGCGCTCGAGTGTCATCGGATATCCTGGCATACATGGTGGGATCAAAGGCATCTGTAAGCTTAGGTGCCACCGCGTGGAAACAAGCGTCGCCGCAGCCGGACACGAATCGTGCCTGCGAGAGCGCATAAGCCATAAACTCAACCGTACGGTACGCCTTGCCGCGCGACAGGCATGCCTCAAACAGCGAGCGGCTGTACATCACGCCAGAGGTCTGAGCGACTAGGCCGCCTAAAATCAACTGAGGCAGCCCGGCCACCATCGAAGATTTGCTATCAATGGAAATATGAGTAGCATCCAAGACGCGCGAATGACGCTCGCGATGCGCATCGTATCGATCGAGCGACACCGAGGGGAGCACAATGTCTGCCGCAGTATCGCACGCGATATCGACCATCTTGGAAAGGGCCTGCGGAGCAAACCACTCATCGGCGTTCATGGCGATGATTTGAGAGCCGCGCGAGGCATCAAAACCGGCACGAAGACAAGCGCCGCGCTTCGCGTCCTCGACGTCAATCAAATCAATATGGATGTCCCTATCGGCAGCAACTTGAAGCGAATGGCGCACACCGGGCGCAGCATCGCGGCAGACAACGACAATCTGCAAATCGTAGAGGTCTTGGTTCTGGATACTCTCGAGCGCACGCATCGCATAGCTGGGCGAACCTTCTACCACAAGGATCACCGAAAGTCGCGGATGCGAGCCACGTCGAACCAAGTTATCCGTCCTCTCGACAGCAATGAATTAAATCGTGGTTCATGGTACACCCCGGCAATAAAAGCAATGAGACACCGGTTGTATTGCACGCCAAGAACAGATGTTGCACACGTGCAGCCCACAGATGACAGGTGTCGACGCACGACGCGTCGAGCCCTCCCCTAGTCGAGCACGACAAGCTCGGCGGGATCGTAATCCACGCCCATAAACGTAAGGCCGCAGGCAGGAGCCGTGGGGCCCGCAGCGGTACGGTCGCAAGCGTCGATGACCTCGCGCATCCACTCGGGTTCGCGGCGATGCATGCCAATCTCGACAAGCGTGCCCACGATCGTGCGGACCATCGAATGCAAAAATGCGTTGCCCTCAATGGTAAACGTCAGGATATCCTCGCCAAAGGCCACCTCATGGCCAAACTCGGCCCGCATCACGCAGCGGTGCGTAGGCTTGCCCACGGCAGAGGCGACCTTGCAAAAGCTCTTAAAGTCCTGCTCACCCAAAAGCGCGGGACAGGCCGCAGACATGGCCTCGACGTCCAAGGGATAGCGATGCCACCACACGGCACCACGGGACAGCACGGGGCGCGCATCGCGATCGGCAATACGGTACGTATACGTACGGGAACGCGCGTCAAAGCGTGCAGAAAAGCCCTTACGGGCCCTGTAGACCTCGTTTATGGCGATATCTTTAGGCAGCAGGGCATCCATAGCCCGCAGCCACCTACGGCGCGTAAGGGCGAGCTCAGCGTCCGTTACGGGCACGCTGATGTACTGAGCCACGGCATGCACGCCGGCATCGGTACGACCTGCGCACGTCAGATCGATCGGACGGCGAAGCAGCGTCTCGATGGCTCGACGCAGCTCACCCGCAACCGTCGTCTGTCCCGGCTGCTCGGCAAATCCGCTATACGACGAGCCATCATAGGCCACGCGAAATACGAGCGTGGCGTCAAGCTCGGAAATCGAATTGAAATCAGACGGCGCAGTCATGGGCGCTCCCAACAAACAAGTAACGGTATCGCGACAAAAAAAGAGGGGTACGCGAACGTACCCCTCGAATATAGCCTATGCAGACGGAATGTCTACTCAGCGGTCTCCTCAGCAGGAGCCTCCTCGACAGCCTCGACCTTCTTGGGAGCAGCGGCCTTCTTGGGGGCCGGAGCAGCCTTCTTGGCCTTAGGCGTGCAAGGCTCGGTGACGAGCTCCATGATAACGATGGGAGCGTTGTCGCCCTTACGGTTACCGAGCTTCATGATGCGGGTGTAACCGCCGTTGCGGTCCTGCCACATGCCCTGGGCAGCCTTGTCGAAGATCTCGGCAACGAGCTGCTTATCGCCGAGCTTGGCGATAGCCAGACGACGAGAGTGCAGGTCGCCCTTCTTGGCCCAAGTGATGATCGGGTCGACGACCGAACGCAGCGCCTTAGCGCGGGTCTCGGTGGTCTTGATGCGGTCGTTCTCGAAGAGGGCCTTAGCAAGGCTCTTCTTCATGGCCTTGGTGTGGCTCGCATCGGTGCCGAGCTTCAGGCCCTTCTTAACGTTGTGACGCATGGTCTAGTTTCTCCTCAAATATGCGAAGCATTAAGCCTTCAGGCTCAGGCCCATGGACTCAAGCTTGTCCTTCACTTCCTCGATCGACTTAACACCGAAGTTACGGATGTTGAGCAGATCGTTCTCCGAGAACTCAACGAGCTGACGGACCGAGTGAATGCTGGCGCGCTTAAGGCAGTTGTAGGAACGGACGGAAAGGTCCAGATCCTCGATCTGCTTGTCCAGCTCGGCGTTGTCGTTGGTGACCTCGGGAGCGAAGATCGAAGCCTCCTCCTCGACCTCGGGGGTCTCGGCAAGGTTCATAAAGGCGGCCATATGCTGGTTGATGATATTGGCAGCCTGGACCACGGCGTCGCGCGGGGCGATGGAGCCGTTGGTCTCGATCTCGAGGACAAGGCGGTCGTAGTCGGTGTGCTGACCGACACGACAAGCCTCAACGAGCTTGGCGCAACGGGAAACCGGCGAGTACAGCGAGTCGACATGGATCACACCGATGGGATCGTTATCGCGCTTGTTGGCCTCGCCAGAAACATAGCCGCGGCCATAGCCGATGCGCATGCTCATGGTGAGATGGCCACCCTCGGTGAGCGTAGCGATGTGCTGCTCGGGGTTGACCAGCTCAAACTCGGACGGAATAAAGAAGTCCGCACCGGTGACCTCGCAGGGGCCGTCAACCGAGATGGTGGCGGTCGCCTCGTCGGTCGTGCCGAGAGCCCTGAAGACAAGACCCTTGACATTCAGGACGATGTCGGTGACATCCTCGACCATGTTAGGGATGGTCATGAACTCGTGCTGCGCACCATCGATCTGAATAGCCTCGACAGCGGCACCCTCGAGCGAGGACAGAAGAACGCGACGAAGGGAGTTACCCAGCGTATCGCCGTAACCACGCTCGAGCGGCTCGACGGAGACACGAGCAGACGTCTCGTTGATCTCTTCGACCTGAACCTGAGGCCTAATGAATTCTGACATGTATTACCTCCAGCCTCAGCAGCCCGGATGGACTACTTAGAGTAGAGCTCGACGATGAGCTGCTCGTTGATATCACCGCTGATCTGCTCACGCGTCGGCAGAGCGAGCACGTTACCAGACAGCTTCTCGATATCGACCTCGAGCCAGCCAGGAACCTCAAAGCGCTCGGAGGAAATCAGGGCCTCCTTGATGGGGAGGAGGTCACGGAACTTCTCGCCGACAGCGACGACGTCGCCGGCCTTGACGCGGTAGGACGGGATGTCCACGCGCTTGCCGTTCACGGTGAAGTGACCATGACGGACGGACTGACGAGCCTCTTTGCGGGTGCGGGCGAAGCCAAGACGGAAGACGACGTTGTCGAGGCGAGACTCAAGAATGATCATGAGGTTCTCACCGGTGACGCCGTTCATCTTACGGGCCTTGTTGAAGTAGCCGTGGAACTGCTTCTCCAGAACGCCATAGATGAACTTGACCTTCTGCTTCTCGCGCAGCTGCATGCCGTACTCAGATTCCTTGCGACGGCGCTTGGGCTGACGGATAGATTCCTTCTTGCTGCTGTAACCGAGCTCAGCGGGATCGATCCCGAGCTGACGGCAGCGCTTAAGAACAGGAGTCCTGTCGATTGCCATATTGATACGATCCTTTCAGTTACACGCGGCGACGCTTCTTGGGGCGGCAGCCGTTGTGCGGAATGGGGGTCTTGTCCTGGATGCTCGAGACCTCGAGGCCAGCAGCCTGGAGGGAGCGGATGGCGGTCTCACGACCGGAGCCGGGGCCCTTGACGAAGACGGAAACCTTCTTCATACCGTGCTCCATGGCCTGCTTGGCAGCAGCCTCGGCAGCCATCTGGGCAGCGAACGGCGTGGACTTACGGGAGCCCTTGAAGCCCACCTGGCCAGCCGACTTCCAGGAAATGACGTTGCCCTGGGGATCGGTGATCGAAACGATCGTGTTGTTGAACGTAGAACGAATGTGAGCCTGGCCCACGGAAATGTTCTTACGGTCCGCGCGCTTCAGACGGGCAGCGCGAACGTTCTTCTTAGCAGTAGCCATCTATCTAGCGCTCCTTATTTCTTCTTCTTAGCACCGATCTGACGCTTCGGGCCCTTGCGGGTACGAGCGTTAGTGTGGGTGCGCTGGCCGCGGACCGGGAGGCCCTTGCGGTGACGAAGGCCGCGGTTGCAGCCGATGTCCATAAGGCGCTTGACGTTCTGGTTGCGCTCACGGCGGAGGTCGCCCTCAACCATGATCTGGTTCTTATCGATATAATCGCGGATGGCATTAACCTCATCCTCGGTGAGGTCCTTAACGCGCGTATCCACGTTAACGTTGCACTCGACGCAAATCTTCGTCGCAGTGGTGCGGCCGATGCCGTAAATGTAGGTCAGACCGATCTCAACGCGCTTCTCACGCGGGAGGTCGACACCATTAATACGGGCCAACGTAGTCTCCTCTCTTAACCCTGACGCTGCTTATGACGGGGGTTCTCGCAAATGACGAGGACCTTGCCATGGCGCCTAATGATTTTGCACTTATCGCACATCTTCTTGACCGAAGGACGTACCTTCATCGTTCTTCCTTTCGGTAGCGCTCAAACTACTTCCCTACTATCTACTCGCCCAGCCGCAGGCGTTTAAAACTATGGCTGGTCTTCACACGCAATCCGACCGTAGGTTGAGCTAAGCCTGCAGTCGGAAATGGAGTGCGTGTATGCGTGCCGCTATTTGTAGCGATAGGTGATGCGGCCGCGGGTCAGGTCGTACGGGGAAAGCTCCACGACAACCCTGTCACCGGGGAGAATACGGATGTAATTCATTCGGATCTTGCCAGAAATGTTGCACAGAACCGAATGACCGTTCTCGAGCTCGACCTTAAACATGGCGTTGGGCAACGGTTCCTTTACCGTACCCTCGAGCTCAATTGCGTCTTCCTTCTTCACAAGCAATCATCTTTCTCTAGAAAACGACAGCGATTGAGTATTCTACAACACGTATGCACGCATCGTAATAACTTCGTAATGGCTCCACAACTAAGTGGAACTTGTTACATTTCTCCGCCTTGGAGGGAGCACCAAGCACCTTGGGCATCCGTGGTGAGAATCACCGGACCATCATTGGTAATGGCGACGGTGTTCTCGTAGTGCGCGGCGGGCAGGTGATCGTTGGTCGTAACAATCCAACCGTCGGAGCCCGTGCTCACATGGTTGGAACCCATCGTAACCATCGGCTCGATGGCAATGACCATGCCGGCCTGGAGGCGAACGCCCCTCCCCTTCTTTCCATAGTTAGGAACGTTGGGGTCCTCGTGCATCACGCGGCCAATGCCATGGCCTACATAATCACGAAGCACACCGTAACCGTGAGACTCGGCGAGGGACTGAACGGCATAACCGACGTCCCCGATATGGTTACCGGGAACAGCCTGCTCGATGGCAGCCTTAAGGCAATCGCGCGTGACCTCGCACAAAGCCTTGGCTTCGGGCGTGGGGGTGCCGACGAAAAACGTCCAAGCGTTATCGCCGACCCAACCGTCGACAACGGCTCCCGTATCGATGGAGATGATATCGCCATCGCGCAGGATCATGTCGGGGTTGGGAATACCGTGGACCACGGCATCGTTGATCGATGCGCAAATGGTCCCCGGGAACCCGCCGTAACCCTTAAAGGCCGGGGTGCCGCCATGCATGCGGATAATCTGCTCCGCGAGCTGATCGAGCTCAAAGGTGGAAACGCCGGGGCGCACCATGGCTCCAACGTGGCGGAGCGCCATCTTAGATAGCGCTCCTGCCTTCTTCATCTGCTCGATTTGCGTTGCAGACTTAATCTTGATCATAGACCGAGAGCCTCTTTGACATCCCCGTACACGGTCTCGCGAGCCTGGTCACCGTTGACCGACTTGAGCAGACCCTGGCCACGATAGTAGTCGACGAGCGGGCTCGTGGACTTCTCGTAGACGTCGAGACGGTTCTTGATGGTCTCGGGCTTGTCGTCGTCGCGCTGATACATCTCGCCGCCACACTTGGGGCAGGTAGCATCGGCAGCGGTGCCGGTGTAACCGCATGCGCGGCAGGTGCGACGCGAAGACAGACGATCGATAATGACCTCGGGGGCCACATCGACCAGAAGGGCGCAATCGATCTCGCGACCCATGGCGGAGAGCTCGGAATCGAGCGTCACAGCCTGGGCGGTGTTGCGCGGGAAGCCGTCGAGGATGAAGCCCTGCTGGGCGTCATCGGCGGCAAGGCGCTCCTTGACAAGGTCGATCACGAGCTGGTCGGGAACGAGCTCGCCAGCGTCCATGTACTTCTTAGCCTGAATACCAAGCTCGGTGCCACCCTTGACGGCAGCACGCAGCAGGTCGCCCGTGGAAATATGGGCGACGCCAAACTCGGCGACGAGCTCCTGTGCGACGGTGCCCTTACCGGCACCCGGAGCTCCGAGCAATACGAGGTTCATGAGCAATCCTCCTCTAGCCTATTTAAAGAATCCATCGTAATCATACATCTTGATCTGGCCTTCGAGCTTATCGACCGTGTCGAGCACGACGCCGACCATGATGAGGATGGACGTGCCGCCAAATGCCTGGATCAGATGGTTACCCGTGAAGGAGAAGATGATCGAAGGCACGATGGCGATGAGCGCCAAAAAGACAGCGCTGGGAAGCGTGATCTTGTTGAGCGCGTTCTTGATGTAGGCCGCGGTAGCCCTACCCGGACGGACGCCCGGAATAAAGCCGCCCTGCTTCTTAAGGTTATCGGCCGTGTCATCGGGGTTGAACACCATGGAGGTGTAGAAGTACGCGAAGAACACGATGAGGACAACGTTAAGCACCCAGTTGAGCCAACCGGTCGAAAGCGCGGAGGCAACTGCCTGGATCCAGCCGATGCCGGGGAAGAACACGGCAATCTGAGCCGGGAAGTACAGCAGCGCCGAAGCGAAGATGATCGGCACGACACCCGCGGTGTTGACCTTGATGGGCAGGTAGGTGGTCTGGCCACCCATCATGCGACGGCCCACGACGCGCTTAGCGTAGGAGACCGGGATGCGGCGCTGGCCGCGCTCAAGGAAAACAATCAGCGGGATAACCAGCAGGATGATGGCGCAGATGATCACCATGGTGATGATGCCACCGGCATTGCCCTCGGTGCTGGAGAAGATAGCCTGCGGCAGACCGGCCATGATGTTCGCAAAGATGATCAGCGACATGCCATTGCCGATACCGCGCTGGGTGATGAGCTCACCGATCCACATGATCAGCATGGCGCCCGCGGTGAGCGTGCCGATGATCATGAGGTCGAAGATGATCTCGGGAGCGCCGGCGCCATTAAAGCTGATGCCGAAGCTCTTAAAGAGGAAGAGGTAACCCACGGAGTTGAGGATTGCCAGAGCCAGGGTGAGGTAACGCGAATACTGCGTAATCTTTGTCTGACCGACCTCGCCCTCGCGGGCAAGCTCATGCAGGGAAGGCACGACGGCCTGGAGCATCTGGAGGATGATCGAGCTGGTGATGTAAGGCATGATGCCCAGCGAAAACACCGACACATAGCTCAACGCGCCGCCAGAGAAAAGATTCAGGAGGGCCATAGCACCTGCGGCGACCGAATTGTTATCGGTCGAGAAAAGGCCCAGCATCCCCTGGAAGGGAATGCCGGGCACAGGAACGTGCGCACCAATGCGGTACACGACGAGCATAGCTATGGTAAAAAGAATCTTTTCGCGCAATTCTTTGATGCGGAAAGCATTCTTAAGACCATTTAGCACGGCAGCTCGACCTTTCCGCCGGCGGCCTCGATCTTGGCCTGCGCAGAAGCGCTGACCTTGTCGACCTTGACCGTGAACTTCTTGGTGAGCTCACCATTGCCGAGCACCTTGACGGGCTCGAACTCGCTCTTGGTGATGCGAGCGGCCTTAAGAGCGGCACCGTCGATCACAGCGCCGTCCTCGAACTTACGCTCGAGACGCTCAACGTTAACAGCGGTGTACTCGATACGACGGGGGTTGCGGAAGCCCGGAAGCTTGGGCAGGCGCATAGCCAGCGGAGTCTGGCCACCCTCGAAGCCGGCACCCTTGGTGCCGCCAGAGCGGGAACCCTGGCCCTTCTGGCCGCGGCCAGAAGTGGTGCCGTGACCCGAAGAATTGCCACGGCCGACGCGCTTGCGGTTCTTGGTGGAACCGGGCGCGGGAGTAAGATCGTGAAGCTGCATTTGCTACTCCTCTACAATCTCGACAAGGTGCTTGACCTTGAAGATCATGCCGCGGACGGACTCGTTGTCAGCAATCTCGCGAACCTCGCGGATCCTGTGGAGACCGAGGGCACGGACAGTACGGACCTGGTCCTGCTTGCAACCGTTGGTGCTGCGGACCTGCTTGATCTTGATGGTGTCAGCCATGCTTAGTTCTCCTTACCGACGAACATCTCGGAGACCGTCAGGCCACGGCGAGCCGCGACGTCCTCAGGGCTGGAGAGCTCCTTGAGGCCCTCGACGGCAGCCTTGATGATGTTGAGGCCGTTGTCGGTACCGAGGGACTTGGACAGGACGTTCTTGATGCCAGCAAGCTCAAAGAGGGGACGCACAGCGCCGCCGGCGATAACGCCGGTACCCTCGACAGCGGGCTTGATGATGATGCGGCCGGCACCAAAGTGGCCGAGAACCTCGTGCGGGATGGTGCCCTGCTCGGTCACCGGCACGTGGAACATGTTCTTCTTGGCATCGAGAGATGCCTTGGAGATGGCCATGGGCACCTCAGCGGACTTGCCCATGCCAACGCCGACGTTGCCCTTGCCGTCGCCAACGACGACGAGAGCGACGAGGCTCATGCGACGACCACCCTTGACGGTCTTCGACACGCGGTTGATGTAAACGACGCGCTCCTCGAACTCGGAGGCCTCGCGCTGCTGCTTCTGATTACGAGCCATGTGCTACATACCTCCTAGAACTCGAGACCGGCGGCACGAGCACCGTCGGCGAGGGCCTTGACGCGGCCATGGTAGATACGGCCACCGCGATCGAAGGCGACCTTGGTGATGCCGGCCTCGATGGCGCGCTTGCCAACGAGCTGACCGACCTTCTCCGCAGCCTCCTTGTTCGAGGTGTGGGTGCCCTTGAACTCGGCCTCGAGGGTCGAGGCAGAGACGAGCGTCAGGCTGGAGCCCTTGCTGTCGTCGATGATCTGGGCATAGATGTTGGCGTTAGTACGGGTCACGCGAAGACGCGGACGCTCGGAGGTACCCGAGACCTTGCCGCGAACACGACGCTGACGACGCTTGAGGCCTTCCAGCTTCGCCTTATGCTTGTTCATACGTAAACTCCTAAAAAGGTTGATCTTGCCAGCACCTGACGGGGTGCTGGTCTTATGCGAGTGAGTCGGTTACGACTACTTGGCGGCCTTACCCAGCTTGCGGCGGATGTGCTCGCCAACGTAGTGGATACCCTTGCCCTTGTAAGGCTCGGGAGGACGATGGCCGCGGATCTCAGCGGCGATCTGACCGACCTGCTGCTTGTTGATACCCTTGACGTTCACGTGGGTGTTGTCGGGAACCTCGAAGGTGATGCCCTCGGGAGCCTCGACGATCACGGGGTGCGAGAAGCCCAGGGAGAACTCGAGGTTCTTGCCCTTCTGCTGCACGCGGTAACCGACGCCGGCGAGCTCGAGCTTCTTCTCGAAGCCCTCGGAAACGCCAACAACCATGTTGTGGATGAGGGCGCGGGTGAGGCCGTGGCGGGCACGGGTCTCACGCTCGTCGTCGGGACGGGAAACGGTGAGGACGTTGTCCTCGACGTTGATAGCGAGCTTCTCAAAGACATCGAGCTCGAGCTGGCCCTTGGGGCCCTTGACGACAACGTTGTTGCCGTTGACTGCCACTTCGACTCCGGCGGGAATCTGGACAGGCTTATTACCGATACGAGACACGGTGATCTCCTTTCCTTCTACCTACCGAGCGAATTACCAGACGTAAGCGATGATCTCGCCGCCGACGTTGTGCTTGCGAGCATCGCGGTCGGTCATGACGCCATGGCTGGTGGAAATAATGGCGGTACCAAGGCCACCGCGGACGCGGGGCATGTCGGCAACGCCGGTGTACTTACGCAGGCCCGGCTTGGAAATGCGGCGGATGCCGTTGATGACCTTAGCCTTCTTGGGACCATACTTAAGCGTGATGTGCAGAGTCTTCTGGGGAACGGTGTCCTCGACATCGTAGCCCTCGATGTAGCCCTCCTCGTGCAGAACACGAGCGATCTCGACGAGCTTCTTGCTGCTCGGCATGGAGACCGTGGCCTTGTTCACAGAGTTAGCGTTACGGATGCGCGTAAGCATATCTGCGATCGGGTCTGTAAGGTTCATACAGATTCTCCTTCGTTCTTGATGAACACGTGCTCTTGGTTCTTCGCCGCCCTTAACGGCAAAGCCTTTTTAGCGCGTTTTCCCTGTTCCAAACTGATGCTTGAAACGCTGGTAGTGACTTACCAGCTGGCCTTCTTAACGCCGGGAAGCTCGCCCTTGAGTGCAAGCTCGCGGAAGCAGACACGGCACAGGCCGAACTTGCGGTACACAGAGTGCGGACGGCCGCAGCGCTGGCAGCGCGTGTACTCACGAGTAGAGAACTTCTGCTTGCGATTGCACTTGACGATCATCGATGTCTTAGCCACTTATATCCTCCTCACATAGAGTATTGTTCGCCCCAAGCGCCGCCCCCTTGTGGGAACGGCGCTTATAGGGCAGGTGAACCTATTTCTTGAACGGGAAACCGAAGGCGTCCAGAAGGGCCTTGGCCTCCTCATCGGTGTTGGCGGTGGTCACGAAAGTGATGTCCATACCACGCTGGTGATCGACGGAATCGAAGTCGATCTCGGGGAAGATGAGCTGCTCGGTGACGCCCATGGAGAAGTTACCACGGCCGTCGAAGCTCTTGGCGGAGATGCCGCGGAAGTCGCGGATACGGGGAATCGCGACGGAGGTCAGACGATCGAAGAACTCCCACATACGGTCGCCACGCAGGGTAACCTTGCAGCCGATCGGCATACCAGCGCGCAGGCGGAAGGTAGCGATGGACTTGCGGGCACGGGTAATCATCGGCTGCTGGCCGGTGATGGCGCGCAGGTCGCGCACGGCACCGTCGATGGCCTTGGAATCGGTAGCGGCCTCGCCGACACCCATGTTCACGACGATCTTCTCAAACTTGGGGATCATCATGACGTTCTCGTACTGAAACTTGTCCTGAAGCTGCTGCTTGACCTCGTTGTTGTACTTGGTCTTCAGACGCGGCACATACTTCTCTTCTGCCATTGTTCACTCCTTCTTGGGGTTTTAAGCACGGGGCGTGGCCACGATGGGTTGTCCTCGTGCCTCCTGGCTGCATCCGCGCCGCTCATGGCATTTCGCGGTTTGGACTCGACGCAGCAGGAGCCGACAAAACAATCGGTACTATACGCGCATCGGGAGCGTATTTCCAGAAAAACCTCGTCTGCCTGCACAACTCCACAACTCCCCCGCACAAATGGATCCCAAAAAGCAGTTGCGGTGAAATAGGGACTGTTGGGCGGCCCAACAGGCTTAAACAATCCGTATTTCACCGCAACTTAATTGGTGGGGATGCGATTAGCGCTTGCGGGGGACGAGTTTGGTGCGGCGCAGGTGGATCATCTCGGCGGCGATGGAGATGGCGATCTCCTCGGGGTCCTCGGCCTCGATGGCAACGCCGATCGGAAGGTGCAGCCCGTCGATCTGGTCCTGCGTGAAGCCCTCCTGCTCCAGGCGAGCGCGCACAAAGGCCGTCTTGCGGCGCGAACCCAGACAGCCCAGGTAGGCAGGCTTGGCACGCATGGCCTGAATCACCACGTCGATATCGGACTTGTGACCCGCCGTGGCGACGACCACCAAGTCGCGCGGACCGATGGGACACAGCTCGCTCAGGTTCCTGTAATCGACCAGGCGACGATCGTAGACACCGGGCACCCATTCGGGCGTCAACGTGCCGGGGCGGTCATCGCAGGCCACGACGGCAAAGCCCGCCGCCGTGAGCACGCGCGCCGTCGCGGCGCCCACGTGTCCGCAGCCAAAGATGTAGGTCAGGCCCTCGGGGCAGAGCGTCTCGACGTGCGCCGCGGGAATCTCGGAGGCGGCGTTAGTGTAGGTGACGTTACTCCCCTCCTCCACCAGTGAAAGCCCGGGGCAGCCCGCAATGGTATGGCGCGATGCCTCGCCATGGTACTCGGCCACATCGCCCTCGAGCGCGCTCGCGATAAACGGTTCAAAGTCGATGACGAAGTCGCCGATGCGCCGATAGACCAAGACGTCGGCAATTTCCTGGAACAACGGTGCCTGAGTCGCATCCAGATGTAGGTAGCACAGGCAGATGGCTCCGCCGCAGATCATGCCGGTATCGGAGTTCTCGCCGCCCATGGTGTAGCGGACCAGACGCGACTGTCCCGCGCTCAGGAGTTCGCGCGCCTCGTCCAGCGCAAAGAGCTCGATCTTGCCGCCGCCGATGGTGCCCGCCTGGCTACCGTCGGCAAAGACGGCCATCCAGGCGCCCACGCCGCGCGGCGACGACCCCGCCGTGCCGGCTACGACCACGAGCTCGCACGTCTCGCCAGCACGCAGGGCGACAAGCGCCGCATTCACAACATCGAGCTTTTCCATTGCCGCCTTCTATCCTCTAAAGATATCGGTGAGCATAGCGAGTGCCTCGAGCACGCCGCCGCCGACCGACGTCGCCTTGTCCGAAATGTAGTTGATATAGCTGGCATCGCCACGCGGATCGACATCGGCGCATTTAAAGCCCTCAGTCACCTGCACGCCGTTCGCCAAAAGCCCGCGCAGGCAGCCATCGATCTGCGTGCACATGGGCGTATCGTCCGCGTAGCCAATCACGTCTCCGGCGCTCACGATGTCGCCGATTGCGCGGTCGGACCGAAACACGCCGGCGGCGGGGCTGTGGATAACGCGCTCCTTGCCATAGCCGGCGATCACGCCCGGCACGCCCGTGTTGGGCTGGGGCGAGCCCTGGGTAATGACGCGGCCCAAAAAATGCCCGCGCATGGTCTCGACCACGGCGTCGCAATCGACCGGCGCGGTAAAGCCCGGCCCCACGGCGATGACGGTAGGCGCCATGTCGCGCGTGGTGCCCAGGTTGCGCTTGGCCAAAATCGCGTCGACCACAGCCGCGGGTTTAAGCTCATTGAGCATCTTGGCCTGAGGGTCCACCACGACGGCAACATCCCCCGCTTGGGTAATCTCGAGCGCCTCTGCCGGCGTCTGCGCCAAGCGAGCGCGAATGCCCTCGACCTGGACCTCGCCCAGGCGAATAGCCTCGCAAAAACTGATTGTGCGGCGGATGCACGTGGGAACCGCGATATCGGCCATAACGACCGACACGCCGGCGCGCACCAAGCGAGCGGCGACACCCGTGGCGATATCGCCGGCGCCGCGAACATAAACGAGCATTCCCGGGGCACCTCCCTGTGCTACGGTTTGAGCAGAGCAAAAGCGGCTCGACCGCTACTCTGATGATTATTTATTATCACAGTATTATACGGCGGTGAACAGATGGAAACGGTTAGCGGCAATCTTGCCTCGGCGCTCAGGATCGAGCCGGACATTACCGCGATTATCGGCAGCGGCGGCAAGTCGACGTTGCTCAAAACGCTGGGTCTTGAGCTCATGCGCGCTGGCGGCCGCGTGCTCCTCTGCACCACCACGCATATGCTTCCCGTTGCCGGCGTGCCATGGGACGGGTCGAATCGTCGCCTGGACGCCGTGCCTTGGAAGCCGGGCGCCTCGCATGTCCCCGGTTGCACCTGCGAGGCCTGCGCGGGCCTTGCACGCGGAGGCATCTGTCAGGCAGGCATCTTGGACCCGGAGACAGGCAAGCTCTCCGCCCCCGCCGAGCCGCTCAACGAGCTGGCGCAGCGCTTTGACTATGTGTTGGCCGAGGCAGATGGCAGCAAGCGACTCCCGCTCAAGGCGCATGCCGCCTGGGAGCCGGTAATTCCCGCCGCCACGGCAAACGTTGTCTGGGTCGTCGGCGCCTCGGGACTGGGCAAACCCGTCGCCGAGGTTGTCCACCGCCCCGAGCTCTTTTGCGAGCGTTGCGGCTGCGAGCTCACCGACACTGCCACCCCAGAGCGCGTCGCCCAGGTGCTCAATGCCGAGCTGCGGATGCTGAACCTCAACAATGCCCGCGTCATGCTCAACCAAGTCGACACGCTCAGCGACCCCACGATGGCCGACCGCTTCGAGGCAGCCCTCGGCCGCCCCCTCATCGCCGCCAGCCTCAAGTAGCCGGCCCCATCTCGTCAGTTGCGGTGAAATACGGACTGTTTGGCCGCCAAACGGCCGCAAACAGTCCGTATTTCACCGCAACTGCGGAGGGGAATCCGGTGATCTTCCTGTTAGCGGGGGACGTAGCGGCCGGGTTGGGCTCCGGTGGGCTCGCCGTCGCGTGCCACCAGCACGCCGTTCACAAACACGACCTTGGCGCGGCCATGTGCCCCAAAACCCTCGAGCGGCGTGTAGTCCACAGCTTGATGCTGTGTCGCGGCACTGATTGTCCAGCGCGCTTTGGGATCCCACACGCACACATCGGCATCGGCGCCCTCGGCAAGACAGCCCTTGCGCGGGTACATGCCAAACACGCGCGCCGGGTTCTCGCTCATCAAGCGGCACAGATCTTCGGGTCCCAGCTGTCCCTCAAAGCTCGTGGCAATCGCGACGGGACGATGCTCCACGCCGGGCCCGCCGTTGGGAATCGCGCGGAAATCGTCGCGCCCGCGGTCCTTTTGCCCGTGCAGGTTAAAGCTGCAATGATCGGTCGCAATCGTATCGATCTCGCCGGCCACAAGCGCCTCGCGCAGCGCGGCACGGTCGCCGGCATGGCGCAGCGGCGGGCTCATCACGTACTTGGCGCCCGCAAAGCCGTCCTCGCCCTGCTCCAGATAGCAGGTGTCGTCGAGCATCAGATACTGAGGGCAGGTCTCGACATAGATATTCTTCTGCCCGCGCGCCTTGGCCGCACGAATGGCCTCGAGCCCCAACTTGGTCGAAAGGTGCACCACGTTGACTGGGGCGTCGCCGGCCAGGTGCGCCAGATACAGCAGGCGGCTCACGGCTTCGGCCTCACACACGTCCGGGCGGCTGAGCGCATGCCCCTCGGGCCCATGAATCCCCTGCTCGTACACGCGCTTCTGCAGCTCATTCACCAGCGTACCGTTCTCGCAATGCACGCACAGTATGCCGCCAATACGCTTGAGCTCCTCGAGCACCTCGAGCGTCTCGGCATCGTCCAGGCGCAAATGATCGTAGGCAAAGTAGGTCTTAAACGATGATACGCCCGCCTCGCGCATAGCCGAAAGATCGGCGCGGTTGCGTTCATTCCACTCGGCGAGTGCCATATGAAAGGCGTAGTTGGCCGTGCAGGTTCCGTCGGCACGGCGATGCCACTCGGCCAAGGCATCGGGCATGGTCACGCCGCGATCAGCCGTCGCGTAGTCCACGATGGTCGTCGTACCGCCGCAGGCAGCCGCACGCGTGCCGGTCTCAAAGCTATCGGCCGTCCAGTCCATGCCGGTCCAGCACTGCATGTGCGTGTGCCCATCGATAAAGCCCGGGAACACCCAACAGTCCGTGGCGTCCTGGACGGTATCGTCCTCGCCCGGCTCAATCGCCGCGGCAATCCGCACAATCTTGTCGCCCTCCATGGCAAGATCGGCGCGGCGAAGCCCCTGGGGCGTCACGAGCGCGCCGTTTTTGATGATGATCATGTTGCTCCTTATTGATTAATACAGTTGGCCACGCGATCAAAATACGAGCAGGCGGCAATATGCTCCGTTATGCGTCGCTGTCCCTTGACGGTATCGACGTCCCACAGCTCGTAGGCACGCGCCTCGACCAGCACCACGTCGGTGCGACCTTTGAGAATCGAGCCCCCGCCGTCCTTGCCCTCAAGACGTATGAGCGCATCGAACAATTCCGCCGGAAAGAGCACCGGACTCGAAGGCTCACCGTTGCACGCAAGACGCACCGGATGCTTGCGGCCACGCTCGTCAAATGTACGAACCATAGCCTCAAAAGAATCCGAACTCACGAGCGGCTGGTCGCCCGGCAAATAGAGGCAACCTTTCCAGTTGCGTTCGACTCCCCACGAAAGGCCCGCACGGACGCTTTCGCTGCGCAGCTCGCCATCGTGCAGCACACACGGGCAATGCTTGTCCTCGCAAATCTGGGCGACCTCGGGCCAACGCGTCGAAACCACGACGTCAAAGCCCCGGGGAACCGAATCGATAGTCCAGGCAATCAGCGGCTTGCCATAGATATCGGCAAGCATCTTGTTGGAGCCAAACCGCTTGCCCTCGCCCGAGGCCATAATGACGCATCCAAGTTTCATGGTGATACCTCCCCTGAAACCATCGTACCCATAACTCGCGCCGCGGGCATCCACATCGAAAGCGCTTATCCCGCACGCCCGCGATGCAAAAAAGGGGCACCCCGCCGGTTGGCAGAGCGCCCCCTTTACATGGCTTACCTCAACCCGGCTTTAGGCCTGGAACCAACGGGCGGTATTGCGCTCGTCGAGGGCCTTGAGGGTAGCGGCGGGATCGGCAACCTTCTGCAGGAACATCATGGCTGCGATGGCGTACGGCTTGTAGCTGGCCTCCTTGTACATGCCCACACGGTGCATGTCGAAGACGTCGGCGTTAACCTCGCCGTGCTCGCAGGAGACACCGGAGATGTCGGCGGGCAGCGGGTGCATAAAGATGGTGTCCTGGCCGTTGGCAGTCTTCTCCATGAGCTCGGTCGTGGAGCACCAGTCCTGATGGGTGGCGTTCTGGGCGAGCAGCTCCTTCTCGAGCGCTGCGATGCCGGCGTCGTCGCCCTCGGCGTACAGGTTGGTGCGCTTCTCCATGGCGGCAAACGGAGCCCAGCTCTTGGGGATCACGATGTCGGCGCCCTCGAAGGCCTCGGCCATGGTGTTGACCTGCTTAAAGGTGGTGCCGGACTCGGCGGCATAGCCCTTGGCGCGCTCGACGACCTCGGGCATGAGGTCGTAGCCCTCGGGGTGAGCCAGGGTGACGTCCATGCCAAAGCGGGGCAGCAGGCTGATCAGCGACTGCGGGCAGGACAGCGGCTTGCCGTAGGAGGGCGAATAGGCCCAGGTGACGGCAACCTTCTTGCCCTTGAGGTTCTCAAGGCCGCCAAACTCGTTGATGAGGTAGAGCATGTCGGCAGAGGACTGCGTGGGGTGATCGGAGTCGGACTGCAGGGAGATGAGCGTGGGGCGGTGATCCAGAACGCCGTCCTCGTAGGCCTGCTGCACGGACTCGGAGACCTCGGCCATGTAGGCGTCGCCCTTGCCGATGTACATGTCATCGCGGATGCCGATGACGTCGGCCATGAAGGAGATCATGGTAGCGGTCTCGCGGACGGTCTCGCCGTGAGCGATCTGGGACTTCTTCTCATCCAGGTCCTGCAGCTCAAGGCCGAGCAGGTTGGCGGCCTTAGAGAAGGAGAAGCGCGTACGGGTGGAGTTGTCGCGGAACAGCGAGACGGCCAGGCCCGAGTCGAAGATCTTGGACGAAACGTTGTTCTCACGCAGCTCGCGCAGGGCGTCGGCGACGATGTAGAGAGCCTTGAGCTCATCGGTGGTCTTGTCCCAGGTGTGCAGGAAGTCGCTGCCGTACATACCCTTAAAATCGAGGCCGTTCAGCTGCTCGACGAGCTCGGTAAACTTGGCGTCCATGTAAATGTCCTTTCTAAAGGTGAAACGATCGCAATGAGTAGATGTGCTCCGGCATGCGCGTGTGGCTAGAACATGCAGAGCGTTATGACGAGGACCCGCTACCGTTGAGGAAGCATGGGAGATAACGACCGCGGGCCCCAAGTCAATAGGAGGCGCCGGGGGCATAAACTGTCCCCGGCTCAACAAGATCGAGGAATGGGACTAGTCGATCTTGTTGTTGGTCAGACCGGCGCGGAACACGGTGGCGTCGCCATCGGCCTGGCTCGGATCGTAGAGGTTCAGGGCAGCCACATACATGGCGGCAGCGGTGACCAGGTCGTCCTTGTAGGTGACCTCGTTGGGAGCATGAGCCTGAGACTCGGCACCCGGGCCAAAGCCCACGCAGGGGATGCCGTAGCGGCCCTGGATGGAAACGCAGTTCGTGGAGAAGGTCCACTTGTCGCACAGCGGGCGACCGGCGCGCTTGTCCATGCTGGGCTCGCAGCCGATGCGCTCGTCACCGAACATGGCCTTGTGGGCGTCGACGAGGGCCTTGACGTGCGGAGCGGTCTCCTTGTTGATCCACGTGGGGAAGTAAGCCTCGGTCTCGTAGACCTCGCCGGTCCAGGACGGACGGTCGTACATGTACATGGAGACCTTCACGTCGTCGCCGTACTTCTTGGCGGCCGGCAGGTTGCGGATCTCGTCCAGGCAGGACTCCCAGGTCTCACCGGCGGTCATACGACGGTCGATGGAGATGGCGCAGGAGTCAGCGACAGCGCAACGGCTGGGGCTGGTGTAGAAGATCTGGCTGACGGTGCAGGTGCCGCGGCCCAGGAAGCGGGCATCCTCGAAGTGCTCGGGGTTGTACTTGGGGTCGAGCATCTTGACGAGACCCTTGATGTCGGTCGACTCGTCGCAGCCGTTGTTGTTGAGGGCGCGGACGTCGGCGATGATGTCGGCCATCTTGTAAATGGCGTTGTCGCCGCGGTCGGGAGCGGAGCCGTGGCAGGAGGTGCCGTGAACGTCGACGCGGATCTCCATGCGGCCGCGGTGACCGCGGTAGATGCCGCCGTCGGTGGGCTCGGTGGAAATGACGAACTCGGGCTTAATGCCGTCCTTGTTGTAGATGTACTGCCAGCACATGCCGTCGCAGTCCTCTTCCTGGACGGTGCCGACGACCATGATCTTGTAGCCCTCGGGGATGAGGCCCATGTCCTTCATCATCTTGGCAGCGTAGGTAGCAGAAGCCATGCCGCCCTCCTGGTCGGAGCCGCCGCGGCCGTAGATGATCTCGTCGGTCTCGTAGCCCTCATAGGGATCGGCGTCCCAGTTCTCGATGTTGCCGATGCCGACGGTGTCGATATGGGAGTCGATGGCGATGATCTTGTCGCCCTCGCCCATAAAGCCCATGACGTTGCCCAGGCCGTCGACCTTGACCTCGTCATAGCCAAGGTTCTCCATCTCGGCCTTGATGCAGGCAACAACCTCACCCTCCTCGCAGGACTCAGAGGGGTGGGAGATCATAGCGCGCAGGAAGCGGGTCATATCAGCACGATGGGACTCAGCAGCGTTTTTAATTGCCTCGAAATCGAGTTCCTTAGTCATAACAGTCAACCTTTCTACAAGGGTTTACCTACAGGTAGATATTTCAGATAGATCACTTGTGCCAAGCAGCGTGAGGTCGAGTACCCGGCAAGCAAGTAAACGTAGGAGGCGGACGGAGGACTTTGCTCCGTCGCGAGTTCCGCACGAGCCGGAGAGCACTTAATGTGCTCTCCGTGCGAGCAGGACTGTCCGAGCAGGGAGTAAAGTCCTCCGGCTGCCTCCGGACAGGTCAGTCTGCTAGCAGGTCGGATACTCGCCCTCCCAGACGATGCGACGGTACTGATCCGGGTCCGTGTCACCTTCCGTGGAGAAGCAGAGCACGGAGCTCGTCTTGTCCAGGCCGATGAGTTCCTTGAGCTCGGCGTACTCGGGATCGAGCATGAGGGTCTCAACCAGGCCGGTGGTCACAGCGCCGGACTCGCCGGAGATGACGCGCGGGTCGCCCTTCTCGGGAGCGCCCAGGGTGCGCATGCCGCGAGCGGTGACCCAGTCGGGGCAAGACACGAAAGCGGTGGTGTGGTTGCGCAGGATATCCCAGCCCAAAATGTTGGGCTCGCCGCAGCACAGACCGGCCATGATGGAGGGCATGTCACCGTCCACGATGCGCGGATCGCCGTCGCCGGCGGCAGCGCCCTTGTACAAGCAAGCGGCAGGCGCGCACTCAACCACGACGAAGGTGGGCGGGTTATCGGGATACAGGTTGGTGAAGTAGCCCACCACGGCGCCGGCGAGCGAACCCACGCCAGCCTGGACAAACACGTGCGTCGGGCGGTTGATGGCCATCTCGCGCAGCTGCTCGGCAGCCTCGGAAGCCATGGTGCCGTAGCCCTCCATGATCCAGGACGGGATCTTCTCGTAGCCCTCCCAGGCGGTGTCCTGAACGATGACGCCGCGCTCGCAGGCGTCGGCCTCGGCGGCGGCCATGCGCACGCACTCGTCGTAGTTGACCTCTTCGATGGTCACCGTTGCGCCCTCGGCGGCGATGTTATCGAAGCGGGGCTTAGTGGAACCCTTGGGCATGTGAACGACGGCCTTCTGGCCCAGCTTGTTGGCAGCCCATGCCACGCCGCGGCCATGGTTACCGTCGGTGGCGGTAAAGAAGGTGGCCTGGCCAAAGTCCTCGGCCAGCTGATCGGAGGTCAGGTAATCGAAGGTGCAGTCGGCAACGTCCTTGCCGGTCTCATCGGCAATATAGTTGGCCATGGCAAACGAGCCGCCCAGGACCTTAAAGGCGTTGAGGCCAAAGCGATAGCTCTCGTCCTTAACGCACAGGTTGGACAGGCCCAGGCGCGCAGCCTGACCGTCCAGACGGGCAAGCGGAGTGACGGTATATTGAGGGAACGACTGGTGGAAGGCACGGGCCTTCTTCACGTGGTCGAGGCTCATGATTCCCAAGTGCTTGTCATCGCTCTTGGGCATCGTGTTGCCCGCCCACTGGATCTTATCGGCCATACGGTGAACTCCTTAAGTCCTCTCTTGCCGGCCCCCGCATACGCGTTTCAGCCCATTCCCATTCATGCGACTGAACTTTTATGTGGATGCCAAACAAAAAGTTTGTTAGTAATGTTCTATCACACTTTTTGATTGGTATACCTAACGAATTGTTTGTTGCCGCAATCGGTACCTTTTCGCCGCCGAACGGTCATGAATTGCCTTGTTGATGGATTTGTTTGCGGTCAAGTGTGGTTTATGGCAAAGTGTGCCCAAACTAATTTTTAGGAAGGCACCCATGACCCCCGCACAGATTGAGTTTTACAAGCGCCTCGCACACGGTCTGGCGCTCCAATTTGGCCCCAACTGCGAAGTCGTCGTCCACGATCTGGAGACCGAGGACGTGGACCACTCCATCGTAGTGATCGAAAACGGCCACGTCAGCGGGCGCAAACTGGGTGACGGCCCCAGCCATATTGTGTTTGAGTCCATGCACGAGGGCACCACCGACGTGCACGACCGCGAGCCATACCTCACCAAAACCACCGATGGCAAGCTGCTCAAGTCCTCGACCATCTTTATCCGCAACGACGAGGGCAAGCCCGTCGGCATTTTGGGCATCAACTTTGACATTACGCTTATGAAGGCTTTTGAGCGTTCGCTCGACGCCTTTACCGGCACCGGCGGCACGGGCTACACCGAGCCCGAGCCCATTACCAAGAACATCGGCGACCTGCTCGAGGACCTGCTGCACGAGTGCGAGCAGTTTGTGGGCAAGCCCGCGGCGCTCATGACCAAAGACGAGCGCATTCGTGCCATTGGCTACCTCGACCGTCGCGGTGCCTTCCTCATTTCCAAGTCGAGTGAGCGCGCCTGCGAGTTCTTTGGCATCTCCAAGTACAGCTTCTATAGCTACCTCAATGAGGCCAAGGCGGCGGCCGGCGACAAGTAGGCACTCGCCTGGATTGCCCCTCCCTTTTTGGGCGCGAGTTCTGGAAAGCACGAATCCGAGACCGAGCCGCTTGGGAAGTTCCATATAATCGATGTCATTAGTATTTCGAAAGGATGGGACAGAATGGCGTTGAGCAAGGCATCATGCACCGGTCGCGGATTGATTCCGGCAATTGGTGGACATGTGCACCGCATGTTCGATGAGGGTGAAGACGACCTGTTTTCGCTGAGCCTTGACGACGTGATGGATGATCGCCCGTGGACCGCCGACGAACTCATGGGCGGCGGCGGGGCTCGCCCGTCAAGCCCCAATCCCGCACTTGCGCCTGAGCCCGTATCTGCGCCGACTCCTGCGCAGTCGCCTGTTTCGACGCCCGCGCCTACGCCCGCACCCACTTCGGCGCCCACGCCCGCTCCCCGCCCCGCAAGCGACCCGTCCGAGACGGCGGCATTTCTCGCAGCAGCGACGCAGGGCAAATCGGCCGACAGCACCGTTATGTACAGCGCCCAGCAGTTGCCTGTTCCTGCGGCACGCAAGCCTCCGGTCGCAAGGCTCGATGAGCCCGTTGCCCATCAGGTTGCCTACGATTCCTGGGCTGCAACCGATCTGGATGAGACCTCTACCGGCATGCCGGCGCTCGATGTTCCAGTTAACCCGCTTTTTGCCGCCAACACGAGCGCCGCGGACTATGAGGGCGGTGCGGCATATTCCGGTTATTCCGATGGCTATGCTGGCACCGGTCGCATCGAGACCGAGGATTATGGCACCGCATCGAGCGATTATCTCAACGATCCGTACGCCGCCACGCCTGCACCGGAATATGACCCGGAGGCCGCGTCCGCGCCGGCGTATACCAAAAGCACGGGCGAAGAGCGCTTCGCCGATTATTACGCCGAGGAAAAGGCGCTGCGTTTCTCGGAATTTCCGCAGGCAGTCAAGGTTGCCTTTATCGCCATTATCATTGCCCTGCTCGGTGTCATTGCGTTTGAGGGGTTCCAGCTGTTCCGCGGCCCCACCCAAGCGGAGTCGGAGACCCAGCAAAAAGAGGACGACAACCAGTACCTGGACATCAACACCCTCAAGGGCGACCCCAACGACGAGGACGACGAGTAGCGAGGGCTGAAGGCGACCACAGGATCCCGCATCCAGCACCGGCTTCTAAGTGCTGCTTTGTCATCCAGCTACACTTTTCCGAAGTTTTAAGGTGCCTATTTCGACTCTTTTCCGGATTTTATACTCTGTCCCTCCAGATGCGCTTTACGGTGCAGGCGTTGGAAGAAGGGCCATGTGCCGCTGGCGGCCCACATGTTCTGCAGATCAAGCTGCTCGGAGACGGCTCGCGCGAGCCGTCCAGCTGGAAGCTCTTTGCCGACGGCGCGTGCGTTGCGGACGGATCCGGCGCCTTTGCCCGCGAGTGCTTCTGCGAGGGCGCCGTGGTGTTTCTAGACCTGTGCCGCGACGCCGTACGCGCGACCGAGCTGTACCAGTGGAGCCAGAGGGAGTACGAGCTGTTGAGTGCGGCCCGCAGGATCGTAAGGGTGTAGACGGGCGGACGAGCCATCGACGATTTTGAGCTGGCAAGGGCCGGGAACTAGATTCCCAGCCTTCAACCTAGCACTGCTTTATGAGATCGAGCACCGCAGGAATGTCATCGGCATTCCGAAGCGCAACGTAAGTGGGTAAGCCCGGGCCAAATCCACCCTGCGTACGCTTGTCCTGGCACATGTCCTCTGGATCCGTTAGATCATCCACACTCTTTGCCAAGCCAACGGCAATCCAACCACCGTTGCTGGTCCTGCCTTCTAACACGGCATGCAGTTTTCGCTTGCCCGACCTGAAGCCTACATAGTACTTAGCTATGTAGGACTCCCACGAAGGGTTACCACTCAGAACGGACTCGCGCACCTCATCGAAAAGCTTCTGGTTGAGCCCACCTTCGGCAAAGGTGGGGTGATTCTCCTGCAGAGTCCAGATAGGAGCCTCATCAGACTCCCCGCGAGAAGGACGGTACTTGTCGACGACGTCTGCCGGAAGGTCGGGATATTTCCATATCTCACACGCCTCTTTCGCCAGCTCGTCCGCGCGCTGTCCAATCTCTTCCTCACCCCATTTTTCACGCGAGGCGATCGACTTGTTCAGGTAGAGCGGACTGCACTTAAATCCGACGTCAGGCAGATTGAGCTTGTCCGAGAACGACCGGTTTGAGTACTCCTGGTTGTAGCCCGTCAGCGTAAGATTTCCCAAGTTGTTGCACAGCCTGTCGTGGACGTCTTCCCAGTTCTCACCAAGCGATTCCTTCCAGCCGTGCTCATCATCGATCGTCTGGGGCATGATGTGCTCGATCTGGTAATCGTCGGCTGAGATGGACTCCTTCGGGTGGTGCCAGTTCTCCATGCGTTCCAGGTAATAGCGCTTTTTAGAGAAGCGGTTGTAGCAGTCACGCGTCTTAAACTCCTCGACAAAATGCTCGTCTGTCGGAAAGTATGCGGTCATACCGCTGCTGTGGATAAGGAGCATCGCCGTAACGTACTCCTCGATATCGTCCTGCTGCTCGAGATTGCGATACATGCCGGCAAAGAAATTATTTAGGCCCGTGGTAAGTCTGCCGCAAACCGCTCGCCTGAACAGAAACGACTCGATAGTCTCGCAGATACGTAAAAACGCATTGCGGTCTAGTCCATTCCCCTCGTAAACCGAATAAAGCAACATTAAGAGGGGCCTTATCTGCTTCACATCGAGGCTTACGATTCTGCCGAACACTCGGCGCAGTCCGTCGTCCTTCTCCTTACCAAGGAACAGACTGGCGTATCTATGTGCATACCCTCGCAGCTCCTTAAGCAGGCCCTCGGTGTCACCATCGTAGTCGTCGGCGAAATAGCGCTTAAACTCGTAGTAGGCCTCGTTCTCCTTCGGCATCCTATTGGGAACTTTAAGCCACAGCCAGTACCAGATAAATGCATTGAACTCGTCCTCGCCGCCTTTTCCGAACAAGCACTCGAGTGGATGCCAATAACCCTCATAAAGATTGGTCTGTTCGTCGTTGGGAAGCGACATTAGAACGTAGTTACGGATGAGGTCAATGGGCGTGAGCGGCTTGCCCTTGGAGTTCATGGACTCAAATATGAGCTGGGCATTATCAACGCCAGCGGTGAGCTTAGTGTCGATGACCTGCACGCGGTTTAGCCCCGCCCAAAGCCTTGCAGGGTCGAATGATTTCCCGTGCATCTTTTCACGGAAGAACGCATGGTTTTCGACAATGCGATCCGATTTTTCATCTGGCACGGGAGCCCCAGACACGATGGAGAACAGCGTCTCTTTATCGTCCTGCGAGAGCACCAGCTTGTAGCGTGCCAGACCGTTGTAGTCGTCATCGTTAAAGAGGTAATTTTTCCTCAGCGCCGAGATTTTGAGGTCGCCAAGGAAGCCAGCCTTGTCGGGGTTGCTCTCCAAATAGTCAGCCAAAGCTGCAATCATCAACGAAAACGTCGTCATGCGCTGCTGTCCGTCAATCAGAAGCACGCGCGAAATGCTCGTGGCAGAGCTCTCGGACTCGGGGATATAAAGCATTGACCCCACGAAGTGCGATACGCCATCACGACCCGCTCGCATGACGTCATCCCAAAGCACCTCGCACTCTTTTACACTCCACGAGTAAATTCGCTGGTACACGGGAATGACGAACTGCATCTTCGCCACGCCCATAAGGTCGAGTAGATTTGCCTCGGTTGCTTTCATTTGCGGTTGTCTCCTCTTTCTTGTTTACGCCGTTTGCAGTCAGTCCCCCACTGAGCGGAGGGTGCCAAAGACGAGAGCATCGAAGCACAGAAGCAACCGGGATGCTCATATCGTTAGATTTTACAACGCAAGCAAACGCTTACGCCGTCAGGGTGGCGCGCGATCGCTGCGCGCCACTCCCCAAAATCATACGATGTCAAAAGACTGACACTTGTGTATGCCTTTTGACATTGCCACGGACTTACGGGTTTCTTGTCTCATATGCCAAGAGCGGATATCTAGATCGCTGCCCCTCCCGCCCAAAGGAGCTCGACAAGAACTGATCGAAGGGCAAATCAGACATCGAGCAAGTCGCCGACATGCTCATCGCGCCTCGCAAAAAGATGGGCAAACACGGGACCATCTTAAGCGGTGGCGATGATGACACGGAATTGCAGCCGAATCGCCCCGACCTATTCGCCACCCGATGCTGGCAAGCTGTTGAGCGGCTCGCTCTCACCGGCGGCACCAAGGCGCTTCTGCATCTTCTCGATCTGCTTAAGGGTCGAAGTCAAATACCCAAGACCCTTCTTCAACTGCTTAAGCAACCTGCCATTCCTGCGGTCCCCCTTTCCATTCTCCTTCTCGACATCCTCCTCAACACCAGCGATGCTGCGCTGCACGGCCTCGGCCGCCTTCTGCACCAAAATGGCTCCCTCATGCGGGCAGCGGTCAGTTGCCACATCAAGAAATGCGAGAAGCCTTGAGCATTCAACGAGCACGAACTGCGCATAGTCCTCCCCCATCGACGCCGCCAGGGCAACGCCGCTAGAACCCAAAAGGCCAAACGCAGCGCCGCCGCCAGCAATTAAAGCGGTGCCACCGGCCATGCCCATGCCGCCGGCGGCCAAGGCGCCGCCGCCAGCAGCAGCAAGACTCGCATTGACGAGCGCAGCCCCGTGAAGGCCGACAAACGAGCCTCCAAAGATACCGACAGCAATATCCGGAGCCAATGCCGCGGCCACTCCTCCTGTGCCCAGGGCCGCCGCCACGGCAATGGCGCCGCCTACCAAGACCTTTGGCAATGTACCTGAGAGCTCACGGATATGCGCCCCGCATTGCTTCTCTAGGGAACGCACGGCGTCCAAATCAACCGCGTCTTGTCTCCTGGGAAATTCATCTTTAACCCAAGCCCCGCTCCCCTTCAAACCTTTGTATTCCTTCTTCTCTTCATCTCCTATCTGGAAATAGGGGCGAAACTCAACCAGCTCCTGAGCGATCAGCAAGGCGCGCACCTTGCCGCCTCGCTGCCGCGAAATAGCCTCAAGGGCTCCGTACGCATCTTCCTCGCTCAAAAAATAGCCGTCTGCATCAATGCCTAGGCCATCCGTGACCGAATCCTGCCACGCGCGGGCCCAGCTCCTCTTTTGCCCTTTGCGCACTTCGTTCTTCTCGTTCCCGCAGTCGTAGTTGATGGCGGCAAGCTTCAGCGAGAAGGCAATCCTCGTCGTCTCTCTATCTAGGCTATAAAAGTGGAATCCATCGAAGATATCCTGGCGGCGCCTGGCGCGCTCAGTCCAAGCCTCGGACATTTCCTCCGCCATATAGCCCCAGTCGGCATGGAGTGCAAACGCAAGGCGTCCAACTCCAACGTAGTTTATTCGCAAGAAGAACTTCTGGGCGAACACGACCTTGTTCCCCTCGCATTCGATACCCGCCCTGACCGCCGCCGTCGCCAGATTCGCCAGAACGAACGAAGTACTCGAAACCGTGACCATGCGAGTGAGGGCCCTGCTGTTGTAGGGCATGAAATGCGAAGCCTTGAGCTTGCGCAAGCCGGAGACATCACTCACTTCGCAACGTTCTAGCTCGGCCTTGAGCCTTGAAAGCATGTAGAGACAACGAACGATAACCTCGTTGGCCACGACTGCTGGCACCTGGCTTAAAGCTTGATCGAAAAGACCGACTTCCGTCCGAAGGTCGAAGCGAATGGGCTTGCCGTCCTCGGTTTTGAACGCCGTTCCGTTAAACAGCTTTGAGATCCATTGCTGAATGCGAATATCCTTGCCCTTATAGGCAATCCGCATGTCTTGAAAAACAGGCAGGGAGGAGAGCTCCTTTAGCAGGGACAGCACAACGCCGGGAATACCCGTCCCCTTACCGGGGTTTGAACTAGACCCCGCCATGTCGCTCACGAGATGCATTGCCCAGAACAGAGTGCCAAACGCGATCTTCTCTGGAACGTTCCTGCCTATAAGAGGGCGGTCAGGATCGAAGGCGGCGGCAGGCAGGTCAAAGGCGACAAACCGGCCGGCCGTATCGGTGCCATAGCCTTTGCACGTGAATTGCGAGAGGATCGAACACGCAAGGCCAACCAAGCTCGGGTGGTGCGAGAAATCCCGCAGATGATGTTGGAGCCCGCCGCCAAACTCGGCAGTCAGCTTGTCCGCGGCAAGAGGAAACCCTTTCTCTAGAAAGCGAATAGCGTCTTCTAGAGTTGCATCCGCCTTTGTCATACCCGCAGACTTGGCAATCGTAAGAACGAATTTGCCAACCTTCTCGTCGCCCCACTCTTTGGCACCCTCTAGGTTGAAGTCTTTCTGCCACAGGATATTCAACGCGCCCGTGAGGAGCCCGCTAACGGCTGCAAGTTCATAGTCGAGCTTCGTAGCCTTTTCAGCCCGAGGGTCAAAATCAAAGAGGACCTCCTCCCCATCGGGAGCGTCCTTAAAACCAACCAGCACGGCGCTACCGTTCAGCGGCACAGATGCAACTTTGGGCAGTTGAGGCATGGTGTAAACTATCTCGCCGCCACTAAAAACAAGTTCGTCTGCCATACTGGCTTCCTCCTGCAAACGCGTAAAACTAGATTGCTCCACGCCGCCAAATCCCTCTCGTAGAACTACTCGATAATCTCGATGATGCAGTTGCTCAGAACCTCGTCGGAACTGTTCACCTCTGGCAGCCTGTACGCCTCATTGTGAACGATAACGCGCGCAGCGTCACGGGTCTATGCCTGCCCATCCAGCGAATCATGTTAGCAAGCCGTTCTTCGACAATGGATGCCATCTCGGTGTCCATACTCTTGACCTGCCTGGTCTCGGCGGGCGTCAGCGTGTCCTTGAATAGCATCTCAAGCACAGCCCTCTGATGCTGATTCTGGAATCCTTCCCGCAACCATTCCTTCTGCTTACGCCCAATGGGCACCCGCCTACCTTCCCGCCGCCTTCAGCTTCAGCAGCAGGTCGCCCAGCTCGGGGCACTTGCTAGAAAGGCGCGTCTGAGCTCGCTCGCCCATCCCCCACCGCTGGCGGACTTCCTGGGCGCGCGGGCTCACGCGGTAGTCCCCGTCCATCACCTGCTTGAGCAGCTTGGCGGTCACGCGCGCATCGGCAAGGGCGCTGTGGGCGTGACCCGTCGACTCGTCGAACTCGATGCCAAACCACGTCGCCGCGTCACTCAAAGAGACGCACCCGTGGCTGCCCACGTCCATGATCGAGGTGTAAAACGCCTGCAGGTCGGCCCAATCCGTAGGAAATGCGGAAAGATCGATGTGCTTTGCCTGGCACTCGGTCATAAGCTGTCGACGGTCCGTCCCGCTCCAGCAAACTATCTGGGCGGAGTAGCGGCCGATCCAATCGCTGAGCCTTTTGATCACCATGTAGAGCGGGTCGGCCATCGCGGTGTCCACGGCCGATATACCTGTGAGCTCGCGGACGGGAAACGCAACGCCTTCGGTAAATTCCGTCTGCACAAACTGCGAGAACTCGCCCATAACGTTGCCGTGGTAATCGAGCTTGACGGCGCCGACCTCGATAATCTCATTGCGCAGTCCACGGCGCTGGCGCTGCTTTGGCACCGGCGCAAACTCAAAGTCCAGCACAATCTGGCGCGCAAAGTTCGTCGTGTCGATAGCCGAGATACCCGGCGTCTTTTCAGCTGACACGGTCATGGCCTTTCTCCGTCAACTGCCGCTTGCTACATAGGCGGCTACATTGCCGTAAGGATAGGCGCCCGCGCGGACATGAAAGCGGGGCGCAATACCATGCGCCAAGCACACGCCATGCAGACGGCCCCAAGAGAGTCGCCCGCTCTATTCAAATGCATGAAAAAGATTGAGGCCCGGTGACTTGAATCAGAGGTCATCCCGGGCCCATCAGAGCTCACAGAGCTCTTGGTTGCTTTGGTCTCGCTCTTCACGGCGCTTATCGAACTTTCCGAGGCACTCAAGCAGCATTCGAAGCATAACAAGTCGCTGCCATTAAGGCACTGACCTCTTGACCAAGCAACGGCGCTGCCCAGCTATCACCCTTGGGCTGCCGTCAACTTTATTCTATCCGCGAGCATCTGGTTTACCAAATGGATTTTCGGTAAAGGAAGCACGGCACGCCCGCAAAACCACTACGCCCCAAGTGCCGCCATGGGAATCACCGCCACGCCGTCGTCGCGTGTGTAGGCAATGCTCCCCTTTCCAACCACGACCGCCAAAAACGCCGGCGTGGCATTCTGGGCGGCAGGATTGGAGAGCACTTTCCTCTCCAGCGCCTTGAGATTTCTCGCTCCATCGTCTGCTTTCGCATCACTCAGCTTGACCTCGATGGCTCCCCAGCGCCCGTCGTGCTCAACGATCAGATCGACCTCAAGGCCCTTCTCATCTCGGAAATAATGGACACTGTTGTCGACACCGCCGTAGGTGGAAAGGAACACGCGCACGTCGCGCAGGACGAGATTCTCAAAGAGCATCCCCAGCGTTTGCATATCGCCAAGCAGCCGCTCAGGGGTAGCCCCCAGCAACGCCGCCGCAAGTGACGGGTCACAGAAGTAGCGCTTGGGGCGCACGCGAACGCGGGCCTTCGAGCGCATGGGCGGCTCCCATCCGCACAGGTCCTCGGTCAGCTTGAGCCTGTTGAAGAGGTCCAAGTACGCAGCGATGGTCCTCTCGTCGGGGCCCGCCTCACCGTACGAGGCGTCCTTTACGAGCGTCTTGTACGTGACAGCCTGGCTCTCGTTCATGGCAAGAGCTCGCAAAAGGCCGTGTGCAAGCTCGGGCGACATGCCCTCGTCCAGCACGTTGACGTCGAGCACCGAGTGCACGTACTGGCTTGCCGTCTCTCGCGCAAGATCTTCCGAAAGCCCAAGATTTGCAGGCCAACCGCCCCTGCAGCACCAGCGGGCGACGTCATCCACCGTGCTCTCGCGACGCTGAGGGGCAAAATCCTCGCCCTTAAAGAGGCTTGCCAGTGACACGAGCGGCTCGCCGTCGCCCGACTCACACAGGGCCATGGGGCGCATTGACAGACGGGCGATCCTACCCGTGCCGGAATGACGAACATGGCTGCGCTCCTCGCTTTTGAGCGCGGTCGAGCCCGTGAGCAAAAGTGTCCCCCGTTCGTTACCGCTCGCGTCCACGAAACGCCGGGCGGCATCCCAAACCTCGGGCACCTCCTGCCATTCATCGACCAGGTGTGGCGCATCGCCGATGAGCGCCAGGCTTGGGTCGACCTCTGCCGCCGCACGCTGCGCAGGCTCATCGAGCCTGGAGACGCTCGCCGAGCGAGAGAGCGCCGTCCAGGTCTTGCCGCACCATTTGGGGCCGTTGATCTCCACACAGCCAAACGCCCGCATAAGGGTGTCGAGGCGCTCCTCTATGAGCCGGGGCCTATATCCCTTTTGGGTCAATCTCTTTGGTGCATCCATAGACGGCCGTCCCTCTCTATCACGCGATATGCGAAATTACGCCATTCTCAATGCTGATTTTACGCTACTTTCAATGTAGTTTTTACGCCATGACAGATGTAGTTTTTACGCCATTTTCATTGAAGGTTTTACGCTTGGCATCCTTAGCGCGACCCATTCCGAGCATCACATCAGAGCGTGCTTGGTTATCTCCGCTCGCACATCTCGGCAAACGAAATCAGCTTGGCATCTCCCCTGCTCGCCGCAGCTTCCTGACATCCTTGCGTAAAGCCTCGCTTCGAGAAGATCGCATAGCTTTTGTGCTGCCGCCTAAAGAGCTCGCTTCGATGCACGAGCTTTTGCAGCACGTCTTCGCCCACCGGTTCATTGCGCCATTTGCATTCCGCAAACAGCGCAGTGCCCTCGCCATCGTCAACAATCAAGTCGATTTCTTCCTGCGTATGCGTGCGATTATCCGTCCCCCACCAGCGCCCAACGCTTGCCGGAACCACATCAAGCTGGCCCGCCCGCGCGAGTTCGTACACGTATTGTCTGCATATAAGCTCAAAGACCGTACCCATGTAATCCGATACGTGCGGCTCAATGCGCTCATACGCCATCTCGGCCATATCGTTTTGAATCAGCCCGATGTTCTGCGGAACAAACTTGTACCAGAACCTAAACATCTGATCGCTCAGCAGATACACGGCTCGCTTATTGCTCGTCTCGTTTAGGGGCAGCTCGCGCTCGACAATCCCAAGCGACGCCAGCTTATCCACATAGCTCTTTACGTTGCTCGCAGGGATTCCCGTAGAGCTCGCAATCTCCGAGATCTTCGAGCGCCCCTGGGCAATTGCTTGCACGATCGCATCATATTGCTCGGGATTGCGGCACTCCTGCAATAGCAGGTTACTCGGCTCCTCAAAGAGATAGCCCGTAGGAGTAAGAAAAAGACGTTTGATGTTGTCCTTGAGCGGTGCGGCAGGATCGACTTTCTCGATATATGCAGGAATGCCACCCGTCATGCCATAGCAAACTGCAGCGTCTTCGCGACCCATGCTCTGCCACAGGCCGAGGGTCGTCATAAAATCGAGCGGCATGATCTTAAACTGGGCCGTACGCCTACCGTATAGCGGACTCTCGTAGCCCAACACCTGCTCTTCCATAAACGAAAGCGACGACCCGCACAGGATAAGCATAAGCTTGGTCTCTTTGTACAAGTGATCGATCTTGTCTTGCAGCAACGAGCTGATCTCGGGATTCGATTGGGCGAGATAAGGATACTCGTCGATCACGACAATCAAACGTTCCGTACGAGCCATGGTAGCCAATGCATCGAACGCCTCGTCAAAACTACGAAACGACACGCCAGCAACACCAACGGAGCCCGCAAGTATCGCCTGGCTAAAGCCATGCAGGTTTGCCTCTGCATTGGTGCGACGAGCTTGAAAGTAAATAGCCTTCTTGCCTTGGATAAACTCTGTGATAAGGCGCGTTTTACCCACACGACGGCGGCCGTAAATCACAGGCATCTCAAAGGAGTCCGTGCCATACAGTCGATTGAGCTCGGACATTTCCGCTGTTCTTCCGACAAACATAGACCATCCTTCCTTTACGTTATAGCTAGCTATATTATACCTTCCTATAATATAGCTAGCTATAACGTAATTCGACAAGCGGCGCACACGAAAGGGGCGGTACACCACCGCACGTGGACCGTTCCGGAAAATGCGTCCCGTTCTGGAGCCAAAAACTGGGCCGTAGTTTCCGCCAAGCATCCCATCCGGAAAGCGTGTCCCGTTCTGAGCGCCAAATCCGGGACGCAGTTTCCACTCCAAACAAAGGGCCCCGGCTCGCGATGGAGCCGGGGCCAAAGGCGCAGCGTATGTAGTTGATGTTGAGCGCGAACAGCTCGTCAGCAATGGCCGTCCGCGCCCTACCCTACCCGCGGTTGCGGGCGCGGCTGTAGGGCGTATCCACCATGGGCAGATCCGGACGCAGCTTGCCGTCAAATGCGCGATAGGCGTTCTGTACGGCGGGCGCCGTGGGAATCGTTGCGATCTCGCCGATGCCCTTGCCGCCGTATGCCACGGGCAGCAGCTCATCCTTCTCCACGTAGATGGCGTGGATATCCGGAATCTCGGGCGCACGGAACAGTCCGAGCGTGCCGTACCTTGCCTGGGGCACGCAGTCCTTGAGCGGCCAATCCTCGGTAAGCGCATAGCCCATACCCATGAGCACGCCGCCTTCGATCTGACCCTGGATGGAGATGGGATTGACCACCTTGCCGGAATCGTGCGCGGCATAGACCTCGCTCACGCGACCGTCATCATCCAGAATGACCACATGCGTGGCAAAGCCGTAGCAGATGTGGCTCTTGGGGTTGGGAACGTCGGCGCCCAGCTTGTCGGTCGGCTCCAGGTACACGTACCCAAACTCGCAGCCCTCGAGCGCCTTGATGGCGGCAGCGGGATCTTGAGGATGCATACCCTGGCCGGCGACGAGTTCCTGTGTGTGCAGCTGATAGGCGCGACCGTCGTCGTACTCGATCTTGATGCCATCACCATGGGCGCTCACAGGAGCATCGGGTGCATGCTTGCCGGCCTCGATGTCAAGCATGGCATCGCGCAGCAGGAAGGCGGCACCGCGCACGGCCTCGCCGGTCACGACCGTCTGACGCGAGCCAGACGTGGTGCCGGAGTCGGGAGCGTTCTCGGTAGAGCACTCGCCATTGGCGATGCAGCGAAGCGGCAGGCCGCATGCCTCGGCAACGTCCTGCAAAAAGACCGTGTTGCAGCCCTGGCCGATGTCGGACGTGGCAGCATAGACCACGGCCACGCCGTTCTCGACGCGAATCTTGCAGCGGCCGGCATCGGGCAGGCCCACGCCCACGCCGGCGTTCTTCATGGCGCAGGCGATACCGGCGTGTCCGGGATGCGCATAGTAGGCATCCTTGACCTCGAGCAGCGTCTCCTTCAGCGCCGTGGAGCAGTCGGCAATCTGCCCGTTGGGCAGAACCTCGCCCGGCTCGATGGCGTTACGGTAGCGGATCTCCCACGGATCCAGGCCGACCTTCTCGGCCAGCAGGTCGATCAGGCTCTCGAGCGCAAACTCGGACTGGCAAACGCCAAAGCCGCGGTACGCGCCGGCGGGCGGGTTGTTGGTGTAGTAGCCAAAGCCGCGAATGTCGGTATTCTGGTACTTGTAGGGGCCGACGGCATGCGTACAGGCGCGCTCGAGCACCGGGCCGCACAGCGACGCGTAGGCGCCGGTATCAAAGTTGATCTCGCAATCCAGGCCGGTAAAGTTGCCCTCGGCGTCGCAGCCCAGTGTAAAGGTGCCGTCCATGGCGTGGCGCTTGGGATGGAACGCGAGCGACTCGGCACGCGCGAGCTTGCACTTCACGGGACGCTGGAACTTATATGCGGCGAGCGCGGCCAGGTGCTGGATGGACACGTCCTCCTTGCCGCCAAAGCCGCCGCCCACGAGCATGGTCTCGACGACCACGCGCTCGGGCTCGCTATCCCAGCCAAACATGTGGGCGCACTCTTTACGCGTGTCGTAGGCGCCCTGGTCGGTCGACTGCACCTTGACGCCGTTCTTGTACGGGAAGGCGACGGCGCACTCGGGCTCCAAGAAAGCATGCTCGGTAAAGGGCGTAGTAAAGCGCTGCGTCACGGTGAACGCGCTCTCCGCCAGCGCCTTGGCGGCGTCGCCACGCGTCACGTGACGGCTCTGGCATACGTTGTCCTTGAGCTCCACCGTGTTGCCAAAGGCAAAGAAGCTGTCGTGCAGGCGCGGAGCGTCGGCAGCCCTGGCCTCGGCGATGTTGCGCACGGGTTCCAGAGGCTCGTAATCAACCTTGACGAGCTTCTTGGCCTTCTCGAGCGTCGCCTCGTCCTCGGCAACCACCAGCACGATGGCATCGCCCACGCAGCGGGTGATATCGCCCTGGGCGATCATGACGTCCCAGTCCTGGATAAGGTGGCCGACCTGGTTGACCGGCACGTCCTCGGCGCGCAGAATGCCCACCACGCCGGGCAGGGCCTCGGCCTTGGAGGTATCGATGGAGAGCACGCGGGCACGCGGGTACTTGGAGCGCACGGCGCTGGCATAGGTCAGGCCCGGCTGGTCGAGCTCGTCGATGTCGTCGGGGTACTTGCCCTCGCCGAGCACCTTCTTGCGCACGTCGATACGGAAGGCGCGCTTGCCCACGCCGTAGTCATCGCCGCGCTCCAGGTCCTCGTCGATCTGCTTTTCGCCGCGGAGCACCGCGGCTGCCAGCGAAATGCCCTCGATAATCTTCTTGTAGCCGGTGCAACGGCAGACGTTGCCGCGAATGGCGTACTTGATCTGTTCCTCGGTGGGCTCGGGGTCCTCGGCGATGAGTGCCGCACCCGCCATGACCATGCCGGGGATGCAAAAGCCGCACTGCACGGCGCCCACGGCGCCAAAGGCGTACACAAAGGCCTCGCGCACGTCCTCGGGCAGGCCCTCGACGGTTACGATGTTACGGCCGGCGGCAAGCGCGGTGGTCAGCACGCACGCCTTGACGGCCGCACCGTCCACGTGGATGGTGCAGGTACCGCACGCGCCCTCGGAGCAGCCGTCCTTGGCGGAGTGAATATGCAGGTCGTCCCGCAGGTAGCGCAGCAGCGGTTTGTTCTGAGTCGTCGTGCGCTCCACGCCGTTAACGGTAAAAGTGAATTCCTGTGCCATGGTGATTCCCTTCTACACGCCGGCGGCAATGCCGGTGCGGTCGTGAATGGCGCCATGCGGGCACACAACCGCGCACATGCCGCACGACAGGCAGTCCGCGCCGTCGATATGGGCGCAGTTGTCCTCGATGCGAATAGCGCCGGCAGGGCACTTTTTGGCGCACATGCCGCAACCGATGCAGCTCGTGTCGCAGATCTTGCGCGCAATGGCGCCCTTGTCGGTGTTGTTACAGCGCACCAGGATGTTCTGGTAGCCGGGAACGAAGGCAATCACGCGCTGCGGGCACGCCATGCCGCACAGGCCGCAGCCCGTGCACTTGGAGCGGTCCACGCGGGCAACGCCGTCGACCAGTGAGATGGCACCGTGGGGGCAAGCCGTGACGCAGGCGCCACAGCCAATGCAGCCTTCGCTGCAGCGGGCGTCGCCGCCTGCGGAAGCACAGCCGCTTCCGCAGGCAACGTAGGCCACGTTATGTTGAATAGATTTGGCCATAAAAGGTTCGCCTATTTCTTAAGAAGGTACGAATAGTTGTCACGCACAGCCTTGATGGTCAGGCGGACGGCCTCGGGAAGACCGGTGTTGACGGCATCGACCGAGACGGTGCGGACCGTGCCGGCGACGCGGACTTTAAAGTGGTCCTCGTCCACGGCCAGGAAGCCCTCGTTCTCGGAGTTCTCCATGTCCTCCTCGCTCCAGAACAGGGTGAGCTTGTCCTTGTAGGGACGGCCCTCCTGGTAGGGGCAGAACACGGCGCAGTTGCCGCACTCGTTGCACATGCCATCGACATGGACGACCTGATGCTTGGCCAGGCCCGGCACCTTAATGGCTACGTTGGCGCGGTTGGGGCACACGTCGCAGCAGACCTCGCACACCGAGCCGCAGCCCAGGCAGCGGGTCTTGGTGCAGTTGCGCTTGTCGCGGCACAGCGACCCCTTGCGCTCGTAGCAGGCGTCCTCGCGATCGGCCTGCTCGTTGCAATCGGCGTACTTGTTAAAGTCCACGCCGGCGATGGCACGGGCGACCTCGGCGGCGTCGGCAATAGCCTCAACCACGGTGGCAGGACCGCGGCGGCAGTCGCCCGCAGCCCAGACGCCCTCAACGCCGGTGGAGGTGGCGGCAAGGCGGCCGCGACGGTCGTGCTCGACGCCCGCGGCATCGTACAGACTGGCATCGATGCCCTCGCCCACGGCGCAGATCACCGTGGTGGCGGGAAGCTCGACGGTCTCGCCCGTGGCAACGGGGCTGCGACGGCCGCTTGCATCCGGCTCGCCAAGCTCCATAACGTCGCAGGTCAGCACGGCGCCGTTGAGTGCCTTGGGCGCCAGCAGCTCGCAGAACTCAACGCCGTCGGCAAGAGCAAGATCAAGCTCTTCCTCGTCGGCGGGCATCTGCTTCTTGGTGCGGCGATACACCAGGCGCACGTTCTTCACACCAGCCAGGCGCTTGGCCACGCGGGCAGCATCCATGGCGGTGTTGCCGGCGCCGATGACCACGACGTCCTCGCCCAGCTCGAGCTTCTCGCCCTTCTTGGCGGCCTCGAGGAACTCCAGCACATCGAGCTCGGCACCCTCGCCCAGGCCCGCAGAGCCGGGCATCCAGGCACCGGTGGCCACGACCACGTCGGTAAAGCCCTGGGCCTTGAGCTCGTCAATGGAATCCACGCGAGCGTTAAGCTGCACCTTGGCACCAAAGGCCAGGCAGAGCTCGGCATCGTGGGAGATATCGTCGCTCGCAATGCGGAACTCGGGAATCACGTGACGGACCACGCCGCCGAGCGAATCGCGAGCCTCGAAGATGGTGACGGGCACGCCGGCGCGCGTCAGGAAAAACGCCGTCGCCAGGCCGGCCGGGCCGCCGCCGATAACGGCAACGTTGCGCTCGCCGTCGTTGGCGATGGCCTGGGCGCGCAGCTTGGGCAGCACGGCGGTCATGGCCTCGCGGGCGGCCTTGAGCTTGCTGGCGCGAATCTGGGCGCCCTCGGGCTCGTAGAACGCACGCTCGCAGGCACGGCCGCAGGGATGCGGGCAGATGGTGCCGGTAATGAACGGCAGGGCGTTGCGCTCGATGATGATGTTGAGTGCGTCCTCGTAGCGGCCCTCGTCAACGGCCGCCAGGTAGGCGGGAATATCCTGCTGGATGGGGCAGCTCGTGCGGCACGGCGTGGTAAAGCAGTCGGAAAGCGGGCTCTTGCCGGCGACCTTGCGGTCGGGCAGAGGGCGCAGTGGCTTCTTGTAGAGCGGGTTGGTGAGCGAGTCGGTCTGGATCGCAGTCACGGCCTCGAGCGAAATGCCCTCAAACGGCTTGCCGTCCAGGTCGGTAAACTCACCGGCCATCTGGCTAAAGCGCTCGTAGCCACCGGGCTTGAGCACGTCGGTCGCCAGGGTGACGGGCCAAATACCGGCGTCATACAGGGCGCGGATGTTGTAGACCGTGGCGCCACCGGAGTAGCTGATGCGCAGCTTGCCATCGAACTGCTCGGTAATGCGGCGGGCAGCCTCGATGGTCAGCGAGAACAGCGAACGACCGGACATGTACATCTCGGTGGAGGGCAGCTCGTTCCTCGTCACGTCGACGGGGAACGTGTTGGTCAGCTTGACGCCAAACTCCAGGCCGCGCTCGGCGCACAGGGCAATCAGGCGCTCGAACATGGGCACGGCGTCGGCCCACTGCAGGTCCTCGCGGAAGTGCGTGTCATCGAAGACGATGTAGTCAAAGCCCAGCTCGTTGAGGCGCTGACGTGCAAACTCATAGCCCAGCAGCGTGGGGTTGCACTTGATGTAGGTATTGAGGCCCTTCTCGGTGATGAGGTAGGTCGCGATGCGCTCGATCTCCGCCGGCGGGCAGCCGTGCAGGGTGGACTCGGTGATGGAGTTGGAGACGCGTGCCGGGATGGACTCGACAAACGCGGCGTCGACATGCTCAAACTTGTCCAGGTTGGCAAGCGCCCATGCGCGGCACTCGTTCCAGACGTCGGAGCCGCTGGCATCCTTCATGCCCTCGATGTAGGCATCGACCTTGGGGCTCTTGATGCCCTCCAGGTCATAACCCACGGACATGTTGAAGACAAATCCGTCCGGGCTTCCCAGGCCGTACTCGCGAGCGATCAGGTGGCAGGCGAACCATGCCTTCACGTACTCGGCAAAGGCCTGCGGAACCTCGAGCTCGGTCGACCACTCGCAGTTGTAGCACTCGTCCTGCGCCACGATGCAGGGCTTGTTCACACACTTGGAGAGCTCCTCGCCGTCCATAACCTGAACGGTCTTGAGCTCAAAGAAGCGGGAACCGGCCACATAGGATGCCACGATGTTCTGGGCAAGCTGCGTGTTGGGGCCGGCGGCCGGGCCAAACGGGGTCTCGATGCGCTCGTCAAAAATGGGAAGCGCGCCCTCCTGGTTGGTCGTGACCATCTTGCGCACGCCAAAGACGGCGCCCTGAGTCTTGTGCTCCTCGATGATCCAGTTCATCAGCTGCGAAAACGGGATCGGCCTCATGATGTCGCTCATAATGAGCTCCTCTCTGTAACGCCCGGCGAGACCGCGCGGCGGGCGCAAATACGGTGTAGCGCTAGCACAGCGCCGGCGACCCCGCGGAGGCCGCCTATACGCGCGTCAGATGCGGCGAAACATCCGACGCGCGTGAATCTACTTGTGAATTAGTAGGTGCGATTGTTAAGCGCGCTCCAGAGCTTCTTGGACTCAGCCATGGTCCACGCGTTAATCTTTTCCTCATCGATACCGACAAACTCGCGATCCTTGTACAGGACGCGGCCGTTGATGATGGTGGTACGGCAGTTTTTGCCCATCATGCCAAAGAGCATGTGGCCGTCGATGTTCTCCTCGCTCAGCGGCGTAAAGGGCTTGTAGTCCATAACGATGACGTCGGCGGCAGCGCCGGGCTCAAGCACACCGAGCTTGCGATCGAAGTACTTGCTGGCCATCTTGGCGTTATTCTCGAACAGCATGGTCATGGCCTCGCACCAGCCCACGTTGGGCATGGCGGCGTTGTGGCGCTGAATGATCAAGAAGACCTTAAGGCTCTCGAGCATATCGTGGGTGTAGGCGTCGGTGCCCATGCACACGGGGATGCCGCGGCGGAAGAATTCGAGCACGGGGGCGCAGCCCACGGCATTGCCCATATTGGATTCGGGGTTGTTAACCAGCCAGGTGCCGGACTCCTTGACGATATCCATCTCGACAGGCGTCACGTGGATGCAGTGGCCCAGCATGGTGTCGGGGCCGAGCAGGTTGTGTTGCAGCAGGCGCTCGACGGGGCTGATGCCGCCGCGGTTGAGGCGGGAATCCCACACATCGTTCATGCCCTCGCACACGTGGATGTGGAAGCCGGTCAGACCGTTGTTGGCCTCGGCCATCTTATCCATGGTCTCATCCGACAGCGTAAAGGTGGCGTGACCGCCAAACATTGCGGCGATCATGTGGTTGTCGTTATCGCGACGCTCCTTGGCGGCCCACTGGGCAAACTCGGCGTTCTCGGCAATAGCCTGATCGCACTTTTCCTGGCCACGGCGGTCGGAAACCTCGTAGCACAGGCACGAACGCATGCCCAGCTCCTGAGCGGCGTCCTTAATGGTAAAGAGGCTGCCCGGAATCTCGCAGAAGCTCGCGTGGTGATCGAAGATCGTGGTGACGCCGTCGCGGATGGAATCCAGAATCGTGGCATAGGCGCTGGCCTTGGTGCCGTCGAGCGTCAGGTTGTCGTCAATCTTCCACCACTGCTGCTCGAGATTCTCCAGGAAGTTGGTGGGGTTGCAGCCCTTAATGGCAAGGCCGCGGGCCAGACCCGAGTAGATGTGGGTGTGGCAGTTGATAAGTCCGGGCATGATGAGGTTGCCCTGGGCGTCGACGTACTCGGCATCCGGGTACTTGGCCTTGAGCTCGCGCTCGGGGCCCACTTCGACGATCGTATCTCCGTCAATGGCGACCGCACCGTTGGGAATAAACGGAGTCTGAGCGTTGCGGGTAAAGACGGAACCGTTAGCGACCAGAAGCATAAATGCTCCCTTCAACATCAGGGGCGGGGTTTGACACCTCTGACATGGCGGAAGTGCGAAGCGCCGGCCTACACCGGAAACGGGCCCTCTCCCGTCAACGCTTCACCAAAGGGACAAGCCCTTTGAAGTGCGGCTTGGCGCCGCATGGCGCCGGCGGACGAGGCGATGCGTCCGCCAGCGAATAGCACCGAATTGGTTACTTCTTGCTCTCGGGCAGGACCAGATCCACAGCGGCATCCTTGGCGGCATCGATGTGCTGAGCCACGACCGGCGTCTGCGGAAGGATCAGGTTAAGGACAATGGCCATGATGGCGGTGGGGGTCACGGCGTTGGAGCCGATGACGGTGGACACCCAGGTGGGCATGCCCTCGCCGGCGAGGCAGCCGCTGGCCATCCAAATACCCAGGCCAAAGACGACCGAGGTGCCGACGATGGTGGTGGTGCGCTGCGTGAGGCCCTCGCGGGTGAACATGCGCACACCGTTCATGGTGATGGTGCCAAAGACGCCGACGGTCGCGCCGCCGATGACAGGCTGCGGGATGGCGGAGAGCACGGCAGAGAGCTGCGGGAACAGACCGGCGATGGCAAAGACGGCCGCGATGATCACAAAGACCCACTTGTTGACGACCTTGTTGGAGCAGATGATGCCCACGTTCTGGCCAAGGGCGCTGGTGGGAAGACCGCCCAGCAGGCCGCCGACCATAGAGGTGAGGCCCTGGGACACAATAGCGCCGGAGAGCTCGCGCTCGATGGGCATACGGTCGATGGAGCCCAGGCAGGCGGCGGAAACGTCACCGATAACCTGGATGGCGACCATGGGGAACACGACAGCGAGGGTAATGCAGACCTCGGGATCAAACTCGAGCGCGTAGGGCATGAGCTTGGGAAGGGCGAAGACCTGAGCGGTGGCGACGCTGGAGAAGTCGATCATGCCAAAGGGGATCGAAACGATCATGCCAACGATCATGCCAAAGAACACGGATCCCAGCTTGAGCGTGCCCTTGCCAAAGTTGGCGAGCGCAAAGACCACGGCGAAGGTGATAAGAGCGACGCACCAGGCCTGCGGGGTGCCCCACAGCGGCGTACCCATACCGCCGGCCATATACTTGACAGCCGTGGGATAGAGAGAGACGCCAATGGAGAAGATGACCGTACCGGTCACGACGGGCGGGAATAGCCACTTAATCTTGCTGTAAGCCAGACCAAAGAGGACCGCGACGGCGCCGCCGACGATCTCGCCGCCCAGCAGCGCACCAAAGCTAAAACCCGAGGCACCCATGGCCTGGAGGGCCGGGAGGAACGCGAACGAAACGCCCATGACGATGGGCAGGCCGCCGCCGATGCGACGGAAGGGAGCGAAGGCCTGAAGGGCCGTGTCGATTGCCGAAAGAATGAGCGCGACCTGGATGATGTCGGTGCTCTGCTGGCTATTAAAGCCGTAGACGCCGGCTATGATGACCGCCGGGGTGATGATACCGGCAAACGAAGCCAGTACGTGCTGAAGGGCACACGGGATCATTTCCTTAACGGGAGGCATGCCTTCACGAGTGAACAGGGCTTCAGTGCCGTTCGTAACCGTCTCCTGGGTCATTTGACCACCAATCCTCGAAGTAGTTGTTTTCGCATCTAACGCTCTATTGTGACGCAGCGCGGGGTTGAGGTTGTGCCTTCATTGCATATCGTATTAAAGATGATTCTCATTCTCAATAATAATTTTTTGTTATCAGACTATTCTTCAGCTGAAATAACGCATTTCCGCAGGTCAGGAAAGTGTCTGGTCAAAATAACATCTAACTTTTCTTTTGGTCAACCGTTTACCGCCAAATATCTACCGCTCATCTGTATTACGCAATGTACCTGCGGATATACGAGATGATGGGCAGCGTGTTACCATGAGAAAAAATTGTTATGAACATTTCCGATTTCACCCAAAGGAGTTGCCCGTGAACGAGACCGTACGCCGCTTTTTGCCGATGGTCGATTTTCTGGAGCAGATACTCGGCAAAAACAGCGAAATCGTGCTGCACGATTTCTCGGATCCCGACCACGCCATCGTCGATATTCGCAACGGCATCGTGAGCGGCCGCAAGGTCGGCGGCCCCGCCACCGATCTGGCGCTCAAGATCATGCACGACCCCAAGTATCGCGACCTGCCGTTTATTACGGGCTACGAGGGCCGCGGCGCCGGAGGCAAGACGTTGGAGTCAGCGACGTACTTTATCCGCGAGAATGACGAGATCGTCGGTATGCTCTGCGTCAACACCGACCTCTCGACCGTACGCTCCATCAACGCCATGGCGCAGCAGCTCATGGCGTGCTTCGACGCGGCGCCAACGCGCACGGAGCCCGCCCCTATCGAGGTCGAAAGCCTTTCGGAGTCCACACAGGAGCTCATCGACCGCAGCATTGCCGAGTTGCTGAGCGCGCGTGGGCTGGATGTAGCGTCGCTTGGTCAGAGCGACCGCGTGGACGTCATTCGCCACCTCAACGGCAACGGGGTGTTCATGCTCAAGGGCGCTGTTGCCTGCGCCGCCACCGCGCTGGGCATCTCGGAGCCCAGCGTCTACCGCTACCTGCAAAAAGTCCGAAAGGAAGGCTAACGAGCAAAATGGAGCGCGGCTCCACAAGCGATCCGTCACTTAACAAAAGACCCTGCAGCTCGCACTGAACTGCCTCCCATTTCTTGGACATGAGAAATGGGAGGCTTTGGAGTGGGTATGATGAATTGGACACCTAGTTAAGAGCGAAAGGTGTTCAAGATGACCCAAAGAAGAAAGCGATACGACAGGCAGTTCAAGGTCTCGGCGGCAAAGGTGGTCCTGTCCGGGGAAATGACGGTCAAAGGCCT
>JAXIXR010000023.1:0-54801 GCA_036304905.1 Collinsella sp. | reverse complement strand
TTCGCCGCCGACTCGGAGCCGTGGCCTCGCTCGAAGAGCCCGATCGCCGCCTTCCTGGCCACGATGTCGTGCTTCACCCTCAAGTCGACACGCATAAAAAGCCTCCCATTTCTCATGTCCAAGAAATGGGAGGCAGTTCACTATGGGGGTAGGGGTCTTTATCTCCTGCCGTCCTTCAAATCGTCAGCTGATTCATGGGCTGGGCGATTCGGTTAAGATCAATGCGCAGATGCTTAAGGTGCATGCCTTTGAGTATTCGGCGTGGGCATCGGCGTTTTCGATCAGCACATCGCTCGACTTTTATCAGCTCACGCAGGGCGTGCCCGAGCTCGTTTCGGCATTGCAGACGGGTCTGTATGGCCAAGGTGACGTAGCCGGTCTGCTCGAAAACGAGATTGTCAACGTATATGGCGCGGCACTTGCCGATCTGGCTTCGCTCGACAATAATGCGCTGTTTTGCGTGGCATGTCTCATGGTTTTGATGGGCGAGGGCAATATCGCAGAACTCGAGGCCTGTGGGGTGAGGCTGTCGATGGTCGACCAGTCCTATTTTGTGCGCGACTACCCGATCTTTGGCTTGGATCCCGCCGAGCGGAGTTTTACGTGTCTGGGCACGGAGGATAACGGACGCTTGCGCTTGCGTAAGTTGGTGGCCGAGGTCCGCCCCGAACTTGTTCCGAGGGCGGCCCGGATTTTGCTTAAGGCGGGCCGATGCGATGCGGCGATGGGCCTGGCGGACGCCTTTTTGGACCGTGAAGCGGTCCTTGAACTTGCTGGGCAGTATGGGGTCGATCTGGCTCTGACGGGGCACGGGGCCGATATCTGCCGAGCGGCGCTGGGCACGATCGATGCCGACGATCCGGCTCCAGAGCCAACGCCTGCCGAAGCGCTTGGCGTATATCTGGCAGCGGTCAGCGTGTCCAATACAAAGCTCGCTCGCTATATGGCATCGGTCGTCGAACGCGGGGGCGAACGGGCGGCCTGCGAAATAGACCCTGTTTCATGGAGGGTGGCCCAGACACTGACGGCTGTTTGCTATGGGGACAACGGGCTTGGGCTTCCTACGAACCTGGCCGTGCCAGAAATAGAGACGTCCCATACCGCACTCGATATGTTGTCTGCGCATATCGAGGTCAAACGCTGTCTGACCGAGCGGGGAAATGACGGCGGCGTTCTACAGCAGCTCAAAACGAGCAAGGCCTACGACTGCGAGCTCGACATCGCGGGGATTGTTATACGGGCCGATAGCATGCTGGTGGAGCTCTTTGACGGGTCGTTTGCGGGAACCGACGAGCGCGACGACGAGATGACGGTGGTGCGGGAGGCGCTCGACGTACGTGGGCTTAAGGCGATGGCTATCTGGGTGCGCATGGTGTTGGCGGCACGGCGGCTCCTTTCCGGCTTGCCGGTAACCGACGACGCGGCGTTCAACGAGCTCGATCGTTTTGCCGTGCGCATGCGCGACAACCAGATTCAGCTGTTTGGCCTGTTGCTAGAAGGCTGGCAGTCGCTGGCAGAGGGACGGCCGGTTAATGCAAAGTTCCGTGCGGTCCAAGTGCTCAAACTTGCCGAGGAGTCGATTGGGTACATGCGCGATAACGCATTGCTGCTGGAGCGCGCGGCATATCTGCGTAACACCTCGATGGTTTCGGTACGCGAGGAAGCGGAGCTGCTCGATATAAGCCAGACGCAGGTTGGTGGCGCAGAAGCCTGGATGGTGGCGCTGCATTTGGCCTGTGCGGGCCGAGACAGCGATCTTGCGGCCTGGATGTCCATGAATCGTGCGGGGATTCTAGAGCCATCGTATCGGCTCTTTGCGCGCCTTGCCATGCATTGTCTGGGCGAGCCGGCGGGTAGGATACGTAAGAAGCTTCCCGTGCGCGAGCTGTCGCGGTACTCGCTGCGCGACGATTTGGAAGGGGAGGGCGAGCGCCTGTTCCAGGTCGGCGAGGTTGAAGCCGTTGATACCATCGACCATATCGAGATTCGCATGTTTGGTGCGTTTCGCGCCGAGCGCGACGGGTTTCCCATCACGGACAAAATGTGGCGCCGCAAGAAGGCGGCGACACTTGCCGAGCGGCTTGCGCTGGGCATGGATGCGCTCGTCGATCGTGAGACGCTGGCCATGGAGCTGTGGCCCCATGCCGAGTTCAATAGCGCCCGCAACAACCTGTACTCGACGATATCGCGCTTGCGGTCGGCTTTGGGGCCGACGCCGGATGGCAAGTCATGCGTGCTCATCCAAAATGAATGCATTGGGCTCAACGGCGACTACGTCAAGACCGATGTACGGCTGTTTGACCAGATAAGCCGCGAGGTTTTGGGAAATCGCACGGGTGCGCGCGGGCCCCATCTGGTCGAGTTGTGCCTTAAGATTGAACAGCTTTATGCCGGACCGTTGTATGTTCCCAATGGCTGTAATCCCACCTACTTTTTGCGCATGCGGCGCATTATGCAGTCAAAGTACATCGATTGCATGATTAAGGGAGCAAATGCCGCTCTAGAAGAAAACGATCTGCAGTCGGCGATTTGGCTGGCGGAGTCGGGGCTTCGACAGGAAACGGCGCGTGAGGATATGGTGCGCTGCGCCATGCGCGTCTACAGTGCGGCGGGGCGACGGCGCGATATCGTCGAGCTGTACAGCGGGCATATGCACCACCTGAGGGAGCAGGTCAATGGCGTGCCCGAGCCCGAGACGCGGCGCCTATACGAGCGCTTGGTGGAGGGGCGGCTCAATCGCGTGCTGGTCGAACGATAAAAAACGGGCGCCCGAAGTACTTGGGCACCCGTAAGCTTGCTATGTGTTGGCTCGCCGGATCATTGGCTCCTAGACGAGTTTGATCTTCTCGATGTCCTTGCGCGAGGACTCGCGATACAGCGAGAACTTGCGGCCGATGACCTGGACGACCTCGGCGTGGCAACGCTCGGCGAGCTCCTCGGCGGCTTCGCGGGCGGAAAGGCTGGAGCCATCGAGCACGGAGCACTTAACGAGCTCGTGCTTCTCCAGGTAGGCGACCGTCTGCTCGACGGTGCCCTCGTTGACGTCGGACTTGCCGATGATGATGGCGGGGTTGAGGTGATGGGCCATGCTGCGAAGCTGCTTGACCTGTGCTCCTGTCAGTGCCATGGGTTCTCGCTTTCTATGTATGGGGCGCCCCGCGACGGGGCCTTAATCTACGTGAGCTGTCCCACGATAGCGCAGGAACGGCGCGGTGTGGAGCGCGTTTTCCCAGTTCAAAAAGAATGCGGATGCCGAGTGAGTGGGCGGTGCGGGCTGCGAACAGGCTATGAACTGGGCGCAGAGACCGGCTTCCATGCAATAAACGCCCAACGAACCTTGCGGACATGATCGAGCATATAGCGCCCCTGCGGCACGCCCTTGGAGCCCGGCTCACCGGCATGGGGGTTCTCAATCATGTGTTGAGCGATGTAGTCGCGCAGACGGTCGACCTTATCCTCGTTGCCATGCTCAAGCATGCGGGAAAAGTTCGCCACGCCCGCTTCAAGGCTGTCGAAGGTATCGCGACGAGGCGATTCAAAGTACGTAACCTGCGGCAGCGCACCCATCTGAATAAGGATGTTAAAGGCATACACAAAACCATTACTGCAGGTAACCGAGGCACCGATAGCGTTCATCAAGTGCAGGTCATAGCGCGGGCTGGAGTTGGCGACCATCGTGACAGCACAACGCCGACGAGCCGTTCGATCAAGCTTGACAAGTGCGCCTTTTAGGTTGGTCGTGGTGACAGAGCGACTGGCAAAGGCAACATCTACCGCTTTCGCGACCGGTCCAACCAAATCCCAATCATCATCCCAAGCAAGCTCAAGCGGCGTAATAAGATCCTCGAGCCCGTAATACTCAATGCCGGCATCAAGCGTGCCCAGCATGGCGGGGGAGAAATCAGCCGCAATCACCGGATGCCCAGCCTGAGCAAGCGGAATAGCAATCGACCCAGCCCCACACCCCATATCCAGCACGGACTCGCCGGGCTCAAGCGCCAACAACTTTATAAAATCCCGGGCATAAGGAGCAGTCTCAAGCGGCCGAAAATGCCGAGCCCGCTTATCCCACTCAAAAGAATCATCAGCCCGATGCCGACCAGCTTGCAGGCGCATCCATTCGCCATTCCAATCCGCAGAAAGCAGCTCAGAACGAGTATCCCCATCAACCACGGGCCAACCTCCTAGCAACAAAAAAGCGACTCCCCCAAAAGAAGAGCCACAACCAGCATATATCAGAAAAGAACCGTTCCAACGCCAAACCGCCCTCACAACCAAGGCGGGCAGGAGCGAAGCGACTGCCATACGGGATAGAACCCAACTGAGGTCCCGTTGTGCGGGAGCCCCGGGGAGGGCAAATATATAAGGTCGATCGCGAGTTCCGCACGAGCCGGAGAGCACTTAATGTGCTCTCCGTGCGAGTCAGGACTGTCCGAGCAGGCGACCTTATATATTTGCCCTCCCCGGGGCTCCTCGCCAGTCCCCTCAGCTAGTTCTTGAGCGAGTTCAACGGCGCCGGGAAGCGTCCACCGCGGTGGGCAAGCACGGTGCCGGCGTTGGGGTTCACCGGCATGATGGGCGCACGGCCGAACAGGCCGCCGTACTCGACGCAGTCGCCCACGCCCTTGCCAATGGCGGGAATCACGCGGACGGCCGTGGTCTTGTTGTTGATGACGCCGATGGCCATCTCGTCGGCGATGATGCCGGCGATGGTCTCGACCGGGGTGTCGCCGGGGATGGCGATCATGTCCAGGCCGACGGAGCACACACAGGTCATGGCCTCGAGCTTCTCGAGCGAAAGCGCGCCGGCTTCGACGGCGACGATCATGCCGGCGTCCTCGGACACGGGGATAAAGGCGCCGGAGAGACCGCCCACGCTGGAGCTGGCCATGACGCCGCCCTTCTTGACGGCATCGTTGAGCATGGCGAGCGCACAGGTCGTGCCCGGGCCACCGCAGGTGCCCACGCCGATAATCTCGAGGATGCGCGCGACGGAGTCGCCGATGGCGGGTGTGGGAGCCAGCGACAGGTCGACAATGCCTTTCTCGACACCCAGACGGCGGGCTGCCTCACGGCTCATGAGCTCGCCGGCACGGGTGATCTTAAAGGCGGTCTGCTTAATCTTCTCGGCGACCTCCATCATCGATGCGGAATCGGGCAGCGTCTCCAGGGCTGCGGCCATAACGCCGGGGCCCGAGACGCCTACGTTGATGACGGCGTCGGCCTCGCCACCGCCGTGGACGGCGCCCGCCATAAACGGGGAGTCCTCGACCATATTGGCAAAGCAGACAAACTTGGACGCGCCAACGGAATCCTGGTCGGCCGTGAGTTTAGCGGCATCGATGATGGTCTGGGCGGCCATAAGCACGGCGTCCATGTTGATACCGGCGCGCAGGCTGGCGACGTTGACGCTGGAGCAGACGCGGCTCGTGGTGGCGAGCGCCTGGGGGATGGACTGGATGACGCGGCGGTCGGCGTCGCCGATGCCCTTCTGGACGAGCGCGGAGAAGCCGCCCAGGTAGTCGATGCCGAGCGTCTCGGCCGCGCGGTCGAGGGCATGCGCGATGGGGGTGAGGTCCTCATCCTTGCAGCACGCGGCGATCTGCGCCACCGGGGTGACGGAAACGCGCTTGTTGACGATGGGGATACCGTACTCGCGCTCGAGGTTCTCGGCGGTCTCGACCAGATGCTCAGCCGTGTGCGTCACGTGGTCGTAGATCTTCGTGCACATGCGGTCGAGGTTCTCGTCACCGCAACCCATGAGCGAAACACCCATGGTGATGGTCCTGATGTCGAGGTTCTGTTCCTCAACCATGCCGCGGGTTTCCGCGATTTCTGCGGGCGTGATCGCCATCCTTGCGCTCCTATCTGCCAAAACGAGCATAATCTTATCTATTCTAACGTGCCGCACGTGCCAAGTGGCGCATGCGGCACGTTTTGGTGCTCGGTTGTTTCCGTTGTGTTTACTGCCCAAAGACCTCTTCGGCGATGCGCGCGCTCTCGGCGGCGTCCTTGGCGTAGTAGTCCGCGCCGATCTGCTTGGCGTATTCGGGGGTGAGTACGGCGCCGCCCACGATGATCTTGACGCCCGGCACCTCGGAATGAAGCAGCTTGATGGTCTCCTCCATGGCGACGACCGTGGTAGTCATAAGCGCCGAGAGGCCGACGAGTTTGATATCGCGCTCCTTGACGGTCTTGAGTACCTCCTGCGGATCGACGTCGCGGCCCAGGTCAAAGACGGTGTAGCCGTAGTTGTCGAGCAGCATTTTGACGATGTTCTTGCCAATATCGTGGATGTCGCCCTTGACGGTGGCCACGCAGATCTTGCCCTTGTCGGCAATCTCGCCGGCGGGCATCAGGCGTTTGATGGTATCGAAGCCCACGCGCGCGGCCTCGGCCGAGGCCATAAGCTGCGGCAGGAAGAACTTGCCCTGGTCAAAGAGGACTCCGACCTCGTCGAGGGCGGGGATAAAGTGATTGTTGATGAGGTCCATGGCGTCGTGGTCTGCCAGCAGACGCTCGGTCTCGGCAGCGATCTCGCCTTTGCGGCCCGAGACGACCATGCGACGAATCGGGTCGTCGTTGCCGTCGGTGCCGGCGGTGCCAGCAGCGGGCACAGCGTCGGTCGATACTGCCTGAGCAGCTGCCGGGTTGGCGGCGATCTTGTACGGATCGGTCCAGCCGGCATAGCGCTCGATGTATCCGGTCGAGCCCTCGTCCTCAACGCTCAACACGCGATAGCTGTAGACGGTATCCATAAAGCGCTTGGAACCCGGGTTCATGATGGGGGCGTCCAGGCCCGCGCCGAAGGCGGCAGCCAAAAAGACCGAGCCCAGCAGCGGGCGGGCAGGCAGGCCAAAGCTGATGTTCGACACGCCGAGCGCACATTTGACGCCCAGGCGCTCCTTGCACAGGGACATGGCGCGCAGGATCTGCTCGGCCTGGCGCTGGTTGGTCGAGGCGGTCATGACCAGGCAGTCGATGAGGACGCGGTCCGGGCCGATGCCGTAACGGGCAGCCTCGGCCACGATGTGCTCGGCGATGGCGAAGCGAGCCTCGGCGGTATCGGGGATGCCGCCTTCGTCGAGCGTAAGGCCGACAACGTTGGTGCCGTAGTGGGCGACCAGCGGAAAGATCTCATCCATGATCTGCTGCTTGCCATTGACCGAGTTGATGATGGGCTTGCCGGCGTAGCGGCGCACGGCGGCCTCGACAGCGGCGGGGTCGGTGGAGTCGATCTGCAGCGGCAGGAGCGTGGAGCCCTGGAGCTGTTCGGTCGCCTGTTGGATGATCTTGACCTCGTCGATCTCGGGCAGGCCCACGTTAACGTCCAAGATGTCGGCGCCCTGTTCCTGCTGGCTGATGCCCTGACTCACGACGTAGTCCAGGTCGCCGTTGCGCAGGGCCTGCTGCAGGCGCTTTTTGCCGGTGGGGTTGATGCGCTCGCCGATGACAGCGATCTTGTGGCCATCGCAGGGGAGGTCCACCACGGTCTGGGCGCTTGTGACCGACATGCTGGGCTTGCGGTGGCGCGAACTGGGCGTGTGGTTATCGATAAGCGTGCGCAGCGCTGCCATGTGCGCCGGCGTGGTGCCGCAGCAGCCGCCCACGACGCTCACGCCGTCCTCGATCATGCCGGCGACGGCCTTGGCGTATTCGGGGGCTTGGATATCAAAGACGGTGTTGCCGTCGTCGTCCACATGGGGGAGTCCCGCATTGGCCTGCACCATAACGGGTTTGTCGGTAACGGTGAGCATGCGTGCGGCGAGTCCTCGGAGCTCGGCCGGTCCTTGGCTGCAGTTGATGCCCAAAACGTCGGCGCCGATGGCATCGAGCGTGATGGCGGCAACCTCGGGACTCGTGCCCAGGAAGGTGCGACCGTCTTCCTCAAAGGTCATGGTGGCAAAGACGGGCAGGTCGGAGTTCTCGCGGCAGGCGAGGACGGCCGCCTTGATCTCGGCCAGGTCGGTCATGGTCTCGATAATAAAGAGGTCCACACCCGCGGCGACGCCGGCGCGCACTTCCTCGGCAAAGAGGTCGTAGGCCTCGTCGAAGCTCAGAGTACCCAGGGGGCGAAGCAGCGCGCCGATGGGGCCGATATCGCCGGCGACGTAGCGGGCGCCGGCCTCGCGGGCGCAGGTGACGGCCGCGGCAAAGACGTCTGCCACGGTGGCAGCACCGTCGAGCTTGTGGGCGTTGGCGCCAAAGGTGTTGGCGGTGATCACGTCACAGCCAGCTTCGACATATTGACGTTGGATATCGGTGATAACCTGGGGCTCCTCAAAGTTGAGCAGCTCGGGCAGGGCGCCGGCCTTCATGCCGGCCGCTTGCAACATGGTGCCCATGCCGCCGTCGAACAGCAGGTGTCCCGTGCCCTCGATGGCCGCACGCAAGCGATCGTCCTTAATGCGCAGATCGCCGATCGTGCGCGTCTTGTACGTGGCACCGTTGCGACGTGCGGCATCAACGGGTGCCGCCAATGCAGTGCCGTCAGAATCATGAGTGATAAGCGGAGTAAACATTGAGGGCTCCTAATGGCTGGAATAGCAGGTGGTGTGGGCGGCGCGGAAGCGGCAGTGCTCGCGCATGCGGCAGATATTGCAGGTGGGGCGGCTCTGAGCGTCGTGGACTTCGCCGTCGAATAGGCCGATCACCGCGGTCACGCTTTTGGTGGGCATGAGCAGGCTGGTGGGTGTGACGGTAAGCCCGATGAGCCGCGTGGCGTTGAGCGCATTGACGATCGAGCGCTGGGCCGAGAGCGGGCAGTCGCCGTAGCCGGGACTAAAGCGCCAGTTGCCGGCGAGCCCGTGTGCGGCGGCGTCCGTCTTGACCTGCTGGTCCATTTGCTCAACGGCGGCTTCTATGTAAGCGGAGCACGCGGCGTCGAGCACGGCGCCCTCCAGGGGATGTTGGGCTCCCGTGGTGCGCAGGCGACGCTCGGCGTCCATGCCGAGGGTACATGCCATGAGCGCGGCAAAGCGGGCATCTTTGAGATGTCGATAGATATCGCGACCTCGCAGCTCAACGTTGGTGCCGACCAAGCGAATGCAAGGCTCACTTTGTTCGTCCACGCCCGTGGCATCGACGGCAAACACGCGGCGCACGCCACGGGGCTCAATGTCCAGTTCCAGACGTTCAACGACAAGCTCAATACGTCGTGACAGTTCGGGCTCAATCTGCTGGCCGCCGTAACCCAGATACCGCAGCATCTCGGCACGGTCGACACGGGGATGGTGCGCGGCATCGACACGGTAAAGCGCCGGCGACGCAAGGTCGGCCGGCACTTCGACAGCGGTTGTATCGATGTGCGGTTTTTCCATTACCCCAGGCGCTCCATAATGGTCGCGGCGATCGCAGGACGGTTCATAGTGTACAGGTGCAGGCCGTCGGCGCCGTGCTCCTTGAGGTCGCAAAGTTGGCGCGCGGCATAATCTACACCGGCTGCCTGCAGGCTCTCGGGGTCGTTCTCGTACTTGGCGAGAATCTTGATGACGGGGGAGGGCAGCGACGCGCCGCACATAAAGACCATGCGGCTGATCTGGGACTTGCCCATAAACGGCATGATGCCCGCGGTAATGGGCACGGTGATGCCGACCTTGTCGGCAAGCTCGCGGAAGCGGTAGAAGCACTCGTTATCAAAGAAGAGCTGCGTCACAAAGAAGCTTGCGCCGGCGTCCTGTTTTTGCTTGAGGTGTTCGACCGAGAGGTTGAGATCCTCACAGGCAATGTGGCCCTCGGGGTAGGCTGCGGCGCCCACGCAAAAGCCGGCGTCGACGAGCTCGGGGATGAGGTCGCGGGCGTAGGCGTAGTCGGAGGCGGGCTTGTCGTCCTCGGTCGCGCCGGCAGGGAGATCGCCACGCAGGGCCAGAATGTTTTCAACGCCGGCGGTGCGATACTCGTCGATCTTGGCGGCGATGTCGGCGTGGGTGCGGCCCACGCAGGTGAGGTGTGCCACCGAGGGCGTGTCGAATTCGCTCGAAATCATATGCGCGATGGGGGCGGTGGTGGCACCGTTGCCCGAGCCGCCGGCCGAGCAGGTGACCGAGACAAAGCTCGGCGAAAGCTTGCACAGATTGCCTGCCACTTCGCGAGCCGTGTCGAGGGTGAGCTCGCCCTTGGGCGGGAACATCTCAAACGAAACGGGCGCGGTGCCCTGGGATGCTGCCTGCTTAAAAACCTCGTCGACGCGCATATCGTGCTCCTCTAGATACGTAATAGTGTGATGTGTTGTAAGGATTCTACAGCACCACTGTGTCACGGTGGAGTTTCACTCGTTATTCGGGGATACCAATCAAAGATGCCTTGCTATCGGATTTCTCTATAACAGAGCGGCTAATCTAGGCACGGACTATAAAGACTGGTATCTGATGCAAAATACCAGTTAATAGAGCTCCATCCCAAATTGACTACCCTTAAACCATGGGGAGAGGTCTGCAATTTATGCAGTTGATTGGCTGTTGAGGGTGGCAACGCCGCCTCGATAGGGTAACCTCATTGATTGGTTTCGCGACAGCAACATAACGGTAATGTCGCGGAAACACGGCGAGTCTAAGCTATGACTCGTTCGTTAGTAATCAACACCGCTTCTCACGCGGTGCCGATACGAAGGGAGTTCCGTATGGCCGAACTTACTGACCGCTTCGGGACCATGGTGTTCTCTGAGGAAGTCATGAAGGACTACCTCCCCAAGGACATTTGGAAGCGCCTTGCTGCAACCCTCGAGGGCGGTGAGCCGCTCGACCTGGATGTGGCCAACGCCGTTGCCCATGCCATGAAGGTCTGGGCCATCTCCAAGGGCGCGACGCACTACGCGCACTGGTTCCAGCCGCTTTCGGGCATTACTTCCGAGAAGCACGACAGCTTCCTGGAGCCCAACCACGACGGCACCGCCATTACCAAGTTTACGGGCAAGAACCTCATCCAGGGCGAGCCCGATGCCTCCAGCTTCCCCAACGGCGGCCTGCGCGCCACCTTCGAGGCCCGTGGCTACACCGCTTGGGATCCCACTAGCCCCGCCTTTATCAAGGACGATGTCCTGTGCATCCCCACGGCTTTCTGCTCCTACACGGGCGAGGCCCTGGACAAGAAGACCCCGCTGCTGCGTTCCATGACCGCGCTCTCGCGTGAGTCTAAGCGCGTTTTGGCGCTGTTCGGTAAGACCCCCAAGAAGGTCGTTCCTTCCGTGGGCGACGAGCAGGAGTACTTCCTGATCAAGAAGGACGCCTACCGCAAGCGCAAGGACCTGGTCATTACCGGCCGCACCCTCTTTGGTGCTGCTCCATGCAAGGGTCAGGAGCTCGAGGAGCACTACTTTGGCGCTATCCGCCCCACCGTCTCGGCCTACATGAAGGACTTGGACGATGAGCTGTGGGCGCTCGGCATTCCCGCCAAGACCAAGCACAACGAGGTTGCTCCCTGCCAGCATGAGCTCGCCCCCGTCTATGGCGAAGTCAACGAGGCCATCGACCAGAACCTGGTCATGATGGAGAAAATGAAGCTCATCGCCTCCCGCCACGACTTGGTTTGCCTGCTGCACGAGAAACCCTTCGAGGGCATCAACGGTTCGGGCAAGCACAACAACTGGTCGCTTGGCACCGAGTCCGAGAATCTGCTCGATCCGGGCGACACCCCGCTCGACAACCTGCAGTTCATCGTCTTCCTCACCGCGGTGATCGAGGCCGTCGATAACTATCAGGAGCTCCTGCGTGCCTCCGTTGCCTCGGCCGGCAACGACCATCGTCTGGGCGCCAACGAGGCTCCTCCGGCGATTATGTCCATCTTCCTGGGCGACCAGCTTACCGAGGTCGTCGAGAAGATCATCGATGGCAAGGCTTCCGTCCATGCCACGCGCGGCGTGCTCGACCTGGGCGCCGATACCCTGCCCAAGCTGATGCAGGACAACACCGACCGCAACCGCACCTCCCCGTTTGCCTTCACCGGCAACAAGTTCGAGTTCCGTGCCTGCGGCTCCGAACAGAACGTCTCCGACTCCAACCTGGTGCTCGATGCCGCCGTGGCCAAGTCGCTCAAGTCCTTCGCCGACGCGCTTGAGGGTACGCCCGAGGATGAGTTCCAGGATGCCGCGCTCGAGTACTGCAAGAAGGTGTTGACCGATCACCAGCGCATCCTGTTCTCCGGCGACGGTTACTCCGACGAGTGGCCCATTGAGGCCGAGAAGCGCGGCCTTGCCAACAACAAGACCACGGCCGATGCCCTGCCCGCCTTTGTTTCCGATAAGGCTATCGCGCTCTTCGAGGAGACGGGTGTCCTGACCAAGGCCGAGGCTCAGTGCCGCTACGACTGCAAGCTCGAGAAGTACAACAAGCTCATGAACATCGAGGCTACCACGATGGTTCGCGAGGCGCGTCGTACCTATCGCCCGGTCATTACCGCCTATGCCACCAAGGTCGCTAAGGGCCTTGAGACTATTCGCGCCGCCGGCGCCGAGGCCGCCATGCAGTGCGAGCAGAATACGCTCAACAAGCTCTGCAACGGTATCACTGCCATCAACGACTCCATTAAGGCGCTCGACGCCGTGCATCAGAAGGCCGAGGCCCTCGATGGCCAGGAGCAGGCCAATGTGTATGCACACGAGGTCGTTCCCGCTATGGATACGCTGCGCGCCGCCGTGGATGCCATGGAGGAGATCGTGGCCGCCGACTACTGGCCGGTTCCGACCTACGACGACATTCTGTTCTATGTGTAGAACGTAACTGACATATCGTCACGGTATTGAGCCGGGGTCCGCATCGCGCGGGCCCCGGCTTTTTGTTTGCGAAGGACGCTTTGAAGCCCGTTTTGCCGCCGATGTGCCTAGGTATAAAGGGCTATGGGCAAAAAACGTCAAATATGAGTACTGTCACAAGTCCTGTAACATTATTTATTTGCAAAATATGTAGTGTTACGCAACATATGTCCAAGTACTTAGCCGATAAACGTCTGCAATTTTTCCGCCGTAGGACGCCCGACGGCTAAATCGCCTTCTGAAGGCATGAAATCGCTGTAACTAAAATGGTAACAGTACTCATATTTGCCATTTTTTGACCACAGGCCTTGCGATGATGCCGGGATTCGCACCCTGTCGGGTTCGAATCCCGGCATATCGGTAGCAAAAAGCCCGTCACCGCGGGGGTAACGGGCTTCTAGTTTCAAATGGTGCCCCCAGCGGGATGTCCGCGTGCGGCTGGCGCCGCCCGCTTCCGCTGCGTCGCTCCGCTCCTTGCGTGCTGCGCTGGAAAACGCTTGCGCGTTTCCTCAGCTTCGCACCCTGTCGGGTTCGAATCCCGGCATATCGGTAGCAAAAAGCCCGCTACCGCGAGGGTAACGGGCTCTTCAATTCAAATGGTGCCCCCAGCGGGATTCGAACCCGCGATATCCACCTTGAAAGGGTGGCGTCCTTGGCCGCTAGACGATGGGGACAGCGGGAAAGAGTATAGCAGACTTTTTTAGCCGTTCACATATCGTTGGCAAACTGAAAAACCACCACAAAGGTGCCTGTCCCCTTTGTGGTGGTGAGGTGCTAGGGGAGGAGCTTCATGGCGGCGTCGTGGGCGGCGTGCTCGTAGGTGTCGTCGAGGGGCTTGAGCGGCAGCAGGGCGGCAGCCTGTGCATCGCCACGGCGCTCGAGGGCATGGGCGATCAACCAGTCGGCGAGCTCGGGGTTCTTGGGCAGCGCCGGGCCATGCAGGTACGTGCCGATGACGCCCTTGTAGATCAGGCCCTCAAAGCCATCGTCGCCGTTGTTGCCGGTGCCCGTGACGACGGACGTTCCGAGCGGCGTGGCATCGGCGTCCAAAAGCGTGCGGCCGCCATGGTTCTCGAATCCCACAAAGGGCTCAGGTGCCAGGTCGGTTTTGACGGCTACGTTGCCGATCAGGCGGTCGGAGCCGCGTACGGTTTCGGCAGCAATGACCCCCAGACCCTCAATGCGATCCTCGCCCATATAGTACGAACGGCCGAGCAGCTGATAGCTGCCACAGATGGCGAGCAGCGAGCCGCCATCCTCAACATAGGATGCGACCTTGTCTTTTTGGGCGAGCAGCTCGTGTGCCACGGCTAGCTGGTCGCGGTCGGAGCCGCCACCCATCATGACGATATCGGCATCGGTCAAATCAAGCGTTTCGCCCATACGGACCTCGTCCACGCGCACGGGAATGCCGCGCCAAGCGCAGCGGCGCTCGAGCGCGATAACATTGCCGCCGTCGCCATAGAGGTTAAGGGCATCGGGATACAGGTAGACGATGCGCAGCGGGCGCGAAAGCTCGACTGGCGCGATGCCGACAGGAAGAGCGCTGCCGTCGGCACGGGCTATGGCGCGGGCAGCAACAGCGTCGGCAGTGGCGCCCTTCAGTCCGTCGAGTTCCTTGACCAGCGGCGGGAAGGCCGTGTAGTTGGCGACGGCGTAGAAGGTGTCATCGGCGGCCTCGTCTGCCACGGCGCCAATTGCCTGCGCGACGTCCGAGATAATCGCGGCATCGATGCCGGCGTACTTGAGGCGCACCTGCATGTCGTGCGCGCGCGTGCCTCCGGCAAAGGCGGCAAGACCCGGCGTGTCGGCGATGCGCTCAAAGTCGACGTCGTAGATCCACGATACATCGTGTCCGTCGGCGTCATTGTCGTTAAGGAAGAAAGCGCAGAGTCTGCCGCCTGCCGTCTTGATGGACTGGATTTGTCGATCGAAGCCTACGGGATTCTTAGCCAGGTTGGCCTCGACGGTGCGGCCGGCGATATCCCAGCGCCCCATACGTCCGCCGGCGGGGACGTAGGCATCGAGCGTAGGCTGTAGAAGCGCCGTATCCACGCCCAACTCGTGCGCGGCAAAGAAGGCGGCGGCAACGTTGTAGACCATGTACAGGCCGTTGTAGCGTGTGGCGATGTGTGCGGCAGCCGCGTCGGGCGCAGATCCAAAGACCAGGTCAAAGTCGTAGCCGTCGCAGCCGAGCTCCACGCCCGTCACGCGACGGACAAGCACAGGGCGGGCCCAGCCGCACGAGGGGCAATGGTAGGCGCCGAGCTGGCCGTATTGCACGTAGTCATACTCCAACGGGGCGTTGCACTGTGAGCAAAAGCGCGAGTCGCTAATACGGTCGGACTCGGTGTTGGTGGCGCCATCGATGCCAAAGGCAATACTCGCGTTGGGAACGCGCGCGGCAATCGAGGCGCACAGCGGGTCGTCGGCGTTGTAGATGAGCGTCGTTGCCGGCGAAAGCTCCAACGCGTGGGCGATGACCTCCTGGGTGTGATCGATCTCGCCATAGCGATCTAGCTGGTCGCGGAACAGGTTGAGCAGCACGAAGTACGTCGGCTTGAGCTTGGGCAGGACGCGCACGGTGTAGAGCTCATCGCATTCAAAAACGCCCACGCGCTTGCCGCCGGCTCGCTTGAGGCCGCTGCGCGCCTCGAGCAGTGCACCCACCACGCCCGGCTCCATGTTGTTGCCGGCGCGGTTGCATACCACGGTGGCACCGCTGGCGGCAACGGCGTCGGCGATGAGGTTGGAGGTGGTGGTCTTGCCGTTGGTGCCGGTGATCACCACGCTGCGGTCGACAAGGCCGGCAAGGTCGCTCAGCAACTCGGGGTCGATCTTCATGGCGATGCGGCCGGGGAGTACGCCACCCTGGCGCTTAAGGACGGAGCGCAGCCCCCAGCGAGCGATATCGCTCGAGGTGCAGGCAAGAGATGAGCGGAGGTTCATGAAACCGTTCCTAACGTAAACGACATGGTCGGGTCGAGTGCGTCACTAAAAACCGTAGCGGCGCGCAAATTTCTGGGCAAGCTGCGATACGTCTTCGCAGGCATTGGCCCAGGGGGCAAAGTCTGGAGTGTCCGAGATAATGCCGTCCGCTTCCCAAACGGCCTGGTGCGAAAGATCCCAGGGATCGCGTGGCTCGGGCCGGCAGGGAAGGTACGGTGTCTGGTACATGGGATTCAGCAAGAAGAACGCGCCGCCCTCGCAGCGGTTAGCGAACTCACGCAGCGCACGCACCGCCGGACGCATCTTGTTCGTTTTGAACAAGAGGATTGTGCGGGCGAGCAGGTACCAAGGAGAGTCCTCGAGCGCGTCAGCCCCGATCTCTTCCTCGAGCTGGTGGGCCAGGGCAAAAAAGCCGTCCTGGTCTTCCAGACGAGCGAGGGCGAGCAACACGGTGCCTGCGGCTCGGGTGGGGTAGCCTTCCGCCTTAAGGACGCGGCGGGCGTAGTTGGCGGCAGCGCGGTAGCGGGCGCTCGCCATGCACAGCTGCGAGATGGTCTCGAGCGTGTGGAGCCACCCGATAAGAGCCGGCTCGCTCACGGTAAGGTCTGCTGCGGTGACACCGTCGGTCAAAACATTATTGGCCCAGTAGTGCGGGGCTTCCATGTCGAACCCGGGCACGCTTTGCTGCAGGTAATCGGCCGTGGTCGCCTCGAGCTTCATCAGGTCGCCCAGGCAGGCGTCGACGGGCGTGTCCGCCAAAATGATGGCGAGCAGCTGCGCGTCGAGGACATGCGCATCGATGCGGACGATCTTGAGCAGCTCATCGCGCATATCGTCGAACAGACGATTGCGCGTCTGCTCGAACTCCTCGTCGCTGCCCATGTCCTCGATGCGATGGAGCTCGTCGAGCAGGTGGCGATGAACACCGGCGTAGGACAGCAGTGCCTGGGCATGCTCGGTCTGCGCATACTTATGAGGGTTGACGTTCACGTCGTTATGGACAAGCTCGCGTGCTGCATCGGTGAGTTCGGGGTGCGACGCAAGGTAGGCGCGCTCCAGGTAGGCGGGGATGTAGACGCTCGGATCCATTAGAGGTCTCCTCCCTTAAACGGCAGGCCCTGCTCGGCCGCCCGCAGGATGCGCTCGTCGATCTGGGAACGCACGATATCGTTGGTGGCGACCCAGGCGGCAAAGCTGGCGTTGTCGGGAGCGCCCAGGCCCTCCTGCAGCACCGGCGTTGCCTCGGACAGCGCAAGGACGAGCTCGTCGGTGGAGCCCACACCTACGTTGACGCGAGCATAGACACCATCGGGAAACTCGGTTTGGAAGTAGAGTGCTTCGGCCGCGTGCGGGCATGAGCGCACAAGGATACGCAGGTAGTGCTCGGCGCCCTCGTAGTCCAGCTCGCGCCAGGCAGCGCTCATCAGCGCGATGAGCGTCCACGGGTCCAAGTCGCGCTCCGCATCTTTGGGACGACGGCGCAGCGGCGTGTTGGCGAGATAGGGGACGGAGTGGGCAGAGCGAAATCGCTTGAGCTCCTCGGCGGGGTATTCGAGCTTTGCCATAGCGAGCATCGCGGTGTGGCGGACACCAGCGGGGTCGTTGGGCGCAAAGTCCAAGCTGCGATTCGCGGCTTGGAGCGACATGCGGTAGCGTCCGCTAATGAGCGCGCGCGATGCCAAGGCGGCAAGCCAGCGCAGGTAGGGGCGGCGCATAAGGTCGCCAGCGGCCTCACGCTCGTAGGGGTCCTGCGCCGAGGCGATTTTGAGCGCCAGGTCATGCTCGACTTCATCGCGCTTGGATGCCAAGTACTGTACGTATTCCTCGTTGGAGCTGGCGGTGAGGGCGGTCAGCATGCGCTGGGCATCCCAGTTGGCCGGGTCGAGCGCGGCTGCCTCGCGGAGCATGTTCTCGGCAGCTGCCTCTTCTTGCTCTGCCTGGGTATCGTCAGGGATAAAGGGAATGCGGTAGTCGACAGCCTCGACCACCTTGGCAATGAGGTGCCCGGCGCGGTCGCGGTCGTGCACGATGAGCGGTGCGGGGTTGCGGGTGAATTGTTCCATCAGACGCTCTACGGCGGCACCGTCGGTGAGCGGGATATTGTCGCGGCGCAAGGCCTCAAGAACGAGGCGATGGCAATCCTCTTGAATGGGATCGAATGCCATGGGGCCTCCTTTGCTGCGGTTAGGGTTCAAATGTTTCTATATAAGGTTCTAGTTTACCCGCATGTGGCACACCGGGGGTGCCGCACTTGGACTTGCACCTTTGCACCACGAAGACGGATGTCGCACAAATGTCGGCACCTTGGACGACCGAGTGGTATCACGGTGCCGCAAACGGTCGATTTTTGGCGGCGAACGGTGCATATTTTGGAGGGGCACGGTCCTGCCCGGGATATGTAGTCAACCTTGATAAAACGTTTGCCCAGCTTGGGAGTATGAATGCCGCACAAGGGTCTTCAGGGATAGAAAAAACGTTTCATCATTGGCGGCTTTAGGTGAATAACTGACCAACCAGAACGGTAAAATAGTGTTTGTCTGAGCGTTGAGACGTTTAGACATCGCGCATTGTCATCGCCGGCAACGCGCAAACCGGTCCTAACGGAGCCAATTGGGTGCTCCGTTATATACGCAAGTCTAAGAGGGGCTTGTTTAGGAGGCACAGTATGGGACGTTTTACCAATCCTCGCGATCTGTACTTTGGTGAGGGCGCTCGCCACGAGGTGAAGAACCTCAAGGGTAAGAAGGCCATCATCGTTTCTGGCGGCAGCTCTATGCGCCGCGGCGGGTTCCTGCAGGACGTTGAGGCCGACCTCAAAGAGGCCGGCATGGAGGTCAAGCTGTTCGAGGGCGTCGAGTCCGATCCCTCCATCGAGACCGTCATGAAGGGCGCAGCCGCTATGCGCGACTTCGAGCCCGACTGGATCGTTGCTATCGGCGGCGGTTCGCCCATCGATGCTGCTAAGGCCATGTGGGTCTTCTACGAGTATCCCGAGGAGTCCTTCGACAACATTATCCAGCCGTTCAGCTTCCCCGAGCTGCGTCAGAAGGCTCACTTCTGCGCCATTTCCTCTACCTCCGGCACTGCTACCGAGGTCACCGCATTCTCCGTCATCACGGATTACGAAAAGGGCATCAAGTACCCGCTGGCCGACTTCAACATCACCCCTGATGTCGCCATCGTCGACCCCGAGCTCACCTACACCATGCCCGCCAAGCTGTGCGCTCACACCGGCATGGATGCTCTGACCCACTGCATGGAGGCCTACGTTTCCACCTGCGCCTCTATGTTCACCGACGCCAACGCTCTGCACGGCATCCGCGAGATCGTCGAGTGGCTGCCCAAGTCCTATGCTGGCGACCATGAGGCCCGTCAGCACATGCACGAGGCTCAGTGCATCGCCGGTATCGCCTTCTCCTCGGGCCTGCTCGGCATCGTTCACTCCATGGCTCACAAGACCGGTGCTGCCTTCGAGAACGGCCACATCATCCACGGTGCCGCTAACGCCATGTACCTGGGCAAGGTCATCCAGTGGAACTCCAAGGATCCCCGTGCTGCCGAGCGTTACGCTTACGTGGCCAAGGAGATCCTGCACCTTCCCGGCGAGACCAACGAGGAGCTCATCGCTGCGCTCGTCCAGAAGATCCGCGACCTCAACGACCAGCTCAACATTCCGCAGTCCATCAAGGATTACGCGAATGGTGGCGTGAAGGTCGACGCCGAGAACCCGCAGATGGTTTCCGAGGAGGAGTTCCTCGCCAAGCTGCCCGAGATCGCCGCGAACGCCGAGCAGGACGCCTGCACGCCCGAGAACCCGCGTGAGACCAAGGCTGCCGACTTCGAGAAGATCCTCAAGGCCTGCTACTACGACACCGAAATCGATTTCTAATCGACTCTTGTTATCGTAACGAGGGGCTCCGCACGTATCCGTACGGAGCCCCTTTCTTTTTTAGAGAATGGGATAGTTATGGCTGCAATTTTCAATAGCCCCAGCAAGTACATCCAGGGTCCGGACGAGCTCGCCAAGCTCGGCTCCTATGTCGAGCCGCTCGGCGCTAAGGCCCTCGTCATCGTGACGCCTTCGGGCAAGAAGCGCGTCGGTGCCAAGATCGAGGGCGGCTTTGCCGAGGCCAAGGCCGAGCTGCTGTTTGAGGACTTTAACGGCGAGTGCTCCAAGGGCGAGGTCGATCGCCTGGTTGCGCTCGCTCGCGACAACGGTTGCGACATCATCGTCGGCGTCGGTGGCGGCAAGATCCTCGACACCGCGAAGGCCGTCGCCTATTACCTGGAGTCCCCGGTTATCATTTGCCCCACCATTGCCTCGACCGATGCACCGTGCTCGGCGCTTTCGGTGCTCTATACCGATGACGGCCAGTTCGACAAGTACCTCTTCCTGAAGGCAAACCCCAACATTGTCCTGATGGATACGACGGTTATCGCGGCGAGCCCGGTGCGCCTGACGGTTTCCGGTATGGGCGATGCACTCGCAACCTACTTTGAGGCCCAGGCGACGCATGATGCCGACGGTGGCACTTGCGCCGGCGGCAAGGGCGGCATGGCTGGCTTGGCGCTCGCCAAGCTCTGCTACGAGACGCTTATGGCCGATGGCGTCAAGGCCAAGGTCGCGCTGGAGAAGGGTGCGCTCACGCCTGCCGTCGAGCACATCATCGAGGCCAATACGCTGCTTTCGGGCATTGGCTTTGAGAGCTCGGGCCTTGCTGCTGCTCATGCCATCCACAATGGCCTGACGATGCTGCCCGAGTGCCACGGCATGTATCACGGCGAGAAGGTCGCCTTTGGCACTATCGTCCAGCTGGTACTCGAAGATGCTCCGACTGAGAAACTCGAGGAAGTCTTGGGCTTCTGCATTGAGCTGGGCCTACCGGTCACGATGAAGGAACTTGGCGTTGCCGAGCTTACGCGCGAGCAGGCCATGATTGTTGCCGAGGCCGCGTGCGCGCCCGAGGACACCATGTGCAACATGCCGTTTGAGGTGACGCCCGAGATGGTCGCAAACGCCATCCTGGGTGCCGACGCGCTGGGCCACTACTATCTCATGGATGAGTAAATCAAGCTAAGGAAGGGGCAAAGCCAGCAGGTGGCTTTGCCCCTTTTTGCTATGGTGCAAAGGGGTCAGGTTGCTTTGCACCAATCGTTGTTTGATGAAGGGCGGATTCTCGTATGGCGCTTCCCATGGTTTATGGCGGTCCTGGCCGGTATGTTCAGGGGCCGGGTGAGCTCTCGCGTCAGGGCAGGTATTTGTCATGGTTGGGTTGCGCTGCCTATGTCCTGTTTGACCAGGGCACCGAGGATCGGCTGTGCAAGCAGATCGTCGATGGATTTCTGGATGAAGATCTAAGCGAGCCGTTCTTTAAGATTTACAACGGTCCGTGTACGGAAGATGCCGTTGTCGAAATGGCCAAGGAAGCCCGGGCCGAGTATTGCGACATGGTGGTGGGCATTGGCGGCGGCAAGATGCTCGATATCGCCAAGGCCGTTGCGTTTTATGCCGAGTTGCCGTTGTGCGTATGTCCCACGGCGGCGTCGATGGACGGTCCGTGCAGCGCGATTTCGGTGCTGTATCACGAGGATGGGTCGTTCGACCGCTACCTGATGCTCGAGAAGAATCCAGACTTGGTCGTGGTCGATACCAACGTGGTCGCGGCGGCCCCGCTGCGTATGACGGTCGCTGGTATGGGCGATGCGCTGGCAACGTATTTCGAGGCGCGTTCGTGCGCCGCGGCGCACGGCGCCAACGAGCACGGTGGCGCGCCGGGACACTTGGCCTTGGTTGCGGCTCGTGCCTGCTATGACACACTCATGGAGTGCGGCGTCGCTGCCAAGCGCGATCTCAAAAAGGGCCGTACATCGCCAGCGGTTGAGCGCCTGATCGAGTGCAATATTCTGCTCTCGGGTGTTGGCTTTGAGAGTGGTGGCCTAGCGCTTGCCCATGCCATAGCCAACGGCCTGACGATTCTGCCCGAGTGCAAGGCCATGCATGGTGAGGCCGTGGCATTTGGCCTGGTGGTGCAGCTGCGCCTGGAGCGTGCGCCCGAGCTTAATCAGGTGCTCGAGTTTTGCCAGCGCGTCGGTCTGCCGACGACGCTCGAGGAGCTGGGCCTTGACGAGATTTCCGATGCCGACCTGATGAGCGTTGCAGATGCGGCCTTTAGAAACGAACGCAATATGGCTAACGAACAGGCCAAGGTGACCAAACAGAAGCTCGTGCAGCTCATGTGCGAGGCATAGCTTGGCGCTTGATTGACCTTGTGCAATCGGGGCGGCGATAGGCCATGGGTTATTTCCCTCAAGGTGCACCGCGTGTAATTTGCCCGAGGTGTGGGCCGATAGCGTATCATTATCTCTTGCTTATTTGCACTGCTCAGGGAGGGGCCGCGCATGGCGCAGGAACACGATCTGTTTGATGACATTATCGAGATCAGCAAGGGTTTCGACTTTCTTAAAAACCCGCTTGGCGGCGTGACCGATGCGCTCGATCCGTCGGCGTCGCAGTGGAATCCTGCCGACTACAAGGAGCGCCCGCGCGGCAACACCATTCCGTGCTTGACCTGCAAAAACGAAAAGAGCGGTTGCGCCGCGTGCGTGGACGTGTGCCCGGTCAACGCTATCGAGGTCGAGGAAGACGCCATCGAGATCCTCGACTCCTGTCGCAAGTGCGGCCTGTGCGCCGCTGCCTGTCCGACCGAGGCGATCATCTCGCCGCGCCTGGCGCCTAAAAACCTGTATGACGATATCGTCTCCGCTGCTACGAGCCACGAGACCGCCTACGTCACCTGCACACGCGCCCTCAAGCGCATGCCGCGCGAAAACGAGGTCGTCGTTGCCTGCGTGGGCGATATTACGGCCGAGACCTGGTTCTCGGTACTGGCGGACTATCCCAACGTGAGCGTCTACCTGCCACTGGGCGTGTGCGATAAGTGCCGCAACACCGGTGGCGAGGACATTTTGGGCGAGGCCATTGCTACCGCCGAGGAGTGGGCGGGTACGGGCATGGGCCTGGAGGTCGACCCCAAGAGCCTCAAATGCCATAAGCGCCGCGAGTACGAGCGCAAGGAGTACATGGATAAGATTGCCCGCACCACGGGCCTGACGGTGACCAAGCTCAATCCGGCGACGGCGGCGCTGGCCTCGGTGACGCAGAAGTTGAAGGCTCACCGTCACCAGATCACGCAGCTCGAGCGCACGCTCAACACCATGTGCGGCACCACGACGACCAAGCGTCGCCGTTCGCTCACGCACGGGCGGCAGCTGGTGCTCTCGACGCTGCAGAACCACCCCGAGCTTGCCCAGAATATGCAGGTGAGCACACCGGAATGCGATTTTGACAAGTGCACGTCATGCGGCGAGTGCGTCAACGTGTGCCCCACGTTTGCCTGCGATTTGGTGGGAAGCGGTCGCTTTGCACTGGAGTCCACGTATTGCCTAGGTTGCGGAGCCTGCGTCAAGGTGTGCCCCGAGCATGCGCTCAAGCTGGTCGAGCACGATGCGTCCAATCTGGTCGTTGTCGACCCCGAGGCCGAGGAAAAGGCCGCTCAGAAGGCCAAGGCCCACGAAGAGGCCCAGAAGGCCAAGGCCGAGGCAAAGGCCAAGCTTGACAAGATGCTCGATCAGGTGGAGAAGCTCGCGGACTAGTCAGCGAGCTCTATCTCTGCTTCATTTGCGCCGCCGCGGTGTCCGGATTCGCCCGGATGCTGCGGCGGCGCTATACTTATACGGTTTGAAGTACCTGTACCAAAAGGAGCTGTCGTGTCCCTTTCCATCGGTATCGTGGGCCTGCCCAACGTGGGCAAGTCGACGCTGTTCACCGCGCTTACCAAAAAGACCGGCCTTGCCGCCAACTACCCGTTTGCCACGATCGACCCCAACGTGGGTATCGTCGACGTGCCCGATAGCCGCTTGCAAAAGCTTGCCGACATCGTTAACCCGGGTCGCATTGTGCCGGCGACGGTCGAGTTCGTCGACATCGCAGGTCTGGTGAAGGGCGCTAACGAGGGCGAGGGCCTGGGCAACCAGTTCCTGGCCAACATTCGCGAGACCGACGCCATCTGCGAGGTCGTGCGCTACTTTAAGGACCCCAACGTCATGCGTGAGGTGGGCCGCACGGGCGAGTTCGTCGATCCCGCCGGCGATGCCGACACCATCATGACCGAGCTCATCCTGGCCGACATGGGCACGCTCGAGAAGCAGCTGCCTAAGCTCGAGAAGGAGGCCAAGCGCGACAAGGAGCTCATGCCCAAGTTCGAGGTTGCCAAGCGCCTGCTTGCCTGGCTCAACGAGGGCAAGCGCGCCGCATCCATGGAGATGACCGACGAGGAGCGTGCCGCCGCCAAGGGGCTGTTCCTGCTCACCATGAAGCCCATCCTGTATGTGGCCAACGTGGACGAGGATATGCTCAACGAGGACCTGGCGCCCATCGACGGCGTCAAGCCGCTGCCGATCTGCGCCAAGATCGAGGCCGAGCTTTCCGAGCTCGATCCCGAGGACGCTGCCGACTACCTGGAAAGCCTAGGCCTGGAGCAGCCCGGCCTGGACGTGCTCGCTCAGGCTGCCTACAAGCTGCTCGGCCTGCAGTCGTTCTTTACGGCCGGCGAGATGGAGGTCAAGGCCTGGACGGTGCGTCAGGGCGCGACCGCCCCGCAGGCCGCCGGTGTCATCCACACCGACTTTGAGCGCGGCTTTATTAAGGCCGAGGTTATTGGCTACGACGACTACATCGAGCTCGGCGGCGAGCAGGGCGCCAAGGCCGCCGGCAAGCTGCGCATTGAGGGCAAGGACTATGTCATGGCCGATGGCGACGTCGTGCACTTCCGCTTTAACGTGTAAGGACGACGCATATGTTTAAATATGGCAAAAAAGCTGGCTACATGGGTATTGCGCTGCTCGTACTTGCGGTGATTCCGCTGGTGGTTGCAGCGTGTGTTATCCCCAACATTGGCTCCGAGGTGGCAACGAAGTTTAACGCCGCCGGCGAGGTGACGCGCTGGGGTAAGAGCTACGAGCTGCTGGCACTGCCGGTACTCAATCTGCTGCTGAGCGTGGCGACGTACTTTACGGCGGGACGCCAAGCCAAGAACAATGACGACTCCGCCGCCATGGCGCGCATCGTGTGCGAGCGCTACCTGCGCAACGGTTGCATCACGGGTGTGTTCCTCAACGTGATCAACGTTTACTTTATGTACTCGGCGATTACCGGAACGGGCTTTGGCTTTGGTTTCTAGCTTGTCCTTTTAGACAACGAGCCTGCAAGCATATTCGATGGCTGCTGCGAGGCCGCCGCTCGATCGTGGTTGAAAGACTGCATCGGCGGCGGCCTCGTTTTCGTATCCGGCGCCGCGAAGGGCGAGTGCTATGCCGGCTTCTAAAAGGAGCGGCAGGCCGCGTTGGCTGGTTGCGATTACGGCAGCCTGATTGAGCGAGCAGCCGTGCGTTTGGCATCGGATGGCAAGTTCACCTCGCGCCGGGCAAGGGACCAGAACGGCGGCGACGCGACTTGATAGCAATGCAAATGCTGTGCGCTCATCGGGCGAAAGGCATTCAGCTTCAACGACGACGAGCTTGGGCGGCGCGCTGTTTGTGCGAAGCGTGGCTCGGTACATGCGGACCGAAGAACCCGACATAGAAAACTCCTGTGTATTCGGGAAAACGTAAACTATAGTTTACGTTTATGTTCGGCTCCATTTCAAACTCGGCTGCATGGACGAACGTGCGAAACAGATTCTTGGCAGGCGGGTCGAAGAGACACGCAGGGACCTTGGTATCTCCAAGGTTGATTTTTGTGTGGCGACAGGAATCAGCCGACCCTACCTCGACCGAATCGAAGATGGGACGGCAAATTTCACGCTCAAGGTTCTATTTAAGATCGCGCCCGCACTCGGCATGACGGTGTCAGAGCTTCTCGAGGGTATCGAATAGGGGATACCCGTCGACAACTGAATTACGCCATCGGGATGCGGTCGTGGTTGACTTGGCTGTAGAACAGGCGCTGGATCTCGGCCGCATCGCGTGACTGGCCGAGTGCCCACATGGTCTTGGCCACGAGCGTCTCGGTGGTCATGTCGTCGCCGCGCAGAATGCCCGGATGATTGGCGTAAGCACGGCCGACCTCATAAATGCCCAGATCGAGGCCCTCTTCGGGGACCTGCGTGGTCATAACGACGGTGCGACCCGAATCGACCCAGCGGAAAATTGCCTCTTGGAACGACTCGCCCGACTCGCCAAACTCGGGAATACCGCCAATGCCAAAGGTCTCCAGAATCACGGCGTCGTAGCTATCGGCAAGGGCGTCGAGGATGCCCGGGTTTACGCCGGGCGTAAGCTTGAGTACAAATACGCGCGGGTCGATGCTGTCGTAGAAACGCACCGGGTTTTCGCCCTGATGAGTGCCGTGGAGCCCGTTGCGCACAATGCGGTCGTTGCGGATGTAGGCAATGGGCGGATAGTTGACGCTAATGAACGCGTTAAAGCTCATGGTGCGCTGCTTGCGGGCGCGCGTGCCGGCAATGGCGACGCCGCCAAACACGATCGACACATCGTGCGAATGCTCGTCGAGCGCATAGAGCAGGCTCTGGTACAGGTTGAGCTTGGCGTCGGTAAAGGGGTTGCCCATGGGCTTTTGCGAGCCGGTGAGCACGATGGGCTTGGGGCTGTCCTGAATCAGATAGGAAAGTGCTGCCGCGGTGTAGCTCATGGTGTCGGTGCCGTGTAGAATCACGAAGCCGTCGTGGTCGGCATAGCCCTTGACGATGACGTCGCGGATACGCATCCAGTCGCTCGGGCGCATATTGGTGCTGTCGATGTTCATGGGCTGCACGACGTCGAGCTCGCAGAGGCCCGAGATCTCGGGGACGCTCTGGGCGAGCTCCTCACCGGTCAGGGCGGGGGAGAGGCCGTTGCCGTCCTCGGTCGATGCGATGGTGCCGCCCGTGGCGATGAGAAGGATGCGCTTCATGCTGGTATTCCTATCGTATTTGCCGCCGCAAGGGCGGAGTCGTTCGGCAGTATTGTGGCACAGGGCGTCCAATGTTCAAACGTATTACATCATCTGTAACGTTTGGTAACACTTCAATTGCCGTCAAATAGGGGCCTAGGTCGTGCGTTTGCCGTGCGCTGATGGCTGCGAGGGGCGAGAAACCCCATATAACGTGTACACTATGAAGGCTATTTTCGTTCATTCACGCGGGTGGGCACCGGCTCCCCGCCAACAAGAGGGGGAACCATGGATCAAAAGGCTTCCGCAAAGGTCCTCGTACTCGACTTTGGTGCGCAGTACGGTCAGCTCATTGCCCGTCGCGTCCGCGACCTCAACGTGTATTCCGAGATTGTCCCCTGCGACATCTCGGCCGACGAGATTCGCGAGATGAACGCCTCTGCGCTCATCCTTTCCGGCGGCCCGGCTTCTGTGTATGCCGAGGACGCTCCGTCCATCGATCCTGCCATCTTTGACCTGGGCCTTCCCGTCCTGGGCTTTTGCTATGGCCATCAGATCACGGCCGTGACGCTTGGCGGCAAGGTCGGCCACTCCGAGGTGGGCGAGTACGGCCGCGCCACCATCACGCGCACGGCCGGCGCCAAGCTCTTTAACTCCACGCCCATGGAGCAGACTGTGTGGATGAGCCACCGCGACGCCGTGTCCGAGGTACCCGAGGGCTTTACCGTTACCGCCAGCACCGACGTGTGCCCGGTTGCCGCCATGGAGTGCGTCGAGCGCAAGATCTTCACCACGCAGTTTCACCCCGAGGTCAAGCATTCCGAGTACGGTCAGCAGCTGCTGAGCAACTTCCTGTTTGAGATCTGCGGCCTGGAGCCCAACTGGAGCATGGACAACCTGGTCGAGACCATGACGGCCGAGTTTCGCGAGAAGGTCGGCGACGACCGCGTGATTCTGGCTCTGTCCGGTGGCGTCGACTCCTCCGTCGTGGCTGCGCTGGGCGCCCGCGCCGTGGGCAAGCAGATGACCTGCGTGTTCATCAACCACGGCCTGCTGCGCAAGGGCGAGCCCGAGCAAGTGGAGGAGGTCTTCACCAAGCAGTTTGACGTCGACTTTATTCACGTCCACGCCGAGGACCGTTATGCCGAGCTTCTGGCCGGCGTGACCGAGCCCGAGGAGAAGCGCCGCATCATCGGTACGCAGTTCTGGAAAGAGTTCTTCGCCGTGGCGCAGCAGCTCGAGACCGATGGCAAGCCGGTCAAGTACCTGGCTCAGGGCACTATCTACCCCGACATCATCGAGTCCGGAGCTCGCAAGACGGGCGGCAAGACGGCCACCATCAAGAGCCACCACAACCTGATCCCGTTCCCCGAGGGCGTGCACTTTGACCTCATTGAGCCGCTCGACCACTTCTTTAAGGACGAGGTCCGCGCGCTTGGTCTGGCGCTGGGCCTGCCGGGTCACATCGTGTTTCGCCAGCCTTTCCCGGGCCCGGGTCTTGCCATCCGCATCATCGGTGCGGTCGACAAGGAGAAGCTCGAGATCCTCAAGAACGCCGACGCTATCGTGCGCGAGGAGCTCGACGCTTACAACCAGCGTCTGTTTGAGCAGACCGGCGAGCGCAACTCCGAGCACAGCTGCTGGCAGTACTTTGCGGTTTTGCCCGACATTAAGTCCGTCGGCGTTATGGGCGACGAGCGCACCTATCAGCGCCCGATCATCCTGCGTGCCGTCGAGTCCAGCGATGCCATGACCGCCGACTGGGCCAAACTGCCCTACGACGTGCTGGCCCGCATCTCCGGCCGCATCGTTGCCGAGGTTCCCGGCGCCAACCGCGTGTGCTACGACATCACGTCCAAGCCGCCCGCGACCATCGAGTGGGAATAGTAAATAGCTCTTTGCGAGGGAGGTCGGATGCGGCCTCCCTCGTTTTTTATTTGCGTGCCATGGATGCTTGTGCATTGTGGTGTATGTGGTACATGCAAACCAGCCGCGCAATCTCTCAAGCTGTTTAGCTGGGATTATTGTTTGCTGGTATTTTTTAAAGTGTTTTCAATTACCGAAGCAACGCCATCAATTTATTTCAATTAATGCTGACCGGCAGATCGCGTCCGCCCGCAAGAGGCCGCTCGGACTGGTACTCAAAATGTACTCACGACGTTTTGAGTATCGATTTGCTGGTACTCACAGACGGTAAAAACGACTGTCTACCTCGATATATTCGTTATCCCCAACGATTCGTCAACGAATACTGACTAGTGATTGAGTGATGCATGGCTCAAATTGGCATACGTAATTACGTAATTACGTGTTCTGAAGTAAAATGATTTCGGTCAATTAAGGAACGTAGAACAGGTCAATTCGGAGGGGCGATCATGGAGGAAGATCAGGCTGTTCATGCCGAAAGGGAGCTGGACAAGTTCACGCTCTCGATAACCCGCGAGGACAAGCGGGCTCTTAAGTCGTACGCAGCGCGTCAAGACAAGACCGTTGCCAAAGTTCTGCGCGAGTGGATCGACGAGAAGTGCAAGGGGGAGAAGTAATGTCTCAAACAGCGCAGGCCGTCGTTCAAAACCTCGTTGATCGCGCGGTTAAACTGGGCGACCGTCAGCTTGCCGCTGACATTCGCGCCTTTGCGGCGCAGCGCCAGTTTGGGCTTGTATTCGAACACAACCGTCCAGAACGACTTCGCCTTTATGGCAAACCTATCATGAAGGGCGATGTCGTACAGGTGCTTCCCGAGCGTGGTAAAAAAGAGGACTCTAACTCCCAACTGCTATGGTTGGTAAATACCGTTCGGGGGGGGTTGCCGATCTAAAGCCATATCAATCGCCCTCATATGACGAAAACGAGTGCGAGCCCCGCTCCGTTGTTGTCGACGATGTCGTGCCTGTTGCTGAATATGACCAGCCGATTTATGCTGGCCTCAAAGAGACTGGGCGTGTCGAGCGCGGTGGCGATAAGCCCTATCAAGTAGTCATTAACGGCGAAAACTACCATGCTCTTGAAACCTTAGCCTTTGCCTATGCAGGCAAAGTGGACTGCATATATATTGATCCACCCTATAACACTGGCGCCCGCGACTGGAAATACAACAACGATTACGTCGACGGCTCTGACGCCTATCGCCACTCCAAGTGGCTTGCCTTCATGGAGCGCCGCCTCAAGCTCGCCAAGCAGCTGCTCAACCCCAACGATTCCGTGCTTATTGTCACGATTGATGAGAAGGAGTATCTGAGGCTGGGGCTGTTGTTGGAGCAGGTATTCCCGGAAGCCCATATTCAAATGGTCAGCATCGTCATTAACCCAAATGGCGTGGCTCGTGACAAAGAGATGTACCGCCTGGAGGAGTACGCGTTCTATGTGTATGTCGGCGATGCGGGTCCCTCGATGCTGGAGGATCCGTTGTTTACCTCAGATATCAATCAGAGAAAAGAAATAGCTGATGATGCTATAAGCCGCTCCAAGCGGGGTGTTCGCTGGGAGTGGCTTATGAGAGGTGGAAGTAATTCGGACAGATTGCATTCTCCGGGATGCTTTTACCCGGTGTATATCGATCCTAAGAAAAAGCGAATAGTTGAAGTTGGCGATTCTCTCCCGATAGACCAACATCCCTCATCGGAATTCGATAAAGAAGGCCTCTTTACCGCATGGCCCATTGCGCGCGGGACGGGAGCTGAAAAAGTCTGGCAGATGAATCCTGGCAATTTGCGAAAACTCGTTGTTCAGGGTCTAGCTAAAGTCGGGGCATACGACCGCAAACGAAATCGATATTCGATTCTGTATCTTGGAAAAAAGCAGCGGGAACGTATAGAACGCGGGGAAATTCTGATTGTTGGCAGGGATGACAACAATATCGTTGAACTTGAAGAATCCGAAGAGCAGCAGATATTAAAGGCTCCGAAAACGATTTGGAACAGACAGGCGCACAATGCCGGAGAGTATGGTTCGAGGCTTGTCCGCGCTATGCTTCCGCAGAGGGTTTTTCCTTACCCCAAATCTTTATATGCCGTAGAAGATGCTCTGAAAACCGTCACAAAGGACAAGCGTGACGCCTTAATAGTGGATTTCTTCTCAGGGTCGGGTACCACGGCGCATGCCGTCATGCGCCTGAACCACCAAGACGGCGGGCATAGGTGCTCCATCAGTATTACGAACAACGAGGTCTCCGAGGACGAGACAAAGAAACTCATCAAGCGCGGGCTCCGTCAGGGCGATCCCGATTGGGAGGCACTGGGTATCTGCCGGTACATTACCAAGCCTCGCGTCACGGCGGCCATCACGGGCAAGACGCCCGAGGGTGACCCCATCAAGGGCGACTACAAGTTCACCGACGAGTTCCCCATGGCCGACGGGTTCGAGGAGAATGCGGTCTTCTTCGACCTCACCTACGAGGACCCCGACGCTGTCGAGCTGGGCGTTGCCTTCGAGGAAATCGCACCCTTGCTGTGGCTGCGCGCCGGCGCCCGCGGGCGCGTCATCGAACATGAGGAGTCGGGCTATGCCGTCTCCGACAGCTACGCCGTGCTCTTCGATTTCGCCGCCGTCGGCGCTTTCATCAAGGCACTTAAGGGTAACCCCAAGGTTGTCTGCGCGTTTGTGATTACCGACGATACGGCGCGCTTCGCCGGGGTCAAGGCCCAGCTCCCCGGGCTCGATGTTGTTCGCCTGTACGAGAACTACCTGCAATCGTTCAAGATTGCCGCCGAGGATGCGGTGAGGTAAACATGAGAGTTGAACTTAAGGATTTCCAAGCCGGTGCGGTCGCGACCCTGGCGAACAAGTTGCAGTCGATGCGCCGACGCTACGAGCAGGACGGCGAGCTGTCCTCGATATGCCTCGCATCTCCCACGGGGTCGGGCAAAACGGTCATGTGCGCAGCGACGATCGAGGCGCTCTTCTTCGGAGACGACGATCTGAGCCTCATGCCCGACGAGAATGCCGTCGTTCTTTGGCTCTCGGATTCCCCGAGCCTGAACGAGCAGACGAGCGTGCGTTTCTCAAACGTGGCGGACAAGCTGGCAGACAGCATCCTTGACAGGCGCCACCTGGTCACAATTACCAACGACTTCGGAGCCGCGCACGACATTCTCGAGCCGCGCCACGTCTATTTCCTCAGCAAGGACCTACTCAGTAAGAACGGCCTGCTCACCAAGGGTAGTGAGGCCAACTCAGGCCGCGTGTTCTGGGACATCCTTGACCGCACCATCAGGGATCCGGAGCGTAACCTCTATCTGTTCATAGACGAGGCCCATCGCGGTCTGGGGGCCAATGCCTCGAGCGAGCGCGGCACGGCGACAATCTACGCCAACCTCATTGATGGTCTAGACGGCCGTGCGGCGATGCCCATCGTCGTCGGGGTCTCTGCCACGCCGCAGAGGTTCGAGGCGGCCATGGACCAGCGCGCCGATCGCGTGCGTATGCCAAAGGTCGCTGTGACCCCTCGCGAGGTTCAGGAGTCAGGTCTGCTCAAGGACATCATCGAGTTGCGCGTGCCAGAGAAGGACGACCCTGTCGAGCACCAGTACCTCACTATGGCGTGCGAGCGCTATGCCTTGGCCTGCCGCGAGTGGAGCGAGTACTGTGCCCGTGAGGGCGAGAGCCCCGTCAACCCGCTGCTGCTCATCCAAGCGGCGGACAACGTGAGCAACTCGGCCCTGGCTGAGATGTGCGACCAGATTACGGGCCTGGTCCCCGGTCTTTCCGAGGCGATGTCGTTTGCCAACGTCTTCGGCGAGCATAAGGACATCGCGGCGGGAAAATACCTCATTCCCTATGTCGAGCCCGAGTTCGTTCAGGACACCTCGCGCATTCGCGTGCTCTTCGCCAAGGAGGCTGTCTCCAACGGATGGGACTGCCCGCGAGCGGAGGTCATCTTCTCGCAGCGCAGGCGTTCGGACTCGACCTATATCGCACAACTCGTGGGACGTATGGTACGCACTCCACTTGCGCGGCGCATCGAATCCGATGATCTTTTGAACTCCGTCGCCTGCTACCTACCCCAGTTCAATCCCGAGAGCACTCAGGACGTGGTCGACTACCTCATGGGCCGCAAGGACGACATGGGCGAGAGCTCCATCGGCAAGCAGAACATCGTTCTCAACCCCGTGACTATCACGGCGGCTGTGCCCAAGTCCGAAGCCGACTACCAACAGGAGCTCAAGGCGTACAAGGAGAACGAGAAGGCCATCGAGGCGACGCGGCAGGCACAACCCGGCTACCAGGCGCCGCTTGCCGGCATCGCGATTCAGGAGCCGTTGGACATGCAGGGAACGCAGCCCTCGCTTGCCTCGGCGGTCAGGCCCGTCGACGTACCGGCGCCAGAAGCGGAGCTGACGCCTCAGCCCGCAACGGGCAACTACGTTGTAGCGCCTGCCCCGGAGCAACCTGCGACCCCTGAGCCAAGTTCCACGCAGACCGAGCCGACCCAGCCCGTCTCGGTCGTAAAACCCGTGCCCATGGCAAAGCCCAAGCCGCCCACCAAGCGCGAGCAGTCTTTCACGCACCAGGAGTGGCAGGGCATCCGCACAGCCTTCGACTCCATCCCCGTCCAGCGCATTCCGAAGAAGGCTAGAAACGAATTCCAGAGCCTGGTTAAGACGGCGACTCTGCTTGTCGAGACTGGCCTCGATGTCAATGCCGCAGCCGACGTGAAAAAACAGTTCGTCCAGAAGCTCAAGGGATACATCGTTGCTAACGAGGACGAGTACCGCGAAACCAAACACGACGTAGAGGTTGCCGAGACCGTCAAGATCACGCTCGACAAGCTCAACGAGACCGAGGACCAGGAGCAGGAGGAGGCCCGCACGGACGCCGAGGGTCTCAGAAAGGCCGCTCGCGACGCCGACATGCATTTCACTAAGGAGTTTGCGAATGAGTATCGTCGCGCCAACTTCAAGGAGCTTGGGCGGCCCGAGTGCGACCTGCGCCTTGCCGCAGCGGTTCGCACGCAGGCCATCGTTGATGCGCTCGAGGGCTGGGCGGCTCAATGCCGAAAGGGATACTTCGATAAGGTCGATGGATCTGGCGATTATGACTACCTTAACGACGTGGCAAAGCAACGCTACGACGAGCTGGCCCGTGAAACCGAGGGCAAGCGTCTCACAAAGATAGAGTGGCCCACGTCTACCAGCACGTCGGACGACTTCGCTAAGTATCCGTGCCATATCGTGCAGAAAGAGGACGGCCTCTGCCCGCTCGACCTGAACCCGGCGGAAGACTATATCGTTAGGAACGAATTGGCAAAGAATCGCACAGTTGCCTTCTATCGCAATCCGTCGGGCAGCATGTCTGCCAAGGCGTTTTCGATCCCGTACATGTCTTCGGTGGGACGCAAGGCCCTGCATCCAGACTTCCTCTTCTTCGTGAAGGATGCTGAGGGTGTCATCAGACCGTCCATCGTCGACCCGCATGGCGAGTTCCTCGGTGACACGCTGGCAAAGCTCAGAGGCTATGTAACCTACTTGCGCGATTATCCCGACGTGTTCAAGCAGGTACTCTTCGTCGGTGATATGGGCGAGGGCGTGTACAAGGTGCTCAACCTCCTGCGCCCCGAGGTCCAGGATGCCGTTATGGCCTACAGCGATGTCGACTGTAAGGCGCTCTTCTACGGTTCCTTCGCAAACGATTATCACTAGGATCGTCGGGATTTGCCCGGCAGACGTCTCGGCCATATACCAGAAGAGAAATAGTAAGGCACGCTAAGGCGGCCATCCGATAGGGATGGCCGCCTCTCTTCAGTCTTGACCCATGTTTTCCAACGTTTCGGTGGCATTCGCCGGTCATGACCTCGTATCCGTTACGCGGGTGGCACCTCCGCTACGCTGCGTCAAGGGGCCCATGAGACCCCGCACAAACCTCCGCTCCGCTCCGGTTGGTGGAGGTCGTCATGGACTCCCTTGACCCGTCTTCGCTCCGGTGCGGCTTTGCAGGGAGCAAAGCCGACGACGACGCGCGGCGTCGCCATTCGGCTTTGCCCGCAAGGGCGAGATGTTCAGGGCAGCGTGCCCGGAAACGGAGGAAGACATGCAGGAGCTGATGACGGGGGAGATTGCGGAGGGGCTGCCGAGGCTCTATGAGCAAGACGGCACGGAAGACCCCACGGTATACGTCCACTACTTCTCGTGCGTGAACGGATGGGACTGGTGGCTGCTCGAGTTCGACGGCACGGACGAGGCGTTCGGCCTCGTCGAGGGCTATGACGACGAGCTCGGCTACTTCAGCATCAAGGAGATGGCCGAGCTGAACCGCCAGATGGGGTTCGCCGCCATCGAACGCGACGAGCACTTTGAACCGAAGTCGCTCAGCGCCGTCAGGGGGAGGTAGCTCCATGGAGATGGACGAGTTTGACGCCGTGGGCAGATTCGGCAAGTCCCCGGGCGGAGCCGTCGGGCTGACTGTCGTCGTCGAGTTTGAGTCGGGTGGCGAGGGCGGGGCGTTCGAGATGGGCACAGCTCTGGAGGGGTCGCCCGAACTCGGGCGACTCGTCTCGGACGCATGCGACGAGGCCGACGCCTTGGTGGGGGACGGGGGCGGATGGGCTGCCGTCCGAATCGGATTCGGCGACGTGGAGAGCATCGACTGCGAGAGCGGCCGGACCGTGCACGTTGCCGAAGAGGGGTGAAGCGTACACAGAGAGCGCGGGCATGCCATCGGCGTGCCCGCGCCAGCTATTCCGGGGATGCCTCGCGCCATCCCCGAGCCCCTGCGCGCCAAGGGGCGGTGCCCCTTGGAACCTTGGCTAAGGTGGCTCGGGGGACATGGAGGATACCGGAGCGCGTGCGTCCGGCGGCATCAACAGAACTCAACCTGATGCTTGACCGCTACGGCCTAGAATTCGGCGGCTTCCGCTACTTCGTGGCACCGCAGGAACAAGTGTAGTATGCCGCAGAATCTGTAATCGTAACCGTTTCCTCCCATGCCGCAGAATCTGTAATCGTAACCGTTTCCTCCCATGCCGCAGAATCTGTTACGGTATTGTATACCGTATGATATGCGCCACATGCTTTATTGCCTGCCATAAGTGCATTATACGCATGAGCTTGTTCATTGCCCGTGATATCTGCTCCGCAGCCATTGCAAATTGAGCGCTCTTCCGTATGGGTAACTGCGGGATGGTACACCTTCTCCGTATGGGTCACTGCGGGATGGTACACCTTCTCCGTATGAGTCACCGCAGGATGGTAGATATCATACTTATGAACATGCGCCGGGGTGTCATCCTTCTTCGAGGAGCTACCGGAGTTGCTATTGTTGCTTCCACTCGGCTTGCTGTCGGAACCGCTGTTCCCATTATCCTTCTTGGAGCCGTTGGATGAGCCTGAATCGCTCTTCTTGCTGTCGGAAGTTTCCGGGGTCTTCGCGTCGGACTTCTCTTCCTTGGCGGTCTCCTGCGCCTTCTCGGTCTCCTTCTCGACGGCACCGGCATCGGCATTCGGGTTCTTCTTGATGTTGTTCTCGAACTTCTTCACGACCTCAGCGCCCTTGTCACCGGTCAGGGTGGAATCGCCCTTCTTCACGGCTTCCGCAACGTCCTTGGCGATGGCTGTCAGGTCATCTTTCGTTACCTTGTCCGCATCCACCTTATCGAAAGTCACGCCTGTGGCAACTGTCTTGTCGGCTTTTCCGGCGGTAACCTTCTTCGATGGCACCTTATAGATTGAGCCGTCGGCGTTCACCGGTGAGATGAATGTGACGGTATAGGTACCGGACTCACCGACCTTCACGGTCACCTGCTTGTTCGCGGCGATAGCAGTGTAGAAGTCCACTTCCCCGTCCGCATCCTCTATATGGGCGATGACGGGCGTGGAGGTGTCCGCATCCCAGCCGTCAGCCTTCACCTCAAGGGATAGCACCATGTCCTGCTCCTCATCGTCCTTCGACTGCGACACCGCAGGGGCATTGGAATCTCCCGTCCAACTGGCATGTGAGATAGCGTAAGCCCCGCAGCCGATGAGAAGCGCCGCACAGAGGATTCCTGCACCAGCCGCGCAGACCTGTTTACGGGAGAACTCGCGCCCGAAGAGCTTGATTCGACCGCTATTTTCCATTCGTGAACACCGGGTCATACATCGTCTCTCCCAGCTTCAGAACCAGGCTGTCGTTACGTTTCTCGAGGGTATAGGCCACCGACGCCCCATCGGCCGTCAGCTCGCCCTTGTAAACGAGCGGGCGCGGTGTCGAGTCGGTATCCTTCGCCCTCTGGTCTTTGACCGTGAGGCTGTACTTTCCCGAATGGTCCGATGCGGCCCATTCGTCATCACTGGGACCTTGAGTGAACAGATAGCCCTTTTGGTTATACGACGCCTTCTTGAATGCGATCTTTCCGCTGTCGAAGTTGATCTCCTCGGGGCTCGCCATGGACTCCGGCCGGTTCGAGCGTTCCCATTCCTGCGATTCAAGCAGCTCTTTGACGCGGGCGACCGCCTTGCCGGTGTAGTCCTCGTAGTACTTCTTCGCATCGTCCTCGCTCAGGAAATAGCGCTCGCCGTACTCCTCGTCGCCAGAGGGGATATAGGCATCCGCATCGTCGGCCTTCTTGAGCGTCAGGGTACCGAGCTCGCTTGAGCTCAATACGATGTTCTCGTCTTCCTGCCTCCACGTTCCCGAGGACTCGAACGACCCTGCGTAATGCCAGCCGTCCCCGTCGTCGAAGGTGATCGTCGTCTCGGAACCCAGCTTGTTATTCGTCATCTTCCCGAGGGCGACGTTGTCGCAGACCGATATGTAATAGAGCGTCTTTCCCTTCACTCCCGTCGGTCCGCATCCGCTCAAGCCGCTCAATCCGGCAATCGACATCAGTCCGACAGCGCCCAAAAAGCCGCGCCGGGATACATTCATCGCCATGGCAGTTCTCCTTTGATTCATAGATGGTACTTACGGCGATCCCTTCAACCTGGAAAAGGGCCACGTGAGCATTGTATTGCAAATTGTCACTTATATAGGTGTGACTCATATAGGTCCGACTCAAATCATTGGCACCACCAGTCGGGAGGTACCAATGACTCAGCTAGATGCAAAAATGAAAGTCGGACTTCGCATCAAGGAATTGAGAAACGCTCTTGGATACAGCCAGGAAGCCCTTGCGTACTCGATAGAGATGTCTCGAACCTATTTTGCCGAGGTCGAAACCGGGAAACGGAACATCTCGATCGAGAACATAGAGCGCATAGCAAGGGGCCTTGGTGTTTCTCTAAGGGAGTTTTTCGATTCCGACCTGTTTACGGGGTGACTCGGTGACGGATCGCTGAAAAAATCTGTGGATGCGCGGTGCTGCTTCTCTTTATGCTATTCGAATATCGCGAGACCTGTTGACTTCTATTTCCGCCACGAATCGGCGGTGCAGGATAAGGCTCCACTACGTTTCGCCGGAGGCAAACGGCGCAACTCGGCGAGCCGAGTTCGAAAGCGCAGGTAGATGCCTGCGCCTAAAACGAAAAACACCCGCATCCACGTGTAGCGCGCGGGCGCGGGTGCGTAGTTGATTGGGGCGTTTCCGCTGGATATGGGCGATTACGCGGCTAGAAGCCCTCGGGAACGTAACCTGCGGCCGTTTTCGGCTTCGTCGGCGCTGTCGACGTGGCGTCGGGGGCGGTCGGGCCCCGCCAAACCCTCGGTGCCGTCTCGTTCCTGATCTTGCGGCGAGCGGTTGATCGCTCCATGAGTGTTCGTTCGGCATCGGGTGACGTCATCCCGAGCATGGGTCCCACGAAAGTCTCGGTAACGTCCCTGCTGGGGAAGGCCATGGGTACGCCGTCGTGGATCACGAGGGCTCCCGTCTCGCGGCCGGTCCAACGCTGGAGCTCGTCGGGCGTGATGAGCGGCCTGCGCACGAGTCCCTCGCTCGTGCCCGTCGAGCCGGTGTTCGTTCCCTTAGTTCGGCTCGTGGACTGCGCGACCGCCGTGTAGGAGCCCATCGACTCCGAGAGCTTGCGCGCGGTGTCGAGGTTGGAGCAGGAGAGAACGACCTTGTCCTTGAGGAGGTCGAGAATCGTCTCGGCCTCTTCTCGGCTGTAGCCGGAGACGGACTGGAGCTGGAGGAGCGACTGACAGAACCAGAGAACATGGACGCCTTCCGAGCGCATCTCTCCCAGGTCCTGGACGATCCTCTCGTTGCGGCCGAGGGAGGCCGCCTCATCGAGGAGGAGGACGGTCTCGACGGGGCAGCGCCCGGCATGGCCCGCGGCGCAGGAGCGCAGCGCCGAGAGCGCTTGGGAAACGAACGTCTGGACGAGTCGCTTGTAGTTGCCCGTTGCAGAGGATGATGAGATGAAGACCACCGTGGGCTCCTCGCCGATGCCCCCGAGGCCGCACTCGTCATCGTGGAGCATCCGAGCCACGTTGCCGTCGACGTACTCGGTGAGGCAGTTGCTCAAGGTCGAGACGATGCCGGGCCCGCCCCCGTGCTCACCGTTGAGCCCGCCGAGGAAGGGGAGCGCGGGGTCTTCCGCGGGCAAAGACGCCGCCAGGGCGGCGATGCGGTCAAGCGGTCCCTGGTCGCCCGACGGCGAGATCGCGGCAGCGACGGACATGACGGTCTTCTCGTCTTCCGGGATGGACGCGTCCTCGATGAGGGCGAGGGAGATACCGACGAAGAGGTTCCGAGCGCCGTCGTAGAAGAACGGTTGGCTTTTCGACGGCGCGGGCACGATGCAGCGTGCGAGCTCACGCAGCTCCCGTGCACAGCCGCCGGCCCCCTCCGCCCCAAAGGCCTCCTTTGCCCTCTCGAGCGGATCGAATCGTACTGAGAATGCAGGCGCGTCGAACATCACGTCGACGATGCGGTGAGTGCCCGTCTTCTCGAACACAGGCTCAAGGAAGGCCCTGAGCTCGCCCTTGATGTCGTTGATGATGAGGGAGCGGCCTTGCTCAAAGTTTGCCAAGGCTGACAAAATGGCGACGCGGCGGCTCTTGCCCTCCCCGCTCTCGGCGAGGACGCAGGCATGGACCGAGTCGATGAGCCTGACGCTCCTCCCGATCTCGCCCACGACCAACGTGCCGCCCGAGGGCTTGCCGCCCTCCTGCCATGACTCGCTCCTGCGCTTAAGCTCGCTGTGCGCCGAGACGAGCCTCGCGTCGCCGTGGATGGGCGCGCCCGGCGCACGACGCCCGCCGACCCAGGTCCCGTCGTGGAACCAACGCGACCAGTCGAGATGGCTCCAGATGCCGACGGCTATTGAGACAGTGAGGGTTGCCGCGCACCCCACGAGGAAGACATCGTCCCGGATCAGCTCCGGCAGGACTTCGAGCGGGTTTTGGAACATGGTGCCGGGGAGTTCGGGCACTGCGGCCATCCCGAAGCTCGTGAGCGTCGCGGCGATGCCGACGACCCATGCTTCCAGCCAGCGCCATGCCGCCGGCAGCAGGACGAGCGCGATCGCGGCCCCAGCGGCCGCGCCGGCGGCGACACAGCGCTTGAGGTGCGCGCCCTCGTCGACGTTGAAGCTCTTCTGCTTGCTCATAGAATCATTCCCTTCACTATTGTTTTCGCTGAGTCGAGCACGATGCCCGCCGCATCGCCCCTGATCGCGGCCGATACGGCGGCTGCGAGCGCCCTCGCGAGCGCGCGCTCGGCCTTCTGGCCGACTTCGTCTGACAGGTCCTTCTTGCCTTTGGGACCCTCTGTTGCGGACGCGAGCGCTTTGGCAAGGGCCCTGCCCACAGCAACGGGGGCTTTTGCCATGGAAAGCGCGTAGGACGGGCACGACCGGAGGCATCTCTCCGGGATGGGCCCGCGCTCGCGGACGGCTTCTCGCGCGCCCTCCAGGTCTTTTCCGGTGACGCAGGCGCGGACCTCGCCGACGAGCGGCCTCATGCGCTTGCGCTCCGTTGCGGGCCCGTCGTCCGGCCTTGCGGACCTTATCGGTTCCCTTTCGGGGTCCGTTGCCCGGTCGGGTGCGATGACCCTCAGCAGGGCGTTGCCCTGGCGCGCGCGTAGCTCGTGCATGGCGTCGTTCAAGTAGCGGTCCTGCGCAACACCTTCGAGCCCCTTGAGGCCGGCGCAGCGCTCCACGGACTCGCGGTAAGCCGCGCTCGCCTCCTTGATTTCAGGGTGCCTCGACCCTGCTTCCTCGATTGCGGCATCGACGGCCTTGGCGACATCTGGGTGCCAGCGGCGGAGGTGCGCGTAGGAGATGCGGCCGTCCGCAGGCAGCGTGACGCCAATCTCATCGGCGGGGATATGGCGGACGGCGTCGACCGCCCGCGACCTCGCGAGGTCGCGGGCCTCGTGCTCGGCCGCGAGCGCCGGGACCAGGGCCGCGTCGGTGAGCGCGTTCCTTGCCCGGTCGAGCCTGTTGCGGGCCATGAGCGAATCGAACGAGCCGTCGGACGACCAGGCAATAACGTGCACGTGCTTGGAATTCGGGTGGTTCTCGTGCTCGGCGGCTACCCAACGGACGCTGGACTCGGGGATGCCCATTGCCTCGGCAAGCGCCGGCGTGAGGTTTCGGCGGCAGAAGCGCTGCCAGTCCTCCTTGCATGCGAGATCGAGCTCGCACGCCTCGTCCCTGCGGACGCTGAGCACAACGGTGGCAATCGCACCGTCGGCCTTTTCGAGCTCCCTGCGGGCCGTGCGGAGCTGGACGGCCCCGTTCTGGTCGAAGAGCGCGGTCGACCCGGGCCTCTCGGCGCAGTAGCCGACGATCCCCATCCTCTCGGCGAGCTCGGAGCGCCTGAGATCGTCGACGGTGGCGGATTTGTCGGCCCCCTCGCGCGTGGCGACGTACTCGACGTTGTTGGTGATGACGGCGGAACGCCCGCGCGACCCGGAGAGGTGCACACGGGCGTTCACAACGAGGCTGCTACGACTTGCCATCTGAAAGGCGCTCCCTCGCCTCCGAGAGCGTCATGCCGCGCTGCATGAGGCCGGCCTGCTTGTCGTAGGCGGCGTAGATGTCCGAGGCGCTCACGCCGTCCAGGCCATTGAACGTGCCCTTCTCGATCTCGACGGCGGCGATTGCTGCGACGATCGAGGCACGCGTGGCGCGGTGCACAACGCGTGCGATGCGGTCCTCCTGCTCGGCGTTGCGCTCGCCGAGCGTGCGGTCGAGTTGCTCCAGCAGTGGCTGCATGACGCCGCGCAGATAGGTTCCGAGCTCGGTGGAGTAGAGCGCCAGGCCGTCGGAGGCGAGCCCAGCGGCGATGAGCTCGCGGGCGGCTGCACTGTCGCTAAGATCCTTTGAAACCCCGTAGGCGTGGAGGCGGCGATACGCCTTGTTAGGGAGTCGGAGGCTCATGACCTTCGACCCGTCTTTTCCGATGGCCATCTTAGAGTCCCTCGTTCGGGAGGGGCGCGCCGACAGCGCGGAGGGCGGCGATGTTCTCGGGCGTGCGCTCGTAGGTCTTAGGCCAGAAGGTGACGGGCATCATGGCGAGGTCATCGCGGGGGATGCCGTAGGCGAAGAGGTAGGCCTCGATGGCGTCGCCGTATTCTGCATCGTTGACGCGGTAGGCATCGGTGAAGAAGATGCCGGTCGGGTCGTCGTTGCTGCCTTTGACGAAGTAGACGCCGTTCCCGCCTTCCTTGAACGGGTTCAGAATCTTGAAATCAGGCTTCGCGTAGTAGGCGATTCCTGCACGGACGATGCGCGTGAAGCCCGGATGCTCGACGGGCCGCGCCGCGCGTGCGAAGCCCAGGTCGGGGTCGGACTCCAGCAGATGGGAGAGCACGGAGCCGACGGCGTCGTCCTTGTGCTTGGGGACGGTCCCGAGGAGGTCGTCGAGATGCGATTTGGTTTTCTTGACAAGTTCCATCATGGTTTTCCTCTCTGCCGGTGCCGTATGGGTACCGGTGGTTCATTTGAGGGTCTTTGCTGATGATGCTTCTAGCTGCGGCGAAACGTTGCGGTGCCGAAGGTGCCAAAGAACAGGAAAGAGTTTCTGGGCCTATGGCACCTTTGGCACCATCGAGAGACTTTGCAGGTGAGGGGGGCGACCGAGGTGCCGCAACGGCATGATGCGGCACCTCTATCGGCCCTAATCCGTCTCCCGGTACACCCAACAGCGCTGCTTTCCGTACGGGGGACAGAGGCGCTTGTTGCCCGGGGCCCATCCCGGGCACTGCGACGACAGGATGCGGCTGACCATTTTGCAGTTGGCCTTGGTCTTCTCGAGGTGGAGGGCCTTGTCGAGAATCTCGAACGTGCACATGGGACGGTCGGTGTTGCCGGGGAGATACGCGAGGACCTTCTGCACGCAGGGGTCCTCCTCGACGAAGCGTCCGCGCTGTGCGGCCGCCTCGGTCTCCATCTCAGGTGTTAGGACGGTCGAAAAGCGGACATCGCCCGTCCTCATCCACGTGCGGGCCTCTGCCCATGCCTGGCGGATTGCGGCCGGGAAGTCCTCATCGAAGACGGACTTCTCAGTGCGCTCGATGCCGCAGAGCAACGGGAGGAAGCGCCTTGCGCCGCTTGAGCGCTCGCGTATAAAGTCTGCCTCGTTCGTGGTACCGACGAAGACCACGCGCCGGGGAAACGCCTCCGTCCTGCGGCAATAGGCCCCTCGGAACTCATCGACCTGACGGGTGACCCCAGCCTTCACGCTCTCGATAGAGCGCTCGGACATCCCGTTGAGCTCGGGGACCTCGACGATCCATTTGCCCCGGTTCTGCTCGCCCGTGAGCTTGACGTCGCCGAGGTTGATCACGGAGTCCGTGAAGTACTCGTCGCGGATGGCGAGGCCTCGGGCGAAGGACGACTTGCCGATACCCCCGGCGCCGCACAGGATGGGCATGTAATCGGCCTTGCAGCCCGGGCTGTAGGCGCGGGCGATGCCCTCGCAGAACAAGATGCGCTCGACCTCCGAGACGTATACGCTCCTCTCCGCACCAAGGTAGACATTGAGGAGCGTCCCTACGCGCGGGATGCCGTCCCAGGTGAGGGCGTCGAGCATGGCGACGAGCGGATCGTAGGCATTATCCTCGGCGACGATGGTCAATGCGAGCAACATGAACTTCTCCTTCTGGAGGGAGATGGTCTGCTGGAGGAGGGCGAAGAGCCGCGCGTCGTCGCTGTCGCGCCACCGGCGTTCCCTCGCATCCGCGTCCCAGGGCAGAGGGCCGGTCTTGAAAAGCTCGTTTGCGAGCCGGTTGTAGCCGACGTTCAAGGGGAGGGACTTGAGCTCCTCGACGATCTCGTTGACCGTCGGCGGGGAGCGGCGCTCTGGAGGCTGCGGCCCAAGGACGTCGTCGTGCTTCTGCGCACCCATCAGGCCACCTCCTCGCGAGACTGGGGGCGTCGTGGGCCGTTGATGGGGCAGGCACTGCCGAAGACGAGCACTTCGAGCCGGCTAAGGCGAAGCTCCGTGTCGACCAGACGCTCGACCAGCTCTTCCTCTGTCAGGGGATGGTCGAGGCCGTGGTCGCGCAGGATGGTGCGGCGCCGGGCGGAATTCATCATGCTAAGATTCATCGATGGGGTCCTCCTTATGTGTGGACTCATGATTTTGGGCGACGGCCGAGCTTTGGTCGGGGAGGCCGTCGTCTATCCCGAGGTTTGCGATAAGTGCGTCTTCGAGTTCCACGGGGGAGCGCTCGGGCGCGAACGATTCGGCGAAGGCGGCAAGCGTCTCAAGCGACTCGACGAGCTCGTCGTCCATGTCTGCCGCGCGCCGGATACGCCGGAGTTCCGTTACGACGGGCCCCACGCGCTCCTTGACCGCCTTGCGCATGCGGGTGGTCGCGACCACGGTGAAAGTGCCCTCAAGCAAGCATTTCGTGATGTACTCCTGCTTTGACAGGCTACTCAGGGCGACGCGGAGGTCGAGCTGGTCCGCCTCTGCGGGCGACATGCGGAAGGCGATGGTCTTGCAGCGGCGGCGCCCCTTGGCGTCCATAATCGGCTTAGACATCCGACATCATCCCATCAAGGGCCTCCACTAGATCGTGCTGCGTCGAGGGGAAGAGATGCGAGTACATCTCCGTGACCTCGGCGGTCTCGTGGCCCATGCGATCGGCGATCGCCGTGGGCGAGTAGCCGCTGTTGACGAGGGCGCTCACGTGGGAGTGGCGGATGTCGTGGATACGGATGCGCTTCACGCCCGAGAGCTCGCAACCCCTCTTCATCTCATGCGACAACGCATGTTTTGTGATGGGGAAGAGTCGGTCGGTAGGAACGATTTCGGGATGTGCTGCCAGATAGTCGCGCAGTTCCTCGCGAAGGAGGCTCGGCATGACAATGTCGCGCTTCGAGGCTCGCGTCTTGGGTGGGCCGATAACGTCCTCGCCCTTGACGCGGGCATAGGAGCGGCGGATGCGGATGACGTTGAGCCCGAAGTCGATGTCCTCCGGACGAAGGGCAAGGAGCTCGCCCTCGCGGCAACCCGACAGATAGAGCGTCAGGAAAGCGAGGTAGATGAGGGGCTTATCCTCGATGGCCTGGGAGAAGAGCTTGAACTCGGTAGGGGTCCAGTAGAGCATCTCCTTCTCGGGACGCTTGGAGCCGACCTTTCCCGCCGCCAGCATGGGGTTCTGGGGCAAGCGGTAGAAGCGGACGGCGTGGTTGAAAATGGCTGAGAACTGGTTGCAGATGGTGTGGAGATAGCTCTGCGACAGGCCCTGCTCAAGGAGCCAATTCTCCCAACGCACAACGTCTGCGGCCTTGACGTCGCAAAGGCGCATCTTACCGAAGACCGGGAGGATGTACTTGTCGATGATGGCATCCTTGGTGAGCTTGGTTCCAACGCGCAGCCGAGGGTAGACGTCGCGGGTGTACATGGTCTTGACGAAGGCCTCGACGGTGATCTCGACGCGCTCGTTGCAGGACGCGAGGAAGTTGCGCTCCCAAGCGACGGCCTCCTTCTTGGAAGCGAATCCGCGCTTCGTCTTTTTATGGCGCTCGCCTAAAGAGTTGCGGTACCAAGCCTCGACCGTCCAGGTCCCGCGCTTCTTGTCTCGGTTAACTGACATGGGCCATCGCCGCCCTCTGCTTGGAAGGGGCGGAGAGAAGCCGTGCCTCGAAGTACGAGCGCTGAACCTTCCCGGGGATGGTCATGATTCCCTGAGCTGCAAGTTCTGCATTCAAGGTCTTAATCAGCTTGAACGCATAAGACTTGCTCATGCCCGTGATCTCGGCAACCTCCTCCGCGCCGATAAGCTGACGTGTCATATGTAGTCTCCTTTCCAGAGCGGGGCACGGATTGCCCCTCGTCTTGATTATGTCCAAAAAACGTATGACCTACTACGGAAAGTGTAATTTTGCAGATTAAGTCACATCTCCTACATTTTTTGTATGCATGAGATTTCGCATGTAGACTTGAGAACAGTATTTCTTCGGAGGTGTATCTGGATGACTGCCGTCGATCGCATCGGTGCTGCCAAAGAGACCCTGACGTCATTTGTGGCCGATAGGGAGTGGGAACAAACGAGCAAGCGCTGGGGAAGGCTACGGCTGTCCGAGAAACTGCTCCGCCTCCGTTCGGCGCGAAAATGGACACGAAAGGTCGCCGCTCAGGCGGCAGGCATTTCGGAGTCGGCCTTGAGGAACTACGAGCTCATGAAGTCTGCCCCGAAGGAAGAGCATTTGGAGGGGCTTGCGAACGCCTATGGCATACGGGCTGAGGCGCTCCATTTTTATGATTTCAACGATACTGACCTGATTGCTCAGGCTTTTTTCCAATTTGCCGCGACATATGGGTTCGAGCCTGTTGCAAACGAGCGCTATTCAGCGCTCAAGCCGACTTCGCCTTTCATGGAGTCTTTTCTAAAGAAGTGGGCAGCTCAGTATGCTCAAATTGAGAGCGACTCCGATCGAGACGACTATGAAAGATGGAAGGACAACTTCTCAGCCGACTTTGATCCGTCCCAGTTCCCCCTCCGATACGAATATGATCCACGAGATTCTTGGGTGCCGATTACGCCTTGGCAAAATAGGATGCAGTCCAAGAAGCTGCCCGAGCTAAGGGCGCGGTGTACCCCTGCAAAGACCCAGCTGGATTTGGCCCGAGAGGCTGATCTCTCCCTCGCAACGCTACGTTCGTATGAACAGGGGGCTAGGGTGCCGAAATATGCGGCGCTTCAAAAACTGTCCAGCGCTCTTGAGGTGAAGAGGGGAGCGCTTGTATTTACCGATTTCGGTAGTCCTGTTCAAGCTGCTCATGCGCTATTTCAGCTCTCGGCTTCATATGGATTGATTCCGCTTCAACTGGAAGAGGGGCCGGCGCTTCTAGCGAGAGCGCCTGTTCCCGACTCTTTTCTTTTTGAATGGGCGAAGAGGTACGAAACGCGCGTGAAGCAGGCCGATGAATACGACGAGTGGCTTGATCAGTTCGACTATTTCGAGCACGATAAGTCCGATGGCTATGTCGAGAAGTTCCGGCAGCATGAGATACGCCAACCGAACGGTTCATCGCTTATTGACGGCTATGTCTATAGCGATTTCTGTCCCTTTGACGAGCGATTTAAGAAGGGGTATGCCCTGCCCTAATTGTGGTCAGATTAGCCGGCGTGAGGACCAAATGAGTATCAAACGGCGATGGGAGAATGCCTGATAGAACGGACTGAGGTAAAACGAGCGCCTCATTTACCTGCGGCACCCGTTATCGAGTGGGAGTAGAACATACGTTCGATTCTATGCTATAGTGTTTGCCAATGGGCGCGGCATCTTCCGAATCCGCGCCCATTGCTATACGGGCCTTACGATGACGAGCTGACGATCATAGGCGCCATGCGTGCATTTGCGGCGGAACGGGGATATGCGCCCGACTTCTCCGAATCCCGCCTCTGTCACGAGATTTACCTCTCCGACCCGCGCAAGTACGCGCCGGAGAAGCTCAAGACCGTGATTCGCCATCCCATCAAGCCGATTTAGCGAAACGAGCGCCGCCGTGCGGTCCGGCTTTTGGGGTTTATCAATTGGTAGTCCGCGTCGATCGAGCAAGCTGCCCTGCCTCCCGGCAGGTGCGTAATCCCCTTGGTCGATCCGTCTCGAGGTGCGCTCTTTGCTCATCTTGTGGCGTGGAGTTACGATACTCCTAAAAGTGTAACCAGATTCGAGTTTTAGGAGCAGCTTTTGAAGGGTGGCAGACTCAGGAACCGCGATAGATACCTCGAGGAGGCGATGCTCTTCCGTGACACCGACCTCATCAAGGTGATCACGGGCGTGCGCAGGTGCGGCAAGTCGAGCCTTCTCGATCTAATTAGGATGGCCGTCGAGTCTGAAGGAGTCGCTGGCCGCGGCTTTGTGAGCGTCAACCTGGAAAGCAAGGGTACGGGCATCAAGACGGAGGACCAGCTTTATGATTACGTTCGCGGGCGCCTGTCGGACAAGGGTCGCACCTACGTTTTCATAGACGAGCCCCAGAGAATCGATGGCTGGCAGGATGCGGTCAACGCAATGAGGATCGACTTCGATTGCGACATCTACCTCACGGGCTCGAATGCGTATCTTCTCTCGAGCGAGCTGGCCACCTATCTCTCCGGGCGCTACGTAGAGGTAAAGATGCTGCCCCTGTCCTTCTCCGAGTTCGCCGACTTCTGCGGAATCGAGTTCGTATCGGGAACTTCGGTGGCTCTCACTCCCGAGGGGGATCCCGTTCTCTTCGACGACATGCTTACTCGTTACCTTGAGTACGGGGGCATGCCAGCCATCGCATCCCTCTCGACGACCCAGGCGCAGCACTCGGCGTACATGTCCGGCGTCTACGAAGCCATCGCCGTGCGTGATATTGTCAACCGTGAGCGCGGGAAGGGCAAAAGTGCGGTGACTGACCCTTCCCTGCTGCGCCATGTGGCCGAATTCCTGGCGGACAACATCGGCAACGAGTGCTCGTCGAGTCGAATCGCCGGCGCGTTAACTTCTGCGGGGCCGAAGACCACGAACAAGACCGTTTCCTCGTATGTGGGTGCGCTTGAGGAGGCCTTCCTGTTCTATCGTGCCACGCGTTACGATTTGCACGGCAAGGCGCTCCTCAAGACGAACCCAAAGGAGTACATCGTCGACACCGGCTTCAGGACCTGGATGGCCGGCTATAGGGTCACGGATACTGGCCGTCTGTTCGAGAACGCCGTGTATCTCCAGCTGCTCTACGAAGGATGGAGCGTGCATGTGGGCAAGCTCTATGGCAAGGAAGTCGACTTCGTTGCGACGAAGGACGGGCGCGTGCTCTACGTGCAGGCGACTGACGAGATGTTCGCAAGCGAGACCAGGGAGCGAGAGATCGCCCCTCTGAAGTCGATACGAGACAACCACGAGAAGATCGTGGTCGTGAGGCAGGGTTCCTACGACACGGATATCGACGGCATCCGCATCGTGAGCGCGAGGGACTTTTTCCTCTAGGGCCATGCGATTCATCGCGAGGCAGTTAGGTCAAGTGAGAAACATGCCTGACATCGGTTTGCTGACGATCTAAAACAGTAAGGAGAAGCTTGGACAATCGCAAAATCGAGCAGAACGCGGTCAATGCTGTCAAGCAGGCTTTCGGCGATGTCGCTTGCGTCTATGCGTATATAGATGAGAACGACAAGACCGAATGCACCGACGGGCACCTGCAAGTCTACTCGTCTTCTTCCTTCACGATTGAGACCGTTGAAGGCCAGTTGCCGCTTCAGGTCAAGGGGACCACTTCGAAAAGAAAATCGGACCGACCTAAGCGGCAAGTTCGAGTTTCAGACCTCAGGCACTATCTCAACATTGCTGGAGGCTGCATCTATTTTTACGTCTACTGTGGGAGCGAGGCTCGTTCAGCGGAGGTTTTCTACAGACTTTTGCTTCCCTATGACCTAAAGAAGATTCTGGCCGATATTCCGGAGCAACAAGAGCGCATCTCTTTGCGTTTCGACCGGCTTCCATCAGACGCGGCGGAATTGACGCGGCTTGTCAGAAGGGCGGTCAAGGACAGAGCAAAGCAGCGAGCAGTCGCTGGCATCGCCCCCAAGACAATCGAGGAATTTAAGGACGCCGGCCTTTGCTTTGATGAGTGCGAGTTTGGAATCGAGCTGCTCGAGGGCGAGTCGCCCGCAAGCTTGGCTCCATACAGGAACGGGCTGTATATCTACGGGAAGAGCCCCTGGGGAGAGCTGTATCCCTTGAATAAGCTTGAAAACATAGTTGGCGTCGCGATTGGGTCTCGGCATGACGTCAGCTCTGGTGATGTTTCCCTAAATGCGGTGGTCATGGCCGGAGAAAATGAGAATGGCGAGCACGTTTTCTTCAGGGGTTTCGACATATGCCTCTCCACCAACACAATCACCCTCAGCGAGACCGGAACTCTTGTCGAGCGCATGGAAGAGTTGGCCCTCATGCGCGCATTGATGCAAACCGGTACGCTTTCCATAGACGGAAGCGGCTTTGCTCGCGGGTGCAAGTTGAGCGGAGGCGACCTCGACGCCCTTGAGAGTCGATTGCAGTCGCTGGAGATTATCAAGCGGGTTGTCGACGCTCTTCATTACAAGCCAGAGCTCGACATCAGTGCGTTGACCACTCAGGATTTAAGAAACATCGAGACAATTTACAAGGGATTGGTTGAGAACGCACCCCTCCACTACAAGGATCGGCAAAACGGATTCGGATATATCAATCTGGGGAACCATCCGATTAAGCTCGTGTTTTACCAAGTATCTGAAGATATGTACCGAATGGTCGATGGGCTTCGACTGGATGACCTGACGGTCTCGGTGTTCTTCCGGGGCGAGGGGGATGCCCCCGTAGTCGTCGCGCCTCTGTTCGTCCAAACGATGCAGGACTATATGAGGCTTGCCAATATCGATGCCGAGGTGTTTGCCGCTACGTTGAAGCAGTATCCAGTCACCGAAGTTAGCTCTGCCTACGTCAACGACAAGATGCTTGAAATGCTATCAGCCTACGATCAAGATGCGTGCTGTAAGGAAGAGTTGCTGAAATGCTGCGAGATGACCGTAGACGCCCTGGAAGCTTTTGCGGATCGAGAGGCAACCCTGATAAATCGATATCAAATTGCCGCTCGAAAGCGAGATCTTACTAGCGAGGAGAAATCTGAGTTAATGGCAATCCAGCTGAATTCAGATAGTGCGCTGTCGAAAGCATGCGCAGCAGCCTTGCGCGGAGACTCGGACATGGCCTCTGCGCTCAGAGCGTCACTTGACGAAGAGGCACGAACGACGCTCGGCTCATGGCCGATCGGCCGTTTCTTCGCATAAGACCGCATAGACTTTTTGAGGCATCAAAATGAAGCTACTCGTCGAATCGATTAGAAATGCGGTTGAGAAAGACTGCCTTATCCCAGCCCTTATGTCTTCCCTTACCATTCCCGACGCCATGGGGCAGCTTCTTTATCCCAATCTCGTCCTTCATAACGGGAAGAGAGCGGCGGGGCGGCAGTATGTGAAGTGGTTTGATGACTGGGCGGCAAACGACTTCCTGTTTTCGGGAGACCCCTCGAACGAAGGTGAAACGATTCCAGGTCAAATCTTTAATGGGAAGATGTGCTGGAAGCTCCGGTGCTCCCTGTTGCATTCAGGCGACTACGATGTGTCGGTCGATGCTCCCGAGAAAGACGAGAGCTTCGACTACGACTACAAGTTCGAGCTTGTCCTCCACGGGTGCAACGCCCTCTGCTCTTCCTGGCCGTCGCCCAAGAGCGGGATGCGTGCGACTAAGAGCGTGACGTTCCGCGTTGATGCGGCGTCGCTCGCGAGCTCGCTGTGCAACGCCGCGGAGGCCTGTCTTAAAGAAACGGGCGAAACGGTCAGTTACCCCAATCTGGAGTTATTCGACGTGGCTGCATGGGCGGATAGATTCAATACTTGCTGAGCCATCTCGTCAAACTCCTTGTGTGCTAAACGTTGGTGTTGGCGCCCCGGAAAAGGGGTGTGGCCAGCGCCTAGAATCTTCAGCTACCACGCTGAGACGATAGGAGATGACCACATGGACACTATGGCGCACGAGGCGCCCGCGACGCCGTTGCTTGCGTTTCGCTATCGCTGCTCGAAGCGTGTCGCTTGGGGCCCTGGCCGGAGGAGAGACGACCGCTCCCTGCGAGACTGCGGAACCACCTATATCCGCTTGCTGCGGGCTTGCTTGAACCAGTTCCTCTTGAAAGAACCTATACCTCCGAAGAACTTGTTGTACGTCTCACCGTTCTCCTTGGCCTCGTACTTGACCAAGGCAAGTTCGATGGTGCAGAGGTAATCCGCCACTTGCTCGAGGCGGTAATCGGTCATCGAGGTCTTGCGGCGTCGGACGACCCCTTTTGAGAGGACCTTGCCCACCGAGCGGTCAAGCGCCTGTATGACAATGTCCTGACCGTTGTCGTAGTAAACCTTCACATCGTCGAAGGATTGAAAGAAGCCCAGGTGTTCAATCATGGCAGAGGAGATATCGCGCCCCATACGTTCCATTAGCCTTGCCGGGTCTTCGAACTGGCTGCGGTGGTAGACGAACGTGATGTAGGAAATGAGAAGTTTGCGGACGAACGAGGAGAAACGGGCGAGCATAACCTTGCGCTGCTCGATGTCAAGAAACTCATAGTCCTTGTGCCCGTTCATGAGAGGCTCGGAGTGAAACGGAATGTTAGGGAGATCGGCCCTGACAAGCTTGGCCTCATAGCCCGTGACCGCCTCGGCGATGCTGCCTGCCTGGTCGTGAAAGGCGAGTACGAGCGGGTAGTAGCGAGCTTTGCCGCCGCGGTCGCCGCTCTCGTCGACGAAGATGCTGAGCTCCTTGGCCAATGGGGACTCCTAATGGAATGGATAAAAAAATAGCCGGGGGACTCCCCCGGCACTTGGAGGTAGCTTAATGAGCCACCAACAACCTTATAGCATGCTCTGACGGTAAGATCAAGGGGGGGCGAGCCGGTACATGGCGTCGCGGCTGATGCGCGGCATCGCGCACGCCTCGGCGGCGCCGAATATCGCGTTGGTCGATGCGATGAGCCTCACCTGGCTCCTGTTAATGCTCTTGGTCATGGTCGTCCTCGAGCTCCTTTCGTCTCGAGGCTCCCTCGCGTGCCCGGCCGCGAGCGGCTCCCGGGGCGGTCGCCGCCGTCATTTGCGATGTGCTTGAAGCGGAGGCGACCGATCAGGCCGGCCTTGCGTCCTGGGTCGCTAGCATCCGTGCAGCGGCGGACGAGATGGCGACTCGCATCGCTGACATGCTCATGCACATGGGCGGCGACTAGACAGGGCGATCCCTGCAACGGGCATTATTATCCGGGAAGCGTTTGGTTGCGAGGCACGCCGGTGCGAGGGCCTGATTCGTCAGGCCCCGCACAGGGGGACCGCGATGGTGGCCACCGCGCCGCCCGAGGGGCTGTTGGCGAGCGAGACGGAGCCCCCGTGGGCGCTCGCGGCCTCGGAGGCGGCGTGGAGGCCGAGCCCGTAGTGGCGGCCTCCGTCGCGCGAGGAGCGGGATGAGTCGTCTGTGAAGAGGCGCTCGCAGCCGCGTTCGAGGGCGGCGGGAGAGAAGCCCGGCCCGTCGTCGGACACCTCGATGACGAGGTGTCCGCCCGCGACGTCGCAGGAGACCGCCACGCGCGAGCGCGCGTGCTCGGCGGCGTTGGCCACGAGGTTCGCGGCGGCTCGCGCCAGGGCGGTTCGGTCGAGCGGGGCCTCGGGCGCGCCCGCGACAGCGGGGCCCGTGGCCGCGTCGAGCGTCACGCCTCGCGCCCGGGCGATCTGGGCGGCCTCGGCGAGGACCTGCTCGCAGAGCTCGGCCGGCCGCATGGGGGCCCTCTCCGCCCCGCCGGACCCGCGCGAGGCCTCGATGAGCAGGCGCACGTAGCCGTCGAGCCTTTCGGCACCGCCGGCTATGTCGCGCGCGGAGGCCGCGAGGTCGGCGTCTTTCTCGTCTTCCAGCTCCTCCGCCACGAAGTCGGCGTTGGCGCGCAGCACGGTGAGCGGCGTCTTGAGGTCGTGGGCGAGCGACGTCATCTGCTCGCGCTGCCCCCGCTCCGCGGCCCAGCGGGCCTCGAGCGACTCGGCGAGGGAGGCCCGCATGGCGTCCATCGCGGCGAGGACGTCGTTCACCTCGCGCACGTTGGTGCTGCCGACCGCGAAGTCGAGATCCCCCGCGCCGACGCGCCCCGCCGCCTCCGCGAGCGGCGCCATCTTGCGCGAGATCACGCGGCTCGCGCGGCGCGCCACGAGCGCGAGCGCGAGCGCGCTTCCCGCAGCGGCGCCGACGAGCATGAGGTTCTGCGGGTTGGGAAGCAGGCCGGCGAGGTCGCGCGAGACCCACTGCGGCAGGTACTCGCTGACGAGTGCGCAGGCCCCGCCGCCCTTGAGCGGGAACGCGGCGTAGGTGAGGCCCGAGCCCCCGCCCTCGATCTCCACTGTGCCCGGATCCGCGGCGAGTGCCGCGCGGGCCATTTCCGTCGCGCCCTCGAGCCGCGTGCCCTCGAGGTCTGTCATCAGCACGTATCCGTCCTCGTTCAGGATGAGGTAGCGGTACGCCGTCGGCACGTCCTGCTGCCCGCAGACGCCGTCGCGTGCCAGGCCCTCCGCGACCTCGCGCGCATTGGCCGGCCCCCAGCTTGCCTCGTAGACGAAGCCCGCGTTGATCGCCACAGAGAGCATCATGAACGAGGCGAGCCACGCCGTGGCGACTGCCGCGAACGCGTAGGCGAAGTAGCGCGCGATGACGAAGGAGAGCGGCATGCCCCCGCGACCTCGCGCCCCGATCCTCAGAGCTGCCACTTGTACCCCATCCCCCAGACGGTCGCGATCGGATCGGCGCCGGCCTCGGAGAGTTTCCTCCGGGCGCGGCTGACCTGCATGGATATGGCCGCGTCGTCGGCGTCGCTCCCCCAGCCGAGCACCGCCTCGCGTATCTGCGCGCGGCTCATGACCTGCCCGGGGTGGCGGGCGAGGTACTCGCAGATGGCGTACTCGGTGGGCGTGAGCGGCACGGCCTCGCCGCCCACGGCGAGGCCGCGCGCCCTGAGGTCGATCCGCACCTCCCCGAAGGAGAGGGCGTGCGAGCGCGGCCGGCGCTCACGGCGTAGATGGGCCGCGACCTTGGCGCGCAGCTCCGCGGCCCCGAAGGGCTTGCGGACGTAGTCGTCGGCGCCCAGGCCGTAGGCGGCCACGGCATCCTCCTCGGCCACGCGAGCGGTCAGGAAGACGATGGGGCCGTCGAAGTCCGGGCGGATCTGCCGCACGAGCTCGAAGCCGTCGAGCCCCGGCATCATGACGTCGCAGAGCACGAGGTCGAAGCGCGAGAGGTCCATCCCCGGGACCGCCGTCGGGTCC
>JAXIXR010000022.1:0-30252 GCA_036304905.1 Collinsella sp. | reverse complement strand
TTCGCCGCCGACTCGGAGCCGTGGCCTCGCTCGAAGAGCCCGATCGCCGCCTTCCTGGCCACGATGTCGTGCTTCACCCTCAAGTCGACACGCATAAAAAGCCTCCCATTTCTCATGTCCAAGAAATGGGAGGCAGTTCAAGTGCGCAGCGGGGGTTCTTTCATGTCCGAGGACGTCCGCGAAGGTTAGCCCTCAGATCCTGCGGTGGGAGACCTAGGCCTCGTTGTACACCGTCTTGAGCTTCAGCAGGTGCTGATAGCGGTCCATAGCGGCCTGCTCATTCTCCTTGAAGAGCTCCTCGGCGCGCTCGGGGAAGGAACGCGTCAGCGAAGCGTAACGGGCCTCGTTCATCAGGAACTCCTGATAACCGCCCGCGGGCTCCTTGGAATCGAGCGAGAACTTCTTGCCGGCAGCAGCCTCGGGGTTGAAGCGGAAGAGGTTCCAGTAACCGCACTCGACAGCCTTCTTCATCTCGGCCTGGCAGTTCTGCATGCCACCCTTCTTGATGGAGTGCATCTCGCAGGGGCTGTAGCCGATGATGAGGGACGGGCCGTCGTAGGCCTCGGCCTCGTGGATGGCCTTGAAGGTCTGAGCCGGGTTGGCGCCCATGGCGACCTGCGCCACGTAGACGTAGCCGTAGCTCATGGCGATCTCGGCCAGGGACTTCTTCTTGGTCACCTTACCGGCAGCGGCGAACTGAGCAACCTGGCCCAGGTTCGAGGCCTTGGAGGCCTGACCGCCGGTGTTGGAGTAGACCTCGGTGTCGAAGACGAAGACGTTGACGTTGTGGCCGGAAGCCAAGACGTGGTCCAGGCCACCGAAGCCGATGTCGTAGGCCCAGCCGTCGCCGCCGAAGATCCAGAAGGACTTCTTGGTGAGGTAAGCCTTGTCGGCGAGGATCGCCTTGGAAGCGTCGCAGCCGCACTTCTCGAGCTCAGCAACGTAGGCAGCAGCAGCGGTCTTGGAGGCCTCGGCGTCGTTGACGGAGTCGATCCAAGCCTGGCCGGCAGCCTTGAGCTCATCGGACGGACCATCGGCAGCGATGATGTCCTGGGTAGCGGCGATCAGCTTCTTCTGGACGGCCTCATAACCGACGGCCATGCCCAGACCGTGCTCGGCATTGTCCTCGAACAGGGAGTTGTTCCACGCCGGGCCGTGACCGTCCTTGTCCTTGCAGTAAGGAGCGGTGGCAGCGGGGTTGCCCCAAATGGAGGAGCAGCCGGTGGCGTTGGAGATGAACATGCGGTCGCCGGCAACCTGGGTCACCAGACGTGCATAGGCGGTCTCGGCGCAGCCGGCGCAGGAGCCGGAGAACTCCAGGTAGGGCTGCTTAAACTGGCTGCCCTTGACGTTGGCCGCGATGAGTTCCTTCTTCTCGGAGACGTTCTCGACCATGTAGTCCCAAACGGGCTGCTGGTCCATCTCCTGCTCGGTGGGAACCATCTCGAGGGCACCCTTGGGGCAGACCTTGACGCAGTTGGTGCAGCCCATGCAGTCGAGCGGGGACACGGCCATGGTGAACTTCATGCCCTTGGCCTTGGGGCCCATGGCGTCGAGCGTGCGGGTAGCCTCGGGCGCGGCGGCAGCCTCGTCCTCGGTCATCGCGAACGGACGGATGGTGGCATGCGGGCACACATAGGCGCACTGGTTGCACTGGATGCACTTGGTCTCGTCCCAGTGGGGAACGACCACAGCGACGCCGCGCTTCTCGTATGCGGAGGCGCCCAGCTCAAACTGGCCGTCGGCGCAATCGACGAAGGCGGAAACAGGCAGGCTGTCGCCGTCCATGCGATCGATGGGCTCGAGCAGGTTCTTGACCTGCTGGGCGATGGCGGACTTGGTCTCCTCGGAGAGCTCGACGGGGGCGGCATCCTCGGCGGTAGCCCAGTCGGCCGGAACCTCGAACTTACGGAAGGCGGTAGCGCCGGCATCGATGGCCTCGTGGTTGGCGTCGACGATGGCCTGGCCCTTCTTCATGTAGGACTTGGTAGCCGCGTCCTTCATGTACTGCAGGGCGTCCTCGGCGGGCAGGACCTTGGCCAGCGCGAAGAAGGCGGACTGGAGCACCGTGTTGGTGCGCTTGCCCATGCCGACCTTAGCGGCCAGGTCGATAGCGTCGATCAGGTAGACGTTGACGTTGTTGTTCGCGATGTAGCGCTTGGCCACGGCGGGCATGTGCTCGGCGAACTCCTCGTCGCTCCACTGGCAGTTGACCAGGAAGGTGCCGCCCGGCTTGACGTCGCGGACCATCTTGAAGCCCTTAACGATGTAGCTGGGGTTATGGCAGGCGACAAAGTCGGCCTTGGTCACGTAGTACGGCGAACGGATCGGGGAATCACCAAAGCGCAGGTGCGAGACGGTGACGCCGCCGGTCTTCTTGGAGTCGTACTGGAAGTAGGCCTGGACGTACTTGTCGGTGTGGTCGCCGATGATCTTGATCGAGTTCTTGTTGGCGCCGACGGTACCGTCGCCACCCAGACCCCAGAACTTGCACTCGATGGTGCCGGGAGCTGCGGTGTTGGGCGCATCCTCGGCCTCGGGCAGGCTCAGGTTGGTCACGTCATCGACAATGCCGATGGTGAACTCGCGCTTGGGCTCGTCCTTCTTGAGCTCCTCGAAGACAGCGAACGCGGACGCGGGAGGCGTGTCCTTGCTGCCCAGGCCATAACGGCCGCCGACGACCTTGATGCCCGTCTTGCCGGCCTCGTAGAGAGCGGAGACGACGTCCTGGTAGAGCGGCTCGCCGATGGAACCCGGCTCCTTGGTACGGTCCATGACGGCGATCTTCTGGACGGTCTCGGGGAGAACGTCGACGAAGTGCTTGATGGAGAACGGACGGAACAGACGAACCTTGACCAGGCCGACCTTCTCGCCGTGAGCGTTGAGGTAGTCGATGACTTCCTCGAGCACGTCGCAGAAGGAGCCCATGCACACGACGACGCGGTCGGCATCGGGAGCGCCGTAGTAGTTGAACAGGCCGTAATCGGTGCCGAGCTTCTCGTTGATCTTCTTCATGTAGCCCTCGACGACGGCGGGAAGCTCGTCGTAGACCTTGTTGCAGGCCTCGCGGTTCTGGAAGAAGATGTCGCCGTTCTCGTGGCTGCCGCGGGTGTGCGGGTGCTCAGGGTTGAGCGCGTGGTCGCGGAAAGCCTGGACGGCGTCCATGTCGCACATCTCGGCCAGATCCTTGTAGTCCCACATGGCGACCTTCTGGATCTCGTGGCTGGTGCGGAAGCCGTCGAAGAAGTTAAGGAACGGGGTCTTACCCTCGATGGCGGCAAGGTGAGCCACCGGCGAGAGGTCCATGACCTCCTGGACGTTGCCCTCGGCGAGCATGGCGAAGCCGGTCTGACGACAGGCCATGACGTCAGAGTGATCGCCAAAAATGTTCAGGGCGTGGGAAGCGACGCAACGCGCGGAGACGTGGAAGACGCCCGGGAGCTGCTCGCCCGCGATCTTGTACATGTTCGGGATCATCAGGAGCAGACCCTGAGAAGCCGTGTAGGTGGTGGTCAGAGCACCGGCGCCCAGCGAACCGTGAACGGTACCGGCTGCACCTGCCTCGGACTCCATCTCGACGACCTTGACCGGGGTGCCGAAGATATTCTTGCGACCCTGGGCCGCCCACTGGTCGACATGGTCGGCCATCGGGCTGGACGGCGTAATGGGATAGATTCCCGCTACCTCGGTGTACGCATACGAAACATATGCGGCCGCCTCGTTGCCGTCCATAGACTTAAACTTACGCGCCATATACCCCTCTCCTCTCATATAGGTATACAGGCCCCGGCAATCGCCGGGATGTTGGCGTGATGGGATTTTCGCTGTTGCTTCCAATCATCTGGCAGGCAGGCTCAGCAGCAGGTACATGGCGTGGAGAGAAGGCATGCCGAGGCGAGGGCCAGCTGATGCGCCCCACAGACCCGACCGCCCGTCTTGCACATGACCGAGCGCCGCAAAGGCTGCATGCCGGATGCTCCCGGGCACGCCCCGGCGATGGGAAGCGCCCGCAACGAAAATCCGCATGCGGGTTTATTGTACCCCGCCGTCAAGTGTAATTTCGGCAAATATAGGCGGGCGGTAAAGGTTTACCTCGAGTGACCATCAAGGGCAAAATTGATCCTTCCGTCACCGAGGGACCAAATGGCAGCTGCGGTGAAATAGGAACTGTTTTTGCCGGCCGTAGCCTTAAACAGCCCCTATTTCACCGCAACTTATTTAGGAGATGAGTCAGAGGGCGCCGAGGAGGATGGCGTAGGTTGTGGATTCTCCGAGCTTGAGCTCGTCACCGGGGTTGAGCTGGGCGGAGCGGCCGGGCTCGACCTGGGTGCAGACGTTCGTCGCGCCGTTTACCACCACGGTTCCGTTGGTGGACGACAGGTCCTCAACGTACCAGACATTTTGGTCATCGCACCACACGTGGGCATGGCGAGCCGAAACGTCATCGCCCACATCGGTGATGCCGCCCTCCCCCGTTGCCAGCGCGCCGATCTCGACGCCTTCCTCACTCGGCTGAATCCAGCGCGGGACGCTCACCGCGTAGCCGTTTTGCACGCGCAGCAGTCCCAGCGGATGCGCCGGCGCGACCTCGTGCTCGCCCGACTTGGAACCAAGGCGGGCGTGAGAGCAAACGGCATAGGGAACGAATCTTGCGGATGTACTCCTCGACGTCAGGCAGGTAAGCCCCACGAAGTCACCGGGGAGGCCCAAGCGGCCCGGCACCACTTCCAGATTCTGACCAGGGCGAGTCGTTCGCCGGTGGCTGAAGGCTCGCTCCCACCCAAAAGGGGAGATTCGCGTTGTTCCCCAATCGCTCTCGCATCTTTCATTTTGCTCGAGGTGGGCTATAAAAACTTTCCTGGTGAAAGGCGGCGATTGGTTTCCTTTCTTTCTAGAGGAGCGCGCCTGTAATCTGTTTTCATCCTAAATCAAGTTGAGATCGGACCTTCCAGAGGCAAGTCGACTCAAACTGCGAGGCTCCATGTTGGAATAAAGAGCGCTGTCGAAGTGCCGACAACACAAAGCTTGCCAGTCTCAAATAGAACCTTTTGGGAGTCCGATTGGGCCGCACACCGAATCCCCGCTGGTGGTTTTTTATAGCTGCGTAACAATAAACAAGGTTAGTGCCAGTCCAGCATGAAATTGAGGAACGTATGCATTTTTTTCTCAGTAAGTGATCGTCGTTACTGCTTCGATGAGGTCACTCGCAATTGCTTTCAGGTTGACCAAGCATCAGAAGATGCGCTTCGCATATTTGAAGCATCGGGAAGAACGGTCAACTCGAAGTTGCTAACAAAGTCACTTGCTGCGAAAGGCTACGACCAAACGACCATAGCAGAACTTGAAGACGACATTGATGAGTATCAACGATTGTCTGAGCGGACTTTCTTAACAAAAGACACGCCTCGAAAACTTAGATCCATCGAACTCCACGTTTCACATGCATGCAACCTTGGTTGTAGTTACTGTTTTGCCGGTAAAGGAGATTATGGAACGTCTCCTCTGCTGATGACAGACGAGATAGCCTTCAAGGCGGTCGACTACCTCGTCGCAAGTTCATCGGAAAACGAAACGCTTGCGATCGTCTTTTTTGGTGGGGAACCCATGATTAACGAGCCGCTGATATGGAAAACGGTCGACTATTCAAAAAGAATATACCCCAATAGAAACTTTACCTATTCTATTACGACCAACGGAACGCTTTTGAATGACACTGCTGTGAATTCTTTCAAGGAGCACGGGTTTTCTGTTCTGATTAGTCTCGATGGTACAGGATGCAAGCACGATGCATCGCGCCCGTACAAGACGGGAGGCGGCTCTTTCTCCGATATCGACAAAAACGTTCGTCGTTTTTCCGAGTCGTTCCCCTTCGGCGCAAGAGCGACCTTAACAAATAATAACTGTAACCTTGTTGAAGACTATCTTCAGTTTAAAGAGATGGGCTTCAGAAGGATTTACTTCTCGCCCGTGAGCTCATTCGATGAGAATATCAAACTCGACGAACACTCATTAAACAAAATCAGGGCGGGCCTAATAGATTTGGCGGATCAATATCTCAAACAGATTGATCAAGGGGAAAAGCCCTTGTTTAGAACATTGAAAACTGCAGTTGATTTGATTATGAGCAACAGGATCGCCTTTGTCGGATGCGGGGCTGGCAGGCGTTTTATTTCCGTGACTCCCGAAGGGGACGTATACCCCTGTCACAGGTTTGTCGGGATGATGCGATTCAAAATGGGCAACATCGTCACCGGAATTGACGAAACTAGGTATATTGAAAACTGGAGTCAGGGTGTCGAAAAAAGAATTGACTGTACGGACTGTTGGGCTCGGTCTTTCTGTGGTGGGGGCTGTAGCTGGGAGGCTGCAGACGAGCACGGCTACTTGCCCAAGAGTCTACACCCTGCATCATGTGAATATAGAAAAATGTGCTACGAGATGGCTTTTGACCTTATTTCCCGCCACTCATCTTCGCAGGAGAAAAATCAACGAGAAGCTACTGTATCGGAATAAGCGGTTCAGCGCATTGCTGTCACCATTGTGGAGGTGTTCGTTCTTCTGATTACCGTCTGCGAAGCTTATTGCTACGTTCGCCGAAACCATTCTAGAAATATGGTGAACTAGACATCTTGGTTTGTTATACACAATATTGAGGTTTTTCTGCACTCAAAGGGAGGTAGTCGTGAAGCATATTCATCCGATTAATCCAGGAAGTGGCGACGAGGCAGGCGTGAAGCCGATGTCTTTTGACTGCCTCTTGGGCATTACTGACATCTGTACTGTTTATGATAAAGCAGATGGCTGTGGTGCATACGATTACTGCGACTATGACATGGATGGCGGCAGCATCTGCGTTGTAGATCACTGTGGCATTGATCAAACGTAGTCTCTAATTGGATTAAGGTGAGGAGCTGTTATGAAGCATATCCATCCTGTTGGTTCAAATGAACATCCTCCCGTTGAGCCTTGTTGTCTTGGAGTTGATATATGCAATTTTTACGACATCGCCGAGTGCCCTGTTGCGGATTGGTGCTATGTCGATAAAGAATCAAGCTGTGTTTTGCCAGCAGATTGGTGCGATCCAGTTGACGAGTAGTTTTGTGGCTAGGAACTATTTGGTCCAATTCAGAATAAGATGGGAACAAATTCCAAAATCTCGTGTCTGGGAGGAGTTATGCCATTATTGCAAGGTCTCGTTGGATTAGCCTTTATATTTGCGTTATATCTGGCACCTTTTTTAATTCTATTCTTCATTATCCGACTCTTTCTTCGGAGAAAATAGGAGTGTCACGCAAACATTAGCGTAGCTTTCTTCCAATATGAGCCGAGCATTGGCAAGTGGAATAAGAAGCCCGACCGTTCGCCACATGAAAGTGATCGGACGGACTTCTCTATTTAACCCGGGCCGCCACCCATAGCGGCTTTCCAAGCGTATTCTCAGTGCAAAGCAATCGTCAGTTTAATCCTATGCGCTGATACCGCATTTCATTTGTTCGGCTCGAATTCTACGGCCTGGCAACCCTCGCACTCTCCGGCAAATGGATTGAACGCGAAGGCAGAGATGATGTGTGCGTGGACATCGAGGCTGCTGTAGGCAACATACTGGGACATGGACCCCCGCTGCGCGTGGTATGCGGCCCGGCATATTCATTGCCGTCCAACCCCGTGTAGTTGCAGCAAAGGGTGGAACCTCAATGCTCAGCTCATGTTGTCCGTGGGACACGAGAATCGTAAGTACACTTTGGTGCGATTCTCACGCTGATACTGAGCCACCTGGAATAAGATACGTCGCGACAACACTTCGCTTCACCTCTGTCTCGACAAGATGACGTAGACTAAAGTTACCTTTAGTAAGAGAACGAGAACTATATCTGAAAGCGTTGCGATGGCGTGAAGGCACCGAGTCCGAACCGCCTGAATGCTACGTGCATCTGCATCGCCTTTTTGTTATCTCTGCCAGTTGGGTAGCACTACACTTGTCATCATTTACCCTGGTACATGCTGCCTAAATCCACTACCCCTTCTACCGCGCCGACCATCTCGTCATCGTGAGAGACAACGATGATCAGCTGGCTTTGCTTGTTGCGCTTAACATAGGCCGCAAGCTCGGCGCGGCTTACAGCGTCTAACCCAGTCGTGGGCTCGTCGAGTACCAAAACTGACGACTTGCGTGAAATCGCCGACCATAAGTACACTCGGCGCAGCTCACCGCCCGAAAGCGCGGAGCAACGTTTCCCGAGCAACTCCTTCACGCTGTTTTCCAGCGAAAGTAGGCCATCTACACCCCGGTGATAGGAAGAAAAGGGCGTGTCGAAATACTCTAACAGCTCTTTCACCGTTTCGTCCGGCGCGAAGCACGACTGTGGGCAGCACGATATCTCTCTCGCACGTATGTAATCCAAGTCGCATTCTTCGATTGGCACGCCGTTGTATTTTACTTTGCCTTTCGATGAGTATAGCCCGAGCATCAAGTAAAGAAGTGACGTCTTGCCTCTTCCGTTTTCCCCAACTATGCAATATGTACCAGGACCGGAAAACTTGAAAGAAAACCCGCCGAGGACCTCTCGGACAGATCCGTCTGGAAGGGCAACCGAGAATTCCAAATCAGATACCGAAATGTCATTTATTTCATCGAGTTTAGCTAAATCGGTCCGATTCCACCCCGATCTCTCCTTTTCTCTCGTCGCGATAGCCGTCCTATCCCATGATGCTTTGGCATCTTGATAGGATTTGAACAATGACATCATACTTTTCAAAGTCTTAAAGAGAACCGCGAAGTATGTACCGATGATAGTGTACTCGCCTATTGACATAGTTCCGTTAATGATTCGTACTCCGGAAACAACAAGTATCACCGCTTGAAACAACGCTGCGAAAAGACCATCGAGCGATGTCAGAGAATATGACAGCTTTCCGGAGCGCAAAACTTTGGGAAAATAGCTCTTAAACCCAGCGTCGAGCGCTTGTTCGCTCTTGCCGTACGAAGATGTCAGTTGAATGTTGAGAATCTGATTAAGCTGCGATGCAATTGCGGCGTAAAAGGCGCTGTCCGCCTCTTTCTTCTCATACGTGACCCTATACAAAAGTTTCCTCAACCCAGTAATTACACAGAAATACACGATGAGGAGAATGATGGAAAACACCGCGAGAGTTGAATCAATTGACCATATGATAAGCAATACGATGGGAATGGCTACAATGGACAGCGGCGCACTGATAAAATTCGCCAAAACGAAGGATGAGACCACGCTGGAGTCGGAAATAATCCGTTGCGTTGTATAGGCTGGATCGATGGTCCGACTCACCAAGTAATCGTCTCTTTCAAAACGCAAGACGGCCTCCCTGAGAAGATCAAAGGAAAGTCTCGTGGTTATGCGAATGGAAAGTGTTCCTGCAAAATAAGTAAAGAGGGTGGAGAAAACTCCTATTGACGCAACCAGGAGCGCGAAGAGTACGGCGTCTCTTTCGCTGCGGTTACCGAGAAGAAAATCTAAGAATTTCCCGTTCACGTATGGCATGGCATAGGAGAGAGCGGTTCCAATCACCGTGATAGCAATGAAGACGAAAGCCCCTTTTGCTCTGATGAACCTCGAGAGAACGCATCGAATCAAGGAAGGCCCCAATCTACCCGCCACAAAACATCAATCACTGATACCTTACACCTCAACACAACAGGAGCGAAGATTTGCCAATGAGACTGCTTTAAGATTGCCTTGGGCCAATACGATCTCAAGCTCTTCCTACAAGAGAGTCGGAATCGGACATCTCCTCCGACGAACCTGGCAATCGGGCGGTTGAAATATCTTTTTCAACCGCCCGATTGCCACAATAGATTTGAGCATCCGCCCACAAACGTCCGCGTTTTATACCCATCAAATCCTTTGCCTTTTGTCGTCTAGACTAGAAAAATCGCTCGAAATAACGCAACCGGCCTGCTCGCTTGAAGAAACCTAAGCCCGTAACGTAGATGTGCAAACTTCCGAAACGCCTTGCGCGGCATAGTGCGTATAAACTTCGTCAACCGCCTCAGAAATATCTGAGTATCGCGCCGGGTCAAAAGCATACGATGTCGCAGCTATACCCTGCACCCATTCGGAACGCGGATTAATTGAATAGCCACACAGCATCATCATACATGCATCTAGACCTGATTTCCCAAGTATCCGACGTATTGATGAGAGCATCGCGGGTCGCCCCTGCACCATCGTCGTCACCCCTATTAGCAGTATTTACCGTTTTTCTCTAAATGCGTATCGCCACCCTTAAGAATACGAAGTGTTTTATCCAGACCCGATTGTCCTCCATCTCAAACGAAGGGATAAGGAATCTCATCCGGAATCGGCAGTAACGGAGGATTCACAACGACAAGCGAAAAACATGAGTCATCTCTCAGAGGGGAGTAAAGGCTCCCCTCAAGCACCCTAGTTTCGTCATCCAAAGAGTTGATGGCAGTGTTTTTCTTACAAAGGTCGACAACAAAAGGGTTGATTTCTACAGATGTTACATCCATGCCACAGTTGGTAAGTATCAGGCCCTGTATTCTGGGGCCAGAACACAAATCGAGAGCCTTCCGTGCGCTCTGCGGTGTAAGGCGCCAATCTCAGCAAATCTGTCCCACAATACTGCGCTGAAGAACAAGACGGAACCCCTGAGCCAAACTCCCCTATACCTTATTAAGGCTAAGACAGGCAAGTTCACGCACCCGGCATATTCCAGAATAACATCCTATTGTTTTAGATGCTCTACAAGCATGAACAGCCGCGAATCGGAAAGATCTTCTAGTTTCGCCCCGACTGGCCGCCAAGGGCCAAAATGGCCCCTCCATCCCTGGGCGACCGGCTCTGGTGCGCCAAGGAGTGTCCCCAAGTGCCGGCAGAAAAGGAACGTCCCTATCTGCCGGCTAGAGGGCACCGAAGAGAATGGCGTAGGTAGTGGATTCGCCGAGCTTGAGCTCGTCGCCGGGATTGAGTTGGGCGGAACGGCCGGGTTCGACCTGAATGCAGACGCGCGTGGCCCCGTTTACCACCACGGTTCCGTTGGTGGACGACAAGTCCTCGACGTGCCAGATATTTTGAGCATCGCACCAGATATGGGCATGGCGGGCCGAGACATCGTCGCCGACGTCGGTAATATCGCCCTCGCCAGTGGCCAGCGCGCCATCTCAACACCCTGCTCACTCGGCTGAATCCAGCGCGGGGCGCTCACGACAAAACTGTTTTGTACGCGCAGCAAGCCCAAGGGGTGCGCCGGGGCGGGTTCGCGTTCGCCCGCGGTCATCGACATGCCAAGCGAACGCGGCGTGGATGTGCCTCCGCCACAGGTCGCGTGCGCGTAGTCGATGGCATAGTTCACCGAGGACCGCACATCCGCCGAACAACCGACGGCGACAAACAGCACCAGCACGGCCTCGGCGCGCTCGGCGGGCATGAGTTCCGCCGCCTGGGACAGGCGATCGAGCGCGTTGCGATAGAGATTCGTGTCCTGGTGGCACTCTTCGAGCGCGCGTACCATCGGTTCACCTGCAGGACCGCACACCATATTGATCACAGCCGTGGAGTCCATGGGATTGCGCTGGCGCAGGGCCAGTTGCGACATAATACGCGCAGCCGAGGTACCGTATTCGGCAAAGTAGCGCTGCTGAAGCGTGCCGACCGGCGCGCGAACGATAAAGCGGGAAACCCAAGAGCGATCGGCGGCTCGGCTCTGCGGGCTGCGGCCGTCGGCGAGCGGACGGGACGAAAGCACCAGGCCGCACAGCTCGATATGGCTCAGATGCGCCGCGCGCTTAAAGATGTCAAACATGGCCCCGCATGGGGTGAGCTCAACTTGAGATGCCATGACCTAGGCCTCCTTGGTCGTAGAAATAGAATCGGACGATACTTCGACAGGTCCGCCAAAAGTACGGGCAGCTGCGGCTCCACCGGCAAGCGGAGTCGCCATCTGGGCTTTTGTGCGTCGCGGTGCCGAAACGGGAAGTTCAAAGGCAAAGCCCATCGCAAGCAAAAACCACGTAAGCGTATAGGTTGCAACCAGAGCGGCAACAAGGCCGCCCATCACGGCGCGTTGGGAAAATACGCTACATGCAGCCACAACCAACACCGGAACCTCGCAGGCAGAAAGCGCAAGCACACCCTGCAGGAACCCCGAGCGCCGATTGCGCGCAAATGCCCCCGTGACAACGCCGGCTATGCCTGGCAGTGCCAACGCCAGTGCGGCAATAATACCCGGTAGCGACCCAGACCACACGAGCGATCCCAGAGTCGCCGTCACGCGGGCGCCCGACGCCAGCAGCGCGGCCGAAACCACGACCACAGCCCAAACCACGCTGCAAACGACCGCCGCACCGATCATCGCCGTGCGACGAACCGCGCGGCCGGACGCATCCATGGGGCACGGCGTGAGCGGCTCGCCGCGGAGCGAACGACCGACATTTTGCGCATAGTGGTCACAAAACGCCGAGAGCGCCGCCTCGACCGCCGCCGGCTCGGGACGATCTTTTTGATGGCTGGACAGACAGGCCATCACCACGTCGAACAGCTGGGCATCGACAAACGCCAGCGCATCGCGTAGCTCTTCGGAATCCGGCTCAAGCCCTAGCTGCTGGGCCTGCTCGGCCGCGGCGAGCGCCACATCGGGCTCACGACGAAGCAGCTGAGTCAAATCACAACCGGGCGCATGGGCACCAATGGGATAGTCGGGCCGCGTGTCCATTTTGAGACGGTAGGGGCTCGCGATGTCGCGCGTCCTTTTGCGCGAACCCGAGGCGCCCGAAGTGCCCGGCGCGGCTTCGTATGGCGCGACGCCGGCAATGAGCTCGTAAACCGTGCTTGCCGCGGCATAGACGTCGATCGCCGGCGACATACGCAAAGCGCGCAGGTCGGGAATATCGTCGGTGAGCATCTCGGGCGGGGCATAGGCAACCGTCGCGCGACGCAGCGTGGCATAACGCTCCGTAAACGACGCCTTGCCGCCGGTACCGGCCACGGCCGACGCAGGCTCAAGCGCCAGCGACGAGCCAAAGTCGATCAGGCACAGGTCAAAGATGCCCTCGGCAAGCTGCCGGTCAAGCGGTAGACGCGCCGTGCGCACCATAATATTAGCGGGCGAGATATCGCGATGGACAAAGCCCTCGCCCACCAGGCTCATACGGCAGAGCAGATCGAACAGGTCGCGACCCAGACGCGCCGCCACAAGCGGCGACAGGCGTCCGGCATCGTCCACGGCAAGTCGCGAACGCAAGCGGGCAAGCGTCTCGCCCTCGACCCATTCCATGACAATTGCAAGCACACCGTCGACCTCGCCCCAGCCATAGAGGCGGGGAAAGCCCTTAAGGCCCGAAAGGGCGCGATGGCATTCGTATTCCTCGCGAAACGCCGCCTTGAACTTGGCGACCAGCGCCTCGTGAGCGGCATCGTCGTCAAACTCATCGCGCGTCGGCAAGATGAGCTGCTTGAGTGCCACGGCCTCGCCTTGGGCGTTGACGGCACGCGTCACGCGGCCGATACCGCCACGGCGCATGGTGGCATCGTCGGCAAACAGCATCGTAAAACGACGCAGATAGGCAGACAGTTCGTCCTGGCCGAGCGCAATGGCCGGCTCAAACCCGTCGACACGCGCCAGGCGCAGACCGACCATGGGATCGCGACCGAGCGATTGTGGTGTGGTGGATGCAAGATCGGTCATCATAGGGCAAGCGCCGCCACGTTATTGTTGAAGTTACCGAGCGCGACGTCATCATCGCCGTAATGGCCGACCCATTGACATAGGTTGGTGTAACAGCCCCACAGATTGGCATACTGCTGATACCACTTAGATTCGGTCGAGAACCTTTGTCGACCGAACTCAGCACGGATGGCAAACATGTCATTCGCCAGGCTGTCGCACGGTCTGGGATCTCCCGTAGAGTTATAGGTCGAGACCACGTCATTGGCACGAGAAACATAGCCGCCGAGCATGTTGTACTTGGTCACAAGCCAACTGTGAATGCTCTCTTCCTCAGCAGCGGAAAGGCCACCGGAGTTTGTATCGTTGTCAGTGTTGCCGCCCGTCGAGCCGCCGTTTCCAGACCCTCCGGTAGAGGAACCCGACCCAGAGCCGCCGCCCGAACTCGATGAATCCGAGCCGGAGCCAGAAGTATCCGAGCTACCGGGCTTTCCGGACTGCTGGGCGTCCTGCTCCTTCTGCTGCTCGACCTTATTCACCGTTGCCGCCACGCTATTGTTGGACAACCGATCGATGATCTTGGTGTTGGTGAGCACGATGGTTTTGCCATTGGCAAGCGTGACTTCGTTGTCCGGGGCCTCGGCGCCGTCCGCATCGTCAGTGCCAAACACAATATGCGCGACCACACTTGCCCAAGCATATCCAGTCGTGGTACCCAGATCACTTTTGACCTCATGCCCCACGCGCGGTTCGCGTGCGGCATGCGCCTGCATCATGGACGGCACGGTCATGCCATAGGCAGAAACGCCAGCTATGACCAGCACCAGCGAGCAAGACAGCAGTGCGTACGCCCGCGGCGCCAAGCCCAGTCGGCGCCGCATGCGCACCGCGGCGCCGCGCTTTGTCTGAGTGCCACCGGGCCGCATGCGTTCTCCTCCAACAAAAACACGCCGCTTGGGAGCGGCGCATTCATTCAAATCCATATTTGAGTGTATCAGCGAACCCAAAAGGTTGCGCAACGAATGGGCAAATTAAGGATGCGAGCGGAAGCATCCATGCGATAAGCGGATACGAAGCATCTTTGTTGCACAACAAACTCACAGTCGCACGGGGAAATTATGACTACCCCGTGCGTCGCGAGGAAAACATACGGCAGGAGCAGGCTCGCCACCTAAATCGCGCGACGGGCCTCGATGGCGCGCCCAAGCGTAAGCTCGTCGGCATACTCCAGGTCGCCGCCCACGGGAAGGCCGCTTGCCAGACGCGATACCTCGACGCCCAGCGGCTTGATAGTGCGGGCCAGGTAGCTCGCCGTGGTCTCGCCCTCAATATTGGGGTTGGTGGCGATGATGACCTCGTGGATGTCCTCGTGGCCCAAGCGTGCCAGCAGCTCGCGGATGTGCAACTGCTCGGGACCAATCTTGTCCATGGGGCTGATCACACCGCCCAATACGTGGTAGAGGCCGTGGTAGCTGCCCGTGCGCTCGATCGCCTGGACGTCGCGCGGCTCGCCCACAACGCAAATGCGAGTGGTGTCGCGCATCGGGTCCTGGCAGATGGAGCACTCATCGGCCGTGGCGTAGTTAAAGCAACGACTGCAAAAGTGGACCTCCTGCTTGACCTCCAGGATGGCCTCGGCCAGGCGGCGGGCCTCCTCGGCATCGGCCTCGAGCAGGTAATAGGCGATGCGCTGGGCCGACTTGGGACCAATGCCCGGCAGACGGCCCAGCTCATCGAGCAGTTTTTGCAGACTGTGATTCGCACTCATATATATGCGTGTCTTAGAACGGCATGCCCGGGATGTTGAGGCCGCCGGTGATGGCGCCCATCTGCTTGTTGGCGAGCTCGTTGACGCCGCGGACGGCCTCGTTGACGGCAGCCATGATCATGTCCTGCAGCATATCGACGTCCTCGGGATCAAGCGCATCGGGATCGATGGTGAGGCTGACGAGCTCCATCTCGCCGTTAACGGTCACCTTGACCATGCCGCCGCCGGCAGAGGCGTCGACGGTCTGGGACTTGAGGTTCTCCTGCGCGGCGGCAAGCTGCTCCTGCATCTTGCGAGCCTGCTTCATCATCTGCTGCATGTTCATACCGGCCATGATGGCTCCTTTACGTGCGGCCGCACGCCGAGCTGCAAGGGCAGCCGGAGCACGGCGGGACTTTCAAACTTAAAAATCGTACCACGGCGCGAGGCCAGCGAACGGGGCGGACACGCTACCTCAGTCGATATACATGTCCTGGAGTGCAAGCCGCACCCAAAAATTATGCAAAGTTGAATAATTTGCATCTGCATAATATTGAAAGCTAAATCCTGTAGAGCCGGAATCCGACATTTTATGCGTCCCACTAAATGGCTAAATGCCGAGCCACTACTCGAGGCGGCGCACATGGCGGTAGGGTATAATTTGATTGCCATGGATAGCAATTTGGAGGTGCCCCATGAATGCCCCCGACGTGCTCCAAAACATCCGCTCAAAACACCCCGTTGCATATGTGGTTCTCTATCTCTTTGTCGGCTGGGCATTACTGGTTATCATCACCCATGCTATAGCCTTTGGAGCAGAACTGCTGATAGCCAGCTCGGACCAGCCCATCGTCAAATGGGAAGCGGCCGATGAGTGCACCGACGGAACTCGAACCATTTACTACAACAGCCCGTCCCTCTACCAAGAGTTCAAGGTCAAGATAAAGGACTTCAAGATTGTCGATGCCGAACCGGGCTCTTTATTGACAATCGGAGCAACCGTCAACGCCGAGCAAGTCGAATACACGGACAGCCATGCGACGTATCGTATCGACCTCAGCATCCTAGGCCGACCGTCACGCACTTGTCTGCTCGAATGCGATGTACACGGCACCACACTACACATGTCCGAAATACAGATGCGCCCGGGCAAAGAGATCTCTTCTTGAGCAGTATACCCGCCCGTACAGCTACTCCACCGGCTTGAAGATGGTGGCCTGACCGAAGACGCTGCGGATGAGGTCTTTGGCCTCGTCCTCGGTCTGCGGGATGCTCGGGGCTGCGCCCTGGTGGCCGAAGGGGCTGCCGGCGCCGGGGTTGGACTCCCAGGGAGCTGCAGAAGCGTCCTCCTCTTTGGGGGCAGCTACAGCGGACTTGGGCGCGGGCGTCGCACCCGGCACGTCGAACGGAGGAAGATCGTCCCCGCCAGCATCGGCAGCAAAGCCGCCGACCATGGCGTCGTCGTAGGGTACCTGCTCGGATTCCCACGGCGCGGCAGGCTGAGTCTTGGGAGCGGACGCGCGCTCGGGCGCACGGGGTGCGGGCTCGGTCGGGAGCTTACCCGTGGCAGGAGCACCGGCGGGGTTGTCGGAGCGTAGCCAGGGGGCTTTGCCCAGGTCAGACGACTTGGGCGCGGGCGAGACGGGCTTGGGCGCGGGTGTCGGAGCAGCCGGTTTGGGCGCCGCGGGCTTAGGCGCCGACGGGGTCGATGCCGCTACCGGTGCCGTTTGCTGCTGCGACGCGCTGGCGCTCGAGGATACAGGGGCCGCCGAGGACACGGGTTGCGGGTCCGCAGATGCCGCAGCCCGTGCAGATGGAGAATGCTCCTCATGTTGAGGAGCCGGCGTGCCACCTCCATCCAGGACATAGTCGACGGTACGACGACCGAAGACCGCGCAGACCGTCGGCAGGACCACCGACTGCGTATCGGCGCGACCGAGCATCTTAATGGCAAAAGTCGAACCCGCGGGGAACGAGACCGTGAGCTTGGAGCCGTCGTCGGCCGTGGCGCGAGCGTTGAGCAAAAGCCCTGCGTAGGAAGCCTGACGTGCCTTGACACGCTCGACAACCTCGGCCCATTTGCGCTGCAGCTCTCCGGCATCCTCGACCGCGGGCGTCTCGGCAGCACCGGCGACGGCAACCTGGGCGGCATTGTTGGACTGGGGCTTAGGTGCCGGAGCGATGGCAGGCGCGGGGGCCGCAACGGGCTGAGGCGCAGGCGCTGCAGGCTTGGAGGCTGACACGGACGCAGAACGGGGCGCAGGCTGGGCAGTCGGAACAGCAGCGCCGCGGTCCCAAGGCATGCCACCCTGGCGCGCGGACGTAGCAGCAGGGGCAGCGGATGCCGCCGGAGCAGCAGCACGAGCGCCCGAAATGAGCGTCGGCTGCTGGGCAGCAGCGGGTACGGATGCTGCAGGCGCGGCGGCCTGAGCAGCAGCCACGCTCGCCGGCACGGCGCCGTTGGCAACCATGGCCTCCAGACGCGCCACGCGCTCGGCCAATGCCTCAATCGTTAAATCAGCCTCGGGACGCGCCAGACGCGTGCAGGCAATCTCGAGCACCAGGCGCACGTCGCTCGCGCCCCTCATCTCCAGTGCGGCATCGTCGAGCACCGTCAGCACGCGGGCCAGGCGGTCGGCAGGATGCTCGCCAAAGGCAGCGGCCTCGGCAGCAAGCGCCTCGGCCTGCTCCGAGCCGCCCTCAAACAGCTCGGCACGGGCACCGGCAACGCAGGCAACGTACACGTCACGCACATGCGCCACCAGGTCGCGCGTCAGCTCAAGCAGGTCATTGCCCTCCTCGACCTGCACACGAATCAGTCCATAGAGCTCGGCAACATCGCGATCGGCAATGGCGCGGGAAAACTCGCCCAGGATCTGGTCCGAAACCTCGCCCAAAAGCGAGCGGGCGTCGTCCGCATGCACAGAACCGTTGCCAAAGACGCTCAGCTGCTCCAGCGTGGACAGCGCGTCGCGCATGCCGCCCTTGGCATGGCGCGCCACGATAGCCAGCGCCTCGTCGTCGTAATCGAAGCCCTCCTGCTCGCACACGTATGCCAGGCGATACTCGATATCCTCGTTGCCGATGCGATGGAAATCGAAACGCTGGCAGCGCGAGAGGATGGTCTCCAGAATCTTTTGCGGGTCGGTGGTGCACAGCACAAAGATCACGTGTGCCGGCGGCTCCTCAAGCGTCTTGAGCAGCGCGTTGAACGCCGCCGTCGTGAGCATGTGGACCTCGTCGATGATATAAATCTTGTACTTGCCGCGCACTGGGGCAAAGTTGACGGAGTTGATGATCTCCTCGCGCACGTTGTCCACGCCGGTACGGCTTGCGGCATCGAGCTCGTAGACATCCGGGTGGTTGCCCTCGGCGATGAGCTCGCACTCCTCGCAAGTACCGTCGGGCATGCAGCCGCTTGCACCCTCGGCGCGCGCCGCCTCGGCATTGCGGCACAGCAGCGCCTTGGCCAGAATGCGCGCCATGGTGGTCTTGCCCGTGCCGCGCGGTCCGCAGAACAGGTAGGCGTGGGACAGGCGCCCCTCGGTGATGGCGTGCTCGAGCGTCGAGACGATATGCTGCTGGCCCACCACGGAGTCGAAGGTGAGCGGGCGATACTTTCGGTACAACGATTCCATGGGTGCTCCCCCGGGTATACTGAGTCTTGTTGCCGCGGCGGCCATGCGGTCGCACGGCATACTGCATTCCATAATACCCGTACGGCGAGCCCGCCGCGATAGGAGTCCAAAGAGCATGGCAGACGCAGAGAGCAACCTCGTCCCCTCCGAAGCAGCCGACCAGGTCGAGGTCGCGCTCGAGGAGCAGGCCGCAGCCGACGACGGCATCCTGTACCTCAACGAGTACCAGTATGAAAACGACCTGGTCACCGACTTCGCCCGCCTGGTCGCCTCGCCCAGGCGTCGCGGCTCGCTGTATGTCGCCGCCGCGATTGCCGCGCTCATCGGCATCGGCATGTTGGTGGCCGGCGGCAACTGGATCAAGTTTGGCGTCGTGCTGATCGTATTCGGCGCCTTTTTGGCCTGGTGGAGCAAGAACCTGCACCACACGCTCGCCCGCGACTTTATCGACGCCGTCGAGGCCGACGAGTCCATGGGCGGCCGCTATCGCCGCGTCGCCGCCAACGAGGACGGCCTGATGGTTTGGGGCAAGAGCGGCAAGTCGCAGTTCTTCCCGTTTGAAAAGCTCGACCACGTGCTCGACGGCGAGCGCATCTTTGTGGCCATGTTCGCCGACCAGGGCGTGACGATCCCCAAGGACACCTTCGTCCGTGGCGATGCCGAGCAGTTTGGCTCCTTCCTCAAGGCCCGTATCAACAAAAAACTCCGCATCGAGACCAAGAAGAAGAAAATGAAGGCCGAGAAGGCCGCCGCCGAGGCCAAGCAGGGCGACAAGGCCGACAAGCCCCAGGACAACAAGGGCAAACAGCGCAAGCAGAAGAAGAACAAGAAGAAGCGCTAGGCCGGACGCAGGGTCCAGACCCCAGACGGAGCTTAAATTGAATGTCGCCCACCCGAGCGTGCTACACTAGCAGCATCTATGCCACCGCGAATGGCTCGGCCCCGCGCCCGCCGCTCGCAAACGAACTTTAAACGCACGAGGGTTGGCCATGCCGCTTTTCTCGCAACATACCGCCCGGTTCTCGCCGGACGTTCCCTTGGAGGGCACCAGCTCTCGCGAGCTGCTCAAGCGGTACCAGCCGCTCGAGACACTTGCGACCGGCGGTTTTGGCTCCATCGAGATCTGCCGCGACACGCACCTGCGCCGCCGCGTCGCCATTAAACGCATCCCCCTTATCAACGGTGCCGGCATGCCCGCCAGCGACATCATGGATGTCCTGCGCGAGGCGCACACTGCCGCCATGCTTCAACATCCCAACATCGTGCAGGTCATCGACTTTACGCACGACACAGCCTATGCCTACCTAGTCATGGAGTATGTCGATGGCATGTCGCTTGCCGAGTTTTTGCACCGCGTGGACGGCCACTCACTTACCTTTGACGAGGCCGCGGCCATTGCCGATGCCCTGGGCCAGGCGCTCACCTTCGCCCATAGTAATGGCGTACTCCACCTGGACATTAAGCCCGCCAACGTGCTCATCGACCACTCGGGCAATGTAAAGCTCACCGACTTTGGCATGGCGCGACTGTCGTCTGCCGGTGGCTTTGGCGGCTCACGCGGCGGCACCATCGGCTACATGCCGCCCGAGCAGCTCGATATCGAGACCGGCACGGTCGACGAGCGCGCCGATGTCTTCGCCCTCGCCTGTGTGATCTACGAGGGCCTGTGCGGCAGCGCTCCCTTTATGGCGGCCACGCCCGCCGACTCGCTCGACCGCATCATCGGCGGCGCCACCTATCCCAGCGAGCTGATACCACACTTTCCCCCGGGAGCCGAGGCCGCGCTCATGAGCGCGCTCTCCCCCATGCCGCAAGACCGCCCCAACAGCATCGAGGCATTTTGTGACCAGCTCCTTGCCGGTCTGGGCAGCGTACGCGAGGGCCGTCGCAGCCTGGAGCAAATGGTTGGCGAGCTTTCGGATGACGAGCATGAGCTCGACGATATCGAGCCGTCGCACTACGAAGGCGACGCCATCGAGGTCGACCCCGCACTCGGCTGGGCGGGCACGCGCTGGAGCCATGCGCGCGACTACACCATGCACGCTATCTCGGCGCTAACGTGTGGCACCTTTAGCTTTTTGCTGATGCAAACGGCCGGGGTCGCGGCGCTTCCCGGCCTGGTCATTGCGGCTATCGCGATCGGAGCGGCGGCTGGCCTGGCCCCCCAGATCGGCTCGGCCATCTCGGCTGTGGGCTTTTTGGTGCTCATGGCCAACGCCACCATGCAGGCGCAGGGCATCCTGTCGATGTTGCCGGTCGCGGTGATCTTTGCCGCTGCCATGTCCGGTTGGTGGATCGCCTGGGGTCGTACCGAGGCTGCCGCGAGCGCCGCGCTCACCTGTGCGCTCGCGCTTGGCTGTCTGACCGGCAATACCTTCCTGGCAGCTGGGGTCGCCGCCGGCGTCGCGTCATTTTGGCTCGGCCCGGCAAGCGCCGCCGCGGCAACGGGCATGGGCGCGCTTTTTGCCCGTCTGGCCACGGTCACACTTTCAGCCGGAGGCGTGCTGGGGCTCAGTAACGTTGCCGCAGCGCTGGGAGATCCGCTCCTTTGGACTGCCTTTGTGCTGGTCGCGGCAACTGCCGCAGCATCATCCGCGCTGCTCAATGCCCATGCCAAGCGTGCCGACCAGGGCTCAAACCTTGCCGCAATCGCCGCCATCGCTGTCACCGGCATCGGCTGCGCAGCGGCGTCCTGTCTTGCACACCATATGGAAATTGCCAGCCTTGCAGCCGCGGTCGTCGCCAAGGCGGCGGTTGCGGGAACCCTATCCTCTATAATCGTTGGGATATGCCTATATTTGCTCGGATACCAAAGAACCTATACGGAGAGTGATCTTTCGTGAACTTCCTGAACATCTTCGAGGACCACGTGGCCGGCATCTTCGGTGCCACCCGTGCCCCGTTCTCCTTTAAGAAGCTTGCCAAGCAGGCCGCTCGCGACATGGAGGATCAGACTCTGGTGATCAATGGCGTCAACACGGCGCCGGCACTCTATACCATCCTGATCGCCGCCGACGACGATCCCATGCTCGCCCCGTTCTACCCCGAGCTTTCGCGCGAGGTCCGCGAGTTCGTGAAGGCGCAGGCCGAAAAGCGCCGCTATGTCTTTGTCGGCGAGCCCCTCGTGCGCTTTATGATCGATCCGCAGCTGCGCGCCGGCAAGTTCTCGGTCTTTGCCGAGAACGTCGATGCGCCCACGCTCGGCCGCCTGTACGAGGAAGAGCGCGCCTACCAAAACGGCCTGGGACAGAACAACTCGGCCGCAAGCCGTGCCGCCAGCGCCCCGCGCGCCGGCCAGCAGCAGTTTGCTGCCCCGCAGCAGCAGCGCCCCGCCGCCATGCCCCAGCAGCAGCCGACGCCTCGCGCCGCCGCTCCCGACCCGCTTGCCGTGGCAGATCCCTTCGCGCCTAGCGTCCCCGACCCCGCCGCCGCACCCATCCCGGTGCCGCAGACCGTCTCGCGCGACGCGCTTGCCGGCATGGGCGGAGCCGCCGCGACCGGTGCCGCCGTGGGCCTAGGCGCCGCAGCCGGCATCGCCTCCAACATGGCGAGCACTCGCGCCCCGCAGCGCCCACTCGCCCAGCTCGTCGACGTCGTGAGCGGCGAGAGCCATAGCATCACCTCCGCACAGGTGACCATCGGTCGCGAGCGCTCAGTTTCCGACATTGCCCTGCGCGACCCCAACGTGTCGCGCCGCCACGCCCAGCTCACCTTTACGGGCTCGGATTGGTCGATCGAGGACCTCAATTCCACCAACGGCACGCTCGTCAACAACCGCCGCATTACGCGCTGCCCGCTGCGCAACGGCGATCTGCTGACGTTTGGCCTGAGTACCTTTGAATTTAGGGGATAGTCGCTTATGAACATCGATATCGTCCTTTTTGCAGGCCGCATCGTCTTGGTCGCTCTGCTCTATATCTTCCTGTTCGCCGTCATGAAGACCGGCGTGGGACTTGTGCGCGGGCAGCGCCGCGACTCGGCTATCTGGACGATTGATGTGGACAAGGGTCCGCGCGGTATCCGCGGCATCCACGTAGACATGCTCGGCCCCGTCATCGTCGGCCGCTCGCCGTCTTCGGACATCTGCATCAACGAGCCGTTTGTCTCGGCCTCGCATGCGCGCTTTTCGCTGCAGGGCCCGGCGCTCATCATCGAGGACCTCAACTCGCTTAACGGCACGCTCGTCAACGGCCGCCAGCTCGTGGAGCCCGCGACGCTGCGTGAGGGCGACGAAGTCCAGATTGGCGACGTGGTCATGAAGGTGAACCGTCGATGATCGACGAGGAGAACAAGTCCGCAACCATGACCGAGGCACCGGCTGCCGCCGCAGCCGCACCGGCCCACGCCGCTCCGGCGGGCTCCGCACCCGTGGAACCCGAGGACACCGTGTTCTCCCTGCCTCTTTCGCATGTAACGCATGATATTTCGGATCTCGCCGATAACGAGGACGAAGAGGATGCCGTAGCGGCGCCCATCGGCGCACATGCTGCGGAACAGCCCACAGCGCCCGAAGCAACCCCGGCGCCGGCTCACTTTGCAGAGCCCGTCGCCGCGGCAATCAACGAGAGCACTGCGGTGTTTGCGGCACCCGAGCCCGCCGCGCCGGCGTTTCCCATAGCCCCGGCATCCGAGGTTGCGCCCGCGTCTACGCCGGCGCCCGAGCCTATAGACGTCAGCCCGCAAGACGACGAGTCGACCGCCCGCGTGTCCGAGGAGCCCGACTCCCCGGACACCGACAATTCCGAATCAAACGCCGAGACCGACACCGTCTCTCCCGGTGACACAGCCGAGATCGACGTTGCCGCCGTTGAGGCCAAGCTCAAAGACCCCGGCTCAACCATGAGCTTTGAGCCCCTGACCGAGGAGCGCATCGAGACCGACTCGACCTATGATGCCGGCACCACCACGCAACTCATGTGGGGCGCCCGCTCCGACGTTGGCTGTGTGCGCCCGCACAATGAGGATTCCTACCTGGTGCAGTCGCCGCTCTTTTGCGTATGCGACGGCATGGGCGGTCACGCCGCCGGCGAGGTAGCCTCTTCTATCGCCGTCGAGACTATTGCCAAAACGGCCCCGCAGTCCGCCGACGCAGCACGCTTGGCCGCAGCCGTCGAGGCCGCTAACGCCGCCGTAATCGAGGCGGCCCTGAACGGCCTGGGCAAGCCCGGCATGGGCTGCACAGCCACCTGCGCCTACATCGAAAACGACACGCTCGCCATCGCCCACGTGGGCGACTCTCGCGCCTATCTGCTCCACGAGGGCACGCTCATCCGCGTGACCCGCGACCACTCCTATGTGGAGGAGCTCGTGGACGCTGGCGAAATTACGGCCGATGAGGCGCGCGTCCATCCCAACCGCTCGGTTATCACGCGTGCGCTGGGTTCGGACCCCGCCATGTATGCCGACCACTTTACCCTGCACATCGAAGAGGGCGACCGCCTGATCCTGTGCTCGGACGGCCTTTCGAGCATGATTCCCGATAGCGAAATCGAAAACATCGCCACGCAATCGTCTACGGCGCAGATTTGCGTCGACAACCTGGTGGACGCCGCGCTCGCTGCCGGCGGCCACGACAACGTGACGGTAGTCGTTGTGGACCTGGTCGACGACGGCGTCATGCGCGAGGCGAAGCGTGTTCGCCGCCGCAACGTCACCATTGCCGCCATCCTGGGCATCGCTTTTGTGCTGGCGGCAGCCATCTGGGCCTACGCGGGCGTCACCGGCTCGTATTACCTGGGCACCTACAAGGACACCGTCGCGGTCTACCGGGGCATTCCCGGCAAGCCGCTCGGCCTTAAGCTGCACTGGCTCGAGAGCACGACCGCCATCAAGCTATCCGACCTACCCGAAGACACGCAGAATCGTCTGAAAGCAGGCATTCCGCAAACGAGTGTCGACGACGCGCAGGACACTATCTCCAAGTACCGTCATCAAATCGATGAGGAACAGACCCGCCAGGTGATCGACGCGCAAACGATTCGCGACAACACCGACCAGGAATCGACTTCCAAATCGAATTCCGAAAAAACCGCCGAACAGTCCGCCGAGGCCGAAGCCTCCGATAAGAATTAGAAAGGGAGTGCCGCTTATGAGTCGCCGCAACACCGAAATGCTCTTGCTCATCGCCTCGGCGTTCCCCGTCATCCTGCTGTATGCGATGTACGTGCTCACCGCAGGCGCTTCCATCTCGTTTGAAACGCTCGCCGTGCCGATCGGTCTCTTTGCCGCCTTCGCCGCGGCGCATATCGCCGTGCGTATCCTGGCGCCCGGTGCCGATCCGGCCATCCTGCCCATCGTCTTTGTGCTTTCGGGTATCGGCATCACGTTCGTAACGCGTCTGGCACCCGCCCTCGCCATCTCGCAGCTCGTCATTCTGTTTGTCTCGGTGGCACTGATGGTGGGCACGCTCGCGATGATCAAGAATCTCGATGTGGTCATGCGCTACAAGTACACCTTTGGCATCATCGGCATCATCTTGCTGATGCTGCCCATCTTTATCGGCACCACCATCTCGGGCTCCAAGTTGTGGATTCGCATCGCCGGCTTCACCATCCAGCCCGGCGAGTTCGCCAAGATTTTTATCGTATTGTTCTTGGCCGGATACCTAGCCGAGAACCGCGAGCTACTCTCCATCTCCAATCGCAAGATCTTGGGCCTCAAGGTCCCGCGCCTGCGCCTGCTGCTACCGCTGTTCGCTGTGTGGGGTGTATGCCTTCTGGTCGTTGTCTTCGAGCGCGACTTGGGCTCCGCCGTGCTGTTCTACACCATCTTCTTGCTGATGCTCTACGTCGCCACGGGACGTTTCTCGTATGTCGTCATCGGCCTTGCGCTTTTGGCAGTGGGTGCCGTGGGCGCCTACAAGTTCCTGTCGCATGTCCAGGTACGTTTCCAGATCTGGGCCGACCCCTTTAAGGATGCCCAGGGCCAGGGCTACCAGATTGTGCAATCCCTTTTCTCGTTGGCTGACGGCGGTCTTATCGGCGTTGGCATCGGTAATGGCATGGCCAATAACATCCCCGTCGTCGAGTCCGACTTCATTTTCTCGGCCATCGGCGAGGAAATGGGCCTTTTGGGCGGCGGCGCCGTACTCGTCCTGTTTATGCTCTTTGCCGTGCGAGGCCTGACCACGGCCGCCCGCGCTAAGTCCGACCTTGCCGCATTTAGCGCCACGGGCCTCACGGCCGCCATTAGCTTCCAGGCCTTCTTGATCGTTGGCGGCGTTACCCGCCTGATTCCGCTGACCGGCGTCACCCTGCCCTTTATGAGCCAGGGCGGCTCCTCGCTGCTGGCGAGCTTTATCATTGTCGCGCTTTTGCTGCGCGCCGGCGATGAGGCCACCGGTCGCGAGGCCGAGCTCACCGGCACCGGTACCATGGCCGCCATCACTGACGACCAGGTCGCTTCTGCCGCGGCGCATGCCGGCACGCGCTTCGCTTCTTCGTCTTCCTACGGCCGTGGCAGCCACTCCACCGGCTCGCGCATGCGTCGTCGCCTGCTCGATACGCCCGAATCTGGCGTGCTCGGCCGCGTGGCGCTCGCTAACCGCCTAACCCGCGCGGTGTTTGCCTTTACGGCCCTGTTCGCCATCCTCATCGGCAACCTCACCTATGTCCAGGTCATCAAGGCCAAGGATTACCAGGATATGCCAACCAACAATCACACCATCGCCCGTTCCAAGTACATCCAGCGCGGCTCCATCATCACGTCCGACGGCGTGACGCTGGCCGAATCGCTGCAACAGGAGGACGGCACCTACGTACGCTCCTACCCTAACGGCAACCTGGCCGCCCATGTGGTTGGCTATGTGAGCCAGCAGTACGGTACCGCCGGCATCGAGAGCGTGATGAACGACACGCTCACCGGTTCCAAGGATTACTCCAGCTGGAACAACGCCATCGCGTCGCTCGCGGGCCAAAACCAGCCGGGCAACACCGCCAAACTCACCATCGACTCCCGCATCCAGACGGCCGCCGAACAGGCTCTCAAGGGCTTTAAGGGCGCCGTTGTGGTCATGGACCCGCGCACTGGCGCGGTGCTCGCATGCGCCAGCTCGCCCACCTACGACAACACCAACATCGACGCCGTGCTGCAATCGGGCGGCGGTGAGGACGGTTCTATGTACGACCGCGCCATGGACGCCCTCTATACTCCGGGCTCCACGTTTAAGGTCGTCACGCTTTCGGCGGCACTCGAAACCGGCACCGCAAGCCTTTCGAGCACTTATCAGGCGCCCGGTTCCATGGATATCGGCAATGCACCGGTCACCAACTCCGCCAATGAGAGCTACGGCACGATTAGCCTGCAGCAGGCCTTTGCCGTGTCGTCCAACGTCGTCTTTGGTCAGGTGGCAAACGAGGTCGGCGCCAGCTCACTCGTACAGTTCGCCAACGCCTTTGGCTATGGCCAAAAGCTCGGTCAGGACCTAACCGCCACGGCGTCCATCATGGCCGACCCCTCGCTCATGACCGAGTGGGAAACCGCCTGGGCCGGCGCCGGCCAGCCCGTCGGCATGGACCACACGCCGGGTCCGCAGACCACCGTCATGCAGAACGCCGTTATCGCGGCGGCCATCGCCAACAGCGGCGTCGTCATGGACCCGTTCTTCGTTGCCCAGGTGCTCGCCCCAGACGGAACCGTGGTCAAAACCACGCAGTCCCGCTCACTGGGCCAGGCCGTCAGCGCCACCACGGCCGAACAGGTCAAACAGGCCATGCTCGACGTCGTTCAATCCGGCACCGGCACCGATGCCCAGATTCCGGGCGTCAAGGTTGCCGGCAAGACCGGCTCTGCCGAGACCGTCGGTACCAAAGTCAACTCAATGTTCGTCGGTTTTGCGCCTTACGATTCACCCACGGTCGCCATCTCGGTAGCCTTGGAGGATTACGACAAGCACGATGTCGAGGCGGCAAAGATCGCCGGCATCGTCCTGACCGCGGCGCTTGCCGCCCAGGGAGCGTGATGCCCGTGATTGATGCGCAAGCATGGGGCGTGCCGCGGCCGATAACGCTAGCGGCAATGCGCCACACGGCCCCAGCGGCCTCAAATTTGGTACTACACACATCGTTGAGCGAATAGTCATGTTAGGAGCAGGAATGGAACAGAGGGTCCTCGGGGGAAGATACCTCCTCAAGGATAAGGTAGGAACGGGCGGCATGGCGACCGTCTACCGTGCACAGGACCAGGTCCTCAACCGCACGGTAGCCGTCAAGATCATGCTGCCGCAGTATGCTGGCGACGCAACCTTCGCCGCACGCTTTAAGCAGGAGGCCCAGGCAGCAGCCGGTCTCTCCTCCCCCTATATCGTGGGCGTCTACGATTGGGGCAAGGACGGCGACACCTATTACATCGTCATGGAGTACCTGCGCGGCACCGACCTTAAGAGCGGTATCAAGAGCCACGGCGCCCTCGACCCCAAGAAGGTCGCCCAGATCGGCTCGCAGATTAGCTCTGCACTCTCGGTCGCCCACAAGCACGAGATCATCCACCGCGACATCAAGCCGCAGAACATCATGGTGCTGCCCGACGGCAACATCAAGGTCATGGACTTTGGCATCGCGCGCGCCAAGAACAGCCACCTCACGCAAGACAACAACGTGCTGGGAACCGCCCACTACGTCAGCCCCGAGCAGACCCGCGGTCAGGACCTCGGCCCCACCTCGGATATCTACTCGCTGGGCGTCGTGATGTACGAGTGCGCCACCGGCCGCGTTCCCTTTGACGGTGACGACGCTATCTCGGTCGCACTCAAGCAGGTCAACGAGCTGCCTGTTCCGCCGAGCCAGATCAACTCCGGTGTCGACGCCGACCTTGAGCGCATCATCCTCAAGTGCATGGAGAAGGACCCGGCAAACCGCTTCCAAACCGCCGACGAGCTGCGTCAGGTGCTCAACAGCTACCTGTCGGGCCATACCGTCAACATCTCGGAGCCCACGCGCATCATCGGCGCCCCCGGTGAACTGGGCGCCACCAAGACTCGCGAACTTTCCGATCAGACGCGCGCCATGGTGCGTCCCGTCTCGGGCGTGAGCGGCCAGAATACCGCCCGCAGCTCGGTTTCGGGCTCCACCGGCTCCTACGAGGTCGAAAAGCCCAAATCCAACAAGAACAAGATCATCGCCGCCGTGGTGGCAGCCGTTGCCGTCATCGGCATCGTGGTGGCCTTTGCCACAGGGCTCTTTGGCGGCGAGCAGGTCACCGTGCCCGACGTGCTGGGCAAGGATCAGCAGACTGCCGTCGAGCTGATCAAGGAAGCCGGCCTCGAGCTCGGCACCATCGACCAAAGCTACAACGACGATGTCGACGAGGGCAAGGTCGCCGAGCAGACGCCCAACGGCAACACCAAGAAGGCCAAGGGCACCAAGGTGAACCTGGTAATCTCCAAGGGCCCCAAGCCCTCCGAGAAGGTTGAGGTTCCCCACCTTGTCGGCCTGACCAAGGACCAGGCCGAAGCCGCGCTGGCAAGCGTTGGCCTGAAGGGCAGCGCCTCCGAGGAGGCCAACGAGGCTGATGAGGGCCAGGTCTTTGAGCAGGGCACCGAAGCCGGTAAGGAAGTCGCGAAGGGCACGACCATCTCGTACAAGGTCTCGAGCGGCCCGGATACCACGTCAGTCCCCGACCTGACCGACATGACCGAGGCCCAGGCGCGCAACGCCCTCGATATGGCAGGCTTTGGCGTCGACGTGAGCTACCAGGAGAACGACTCGGTTACCGAGGGCACCGTGATCAGCTGGAACCCCAGCGGCAAGCAGAAGCCCGGCGCCACGATTACCGTCGTCATTGCCAAGAAGTCCGGCAAGGCCACCGTCCCGGGCAACCTGTACGGCAAGAGCATTTCCGCCGCCGTTACCGCGCTCAACAACGCCGGTTTCTATAACATTGGCTTCTGTGACCAGAACGGCAATCCCGTAAGCGGTAACGAGGATGCCACCGTTACGGGCGTCTCCCCCACCGGCAAGCAGTCCACCGACAGCACGATTACGCTGACGGTCGCACTTTCTGGTTCGGGCTCGGGCACGGGCACGGGCACGGGCGACGATTCCGGTACGACCAACTAGTCGCCACCTCAGGCTTATAGGACAAAATGTGTGTCCCGATAGAACATCCGTTTCCATCCATTAATCCAGCCAGAACGGGTACGGGTCCCTGTGGTGGAGGTCCTCCCACACGGCCCTGTCGCCCCACTCCGGCCCTCCGTCCTCGCGCGAC
>JAXIXR010000021.1:0-31457 GCA_036304905.1 Collinsella sp. | reverse complement strand
CTGCCGGTTCGACCGGCGCGCCACGGGTCAAGATGCACTAGGCCTGGACGAAGTCCGGGCCCGCGCCTTTAGACGCGAGCCCGGGGCCCGTGGGTTATACCCTAAGAGCAAACCACCCTTTTTAAGGGTGGTTCTGATTTGCTTCGCGCCATGTGGGGGCGGTGGCGACGTGCATTTTTGCGAGTATTCTGCAGTCGAAGGTCCCTGCATACCGATCTCGGGCAAAAAATCGGGAGTTCTCGATGTTTTCTACGAATGATGGGCGGGGTTATGGGCTGGCAGCGTTTGATTTGCAGGGATATTCGCGGTCTTTGGCATTTATCGTGGCGCCCGAAGCTCTTGGTTATGTTGAATACTCCTAAAAATGCACGACGCTTAGAGGGGGACCTTCGCGAAAAAGGAAACCGCCCCGTCGAAGTATGCATTCGACGGGGCGGTTTATGCATTTGGCCGATTAAGGATGCGCTGTCAAACTACTAGAACTTGACGGTCGGGGCCTGGCGGGCTGCTTCGGCGGCCTCGAAGCCCTGGCGCTCCTTAAACTGGAAGATGCCGGCAAAGATGACAGCCGGGAACGTCTGAATGGCGTTGTTGTAGCTGAGCACGCAATCGTTGTAGCTCTGGCGTGCATAGCTAATCTTGTTCTCGGTATCCTCGAGCGATGCCTGCAGCTGCGTAAAGTTGGTGTTTGCCTTAAGATCGGGATAGGCCTCGGCTACGGCGAAGAGCTGACGCAGCGCACCGGTCAGCACGTTGTCGGCTTCCATCTTGGCTTCGGGCGTGGTGGCCTTGACGGCGGTGTTACGCGCGCTGATCACGGCGGAGAGCGTCTCCTGCTCGTGCTTGGCGTAGCCCTTGACGGTCTCGACCAGGTTGGGGATCAGGTCGTTGCGACGCTGCAGCTGCGTATCGATGTTCTGCCAGGCGTTATCGATGCGGTTACGCTTGGTGACCATGTTGTTGTAGATGCCGGCGATGGCGCAGGCAATCACAATGACAACAACGATGCCGATGATGACGGGAAGCATGATGTCTCCGTTTCGAATGGCCGCGGCGGCATGCGCCAGCTGCCGTTGGTATAACGCTACTAGTATACCCGCAACGTTTTGTCGTGCCGAACTTTCCGGTAAGCGTTGTGTTTTCGGCGGGGTTGGCACCGGGGCAAAGCGCGCGAGGTACAGGTGTAAGATATGCGACAGATTGACGAGTGTTGTCTTTGCCCTGAGGATGGCGATACCAGTGGACCTTCGCATCAAGAAAACCTACCGCGCCCTGTTCGATGCCTTTACCGAGCTTCTCGAGGAGCATCGTTTTGAGGACCTGACGGTTGCCATGCTGTGCGACCGCGCCATGATTCGCCGCACGACGTTCTACAAGCACTTTCGCGACAAGAACGATTACTTTGCCTTTTATATCGATGAGCTCATGTCGGGCTTGCCGCAAAAACAGCCCGATGAGGCCGGCGCGGTATCTGCCGAGGACGTGCGCGCGCTTCGGCACGCGATTTTGGACGATGCCATGGATTTGATTCTGGCGCACGAGCGGCTCATGGATAACATTTTGGCAAGCAGCATGTCGGGCATGTTGACCAACGTTATTTGCGACCGCATTGCCCGCTCCATCCGCGAGCGTGTGATGAACGTGCTTGCCGAGGATGCCCTGGCCCCCGTGTCACTCGAGACGACGTCTGAGTTTGTCGCCGGCGGTATTATTCGACTTTTCACGATATGGTGGGAATCGGGCCACGATCTTGAGCGTCGACCTGAGATAGCCGATGTGGTCGATGCACTGTTTGAGCGGACCATGACACCGGTGCATCACTAGGAGTGGCGGAGAGAGGGGGATTCGAACCCCCGGAACGCTCTCGCGCTCAACGGTTTTCAAGACCGCCGCATTCAACCGCTCTGCCATCTCTCCGTGAGTCGTAATGATAGCATCGTTTTGGATTTGCAACAGGGAAGGCGAACGATGACGATCACCGAAATCGATGAGAAGTTCATGCGTGAGGCGCTGGCCGAGGCGCGCGCCGCCGCTGCGGTGGGCGAGGTGCCCATCGGAGCCGTAGTGGTGCGCGACGGCGAGATTGTCGCGCGGGCGCATAATCGCCGCGAGCTCGACCAGGATCCTTCGGCGCATGCCGAGTTTTCGGCCCTGTGCGCCGCCGCTCAGTCGCTTGGACGCTGGCGTCTTTCCGATTGTACGGTCTACGTGACGCTCGAGCCCTGCTGCATGTGCGCGGGGCTTATGGTTAACGCGCGCGTGGGGCGCTGCGTGTACGGCGCGGCCGATGCTAAAGCGGGCGCTCTGGGGTCGCTATACGACCTCAATGCCGATTCGCGCCTGAATCATCGGTTTAATGTGACCGCCGGCGTGCTGGCAGACGAGTGCCGCGCGGTGCTGAGCGGTTATTTTAGTGGGCTGCGTGGCACCGATGGTGCTGGCTGCGGTTGTGGGGCCGATCTTGAGGCGCATACCGCCCACGCCGAGGCGCTTGCGGGTGTCGAAGATACTGCCGTTGGGGCGGTCGATTTTGGTGCCGCGTGCCGCCGGCCCCGCCGTGTGCAGCTGGCGATCGACTCCTTTAAGGGCAGCGTTTCGAGCGCGCAGGCGGAGGAGGCCGTTGCCGAAGGTGTGCGCCGCGTGTGGCCCGATGCCCAGGTAAGCGCGCTGCCGCTGGCGGATGGCGGCGAGGGAACGCTCGATGCCGTTGCCGCGTGCGGCGGTGAGGTCGTGGCATGTGAAGTCGCAGGCCCTCTGGGCGACTGTGTGTCTGCCCGGATGCTGGTGGACGGCGAGTACGAGTCGGCTGTAATCGAGATGGCCGAGGCGGCGGGTATTGGGTATTCGCCTTGCACAGAGCCGGCGGCGTTGGCCGCTACGACCTATGGCGTGGGCGAGCTCATGCTTCGAGCGGTTCGTGCTGGGGCAAAGACTATCTATATTGGTCTGGGCGGCAGTGCCACCAACGACGGTGGCGCCGGCATGCTGCAGGCGCTGGGCGCGCGTGTGGTCGATGATCAGGGCTGCGATGTCGCCCCTGGTCTCGCGGGGCTTGAGCAGGTGGCGAGTATCGATTTGGCACCGGCGCTTCGGGCGCTGAATAGCGCGCGTATCGTCGTGCTCTCTGATGTCGAGAACCCGCTCGTGGGGCGTCGTGGGGCACTTGCAGTGTTTGGCGGGCAAAAGGGCCTGCCGACAGACGATGTCGAAGCGCTGGGCAGGTACGACAGTTGGATGGTCGGCTACGGCCGCCTGCTCGATGCGGCGATTACCGGGGTGCGGGCTCAGGGGTTGTTGCGCGTGCCCGAGGGCGTGCGGACATTTGGCTCGGTGCTCGGCGTGCCTGGCGCGGGCGCGGCAGGTGGCTTGGGCGCCGCGCTGCTGGCGCTCGGTGCTGAGTTGCGTTCGGGCGTGGAGACGGTGCTCGATCTGATTGGGTTTGACGAGCGCGTGCGCGATGTCGACCTGGTCATTACAGGCGAGGGCAACATGGACGAGCAATCCGCTGCCGGCAAGGCGCCGGTGGGCGTGGCCCGCCGTGCCAATCGCTATGGCAAGCCGGTAGTCGCCGTCGTGGGCGGTCGTGCGGATAATTTGGATGCGGTGTATGGTCAGGGCATCGACTTGGTCCTGCCGGTCTGCCGCAGGCCCATGCCTCTTGACCAAGCGCTCGACCCCCAGGAAGCCACAACCAACCTCATCTGCGCCGGTGAAGCAGCCGCCCAAGCCTACGACCTCGCCCGCCTCTAAAACCCAACTCCCTATAAGTTGCGGTGGAATAGTTCCTGTTTGGCGGCTCAGGCGGCAAAAACAGGAACTATTCCACCGCAACTTCGAGAATGGCTATCCGAGGCTGGTCGCCTTGGGCCTTGGGTCGGACCGTCCGCCATGAAATGCGGCCATCTACTACGTTTAGCCGAGCGCCCTTGACCATCCCGGATTTTGTGAAATTAAAACCGCAGGTAGAAAGCTTGCCGATTTTCGAAAAAGCCGGCTATGGTTGACCCCTGCGGCCTAAACGTAGTAGATAGGCCCCTTTTGTGGCACGGCAGCAGACCAGTCTTTTTGGGACGGGGCTTATTTGACTACCTGTCGATCTGATTGCCCAAGTAGTCAAAAAGCCCCGTCCCAAATTAGCTACCTTGCCCCATCGGGCGGGAGCGGGTAAGATATATCGAGCGCCTAGCGCGTTCGATGGGTTCGGATGACGACATGTTCCGAATCTGGTCAGGTCCGGAAGGAAGCAGCCATAAGGAGCCTCTGTCGGGCATCCGAATCCATCGAGTGCGCAGGCGTTTTTTGGTGCCGCGGCTACCCGCGAGTGCCGGCAGGGCGCTTGGTGTCTCGCTGGTCCTCGGCTTCGCCTGCGGGATCGCTCGACTACCAAGCGCCCTGCCGGCACCCGCGGGTAGCCGACCAAAACCGCCTGAAGGGTCACATTTATCTGATAATTGAATCCCCGGCGTTATGCCGCTCGCTGGCGTTGCCAAAACATCGGCTGCTACGTGCCTTGGGCGCTAGTGACCGTTGCCCTTACATCTGTAACGAGTTGCTTACGCATCTCCAGGGTTCTCCGTACTATCATGAATCAGATTGAATTGAGATGATGATAGGGAGCGCCTTTTTATGATTGAGCTGCTCAGGCGTTTTGGTGGTAAGTTTCGCCGGTATATGGTGATTGGCCCTGCGTGCAAGTTGATTGAAGTGATCTTTGACCTGCTGACGCCGCTGGTGATTGCCCAGATGATCGATAAAGGTATCGGTGCGCACGACGTGAGTGCCGTCGTCCGCTACGGCATGGTGCTCGCCGCCATGGCTGTAATCGGCATCTCGTTTACGCTTGTTTGCCAGAAGATGGCGGCGCTCACCTCGCAGGGCATGGGTACTGACATTCGCGGCGCACTCTACCAGCACATCAACAAGCTGAGCTATGCCGAGCTCGACCGCTTTGGCACGCCGTCGCTCATCACGCGCATTACCAACGACGTTAACCAGGTCCAGCTCGCTGTGGCGCTGGGCGTGCGCATGCTCATCCGCTGGCCCTTTCTAGCGGTGGGCTCCATGTGCGCGGCCCTTGCCATCGACCTTAAGCTCGGCATCATCTTTTTGATCTGCACGCCCGCCATTGGCCTGGTGTTCTGGGTTGTCATGGCGCGCTGCATTCCGTACTACAAGCAGCTGCAGGCAAAGCTCGACCGCATCGCGCTTATCTGCCGCGAGGGCCTTTCGGGCGCCCGCGTGGTTCGCGCCTTCGTGCGCGAAGATCACGAGCGCGAGCGCTTTGCGCAGGCCGCCGACGACCAGGCAAATACTGCCATCGCGGTGGGCAAGCTCTCGTCGATTCTCAACCCCGTCACGTTTTTGGTGATGAACCTGGGCGTGTGCGCCATCCTGTGGGTGGGCGGCATCCAGGTCAGCGTGGGCGAGCTTACGCAGGGCCAGGTCATGGCGTTTGTGAACTACATGACGCAGACCCTGACCTCCATCGTGTACGTCGCCAACCTGGTCGTGGTCTTTACCAAGGCGAGCGCCAGCGCGTCGCGTATCAACGAGGTGCTCAATTGCGTGCCGGGCATCGCTGACGAGGGCAACCAGCCGGTCGCGCTGCCCAAGCCGGGCAATGTCGCTTCAGTTCCCGCGCTGAGCTTGAGCCATGCGAGCTTCTCGTTTGGCGCTGGCGCGGCCAATGCTGTCAACGATGTGACGCTGGAACTCCCGCTGGGCAAGACGCTCGGCATTATCGGCGGTACGGGTAGCGGCAAGTCCACGCTCGTCTCGCTCATCCCGCGCCTGTACGATGCGAGCACCGGCAGCGTGAGCGTGATGGGCGTCGACGTGCGCACCTGGCCGCTCGACCAGCTGCGCCGTGTGGTCGCGACCGTTCCGCAGCGCGCATCGCTGGTGAGCGGCTCCATCCGCAGCAACCTGACCTGGCGCGATGAAGCTGCGACCGACGAGGAGCTCTGGGTGGCACTCGACATGGCGCAGGCCAGCGAGTTCGTGCGCAACAAGCCGCAGGGCTTAGACGCCCCGGTCGAGGCGGGCGGCAAGAACTTTAGCGGTGGCCAGCGTCAGCGCCTGACTATTGCGCGTGCCTTGGTTGGTTCGCCTCAGATATTGATCATGGATGACTCCGCGTCGGCGCTCGACTTTAAGACCGACGCGGCGCTTCGCCATGCCATTCGCGAGCGCAGCATGCGCGGTGCCGCCAAGGGCGGGCTGCCGCTGACCACGGTGATTGTGAGCCAGCGCGTCTCGACCGTGCGCGATGCCGACGTGATCTGCGTGCTCGACCACGGCTCGGTTGCCGGCCTGGGCACACATGACGAGCTCTATGCGACCTGTCGGCTCTATCGCGAGATTTGCCAGTCGCAGCTGCGCCGCGAGGAGCTTGAGGGCCAGCGGGGGAGCACAGCGCCCGCGCCCACTCCGGCGCCCGCGTCCACCCTAAGCCCCGCGTCCGCCCCGACTGCCCCGGCATCCATTTGCGCAAAGGAGGGCTGCTAAATGAATCCGTACACTTCCTCCGGTTCGGTCGCCACGATGACGGCCAACGTGTCCGGTAACGATAACCTCAACGACCTGGGCGACGGTCCGCGCCAGCCCGGCGACCCCGAGCGCTATCCCGTGGGTGCGGTGACTCGCCGTCTGATGGGCTACGTTCGTCCGCATCGCATTTCGTTTGTTGCGTCGTTTGTGAGTGCCGCCATCTCCGTGATTCTGCAGCTCTACACGCCCATTCTCATCGGCGAGGGCATCGACCTGATCGTTGCCGTCGGGCAGGTGGACTTCGACGCGCTGCTGCCGCTTGTCACCAAACTCGCGCTCGTCGTGGTGGGAGCCGCGGCCTTCCAGTGGCTGCAGGGCTACTGCGTCAACCGCCTGTCCTACGAAACGGTGCGCGACATGCGCGTGGAGGCGAGCGACAAGCTCAGCCGCATGCCGCTCAGCTTTATCGACAGCCATGCTCACGGCGACCTCATGAGCCGCGTGGTCAACGATGTCGACCAGGTGGGTGACGGCCTGCTGCAGGGCTTCACGCAACTCTTTACCGGTGTTATTACCATCGTGGGCACGCTCGCGTTTATGCTTTCCATCAACCTGACCATGACGCTCGTGGTGGTGCTCGTCACGCCGCTTTCCATTTTTGCAGCCGGTGCTATTGCCAAGCTCTCCAACAAAAGCTTTACGGCACAGCAGCGTATTCAAGGGCAGCTCGGTGGTCATATCGAGGAGTACGTAGGCGAGCAAAAGCTTGTCGACGCCTTTGCCTACGGTCCCAACGCCCAGCAGCGCTTCGATGCCCTCAATGCCGAGCTTTACACCGCGGGCGAGCGCGCACAGTTTATGGGTTCGCTCTCCAACCCCGGCACGCGCTTTATCAATAACATCATCTATGCCGTGGTCGCTGTGATCGGCTGCGTGGGCGTGATCACGGGCGTGCCCGCGGCGCTTACGGTGGGCGGCGTGCAGATCTTCCTGTCCTATGCCAACCAGTACACCAAGCCGTTCAACGAGGTCACCAACGTCATTACGCAGATCCAGACGGCGTATGCCTCGGCGCGCCGCATGTTTGCGCTGCTCGATGCCCGCGAGCAGGAGCCCGATGCGGCGGATGCCGTGGAACTTGCTGCCCCGCAGGGCGAGGTCGCCTTTGAGCATGTGGACTTTAGCTACGTGTCCGACCGCAAGCTGCTGCAGGACATCTGCATCGAGGCCAAGCCCGGCATGCGCTTTGCCCTTGTTGGCCCCACGGGCTGCGGAAAGACGACGCTCATCAACCTGCTGCTGCGCTTTTACGATATCGATGCCGGCCACATCACGGTTGATGGCAGGTCTTCGCGTGACTACACGCGCGCAAGCCTGCGCCATGCCTTTGGCATGGTGTTGCAGGATACGTGGCTGTTCGAGGGCACGGTGGCGGAAAACATCGCCTACGGCTGTCCCGACGCCACGCGCGAGCAGGTTATCGAAGCTGCCAAGCGCGCGCATGCGCACAAGTTTATCGTGCAGCTGCCAGGCGGCTACGATACGGTCATCGGCGAGGACGGCGGCACGTTTAGCCAGGGTCAAAAACAGCTGCTGTGCATTGCGCGCGTTATGCTCACCGATCCGGCGATTCTGCTGCTGGACGAGGCAACGTCGAGCATCGATACGCGTACCGAGCTGCAGGTGCAGGCGGCATTCGACGAGCTCATGGCCGGCCGTACGAGCTTTGTCGTGGCGCATCGCCTGAGCACGATTCGCAACGCCGACTGCATTCTGGTCATGCGCGACGGCCAGATTATCGAGCGCGGCACGCACGACGAGCTGCTAGCGGTAGGCGGCTTCTACGCCGAACTCTACCGCAGCCAGTTTGCCCAGTAAGCAAGCCCGTGGGGCAAATTAATCAATCGACAGACGGTGGTTTACATCTGTCACGTTAGTACTAAGATAGTCATCTAATAAATTGCATTAGTGGCTTTAGTTTTGGGGGATACGAGGCAACGTGACTATGACGTGCTCTTTGGTGGTTAACAGCAAGAGCGGTAATACCAGGATGGTTTCGGGTGCGATCAAGCGCACTCTGCAGGCTGCGGGTGTTGAGTTTGTCCATGCCGCGGCGTTGAGCGACGATGCGGATGCAGATCAGGTTGCGCTCGAGGCGCAGGGCGCCTGCGCGGCCGACACGGTGCTCGTCGGTTTTTGGTGCGACAAGGGCGCGTGCACGCCTTCGGTCGCGGCGTTGCTCTCCGCTTTGCACGGCAAGCGCGTCTTCCTGTTTGGCACCTGCGGCTTTGGGGCCGATCAGAGCTATTACCAGCAGATTATCGACCGCGTGACCTCCAATTTGGCTGGAGATGCCGAGCTTGCGGGCTGGGCGATGTGTCAGGGCAAGATGGGCCCTGCGGTCAAGCAGCGCTACGAGGCCATGCTCGAGCAAGATCCCGACAACGCCCGATTTAAGATGCTGCTCGACAACTGGGTTGCCGCAAAGGACCATCCTACCAAGGAGGACCTGGACAACATGGCCGCAGCCGCCAAGAAGGCCGTGCTGGGCGAGTAGCTTCGCCGTCCGCGATCCTTCGTGCAAAACAATACAAATGTGAAAGCCTCGAAGTTCTCGAGGCTTTTTTCTTGACACTTGTAGGCGCAACCGTGGCAGGCGTTTGGGGTGACATTTTCCATTACCCCGATGACGAGACCGTCCTGGACGACACACTCGCATGCGTTCGCTGGATGTATTCAGAGTGGGACGGGCTTTCCGGATGGATGGGGTTTCGGAAAGTGTGTCCCGGAATTTGCCTTTGGAATGGGATGCGGTTTCCGGTTGAGGGCTCTGGTGGAAAATGCGACCCGGAATTTGCAATCGGAGTGGGATGCAGTTTCCCAACGGGGCCGTAAGCGGAAACTGCATCCCACTCCGGACGTGAATTCTGGGACACGGTTTCCGGATGCAAAAAAGGCCACAAGACGTGGCCTTCAACTTATATATGTTGCGGATACCCCCATGACAAGCCGCGCTCCAACAACAGGGCGTCTGTCCAGGCGGAGGCATATAAGGTTCATCGCGAGTTCCGCACGCAAAGAAGGCCACTTAATGTGGCCTTCGTCTTGCGCAGGACTGTCCGAGCAGGGAACCTTACGTTCCGCGCCGTCCGGGCAGACGAACCGGGATACAGGCTCGCTACTTGATCTTGGTCGTACCCGGTGCCAGGTTGGGGTCGGTCTCGTTAGCCTCGGTCTGGAAGTGCTCGGTGTACACGTTCTTGCCGTCGCGGAACATCTCGTAGTACTGCATCTTGGCGTAATCTTCGCGCGCCTTGGTGGCGGCTGCGGCGGCGGCATCGTCACCGGTGACGTTGGAGGAGAGCGCCCAGCGCAGGCTGGCGTCCTCGTAGCCGACCGAGTTGATGGCGGGCAGCGACTCGCGCAGCGTCATGTGCGCTTTCTGGTAGTCGGTCAGCGGTGCGCCGATCAGCTGCATAAGCTGCGTGGACAGGTAGTTGGTGGACAGGTCGTCGACCTCGCTCGTCTGGTCGCAGCCGGCAACGTCGTAGTTGGCCCAGATGATGTAGTCGGTCTGCCACAGACGCTCCTGATGCGTAGCGTCGTCCTCGCCGGTAAACCACTTGTCATTGAACTTGGACGGGAAGAACGGCTGGTGGTCGCCCCAGAACACCACGACCACCTTGCGGTCGAGCTTGCTCAAGGCGTTGAGGAAGTAGCGCAGCGCCTGGTCGGACTGCTCGATGCACGAGACATACTCGTCGACATCGGATAGCGTGCCGTCCTCGACGGTCTTGGCGTCCAGGTCGGTCGTGTCGATGTTCAGGTGCATCTGCTTGTCGACCGGCAGCAGGCCCGTATCGTAGCCCGAGTGGTTCTGCATGGTCACGTCGAAGATAAACTGCGGATCGGCGTTCTGGTCGAGCAGCTCAAGAATCTTGTCGTAGGTAGCCTGGTCGGTCACCATGCCGCGCAGGGTGTCGGCTCCCTGGAAATCGTTGATAGACAGGAACTGGTCAAAGCCAAAGTCCTTGTAGACGTTCTCGCGGTTCCAGTTGGTCGCGTGGTTGGGGTGCATGGCCGTGGTGGAATAGCCGAGCGATTTGAACTGCTCTGCCAGATTACCGGTCGTTTCCATGTTGTAGATGGTGTAGGGGTACACGCCCGAGCCCAGGTTGGCCATAGAGTTGCCGGTCATAAACTCAAACTCGGTATTGGCGGTACCGCCGCCGTAGGCGCTCACGTAGAGCTTGCCGCGGCTGAGGCAGTTAGACAGGCTCTTAAAGTACTGCGGGCCCTCGTAGCCGGCGCGCATGTTCTGGTAGATCGACAGGTCGGAGAACGTCTCGTTCATGATGGCGATGACCGTGGGCTTCTCGCTATCGAACTGCTCCTTTGCGGCGGCGCGCTCGTCGCTCTTGGCCGCGTCGGACTTGTCGTAGGCCTTGGCGTACTTTTTGAGCGTGGCCTTGGCATCGTCGACGGAGTAGTCGGCGGGTTTGGGCGGCTTGATGGACTGCGCTGCACTAATAAAGGCGGGCAGGTAGCCCTCGCGCCAGTAGCTCTCGAGCGGGCGCCAGGTGTAGACGGTGATGCCGAGGGTGTTGTAGTAGTCGATGAGCGTGACATGCGCGGTCACGCCGCCCAGGCACAGTACGGCGACGAGCAGGTTGGTGAGCAGCATGCGCTTGGCGTTGGCGGCGCCCTTCTGACGGTGCGGTGCCACCAGGCCGGCGTACTCACACAGCAGCATGGCGATGGCGGTAAAGCCCATGGACAGCACGCAGAACAGTGAGATCGAGAAGGTGTAGCCGGTGCCGGCGACCGCGGCGGCGGTGGAGATGGCCGAAAGGTCGCCCGGCTGGATGGGCATGGATTTAAACGTGATGACGAAGAACTCGGCAATGCCCAGGACAAAGAGGGCAAAGGCCAGGACCGCGGGAGCTACGCCGTGGCGCTGGAACAGGAAGAACAGGCCGACCATGAGCACGGTGATGATGGCCCACTCGAGCAGGATGCACAGGGGGTAGACCCAGGTAAAGTCGTGGTTGGACGAGACCTCCATGCCCAGCAGCGCAAAGACGCCGGCGAGCAGCAGGCACAGGACGGCGGCGACGAGTGGTTTGCCCACAAAGGCGCCGCGCAGGCGGGCGAGCTTGCCGGTGGGGGCGGGGGCGTCGGGCTTGGCGAACGCAAAGACGCGCGGGGCGATGCGGTCGCGTGCGATGCTGGCCCAAGCGCAGCCGGTGAGGATGGCGTTGGTCAGGATGAGCATCACAAAGGCGAGCGGCTCGTTTTGGGCGACGAGGCCAATGGCGCCCCAAATGGTCAAAAAGAGCTGGAACAGGCCGAAGGCGACGCTCCACCCAAGAGCGCTTTTGGCAACGGTGCCCGACTGAGCGCAAATGGCCTTGGCCTCGCGCAAGACAAGGTAGACGGTCGCCGCAAGACCGACGAGCGAGATGGCGGCAGCGAACATGCTGAGACTCCTCACAAACTAAAACGTACGAAAGCGGAGGTTTACCCGATTGTTACCAAGATATGCGCTGCAATTGGTGGCTGCGCACAACAACCAGCCATATTAACGCGCACGTGTGGCGGTGTGGCGCAATGTAGTGGCGGCCTGCGCGATAATGGACGGGAATTACACGGAAACGTAAAGGCTTCTTAAAGAATTAGCGAGGATAGAGCTATGGGCGAGCAGGTTTGTATGACGGGCACCGAGTACTGCGGCGGAGCTGTGGGCGTGGACGCGGGCGGCTATCCGGTCGAGACTACGGGCAACGCGGCGCTGGACATCTTGGAACACCGCTCGTCCACGCGTGCCTTCGCGCGTGATGACGACGACCGTCCCGTGGCGGTGACCGACGAGCAGCGGGCGGCGATCTTGCATGCGGCGAGCCGCGCGCCGTCGGCGGGCGCCATGATGATGTATTCCATCGTGAGCGTCCGCGAGCGGGCAACGCTCGACCGCCTGGCCGACCTGTGCGACCACCAGCCCATGATCGCCAAGGCGCCCTGGGCACTTATATTTGTGGTCGACTATGCCAAGTGGATCGATCTGTTTGAGCACGTGGGCTGCTTTGAGCCCGAGTTTGTCGAGCGTACGGGCAAGGCGCCCCGCCGCGCGCCGGGTCTGGGCGACTTTGCCATCGCGGCTCAGGATGCCGTGATCGCCGCGCAAAACGCCGTGGTTGCCGCCGAGGCCCTGGGGCTGGGGAGCTGCTATATCGGCGACATCGTCGAGAACGCCGAGGAAGTTGCCGCGCTGCTCGATCTGCCGCCCTATACCATGCCGCTGTCGATGCTCATCATCGGCACGCCCCGTAAGGAGCGCCCGGCAATCGCGCACCCCGTGGTGAACCTGGTGCACGAGGAGCGCTACTGCCGTGCGGATGCCGCGACTATGGATGCGCAGGTGGCCGAGATGGATGCGATGTTTCGCCCGCACGCCCGCGAGGTGGGGGAGCGCGTCGTGGATATCTACACCCGCAAGCACACGAGCCCCTTTATGGCCGAGATGAGCCGCTCCATGGAGTGGTGGTTCAAAAACTGGCTCGGAAAATGACGAATGTGACAAGGGGATAGTCCCTTTGTCACACTTCATATCGCCGCGGTAGCCTAAAGACTGTATAAATCTTTATCTAGCTGGGAAAACAGTGCATTAAAACATGGGCCGATTACCTATAATCCCTTCGAACATTAAAGTTGGGAGGAAACCGGCTTATGGAACAAAAGGCCAAGGAGGCAGCCTCGCACGCTGCGATTCCTGTGAGCATCTCGGCGATGCTCGTCACGCTAGGCGTGGTGTACGGCGATATCGGCACCAGCCCCATGTATGTAACCAAGGCGCTCGTTGCCGGCAACGGCGGCATCGGAAGCGTCACGGAGGAGTTCGTGCTCGGCGCGCTCTCCCTTGTCGTGTGGACGGTCACGTTGCTGACCACCATCAAGTATGTGCTCATCTCGCTGCGCGCCGATAACCATGGTGAGGGCGGCATCTTTGCCCTGTACAGCCTGGTCAGGCGCTGCGGCAAGTGGCTTATCATCCCCGCCATGCTGGGTGGCGCCGCGTTGCTCGCCGACGGCATCCTGACGCCGGCCGTTACCGTTACCACGGCCATCGAGGGCCTGCGCACTATCCCGGCGGTTCATGCCGTGCTGGGCGATGACCAGGGCCGCGTCGTCGCCATTACGCTCGCCATCATCATCGTGCTCTTCTTGGTACAGCGCATCGGTACGGCCAAGATCGGTCACGCCTTTGGCCCCATCATGACGCTGTGGTTCCTATTCCTGGGCGGCACGGGTCTGTTCTTTGTCTTACAGCACCCCGCCGTGCTGCTGTGCCTCAACCCGCTCCGCGGCATCGCCTTTTTGTTGAGCCCCAACAACCACGCGGGCATCATGATTCTGGGCAGCTGCTTCCTCGCCACCACCGGTGCCGAGGCGCTCTACTCCGACATGGGCCACGTCGGCCGCGGCAATATCTACGCTACCTGGCCGTTCGTTAAGTGCTGCCTGCTGCTGTCCTATATGGGCCAGGGCGCTTGGCTTATGAACAACGCTGCCAACCCCGAGCTCATGGGCATTGCCGATCTCAACCCGTTCTACCAGATGCTCGCCCCGGGCCTGCGCCCGTTTGCCGTCGGCCTTTCCACCGTCGCGGCCATCATTGCCTCGCAGGCGCTCATCACCGGTGCATTCTCGCTGGTGTCCGAGGCCAGCCGTCTGGACCTCATGCCGCACATGCAGGTCTTCTACCCTGCCGAGACCAAGGGCCAGCTCTACATCCCCATGGTCAACAATGTCATGCTTGTCGGCTGCGTCATTGTGGTGCTGCTGTTCCAGAACTCGGCGCATATGGAAGCCGCCTACGGCCTTGCCATTACGCTGACTATGATGTGCACCACGCTGCTGCTCTTCTTCTACCTGCACGAGGAGCGTAAGCTCAAGGTTGCTCCGTGGATCTTCGCAGCCTTCTTCCTTTTGCTCGAAGGCTTCTTCTTCGTGAGCTCGCTCACCAAGTTCTTCCACGGCGGCTACTTCACCATCCTCATGGCTGCACTCATCATGGGCATTATGGTGTGCTGGTACAACGGTACGGCTGTTGAGCAGCGCCAGTTTACGCTGCTGCCGCTGCGCAGCTACCTGCCGCAGCTCAAGCGCCTGCGCGATGACGATCGCTACGAGCGCCTGAGCGACAACATCGTGTACCTGACCAAGGACACCCATACCGACTACATCGACCGTGATATCGTCTACTCGATTCTGGACAAGCATCCCAAGCGCGCTCGCGCCTGGTGGTTCGTGAATGTCGAGACCATGGACGAGCCGCATACCTTTGCCTATTCGGTCGAGACGTTCGGCACTGACTACGTGTTCCGCGTGCATCTGTACCTGGGCTACAAGATTAACCAGCGCGTCAATGCCTATCTGCGTCAGGTCGTTCAGGACCTGGCTGCCACCGGCGAGCTGCCGCCGCAGACGCATGACTACTCGGTCTACAAGGATCCGGGTAACATCGGTACGTTCAAGTTCGTCCTGATCCGTAAGCTTCTGGCGCCCGAAAGCGATGTGGAGCCCAGCGAGCGTACGGCCATCACGCTCAAGTACATCATCCGCCGCGCCGCCGGCACGCCCGCACGCTGGTACGGCCTGGAGAACTCCAACGTGAGCTTTGAGTACGTGCCGCTGTTCACCAAGTTTAAGGCCGTGAACAAGATGCAGCGCCTGGCTCCCAACGAGCGGCCGTAGTCGACGCTCGAGGTTTGTCTGCGAACGGGCGGGCTTGTATTGACGGGGATTGAGTCCTGGGAGGAAACCATGGATGCAAAGGTGCTTGACGGTTGCGATCTTGCGACCGAGCTGGTGCGCGAGGCACGCGCCGATGCCGCCGAAGATCGGTTCTTTACGAATCGGGCCAACATGGATATGGCCGACCGCGTGATCTCGATTGTGGCACTGGTATTTGGAGCAGTGTGCGTGTGTGCCCTACTCGCGCACGTGCTGTTTGTCTAGCGACCGCCGGTTGCAAAGGCTATACACTTGGAACCACCACAAGGGAAACCACCACAAAGGTGCCTGTCCCTTTGTGGTGGTTTTTGTTTTTGAGAGAGGGGCGGGGCGCTGATGGACGTCCGTACGGACGGCGATATTGCCGATAGCTTTTGGTGGCGGCGCACAACGCTGACGCGCCGCACTCCTCTGTATGACGCCTGCGTGTCGGTGGGGCTGTTGGTGGCGGCGACGATTGTGGGCGCGCTGCTCGACCATCCGGGTCTCGCGCCGAGCATCATGATCGTCTATGTGTTCGCCGTGCAGCTGTGCGCATTCTTTACCTGGAGTCGCCTGTATTGCTTGCTGAGCTCGGCTGCCGCCGTGGCGCTCTACAACTTCTTGTTTGTCGACCCGCGCTACTCGCTGTCGCTTATCGACCGCGGCTATCCCGGCATGTTCTTCATCATGTTTGTGGTCTCGCTTGTATCGAGCTCGATTGCGTTAGCCCTGCGCCGGGCCTTGGCGCAGGCTGCCGCCAGCGACCGTCGCACGCATATGGTGCTCGAGACCAACCGCATGCTGCAGCGCTGCGCCGACGAGCAACAGATCGTTCACGCCATGGCCACGCAGCTGGCGCGTCTTTCGGGCTGTCCGGTCGTGTGGTACAGCGCCGACGCCGAGGGCGATGACCTGCTGCCGCGTTCGACATACACGGCCGTGGGCGATGCTGCACCGGTGCACGAACTGGCGCCGCAGATGCCGCCGCGGCTCTCGGCGTCCGCCTATGTGGGAACGCCGCTCGACGCCACGTTTGGCGGCTCGGCGTTTTATGGCATCTACCTGACGGTTCGCACAGGCGACGGCTTCGCGCGCTCGGGCGACCCCGCCTCGGTGGTGGGCGTGCTGGCTATCGTTGCCGAGCCCGACGTGCTGACGCACGAGGAGCGAACACTTGCCGATGCCATCGTGAGCGAAGGCGAGCTGGCACTTGATCGCGCTCGCGCCATGGAGGCCCGCGAGGAGGCGGCGGTGCTTGCAAAAAACGAGCAGCTGCGCGCCAACCTACTGCGCTCCATCTCGCACGATCTGCGTACGCCGCTCACCAGTATTTCGGGCAATGCCGACGTGCTGCTCGACCAGGGCTCGACCGGCACCGCGGTGCTCGATGCCCAGACGCGCCGCGGCCTGCTTCTATCCATTCGCTCGGATGCGCTGTGGCTCAACGCCACCGTCGAGAATCTGCTCGCCATCACCAAGCTCGAGGGTGGCGGTATGCGCCTGTCGACCACGCTCGAGCTCATGGACGATATCGTCGAGGAGGCGCTGCGCCACGTAAATCCGGCCGTGCGCGAGCACGACCTTAAGGTGGTGGCGTGCGATGAGCCGGCGCTCGTCAACGTCGATGCGCGCCTGATGGTGCAGCTGGTGGTCAATCTGGTGAACAACGCCATCACCTATACGCCCGCGGGTTCGCATATCGTGATTTCGATTAGCGTCGACGATGGACGCGTGGCGTGCTCGGTGGCCGATGATGGTCCGGGCATCGCACCCGAGGATCGCGAGCGGATCTTTGAGTCGTTCTATACCGCCAACCATGGTCTGGCCGACAGCCACCGCAGCGTTGGCCTGGGTCTTTCGCTCTGCCGTTCCATTGCGTTGGCACATGGCGGTAGCATAGAGGTTGCCGCGGCGGACCCGCACGGCTCGGTCTTTACGATTGAGCTTCCTGCCGCCGACGTTTCGTTTGATAAGGAGTAGCGCTGTGCCGAACTCTGCCGTAAAACCGCTCATCTTGGTCGTTGAGGACGACCCCGCCGTCCGCAATCTTATTGTTGCCGCGCTCGAGGCGCACGGCTTGCGCCATATGGCTGTGGAGACCGCCCATGCCGCTATCGCCGCCGCCTCGTCGCAGACGCCGAGCATTGTGCTGCTCGATCTGGGCCTGCCCGATATGGACGGCGTCAAGGTGGTGGAGTCGGTGCGCGCATGGTCGGGCATGCCGATTATCGTGGTCTCGGCGCGCAGCGAGGACGCGGACAAAATCCGCGCGCTCGATGCCGGTGCCGACGACTACCTGACCAAGCCGTTTTCGGTCGAGGAACTGCTCGCGCGCATTCGCACGACGCTCAGGCGCCTTTCGTATGCGCAGACGGGCGGCGTTGTCTCCGAGGGCTCGTTCGATACCGGTGAGCTGCATATCGATTTTGATGCCGGCATCGCCACGATGGATGGCGAGGAACTGCATCTGACGCCGATCGAGTATAAGCTCCTGTGCCTGCTGGCGCATAACGCCGACAAGGTACTGACGCACCAGTTTATCCTGCACGAGATTTGGGGCACGGCAACTAAGAGCGACCTGGCGAGCCTGCGCGTCTTTATGGGCACGCTGCGCAAGAAGATCGAGTCCGACCCCGCGCATCCGCGCTATATCCAGACGCACGTGGGTATTGGTTACCGATTGGTCATCCAGGGATAGGTCGGCATCCGCCATCCCAATATGAGTTGCGGTGAAATACGGTCTAAATTTGCCTAATTCCAGGCAAAACAGTCCGTATTCCACCGCAACTTTGTCTATTTGTCCTTGGGCTTGCTGGCGTAGAACTTCTTCTTTTTGGGCTTGCCTGAGCAGGCAGGCTTGTCGTCGCAGTGCGGTCCTCGGTCACCGGTCTGCGCGTGCGCGGGCGCCGTTGCGCGAGGCTTGCGCGCCTCGGGGTTGCGCAGCTCCTCGGTTCGCTCGGCAATCTCCTCGGCGCTAAAGCCGACCTCGGCCATGGCGTCCTCGATGGGCAGGCGGCGCACGATATAGCAATGGTGCACCTTCTGGTTGCGCGCGAAGTCCTCTGGGATGGTTTGCGCCGTAATGTTCTCCAGCACGACGCCCGCGCGCGCGAGCTTGCGCGTCTCGGGGCGGAAGCCACGCAGGTTGCAGCTAAAGATGGCGTGGCCGCCCTGTGCGAGCAGGCGCGATACGCCGGCCAAAAGCTCAACATGGTCGCGCTGGACATCCCAGGTGCGGCGGCCCATCTTGGACGAGTTCGAGAACGTGGGCGGGTCGACAAAGATCAGGTCCCAGCGGTTGCGCGTCTGGCGCTGGTCACGAATCCAGGCGAGCACGTCGTCGCGCACAAAGTGATGCTGCGGCCCCACAAAGCCGTTCTGGCGCATGTTGCGCTCGGCCCAGTCCAAGTAGGTGTTGGAAAGGTCGACCGTCACGGTCTCCTCGACGCCGCCGTCGGCTGCGTAGCAGGTGGCGGTGCCGGTGTAGGCGAACAGGTTGAGGAAGCGGCGCGCCTGCTTGGCGTGCTCGCGCACCAGGTTGCGGGTGACGCGGTGGTCCAGGAAGATGCCCACATCCAGATAGTCGTCAAAGTTGACGGCAAAGGTGAGGCCGCCCTCTTCGATGAGCGGCAGACGACGGCGTGCGATATTGGCGCGCTCGCCCGACGCGCCCTTGCCGGCACCCTGCTTGCCGTACTGAGAGCCACCGCGCGAACGCATGCGGGCCTTGGCGTGCACGTGCTCGGCCGGAACATCAAGGATGCGCGGCGCGATGGCCAGAATGTCGAGCATACGGGCCTGGGCCAGTGCGGGGTCGATGGTCTTGGGCGCGGCGTATTCGGCGATGACGAGCCAGCGGCCCGGCGTCTGCGGGCAGCCTTCGTACAGGTCGATGGCGGCGGAGTAGTCGGGTAGGTCGGCATCGTAGACGCGGTAGCAGCTCACGCCCTCGCGCTTTGCCCACTTGCGACGCAGACGGGCATTCTTGCGCAGGCGGTTGGCGAACTGCTCCGACTCGGGGATGAGCACGGGCAGCGGCTTGCCGTCGCCCAGGTCGAGCGTGGCAGCAGGTTCGGGCATGGCGGAAGCGGCGGCTTCATCGTTGGTTTCGTTGGCATCCGTAACCTCGGCCTCGGTATCCGCGCTGGTCGCAGCCTCAAACGCTGCGGCGGCATGGTCGAGCGAAGGCCAGACCTCAATAGCTGCTTCCTCGTTGTTGGGCATGACGGCAATCGAGCGCTCGGGCTCGGCGTGGAGCGCGCGGGCCAGCAATCCGTCGCGGGTGAGCGCGGCGACCGGTGCCGCGGCAAGCTCGGGCGCGCGGCGCAGCTCACCGACCAGCGTCATGGCGTCGTGCATGAGCGAAAGCGGTGTCTCGGTCGTATCCGCGACCACGGCGGCACCGGCGACGGCGCCCGCGTGGTCCAGTACGGTGGCGGACTTGGCGGCGCAGAAATCGACAAAGCGTTTGTGGCCAGCGCTCTTGACCATGCGCTCGGCAGTCTTGCGGGCGGCGGGGTCGATGTCTGCGGCCACGATGCGCGCCTGGCGCTCGCGCGCTGCCGCCTCGCGCGAGCGCGCCTCGGCAAGCAGCTGCTCCCACAGGGCGGCGTCGTGCAGCTGCCAGCCCTCAAAGCCCCAGCGCTCGCGTGCGGCGCCCGGGGCGCGGTCAGTCAGGATATTCACGGCCTCCAGCAGCAGGCCGCCGCCGGCGCACGAGGCGTCGATCAGCGTGGGCAGAGCTTCGTTCTCGTAATCATCGGCCGTCAGCTCGCGCTCGCATAGCGCGGTCCAGCTGACTTGCGCCAGCACCAGGGCGGCGTAGTCGGGGCGCAGCACGTGCGCGCCCTCGCTGGCGCGGGCCGCTGCGGGCGGCAGGCGTTTGAACAGCGGGTCGCCCGAAAGGTCCAGGCTGATGCTCGCGCGGCGCTGACGCAGCGAAAGCAGCAGATGAACGTCGGGATCGGCGGCATCAACGTCGGCGCGACGGCCCGTGGTCTCGGCCAGGCGGTCACACAGCGCGTCCTTGGCGCGCAGGGCCGAGAAGCGCGTGTTGCGCAGCTGCTCGGTCACGCCGCGGGCGGTAATGGCGATGGTGGCGCCGGGGCGGATGATGGTCTCCCAAGCGATGTCGTAAACGCCGTCGTACAGCTCATCGGCATCCTGCGCCTCAAAGCGTCCGAGTACCACGAACACGCGGCTCGCCAGGCGCGACCACAGGCACGCGCGATAGCCTTCTTCGAGCTCGCCCTCAAACGTGGCGCGGCCCTTCAGCCGGCGAACATGCGAAAGCCCGAGGCGTTTAAGCTCATCGGCGAGTGCGGACTCAAAGCCCTCGGGGCAGCTTGCGTAAAATTCCATGGGTGACCTCTCTGGTTGCGTCGCTCCATTATATGATGGATGCTTCGTTTGCCCTTATCCTCGAAAGGAACTCATATGATTGATGCGTGTCCCAAACCCGCTGTGCTCTTTTTTGACGTGGACGGCACGCTGACGTCGTTCGATCCCGACGATATGACCGATAAGGACTTCAATGCAGTCCATCCGTCGAAGGCTGTTGTCGATGCATTTGGTCGTCTGCGCAATGCGGGTCACCAGGCATTTATCTGCACGGGTCGTCCCTTGTGGCTGATTGCCGATGGCCTGCGCGCGCTGAACCCGGCGGGTGTCGTTGCCATGGCGGGAGCGACGCTCGAGGTCGAGGGCCGCGTGGTGCATGAGGACTGCTTTGACGAGGACGTTATTGAGGAGCTTGCGCGCCGTATGGCCGCGGCAGGGATTGAGGCCTTTTTCGAGACCAACGTGGCTACTTTTGCCCTGGAACCCGCGGGTGTTGAGCAGTCGTCTCTGATCGGCACTTCTGTGGTGCACAGCACCGAGGAAATGCGCGTCGACGGCAGTCTGCACGTGGGCAAGGTATGCATCACCGCGGGCAACCTGGCTCGCGTAGCCAATGATGACGGCTTTATCGATTGCGAGTTTGAGCTGTGCAACACCGGTGGCCAGAATCGCGAGCTGAGCCCCAAGGGCATTGACAAGGGCGTGGGCGTGGCGCGAGCGCTGGCGTATCTGGGCCGCGAGGGAAATGCGCGCACCTTTGGCTTTGGCGATTCGGGCAACGACCTGGGCATGCTCGCCGCCGTTGAGACAGCCGTGGCCATGGGTAATGCCATGCCCGAGGTCAAGGCGGTCGCCGACTACGTGACCGACGATGTCGCACACGACGGTACCGTCACAGCGATGCAGCATTTCGGCCTCATCTAGTGAATCCCGCGTTCTGACGTTTGCTCAAACTGCGACTCTTCGCTTTTGAATGCTCAATCGATTTATCAATCCAAACACTGAGGTGTTTATACCGTTCGCCGAGAAGATAAAAAACCGCAGCTCAAACCTTGATAAACGTAGGTAAAGTGTTTAGCAGTTTACCGGCCTTATGCAAACGAAAGGAATCAGGCAGATGGCAATCAAGGTGTTCGCTGACGGTGCAAACCTCGAGGGCATGCTCGACATGTACGAGAACGGCAACGTTCAGGGTTTCACGACCAACCCGTCCCTTATGAAGAGGGGCGGCGTGACGGATTACCGCGCGTTTGCCAAAGAGGTCTTGACCCACATCACCGATGTGTCCGTCTCGTTTGAGGTCTTTGCCGACGACGTCGAGACCATGGAGGTCGAGGCGCGCGAGATCGCTACCTGGGCCGAGAACGTCTACGTCAAGATTCCGTGCGTGACCACCAAGGGCGAGTCCACCGCCGAGCTGGTGCGCAAGCTGTCGGCCGACGGCATCAAGGTCAACGTCACCACCATCTTTACGCCTAAGCAGGTTGACGAGATGGTCGAGGCCGTTGACACCGAGACGCCGTCCATCATCTCGCTCTTTGCCGGCCGCATCGCCGACACCGGCGTCGACCCCATTCCGTTTATGACGGAGTCGGTCAAGAAGGCCGCCATCAAGCCCAACTGTGAGGTCCTGTGGGCGTCCACGCGCGAGCTCATCAACATTTACCAGGCCGAGGCCTGCGGTTGCCAGATCATCACGGTGCCCAACGGCATCCTGGCCAAGCGCAAGAACATCGGCCGTGACCCGTACGAGGTCTCGCTCGACACCGTCCGCGGCTTTGCCAGGGATATCGCGGCGCTCGGTTTCCATATCCTGCCGTAACGCGAACACTGGCTACGCCGCGGGTTGTTCGCCCCGGCTTTTCCTTTCCCTACCGCTCACGCGCTTCGCGGGGGTCGCGCTAGGCAAAGGAAAGGCCGGGGCTGCCGGCACGAGCTTGCCAGCAAGTTGGCGCTTGGCTTCCATATCCTGCCGTGGGCAAAGGTACCCCCGCCTGCGCCGTGCAAAATTGAGAGTATTCAGCAAGGTAAAGGCTTTTACCAGTTAACCGAAGCACGGAACAGCCCCCGTTTTGGCTCTGATGATGCTAAAACGGGGGCCGTTTTTGACTTTATTGCCTCTGAGGGGCGTTCGGGGCGGCGGAAATTGCAGAATACTCGCGATTTTGCACGTCGCGAGAGGGGGGACCCTTGCTTTAGGTGGTTTACTTCCCCTGCACCATGGTGAGCGAGATCTTCTTGCGGTCGCGATCGACCTTTTCCACCCACACCTTTACCGTGTCGCCGACGCGCACCACGTCGCTCGGGTGCTTGACGAAGCGGTTGGCCAGCTTGGAGATGTGCACGAGGCCGTCCTGGTGCACACCCACGTCGACGAAGGCGCCAAAGTCGACGACGTTGCGCACCGTGCCCTTGAGTTCCATGCCGGGCTCCAGGTCGTCGATGGAAAGTGCCGAGCGGCTAAAGGCCACCTCGGGCGCGTCGTCGCGCGGGTCGCGGCCGGGCTTCTTGAGCTCGTTGACAATGTCGATGAGCGTTAGGGTGCCGCAGTCCAGGTCGCTTGCCAGCGCCGAGATGCTGCCCAGGCGGCGCTCGATGTCGGGCACGCCGCCGCGGCTGAGCTCGCTTGCTTTAACGCCGGCGCGTTCCAAGACGGACGTGGCCACCTCGTAGCTTTCGGGGTGGACGCTCGTTGCGTCGAGCGGGTTCTTACCGCCGCTAATTCGCAAAAAGCCTGCAGCGTTGAGATATGCCTTGGGTCCCAGCTTGGGGACCTTCTTGAGCTGGCGGCGATCGGTGAAGGCGCCGTTTTCCTCGCGGAAAGCCACGATGTTCTTGGCCACGCTCGGCGTGATGCCCGAAACGTATCCCAGCAGGCTCGCGCTCGCGGTGTTGACGTCGACGCCCACGCGGTTGACGACGTCCTCCACCACGTGGCCCAGGGTGCGCGAGAGCTCGGCCTGGTCAAGGTCGTGCTGGTACTGGCCCACGCCGATGGACTGGGGCGGAATCTTGACGAGCTCTGCCAGTGGGTCCTGCAGGCGGCGGCCCAGGCTCATGGCGCCGCGCACGGTGACGTCCAGGTCGGGATACTCCTGGCTCGCGAGCTCGGAGGCGGAGTACACCGACGCGCCGGCCTCGTTAACAATGGTGTATCGCAGCCCAGGCGCCTGCTCGGCAATGAACTCCGAGACGACTTCCTCGGTCTCGCGGCTGGCGGTGCCGTTGCCGATGACGATGGTGTTGACGCCGTCCTTTTTGACGAGGCGGGCGAGCTCGCGCTTGGTGCCGGCGACGTCGTGACGCGGCTTGGTGGGGTAGACCACGCCGTGGTCGAGTAGCTTGCCGGTCTCGTCCATGACGGCGACCTTGCAGCCGGTGCGGTAGCCCGGATCGAGCGCGAGCACGCGGGCGCCGCGCACAGGGCGCGCCGAGAGCAGGCCCTCGAGATTCTTGGCAAAGACGTTGATGGCCTCGGTCTGAGCGCGAACGGTGAGTTTGGCGCGGGCCTCGCGCTCCAGCGAGGGGGCCATGAGGCGCTTGTAACCGTCAGCGATGGCGGCATCGAAGATGGGCGCGAAGACGCCCTGGCGTCGGGGCCAACGGCTGCTGAGGCGCGCTGTGGCGGCAGCGCCGTCGACGTTCACGCGCACGCGGAGCTTGCCCTCGCGCTCGCCGCGGTCGATAGCCAGCACGCGGTGGTTGGGTATACGGCGCAGCGGCTCATCATAGTTGTAGTAGGGCTCGTAGGGAGTCTTTTCGGCGGGGTCGGTGGCCTCGACGACGATGTCGGCGGTGTTTTGCGTAAAGGCGCGCAGGTCGGCGACGTTCTCGGGGTCTTCGGCCACCGTCTCAGCCACGATGTCCGCCGCGCCGGCGAGCGCCTTCTCGGGCGTGTCGAAGCCGGCTTCCTCGTTGACGTAGGCCGCGGCGGTGTCGAGCGCGCTGCCCTTGGCCGAGGCCTGCATGATGATCATGTTGGCAAGCGGCTCCAGGCCTGCCTCGCGGGCCTTCTGTGCGCGGGTCATGCGCTTTTTGCGGTAGGGCTTGTAGAGGTCCTCGACACGCTGGAGCTGCGTGGCCTCTCGAATCTGCTGCTCGAGTTCGGGCGTGAGTTTGCCCTGGGCGTCGATGAGCAGAACGACGTCCTCTTTACGCTGCTCAAGATTGCGCAGGTAGGACAGGCGCTCGTCGAGTGCGCGCAGGGCGACGTCGTCCATGCCGCCCGTGGCTTCCTTGCGGTAGCGCGAGATAAAGGGGATGGTGTTGCCCTCGTCGATGAGCTTGACGGCCGCCTCGACGTTGGCGGCCTTAAGGTTGAGCTCGCGGGCGAGCTGGGCGATAAGATCCATGAAACTCCTTGCGGTAAAGGTGCGTTTGCAGCACAGAGCTACCAAGGATACCACCCGTCCCAAAAGACTGTTTTGGGCCGTGCCACGAAAATGACCTATCTACTACGTTTAACCCGTATGGGTCGACCATCCCCCGGTTTTCCGAAAATACGCAAGCCGTCTACCTGCGGTTTTTACTTCGCGAAATTTGGCACGGTTGAGGGCGATCGGTTAAACGTAGTAGATAGGCGCATTTCGTGGCGAACGAATCAGGCCGAGGTGCAAAATGGCCCCTCGCCCCAGAAAAATCGTCGGAAAGGTAGCAAAATGCCCCGCGGGCAGGAGGCTGCTCGCGGGGCAAAGAAGAGGGGCTTGTTGGTGGCGGACCGAAGGGTTCGGCATGGGGCTTCTGCCGCGGTCTGCCCTAAGGCGTTACAGCTCGACGAGCTGGCCGGTCTCGGCGGCCTCCTTGATAGCGTTGAGAAGCGTGAGCGTCTTAACGTTGTCGGCGGGGGTCACGACGGGCTCGACCTCGCGGCGGACAACCTTCACAAAGTGCTTGAGCTGCATCTTGTGCGGCAGCGCCGGGTCGACGGCCGGGATCTCCATCTGCAGCGGCTTGTGCCAGTTGGAGGCGCCGTCGTAGGAGAACTGATGCAGGCGGGGCAGCGACAAGGCGCCCAAGGTACCGCCAATAAAGTAGGCGTCGGCGTCGAAGGGGCGATACTGCGGATCCTCGCGAGCGGTTGCCTCCCAGTTCCAGGGGCTGGCGGTGGCGTCGGAGATGGTCATGCTTGCGAGCGCGCCATCGGCAAAACGGACGTTGACCACGGCGGAGTCCTCGGTCTCAAAACCGCGGGCGGCGCTGGACTGCATGCCCTGGACGGCAACGGGCTCGCCCAGCAGGTAGCGGAGCAGGTCGACGTCGTGCACCAGGTTGACCAGGATCGGGCCGGCACCCTTCTTGCGACGCCACTCGACATCGAAGTACTCGTCATTCTTATAGATCATATAGTGGAAGCTCGACACGGTGAGCTTGCCCAGCTCGCCGGACTCGATGATCTCCTTGGCCTTGTTGACGAAGGGGTTGTGGCGACGGTGCTGACCCACGAGCACGGGCACGCCGGCGGTCTCGGCCTCGGCGGCGAAGGCCTGAGCATCCTCGAGGTCGTTGGAGATCGGCTTTTCGACCAGCGGCACGATGTTGCGCTTGATGGCCTCGCGGGCAACGCCCAGGTGCAGGTCGTTGGGGGTGGCGATAATGACGGCCTCGGGCTTGACCTCGTCCATCATCTGGGCGGGATCGGTATAAAACGGCACGCCGGCGGCCTCGGCCGTGGCGCGGGCGCCCTCAAAGGCGTCAGCGATGGCGACGAGCTCGGCCTCGGGCTCCTCGGTGACAAAGCGGATGTGGTTGCGGCCCATGGCGCCGGCACCGATAACGGCAATGCGGACGGGGTTGAGCTCAGGCATTTCGACTCCTTAATACTGGTGACCAGTGGAATGCGACAAAGGGGCTGTCCCTTTGTCGCATCGGTAAAACTAGGCGGACTTCTTCTTGCTGTCGGAGACCATCATGTAGACGGTGAGCACGACGGCGATGGCGGCGATCACAATAGCGCCGTAGAAGGACTGCTGGTAGGCGGCGCTGCCGGCCTCGGCGTGATACAGCACGGCGGTGATGGGCTGGCTGATCCAGGTGGAAGCGGCGTAGCCCAAAAACATGATGCCGTAGTTGACGCCGATGTTGCTGGTGCCGAAGGCGCCACCGGTGAGCGGCGGGTAGATGACGAGCAGGGCGCCAAAGCTAAAGCCGAGCAGGGCGAGCGCCACAAAGAACATGCCCTGCGTAAAGCTCATCGACATGATGACGAGTGCGACGATGGTGACGACAAGGCTGATGAGCAGCGACTTATAGGCGCCGAGCTTGTCGATGATCTGGCCAAAGGACAGACGGCCAACCAGGTTGGCGCAGGTGTTGACGGAGACCACCACACCGCCGAGGGCGACGGCCGCGGCGCTCGTGGGGTCGGCGAAGAGCTGGACGGCGGCGATGGAGGCAACCTTGCCCACGAGCAGGGTGCCCGCGGTGGCGGCAAAGGCGAAGGTGACGATGAGGACCCAGAAGCGCGGGGTCTTGACCATCTCGCCCGGGGTGAGGTCGCCGAAGGTGCCGGCATGCGCGCCGCCCTTGGGGGCCTCGAAGCCCTCGGGCAGCCAACCGGCCTCGGGGGCCTTCAGGAACAGGGCGGAGGCGGCGATCATCACAAAGAAGATGACGCCGAGCGCCTTAAGGGCGCCAAAGATGCCCAGGCTCGGGATGAGCAGCGAGGCGAGCACTGGGGACAGCACGGCGGGGCCGGCGGTTGAAGCGGCCAGGGTGATGCCGGAGGCGAGGCCCTTCTTGTCGATGAACCACTTTTGGCCGGTGGTGAGCGCCGGGTTGTAGCCCAGGCCGTTGCCGATGGCGGCGACGAGCGAGAACCACAGGTAGAACTGCCACGGCTCGGTGACGGTGCCGGACATGAACCAGCCCACGCCGTAGCACACGGCGGCGGCGATCACGACGTTGCGCGGGCCGATCTTATCGGAGATGCGGCCGGCGAAGATGCCCGTCACAGCCATGATGGTCTGAAAGACCGGGAAGGCCCAGGTAAGAGCGCTGGACCACTCGGGGTAGACGGCGAGCAGGTTCTTGCTCACGACGGAATACAGCGCGATGGAGCTGATGAAGAACATGGTGACGCACGCGGCGGAAAGCACGACGGCGCGACCCTTGTTGGAGTTGGTGGAAGCCATTGGACTCTTTCTAATCGATGCGGGGGAGGAGCGGGCGTGTCCGCGGGCCTCCCTGTTAGGTTGGTTTACTGGTCAGTCGGCTTGGCGACGCCGGACTCATCGGACCAGAGCTCGACGCCCTTGTTCTTAAGGTAGTTGTCGGCATATGCGCGACGGCCGCCGGGCTTGGCGGTGAGGTCGCCCATCATGTTGGAGAAGCCGCCGTCGACCTTGATGGCGTCGCCGGTGGTAAAGTCCGAACGCTTGGACGCCAGGAACATGACGGCGTTGGCGATATCGCTGACCTCGCCGATGCGACGCGTGGCGATCAGACGGCTGCGGCTCTTCTCGACCTCGGGGTCGGCGTAAAAGCTTGCCGACATGGGGGTTTTGACAAAGCAGGGCTCGACGCAGTTGGAGCGGACGCCGTAGGGGCCCCACTCGGCGGCGAGCATCTTGGACATCATGTTGACGCCGGCCTTAGTGGAGCTGTACACACCCGAGAACGTCTCGGGGGAGTGGCTGGCAACGGTCGAGATGTGCACCAGGCGACCCTGGCCGGCCTTGATCATTTCGCGACCAAAGCGCTGCGAGGTGATGAAGTAACCGGTGAGGTTGACGTTGAGCACCTGCTCCCAGTCGCTCAGCGGCAGGTCCTCCATGGCGGCGAAGCGCAGGATGCCGGCGGTGTTGACGAGAACGTCGACGCGGCCGAAGTCGGCGATGGTGGCATCGACGGCGGCCTGAACCTCAGCCTCGTCGGTGGCGTTCATCTTGTAGCCCTCGGCGTGGATGCCAAACTCGGCGGCGAGGTCGGCGGCTGCGGCCTTGACCTTTTCCTCGTCTAGATCGAGCAGGACGACGTTGGCGCCGTTGCGGGCGAACTCGCGGCAAATCTCGACGCCCATACCGCCGAGTGCGCCAGTCACGGCGCAGACATCGCCTTCGAGCTTGAGCCAATTGCTCATAGGAACTTCCCTTCTTGTGCCTCCCGGTGGGTCGCTCCCATTAATCGACCCACGTGGTTTTCGCTGGTTATCGTATGCTTTGCATTTGCGCAGGTGAATTGCATATTTGTTAGAATGGCGTTAACCGTAGGTTTACACCGTGCGATGCAGTTTTTCTCAATTAAGCGCGTGACCTGCGAAAACAACCCCCTGTGGCGCCATGTGGCCACGGGTGCGAAAACGGGAGATTGACGTGTACGATCGACGACTTGAGGCCATATCGGCCGCCGCGGAGCTGGGAAGCTTCTCGCGTGCGGCGGCAAAATTGCGCGTGTCGACCCCGGCGCTCGTCAAGCAGGTGTCGGGTTTCGAGGCCGAGTTCGGCATCACACTGTTCGAACGCTCGCACTCGGGCGTCAAGGTGACACCGGCCGGCGCGTTACTGGTAGACGACGCGCGCTCGATTATGCGCCAGTCCGAGGATGCCCTTCGCCGTGCCCGACGCGCGGCGGGCGATGGCGGCGCGGTGCGCCTGGGCGTGTCGATGATGTGCCCGGGGCGCCAAACGCTGTCGATGTGGTCGGGCATCCACGATCTGGAACCGTCGCTGCGATTTGAGATCGTGCCGGTAAGCGACCTCTACGACGAGCGCGAATCCGTCATGCGTAGCCTCGGTCGAGAGGTGGATGTGGTGCAGTCGAGTTTTTCGACCCCGCGCTGGGGCGATGCCTGCCAAAAGCTCCGCATTGTCGACGTGCCGTTTTATATTGACCTGCCGCGCACGAGCCCACTGGCGCGCAAGACACGCATTACGGTCGCCGACTTGGAGGGTATGCGTCTGCGCGTGCTGCGCCACGGCAACGACGCCATGGACAGCCTGCGCATCGACCTTTTGGCCGACGGCGGCGTGGACGTGATCGATGTGGATAGCTTCGACTTTGCGCTCTTTAACGAAGCCGAGGAAAAGGGCGACGCGGTGCTCACCTGTGGAGCGTGGTCGGGGGTGCACCCGGCCTTTGTGGGCGTGCCGTTCCTGTGCGGCCGCGAGGTACCGGTCTTTTTGCACTATCCGCTCGAGCCCACCCTCCAAGTCCAAAAATTCGTCAACGCCATGGCACAACTTCTCAAATAGCCAAAAGAGTCCCGTCCCAAATTAGCTACCCTTTGCTACGGGTTTAGCGGTCCTCGCGTTGCGGCCCGGCTGCCTCGGCTGTCTTTACGCGGTTCTTGTCGATGTACATGTTTTTGTCGGCCTGAGAAAAGAGCTCACGCATCATAGGCGGTTCATCAAAATCACTGGAAAGCGCGTAGCCCACCGCATAGCTGATAGGCATGTCGGGGTGAGCCCCGGAATACTCGTTCACGTTCGCACGAACCCGAGCGAGACAGGATTCCACAGCGGCTCGGTCGGCATCCCGCAGCACCGCGATAAACTCATCGCCGCCGTCGCGACCCACAAAGCACGTCTCCGACGCCACACTTCCCAGTTGTTGGGCAAAAGAGCGAATGTATTCATCGCCCTTCTCATGGCCGAAGTTGTTATTGACCATATGCAGATTGTTAAGGTCGAAGACGCACACCGCAACGGGCTCCTCCGCGGAGACAGGCTGCTCCTGCCCCAAGATCTCCTCGCACTTGTTCTTGTTGGGCAGCCCCGTGGCTTCGTCGAGATAGACTTTGCTCTGCAGTTCGCGATTGAGCGCGGCGGTGCGCACCGCGCGAACGAGTTCGACCGCAAAGGTCGCCACCAAGCCCACGATGTCGATGATCACCAAGCCCTCGAGATAGTTGAGCGCCGACGCCTTCTCCTGAGAGTAGTCCTCTGCGAGTCGCGTAGCATCGTCGCAAATGCCAAAGAACTCCTCGCTCATGGAGATGATGTCGGTGTTCTCATAGCCGACTTCGCGCACGCGGATGATCTCGGTGCAAAGCTCATCAAAATAATTTGCAAGCTCGGTCATTTTTGCCTGATACTCATCGTCGTCGAGACGGACGAGGTTGAGGTCGTCACTTCCGTAACGCAAACCGTTGATGTATGAATCCACGGCTTTGAGCAGGTCATCTTGAGGCTGGCCCGCATCCTCGAGCTTAACGATTCGCTGCGTGGTACCGCGCACCAGACCGGCGTAGTTGACCACACGCGCCGTGCCCTGGATATCGGAGACGAGCAGCATAACATTGATGAAGAAGAAGATGAGAACTGCCGTGAGCACCATCATGAGCAGGCGCACCGCCTGGCCGGCCTTCTTGGCGACAGAAGTATTCACAAGTTCACTCCCCTAAATGACAAAAGAACAGGTAGCACGCAGTGTGCTGAAATTCATGGGTGGTTAACTCTACCATATGGGCCAGCAGCCTTAAACTGCAGCAGACGCTCGTCCAAATTGGCGTGACGCTTGCCTTGTTGTTCTTGACCTGGCCGCGCTATCGGACATGCTTCTGGTCTTGGATCACCATGGGAAAGCTCATCCCGTTTTGTGTGTACAGAGTGGGATGCGGCTTCCCAAAGGTGCCGTTAGGGGAAACCACATCCCGGTTTATGCCCTTGAAATGGGATGCCGTTTCCCGGAGGGGGCCCAGCGGGAAACGGCATCCCATTCTGAGCCCGAAAAGTGGGATACGGTTTCCGGCTGGCATGAAAAAAGCCCCCACAGCTCATGAACTGCACCCCAAAACTTGGACGGCTTAAATAAGAACTACGCCGCAAGGGACTGTCTCCGGAACTCCTCCGGGGTCAGTCCCTTCAGTTTAACCTGGCGCCTCCTCGTGTTCCAATGGACCACGAAGTCGTCGAGGT
>JAXIXR010000020.1:0-121133 GCA_036304905.1 Collinsella sp. | reverse complement strand
GGAGCACGAATGGGGCAAGAGGAGGTACCTGGACATGTCGAAGCTGGAGGAGATGGACGAGCTGAGCAAGAAGGCGGAGGGCTAGAGCAAGGCGGGGCCGAGGCCGCCTCGATCAATTTGCGAAAGAATCTTGACGGTACCGTTCTTCTCAATGACGATGAGCATGCTCCTAATAATTTCTACTCGGAATCAGTTAAGTTCTACCCAATCTATATAAAAAGAGGGTCAAACGAGCTATTTGAAGAGGCTGAAGGTTATTACGACCTAAACGATACTGATGCAAACGTTGGCGTCTATGATTTGGGAAAGGAAGAGATTATTAGCTCGATCGCCTTCCCCTTCGGCGGTGGATACCTCAAAGACATCTCACATGACGGTAAGGCCCTGCTCGGAGTAAGCACAGATGGTGACAAACGCTCGGTATGCCTAGCTGATGCAAAAACCGGAGCAAAGAGCGAGTTTGGCTCTCATTGGTCCGATCTTTGGTTCATGGACGGTGATCGTAGGATTTTGGAAACCTATAACGATGAAAACGACCCCGCAACGGTCCACGTGAACATCTATAAGTCCAATATCCCCCATTCGCTGCCTGAGGATGTGCTGTACTTTGTCCAGAATCATCTACCATTTGTCATTTGCGGCGGCGTGGCGATTGTCCTCATCATCGGTGGCACGATCGTTGTCCTTTGCATCCGCAAGAAGCGTGCGAAGGCCGCGAACGGTGCGGTAGCTGCAGCGCCCAAACCTCAACGCAAGCAGCGTCGACGTCAGAAGCGCGCCCAGCAGAACGCCGTTCCACCTGCAGTACCTGCGATGCCGACGGCACCGGCAGCTCCGACCGAGCCCGCCCGCTTCTGTCGCCACTGCGGAACCCCGCTCGTACCCGAAGCCCAGTTCTGCCCAACATGCGGGCATAAGGTAGACTAGCGAGCAAAACCCAATAGGCCCCAACCACCAAGGCCCCGTTCCGACACATTCCGGAACGGGGCCTTGGCTTGGTGCAGGGGTGCCAATTTGGGACGGTCATCGTCGCACGCCCCATTGAAGTTGCGGTGGAATAGGGACTGTTTTGGCGTCTAGAATCCCTATTTAGTCCCTATTTCACCGCAACTTAAAAGGGGCGCTGACCGGGTTGGTCAGCGCCCCCTTTGCTGAATGGATTAACCACCAAGATAGGCTTTGCGGACGTTATCGTCGTGCAGGAGCTCTTGGCCCGTGCCGGTCATGGTGATCTTGCCGGTCTCGAGCACGTAGCCACGCGTGGCGATCGAGAGCGCCATCTGCGCGTTCTGCTCGACCAGAAGCACCGTGGTGCCGGCCTTGTGCAGGTCCTCGACAATCTGGAAGATCTGCTCAATCAGAATCGGCGCCAGGCCCATGGAAGGCTCGTCAAGCATGAGCAGCTTGGGGTTACTCATAAGGGCGCGGCCCATAACGAGCATCTGCTGCTCGCCGCCCGAAAGGGTCCCGGCGACTTGGCGACGGCGCTCCTTAAGGCGAGGGAACTGCTCGTAGACGCGCTCAAGGCCCGGAGCCACCGTGGACTTGGGCTGCGTGTAAGCGCCCATCTCCAGGTTCTCCTCGACCGTCATCTGCAAAAAGGCACGACGGCCCTCGGGCACCTGGGCCAGGCCCTTGCCCACCAGCTTGTCGGCAGGCGTATGGGTAATGTCCTCGCCCATAAACTTGATGGAGCCGGTCTTGGAACGCAGCAGGCCCGAGACCGTCTTAAGCGTTGTAGACTTGCCGGCGCCGTTAGCACCGATCAAGGCCACGATCTCACCCTCGTTGACGTTAAAGGAGATGTCCTTGATGGCGTGGATAGCGCCGTACCAGACGTTGATGTTGTAGACGGAAAGCATCGGCTCTGCCATTTAGTTCTCCCCCTTATCCTGCTTGCCCAGATATGCCTCGATAACGGCGTCGTTGTTCTGAATTTCCTCGGCCGTGCCCTTGGCGATGACCTTGCCAAAATTAAGCACGCAGATGCCCTCGCAGATGTTCATAACGAGCGACATATCATGCTCGATAAGCATGATGGCGATGCCGAAGGTGTCGCGGATCTTGACGATGTTCTCCATGAGCTCGGCGGTCTCGGACGGGTTCATGCCGGCGGCAGGCTCGTCGAGCAGCAGTAGCTTGGGGTTGGTGGCAAGCGCGCGGACGATCTCCAGACGACGCTGAGCGCCGTAAGGCAGCGATCCGGCCTGCTCGTTTGCCAGATGCTCCATATCAAAAATGGACAGTAGTTCCATGGCGCGCTCGTGGGCGGCCTTCTCGTGCTTCCAATACGTCGGCAGGCGCAGCACGCCCTCAAAGCCGGAGTAGCGCTCCTGGTTGTGCAGACCGACCTTAACGTTATCCTCCACCGTCATGGTGTTGAACAGGCGAATGTTCTGGAATGTACGGGCAATACCCATGCGGTTGACCTGATAGACCGACTTGCCCGAGGTGTCCTCACCGTCAAGCAGGATGGTGCCGTGCGTGGGCTGGTATACCTTGGTGAGCAGGTTGAAGACCGTGGTCTTACCGGCACCGTTGGGGCCGATCAGACCGGCGATCTCGGTCTTGCCGATAGTCAGGCTAAAGTCGTCGACTGCCTTAAGGCCGCCGAACTCAATGCCCAGGTGGATGCACTCGAGTGCCGGGCGCTGGCCCAGGTCGCGATCGGGAACGATGGCGCCAGAAGGATACGGGACCATCTTGCCCTTGTTGAACTCAAACTTACTGGGCATCGGCTGCCACCTCCTTCTTGGGAGCAAAGCGGTCCTTAATGCGTGCGAAGAACGCCTTGAGCTGCGGGTTGTTGGTAAAGATCATGACTAGGATCAGCACGATGGCGTAGATGAGCATGCGGTAGTCCGAGAACTGACGGAGCAGCTCGGGAAGCACCGTGAGCAACGCCGCCGCGATGACGGAGCCGCGCATATTGCCCAGACCGCCCAGGACCACGAACACCAGAATGAGGATGGACGTGTTGAAGTCGAACTTAGTGGCGGAAAGCTGTGAGAAGTTACCGCCGAACAGGGCTCCGGCAGCACCGGCGAGAGCGGCGGAAACCACGAAGGCGATCATGCGGTACTGGGTGACGGAGATGCCCACAGACTCGGCAGCGATCTTGTTGTCGCGCACGGCCATAATGGCACGACCGGTACGGCTGCGAACCAGGTTGAGCACGATCACGAGCGCGACCATAACCAGGATGGCACCGGCGAGGAAGGTCGAATAGGTCGACACGCCCGATGCGCCCTGCGCGCCCTTGATGATGGCGGTGCCGTCCTCGAGCAGGTGCAGGTCGTCGATCGTGGAGTTACCCGTAATGTTAAAGATCACATGCAGGCCGCGGGAGTCGACACCCACGATAAGGCAGGTGACGATCTCTTTGATGATCTCGCCAAAAGCCAGGGTCACGATGGCCAGATAGTCGCCGCTCAGGCGCAGGACCGGGATGCCGATCAAGAAGCCCAAGATGGCAGCGGCGATAGCGCCGACCACAATGCTGATGACAAGACGTATCGGATCGGAGGGGACGGCGCTCTCGAGGGCGACCGCGGTGACAATGCCCGTGTAGGCACCGACACTCATAAAGCCCGCGTGGCCCAGCGACAAGTCGCCCGCGATGCCGACGACGAGGTTGAGGGAAATGGCCATGACGATGTAGGCCGTAATGGGAACCAACTGACCGGCGATCATGCGCGGGATCATATGGTTGGACTGCATAAAGAACACGATGGCGAAGGCCACGATGCACATGGCGTACGTGACAAAGTCGTGACGCGTCTGCTTGTCTTTAAGAAACTTCATAACGCTCACCTACACCTTCTCGGGAACGTACTTGCCCAAGAGGCCGGCAGGCTTGACGAGCAGGACGATGATCAGAACACCAAAGACGATGGAGTTGGCAAGGCTCGTGGAAATGTAAGCCTGCGCCATCGCCTCGATGATGCCGATGAGAATGCCACCGACAAAGGCGCCGGGGATGGAGCCGATGCCGCCGAAGACGGCAGCGTCGAACGCCTTGATGCCGGGCATGGCACCCGTGGTGGGCTGCAGCACCGGCGAGTAGGAGCACAGGAGCACGCCGGCGATAGCGGCAAGTGCCGAGCCGATGGCAAACGTCATCGAGATGGTGCGGTTGACGTTGATGCCCATGAGCTGAGCGGCGGCCTTGTCCTCGGACACGGCACGCATTGCCTTGCCCATCTTGGTCTTACCTGTAAAGAACATCAGGCCGGCCATGATAACCAGGCAGGCGACGATGGTGACGAGCGAGACGGCGCTTACGTTGAACTTGGCCAAGAACTCCGGCACCTGGAAGGTGACGAGCGAAGTGAAGTTCTTGGGCGTGGCGCCCCACAGAAGCTGCGCGGCGTTCTGCAGGAAGTAAGACACGCCGATGGCCGTGATCAGAACGGCCAGAGGGCCTGCTTGGCGCAGCGGCTTGTATGCCAGACCCTCGATGAGAACACCGAGAACCGTGCAGACCACACAAGAGAGAATTACAGATGCCCAGCCCGGGAGGCCGAGATACGACGTGGCGCAGAACGAGACATAGGCACCGACCATGATGACGTCGCCGTGAGCGAAGTTGAGCATCTTGGCGATACCGTAGACCATGGTGTAGCCCAACGCGATGATGGCGTAGACGCTGCCCATGGACAGGCCGTTGACCAAGTATTGGATAAAGACCGTCATGTTCCACATCCCCCTTTCGAATAGGTTTCCAGTTGATGTATGAAACAGGGACGTTACATCGTCCCTAGATACCAAGCAAGCAGGGAAGGCCAAAACCTCCCCTGCTTGGGATCAAAACCGCTCTATATAAGGCGGCCTATTAGGCCTGTACGTACTTGCCGTCGGTAATGACGTACGCCGTCGGGTCCTTCTGGACCTGACCCTTGTCGTTCCAGGAGAGCTTGCCAGTCAGACCGTCAACGGTAATCTTGAGCATAGCCTCGGGAAGCTTCTCGGCAACCTCGGTGGGGTCGGCGTCGACGCCCAGGCCGGCCTCCTTGAGAGCCTCGACCACAGCATGCACGCCGTCGTAGGCGTCGGCGGCAAACTGGTCGGGTGTATCGCCGTACTTATCCTTGTAAGCGTTGACGAAGTCGGCGTTCTTCTCGTCGTCGGCGGAGAACGGGGTCATGAGCAGCAGACCCTCGGCAAGAGAGGTGTCGAAGCCCTCAACGCCCAGGATGCCGTCCATGCCGTCGCAGCCCATCATCTTGACGTCGTAGCCCATGTCCTTGGCGTTCTTGAGCAGGACGGACGCCGGCGTGTAGTAGATCGGCGCAAAGATCATGGTGGCGCCTGCCTGCTTGGCCTTGGTCAGCTGGTTGGTAAAGCTCGTGGCGGAGTCGTCCTTAAAGGTCTCCTCGTCGACAATCTCAAGCTTAGACTTAGCGGCCTGGGCCTTAAAGGAATCTGCGATGCCCGAAGAATAGGCGTCGCCGGAGTTATAGAACAGCACGAACTTCTCGTTCGCATACTTCTCTGCCAGGAACTTGGCAGCGTTGACACCTTGGTTGGGGTCGGTAAAGCAAACCTGGAAGACGCAATCCTTGCCCTTGGTAACGTCCTCGGAGGACGCAGACGGGGTGATCATGAACGTCTCGGGGTCGTTGCCGCACTCGGCGGCAACGGCGACCGACGCACCCGTGGTGGTCGGACCGACGAGGGCCTGCATGCCCCAGTCGAGCAGGGTGTTGAAGGCGTTGACGGCCTTCTCACCGTCAGCCTGGTCGTCCTCGGCCTTGCTGACAAGCGGCAGCTCCTTAGTCGAGAAATCCTTGCAGCCAAGCTCGACAGCCTGTGTAACGGACTTGCCGTAGGACGCGTTGGCGCCGGTCAGCGGGCCGATGGTGCCGATCTTAAACGAAGCGTCGCCCGACGCGGAACCGCTGTCGCCGCCGTTGGAGGAGCAGCCAGCTAGAATGGACATCGCCCCCAGACCTGCTGCGCTCGCGATAACGCTCCTGCGATTCATAACAGGGTTCAATGACTTACCGGTGAGGCTCGACATGCGGCTCTCCTCTCAAATCTCGTCGGGTTTCGGTTACCCGACAGGCCATCCTTCGCCGTGTTCGGCGTTCGCAAAATAGTAGACGCTTTAGTTAGGAAAAGTGGCGAATATTTCAACTTTTCTTTGGATTTGTTCATTTATCCATATTTCTGCGTATTTCTATTTTTTTATGCAGTAATGCCACTTTATTGTGTAAAAGTAATGTTTCCATTCTGTTACAAGCGTTCCCGCTCTTAATAAACATGGTGTCCCCCCTTTTTTTCGCTGGCCGCGGTGCGGCCGTCTTGCGGTACAGGGCAAACCTTATGGCGCAAACGTTGACAGTTTGTTACGGAAGTCCGTTTGTAGCGAGCGTGTTTCCAATGTTTCCGCAGCGTTTCGGGGGTGCCGTTTTGTGCGGCTCCTGTTGCCTGGCGAGCACGCGCCCCCGGTTCACGCTAGAATGCACTCAACCTTTAAGCGGTTTATCCATCCATAAGATGCACGAAGGAGCTATCTATGAGCGAATCCCTGCGCACCGTGAACGTCGGTCTGATCGGTCTGGGAACCGTCGGCGGCGGCGTGGCCCGTCTGATCAAGAGCCACCACGATGAGTACCTGGCAGCCTACGGCATCGACCTTAAGCTGACCCGCGCCTGCGCGCTTGTCTGGGAGCAGGCCGAGGCAGCCGGTATTGAGCGCGAGGCCTTTACGAGTGACTGGCATGACGTCGTCACCGACCCAGCCGTCGATATCGTCGTCGAACTCATCGGCGGCGAGCACCCCGCGACCGAGATCTTCACCACCGCCTTTGAGCACGGCAAGCACGTCGTCTCTGCCAACAAGGCCCTGCTGGGCCGCCATGTCGAGACGCTTGCCGAGAAGGCGCGTGCGTGCGGCGTGCAGATTAAGTGCGAGGCCAGCTGCGGTGGCGGCATCCCCATTGTCAGCACACTCGAGCACGACCTGGTGGGTAACAAGATCCTGACCATCGCCGGCATCCTCAACGGCACCACCAACTACATCCTGTCGCGCATGGACGCCGAGGGCGCCGATTACGCTGACGTGCTCGCCGACGCACAGGCTAAGGGCTATGCCGAGGCCGACCCGTCCGCCGACGTCGACGGCTTCGATGCCGCAAGCAAGACGGCCATCCTCGCCTCCATCGGCTTTGGCACCCGCGTTACCACCGATGATGTGTACCAGCAGGGTATCCGCACCATCGGCGCCGAGGACATCGCCCAGGCCCGCGAGCTCGGCTACACCATCAAACTGCTCGGCATCGCCCGCAACACCGACGCTGGCGTCGACGTTCGCGTGCATCCCACGCTGATCCCCGCAGACCATATGCTCGCCAAGGTCAACGGCGCCATGAACGCCGTCTACGTGGTAGGCGACGCCGTGGGCGAGACCATGTTCTACGGCGCGGGCGCAGGCTCCTTCCCCACCGCGAGCGCCGTCGTGGGCGATATCCTGTCGCTCTCCGAGCAGATCAGCCGCGGCGTGGCTCCGCTGCCCGAGATTGAGCCCTATGGCCACAACCTCGCCTTTAAGCCCATGGACGAGCTCCAGACCAAGTACTATGTGCGCCTGAAGGTCGCCGACCGCGTGGGCGCCCTGTCCGAGACGGTCGACATCTTTGCCAAGCACAACATCTCGATCTCGCTCATCAACCAGGTCGAGGACGGCAAGTCGGGCGTCAGCGATGCCTGCTCGGTTATCTTCCTGACGCACCGCGCGCTCGAGAAGGACGTCCAGGCTGCCGCCGCCGAGCTTGCCAGCGTCGACTGCGTGGCCGAGGTCGCCAACGTCCTGCGCATCGAGGACGTCGAGGCCTGGATCGAAGGCGTTATGGCCAACTAACTCAACGCTCGCCTAGCAATACACGCTTTGAGGGCTCCCGTCCGATGTGGGACGGGAGCCCTTTTGTCTCCTGCCCTAAGCACAACGGCAGAGCACATTTGCGCGAGCCGCTCATCGGTAACGCGGGCTACCGTTCACCGATATGCAAACACGGCCGATTCCGGTTACGGCTACGCTGTGTTGCGAATGTCCGCCCGCGATGAGAGGAAGCACCATGTTGCTCGAGGGCAAGAAAGCAATCATCACCGGAGGCACACGCGGTATCGGCTATGCCATCGCCTGCCGTTTTATCGAGGAAGGCGCTGCCGTCACCGTCTTTGGCTCACGCCAGGAGACTGCCGACGCGGCCGTTGAGAAGCTGGCAGCCGCCTATCCCGACGCCAAGGTCTGGGGCCGCTCCTGCGACCTCACCTCGCTCGAAGCCGTGACCGAGGCCTTTACCCAGGCTGCCGCCGACATGGGCGGCTTGGACACGGTCGTCAACAATGCCGGCATCTCCCAGCGCTCGCCGCTCCTTAACTATACGGCCGAGGAGTTCGCAAAGGTCATGGACCTTAACGTCGTCGCTGTCTTTAATGGCCACCAGGCTGCCGCCAAGATCATGACCGAGGCAGGTCATGGCGGCACCATCACCACCACGAGTTCGATGGTCGCCAAGTACGGTCAGCCCTCCGGCGTTGGCTATCCCACGTCCAAGTTTGCCGTCAACGGTATGGTCCAGTCGCTCTCGCGCGAGCTCGCCCCCATGGGCATTCGCGTCAATGCCGTCGCACCCGGCGTGACCAAGACCGATATGGTCGCCAACCTGCCCGAAGAGGTCATCAAGCCCATCATCGCCACCATTCCGCTGGGTCGCATGGGCGAGCCCGAGGACGTCGCCAACGCCTTCGTTTTCCTAGCGAGCGACATGTCCTCCTATGTCACGGGCGCCGTGCTCCCCGTCGACGGAGCCGCCCGCTCTTAAGGGACCACAAGCCTCAGCTCCCAGCCTCAACATAGTCCAACAAAGAAGGCGCGCCGTCTGCATCAACTGCAGGCAGCGCGCCTTCTTCTGTTTGAAAGGGAAGCTGTGTCCCGGAATTCCGACTCAGACCGGGACGCAGCTTCCCTCAGGGCCATGTTTCGGAAAGAGCGCCCCGTTTTGAACGCCGATTCTGGGATACCGTTTCCGCAACGGGTCTCTCGCGGAAACTGCATCCCACTCTGAGCGCCCATTCCGGGACACAGTTTCCCAACGGCCCCCGTTTCGGAAACCACATCCCGTTCCGAGCCTTCAAAGCAGGACGCGGCTTCCCCGAGAGAGTATCGACTACTTGCCGTCGTCGTCCTCGGCTTCTTCTCTTGCATAGAGCTCCAGCATGCGGCGGCGGTATTCGCGCACGGCGAGCTTGGCGCGCTCCAGGCGGCGACGCTCGCGCGGAGTCAGCTCGGACGGGTCGACCTCGTCTCCATAGGTCTTATCGGCAAGAAGATGTGCCGCGTCCACAATACGGGCATCGATATGGCCGCTCGCCGCCTCGGCGGAAAGACGCTCGGCAATCGTATCGAGCGTAGGCAAGCCCTCGAATACGCGACCATGGCCATGCGAAGTCAGCAGCTCGTGCTCACGTGCGAGCAGGCTCGCCAAATCGTGATGGGCGCGCAGGATGTCGAGCGCATCGGATGGATGCTCGGCAACTTCTGCCACGGCGGCGACCGGCGCGGCGTCGACCACGCGGTAGAAGAGCTGCGCGAGCAACGGCATCAAGAACACCGTGATGGCACCGGCGGCAACCATGACCGACGCAATATCTTGCGACAGCGCGCCCGCGTTGACGGCAACGCTTGTCACGGCAACGATGATCGGCAGGGCCGTGGTGCAGTACAGGGCCACGGTAATGCGACCATACGCCGACACATCGCGCGTCGCAGGACAAATGCTCATAGAGATGAGAATGGGAACGGCACGAATAATCAACAACGCCACGATAAAGCCCACGAGCAGACCCGGGCGCGACGCCACGGCCGTCAGATTGATCTTTGCGCCCGATACGGTAAAGAATACCGGAATCAAAAAGCCGTAGGCCAGGCCGTCGAGCTTGGTCTCGAGCGTATGGTTGCCCTCGGGGATGATGTAGCGCAGAACAAAGCCGGCGGCAAAAGAACCCAACACGATGTCGAGATCAAAGACAGCCGAGAACGCCACGAGTGTGACCAGGATGAGCACCGTCAGGCGCACGAAGGTCTGCGACGTGGTATCGGCACGTTCCTCGACAAACGCAAAGAAGCGGCTGCCGACGCGCTTGGAGCGGCTCGGGACCACGGCCAGCAACACGCAGACCACCGCAAACAAGCCAAGGATCACAAGCGTTTGGATGCCGGTGCGGGCAGACAGCAGCACCGACATGGCAAGCACAGGGCCGAGCTCACCCCAAGTGCCATACGCGAGAATCGAGTCGCCCACGCGCGTGCCGGTGAGCGAGCGCTCACGCATGATGGGCACGAGCGTACCGAGCGCCGTCGAAGTGAGGGCAAGCGTCACGGCGATACCGTCGAAATGACTGACCGAGAACCACGGGGTAAAGCGTACGGCAAGCCAGGCGATACCAAACGTGACGACCCACGTCGCCAAGCCGTAGCGCCCCTCGACGCCCGTGATGCTCTTGGGGTCGATCTCAAAGCCGGCAAGCAGGAACAAGAAGGCCAGGCCCAGCTCGGACACAAGCGAGACCTCGGCATCTACATGGATGACGCCGAGCATATGGGGTCCCAGCACCGCGCCGAGCACGAGCAAAAAGACCGTCTCGGGAACGGGTTTTCCGGGAATCGCCGAGGCGATAAAAGGACTCGCAAAGGCCACGAGTGCGATGATGGCGAGCGAAACGAATGCCATGTGATGCCTTTCTCTTGTTTGCGCTTCACTGTAGCACCCTCGCCGTCCTCAACGCGCCGCGAGCTGTCGTATCATAGTGAGGTTTACAAACATGTGGCTCAAGGCGACCGCGAGGCTTGTCCCGTAAACCGACCGCTGCCGCATACCGTACCGTACGCCCAACCGATCAGGAAGGCAGGAACCAATGGTCTCTCGTATCTACGTGGAGAAGAAACCCGGGTTCGACGTCGAGGCTCAGCAGCTCAAGGGCGAGCTGACCGAAATTCTCGGCATCAAGGGCATCGAGGCCCTGAGGATCATCAACCGCTACGACGTCGAGGGCATCGACGAGGAGCTTTTCCGCTCCTGCGTGCCGACCGTCTTTAGCGAGCCCCAGGTCGATGTGACCTACGACGAACTCCCCGCAAGCGATGGCGCCGTCTTTGCCGTCGAATTCCTGCCTGGCCAGTTTGACCAGCGCGCCGACTCCGCCAGCGAGTGCGTGCAGCTCATCAGCCAGGGCGAGCGCCCCGCCGTGCGCTCCGCCAAGGTCTATATGATCTCGGGCGCTCTGGACGAGGCCGCCATCGATGCCATCAAGCACTACGTGGTGAACCCCGTCGAGGCGCGCATCGCCTCGCTCGACCTGCCCGAGACGCTGTACATGGAGACTCCCGAGCCCCAGCCCGTCGAGGTGCTCGACGGCTTCCGCAAGCTCGACGAGGCCGGCCTTGCCGCCTTTATCGCCGATCGCGGCCTTGCCATGGACGAGGCAGACATCGCCTTTTGCCAGCAGTACTTCCGCGATGAGGACCGCGACCCCACCATCACCGAGATCCGCGTGATCGACACCTACTGGTCCGACCACTGCCGCCACACCACCTTCGGCACCGTCCTGGACGACGTGACGATCGACGACGCCGTGGTGCAGCAAGCCTTCGACCGCTACATGGAGATGCGCCACGAACTCGGCCGCGACGCCAAGCCCGTCTGCCTCATGGACATGGGCACCATCGGCGCCAAGTACCTTAAGAAGACCGGCGTCATGACCGATGTCGACGAGTCCGAGGAGATCAACGCCTGCACCGTCAAGGTGAAGGTCGATGTCGACGGCGAGGACCAGGACTGGCTGTTCCTGTTTAAGAACGAGACCCACAACCACCCGACCGAGATCGAGCCCTTCGGCGGTGCCGCCACCTGCGTGGGCGGCGCCATCCGCGACCCGCTCTCGGGCCGCAGCTACGTGTACCAGGCCATGCGTGTCACCGGCGCCGGTGACCCCACCGTCCCGGTTTCCGAGACGCTCGAGGGCAAGCTGCCGCAGCGCAAGCTCGTGACCACTGCCGCCGCCGGCTACTCCAGCTACGGCAACCAGATCGGCCTTGCCACCGGTCAGGTCAACGAACTCTATCACCCCGGTTACGTGGCCAAGCGCATGGAGGTTGGCGCCGTCGTGGGCGCTACCCCGGCAAACCACGTTCGTCGCGAGTGCCCCGCCCCCACCGACAAGATCATCCTGCTGGGCGGCCGCACCGGCCGCGATGGCATCGGTGGCGCCACCGGCTCCTCCAAGACCCAGAACACCGAGTCCATCGAGACCTCGGGTGCCGAGGTCCAGAAGGGCAACGCCCCTGTCGAGCGCAAGCTGCAGCGTCTGTTCCGCCGCGGCGACGCCTGCCGTCTGATCAAGCGCTGCAACGACTTTGGCGCCGGCGGCGTCTCGGTCGCCGTGGGCGAGCTTGCCGACGGCCTGTATGTCGACCTGGACACCGTGACCAAGAAGTACGACGGCCTGGACGGCACCGAGCTCGCTATCTCTGAGTCCCAGGAGCGCATGGCCTGCGCCGTCGCCGACGGTGACGTCGAGGAGTTCATGGGCTACGCCGCCGAGGAGAACCTGGAGGCGACCGTTATCGCCGAGGTTACCGCTGAGCCGCGCATGCGCATGGCCTGGAACGGCGTCGCTATCGTCGACCTGTCCCGCGAGTTCCTCAACTCCAACGGCGCACCCAAGCACCAGGTCGCCCACGTGTGCGCCCGTAGCGTGTGGCAGCCCAGCTGGGCCGGCACCACGCTCGCCGAGCGCATGACCTCGCTCGTCACCGACCTCAACGTCGCTTCCAACAAGGGCCTTTCCGAGCGCTTCGACTCCACCATCGGCGCCGCGACCGTGCTCATGCCCTTTGGCGGCAAGACGCAGCTCACCCCCAGCTCGGCCATGGTCGCCAAGTTCCCCGTGGGCGGCGAGACCACCACGGCGAGTGCCATGGCATGGGGCTTCAACCCCTATCTGATGGAGGCCGACCAGTTTGCGGGCGCCTACCTGTCCGTGGTCGAGTCCATCGCCAAGCTCGTGGCTGCCGGCTTTGAGCACAAGCGCGCCTATCTCTCCTTCCAGGAGTACTTCGAGCGTCTGCGCACCGAGGCCGAGCGCTGGGGCAAGCCCACGGCAGCCGTCCTGGGCGCCCTCATGGCCCAAGTCGACCTGGGTGCCGGCGCCATCGGCGGCAAGGACTCCATGAGCGGTTCGTTTGAGGACGAGACCGGCGAGCTCAACGTTCCGCCGACCCTGATCAGCTTCGCCGTCGCCGTGGGCAAGGCCGCCCGCGCCGTCTCGCCCGAGTTCAAGGGCCTCACGCACCGCGTCGTCCGCATCGCCCCCGCCACCTATGGCGAGGACTACCGTCCCGACGCCCAGCAGTTGCTCGCCGCGTTTGACGCCGTCGAGGCGCTCACTGCTACCGGCAACGCCCTGGCCATATCCACGCCCGGCTACGGCTGCGGCGCCGAGAGCCTCTTTAAGATGTGCGTCGGTAACCAGATCGGTATCGAGCTTGCCGAGGATGTAGACGTGGAGAGCCTCTTCACCCCGCTCTACGGCAGTTTTATCGTCGAGCTCGCCGAGGACGCCGAGCTGCCCGAGGTCGCCGACGGCGTTGTCGTCGAGCCCCTGGGCACCACCGTCGAGGGCTATGTCATCGACACCGGCTCCGAGGTCATCGAGCTCGCCGAGCTCCAGGAGGCCTGGGAGAGCGGCATCGAGGGCGTCTTCGCCTACCGCAGCGCCGGCGAGACCCCCGAGGTCGAGACCATCGACTTCCGCGCCAAGGATATCCACGTGTACGGCGGCGCCAAGATCGCCCGCCCGCGCGTGATCATCCCCGTGTTCCCCGGCAACAACTGCGAGTACGACAGCGCCCGCGCCTTCCGTGCCGCCGGTGCCGAGGCCGACACCTTCGTGATCAACAACCTCACGCCCGAGGCCGTCGCCGAGAGCACCCACGAGCTTGCCCGCCGCATCCGTGCAAGCCAGATCGTTATGATCCCCGGCGGCTTCTCGGGCGGCGACGAGCCCGACGGCTCTGCCAAGTTCATCACGGCGTTCTTCCGCGCTCCCGAGGTCACCGAGGCAGTCCGCGACCTGCTCAAGGCCCGCGATGGCCTGATGCTGGGCATCTGCAACGGCTTCCAGGCCCTGATCAAGCTCGGCCTGGTGCCCTACGGCGACATCGTCGACGCCACGCCCGATGCGCCCACGTTGACGTTCAACACCATCGGTCGCCACCAGAGCCGTCTGGTGCGCACCCGCATCTCGTCCAACTTGTCCCCGTGGCTGTCGCAGTGCAGCCTGGACGACCCCTATACCGTCGCCATCAGCCACGGCGAGGGCCGCTTTGTCGCCAATGACGAAGTGCTCGCCCAGCTGATCGCCAACGGCCAGGTCGCCACGCAGTACGTGGGCGAGAACGGCAAACCCAGCATGGACCTTTCCGTCAACCCCAACGGCTCCGCACTCGCCATCGAGGGCATCACGAGCCCCGACGGCCGTGTCCTGGGCAAGATGGGCCATGCCGAGCGTCGCGGCGACAACCTGTACTGCAACGTGCCCGAGCATGTCCCCGGCGACAAATTCATGCCGATCTTTGAGAGCGGAGTAGCCTACTTCGCTTAATACGTTTCCATCGGGTACAATCCCCTCGGGTAACAACACCCGCCACCGGCACCCCCGGTGGCGGGTTCTTTTTTGCTTTGCGCGTATAGGAGAAGGACATCATGGAAAGCCGCAAGCCGTATCTCGCCACCCTGCCCGGACTCATCCTGGGCTGTCTCGTTTGCTGCGCGCTCTGGGGCTCCGCCTTCCCCTGCATCAAGATCGGCTACGGCCTCTTTGGTATTCCCGCGCACGACAGCGCCTCGCAGCTGCTCTTCGCGGGCCTGCGCTTCACCCTTGCCGGCATGCTGGTCATTGTTGGCATGAGCGTGGCCCAGCGCCGACTGCTCGTTCCGCAAGCGCGCGATATCAAGCCCATCTGCATCTTGTCGCTCTTCCAGACTATCGGGCAGTACTTCTTTTTCTACCTGGGCCTCTCGCGCGCCAGCGCCATGTCGAGCTCCATCATCGAGGCCAGCGCCAACTTCCTCGCAATCCTCTTTGCCGCCCTGGCATTTCACACCGAGAAGCTCAATGCGGCCAAAGTGCTCGGCTGCGTACTGGGCTTTGCCGGCGTCGCGCTCGTCAACCTTTCGGGCGCGGACGGCACCTTTGGCTTTACGCTCGACGGCGAGGGTTTTATCCTAGCCTCCACCGTCGCGGGTGCCCTTTCGACCTGCCTGATCGGTATCTTCTCGCGTGAGCACGACGGCGTCTTGCTTGCCGGGTGGCAGTTCTTGGTCGGCGGCCTGGTCCTCACCGCCATCGGCTTTTTGATGGGTGGCGCGCTCTCCCCCACGGCGATTGCCCCCGCCATCGCGCTCATCATCTACATGGCGCTTATCTCCGCGGTCGCCTACTCGCTGTGGTCGCGCCTGCTTGCCGTCAACCCCGTCAGCCGCGTCTCGGTCTTTGGGTTTATGAACCCCGTCTTTGGTGTGCTGCTGAGCGCGCTGCTGCTCGGCGAGGGCGCTGGCACGAGCCCCATTACCGTCATCGTTGCCCTGCTGTTGGTCTGCGGCGGCATCATCATCGTCAACAAACCCAAAAAAGCCTAGCGAGCTCACCTTTTTAAAGAGGGCGTTCGCACACTTTAGCTCAATGGAGCACACTGATTCTCGTTGATTTCGTACCGAGCCGCGGCGGCAGACGCTCGTCTTGCCGCACCGTGCCTGGGCGTTATGGCCGGTGGCCCCCGCAAACGCAAAAAGGGCGCACGACCATCGCAACGGTCGTGCGCCCTTTTTTCTAGCGCATCTGGGCGCCGGCTTTCTTTTTCTCGGCCTTGACGCGGTAGAGTTCCGCGTCGGCAGCGCGAAGCAAGTCTTGCCAGGTATCGACGCCATCACCAACCCGTGCGTAGCCGATGGACATCCGCAACAGATACGGAACCTCGGCGCGCGCGAGCTCGTCGTTAATCGCCGAACACAGATCTATGATGTCCTGTTCCGCTGCTGCCTTTTGGAGCACCACGAACTCATCGCCACCATAACGTGCAATAAAGCCACCAGACGCCGAGCAGACTTCTTTGAGCGCAGCGGATATGACCTGAAGAGCGTGGTCGCCCTCCACATGCCCATAGCGATCGTTAATCTGCTTAAAGCCGTCGGCGTCCATCATGAGCAGATACACATCTTCGGCCTGATCCACATTTGAGAAGAGCGACAGCATATAGGTCTCAAAACGGTTGCGATTGTTGAGGCCAGTCAACGGGTCGGTCGAGATGAGTTGCTCCTGGCAGATAATGTAGAGCAGCAACATGCTAATCATTATGCCGACACAAAGGCCAGGCACCGAGTATACGATCTGAAAGGTACCGCCCACCAGGGCCGGAATGGCGAAAAATGCCAAGGTTCGATAGATAGCCTTCGTCTGCAGGCTCTCGACCCTGCGAGATTGCACAAACGCATGCAGGGACGTATGTATAACGTAACAGTAGCTGACAATGGGCTGGATCATATAGGCAAAGCCGCGACGATACACGCCCTGCGAATCGATATAGAACAAGGCGTGCGTCCAGTAACTGGTAAAAGCCAGCACGACCACCAGAGCCGTAGGCAACGTTACAAGCACCACCCTATAGCGCGAGGTCACAAGGCGAGAGCCCTGCATCGTCTCGGAATAGATAAACCAAATGAGACACGCGATGGCAAAGAGCGAAAACGAAACCGCGTTGGAAATCCAGTTGGCAGCAATACCCAACGTGCCGTCCGCACCATCCGAAAGCGTCCAGATCATATCGAATAATATGTACGCGGCAGAGGTGTAGCCAAGCATGCTAAACAATAGCTGCAGGGTGCTCGAGAACAAGGAGCGACGACTTCGCGCGGCAAGCCCGATAAGAACAATCATGCATAGCAGGAATATCTCAATCTTGAGTGCCTTAACCACTAGACGCCATCCCTTCAATATCCGAATGGTCAGAATCGCCCAATTCGAATCAGGGCAATAAACACCCCTTTACTCCGCAGGGGTAAAGGGAATCATAGCAAAGCGCCCGAACATCACTGCAAAACAGTTTCTGTTCGGGCGCTCGGACGGCGCGAATTGCACGCCGGAATCAATTATCGGTAACGGCCGTTACTCGCCATCGATGTCGGTCGCGACGGCCTCCTCGATGGCCTCGACACCGGCAGGCGACAGGTCCTCCTTGCCCTGGCAGAACTTCTTGTCGACCCAGCCGGTCAGAATCGGAGCCATGATTGCCGTGATGATAACGGCAGTGGCGATCTGGGCGTACGCGGTGGGCGCAAGCTCGGCGTAGCGCGGCGCGACCTCGGCGAGAGCAACCGGCGTGGTCATAGCCGTGCCGGCGATGGTGGAACAAGCCACGGCAGCCTTGCCGTTACCACCGCACAGGCGCTCGAACGCAAAGGTGATGGGACCGACGACAAACAGCGTGACAAGGCCCAGCAAGATGCCGGAAATACCACCGGCGATGAAGCTCGAAAGGCTCATGGACGCACCGAGCTGAAAACCAATTACAGCGATCGCGGGATTGGCGCCGGGAACCAGCAGGTTCTTGATAAACGGGAACAGGTTGCCCAGAACCATGCCGATAACGAGCGGCAAAATGGAGCCGATGATAGTACCGACAGGGATGTTGGCAAGACCCGAAACACCAAGGACGATCATCGTGACGGCGGGGCCGGCCGTAAAGAACAGGATACCGACGGCGCCCTGCTCGGACTCATCGCCGAACTCGCCCATGATGCCCGTATAGAGCGCCATGTTGCAAAACGTAATGCCGCCGATGATAGACACGGAGCTCAGACCCAGGAAGTTGTCGTTAAAGAAATATGCCACGCCTAGGCCGAGAGCCGCTGCGACGACCAGCTTGGGAATCAGCACGACGATACCGGTCTTGATGGCGCCCGGCGTGGACTTAAAGCTGATGCCGGCGCCCACGAACAGCAGGATCGCGGCGACGATGGTATTGGAGCCACCGCGGCAGGCAGCCGTAAAGAAGCCGCCGATCTCAAAAACCTGCGGGCAGAAGGTGTTGAGCAAAAGACCGACGATCATCGGATAGATCATGATGTCGCCCGGGATGCGCGGAACCTTGAATTTCTTTTGCTCGTTGGCAGTCGCTTCCTGTGCCATGAAACCCCCATTTCCGCTGACGCGGAACAAAAGCCCACGTCATGCTTTGCTACAGTAAAGTTTGACCATGGTACCAGAAGAAATAGACCAGCTCGGTGAAAAATTCGACAAGTTGGGATGGAACGAGATTCGGCGCCCGCGACGCCACCCCTATATAAGGCTCAAGACAATATAGAGTACGATGCCCGAGACGCAGCACCACAGCATCGATTTTGTCTTGACCGCCACGACCACGACGCCGACGGCCGCAATCCAGGGAACCAAGGCAGGCCAGAGTCCCGCGTCGAACGCGCCGGGGCTCACCAAGTCGTTGGCGACCAGCGCGGCAAAGGCAGCGGGCGGGATATAGCCCAGGGCCTCGGTAATGCGGGGCGACAGGGTCCGCCCGCGCAAGGCGAACGCCGGCGCGATGCGAAAGAACGCGATAGCAGCCCACGACGACAGCCACAGAACCAAGAACTCGTTAACGGGCATCGCGGGTACCTCTTCCGTCAAATACAGCATCGCACGCCAACGCAATGGCAATGCCGGCCACGACGCTTGCCGGCACGGCAATATTCGTGAGGCCCAAGAACTTGCATACGGCGACGGACACCGCGCCCGAAACCGCCGCGACAACGTTGCCGCGCGACAGCCGCTGCGAAAAGAGCAGGCAGATAAAGAGCGAGGTGCAGACAAAGGCTGCAATGGCGGTGGGAACATCGACAACGGCGCCGACGATGGTGCCCATCGTACACGAAACGCCCCATGTTGCGATGAGGATCACGTTGAGCACAAAGGACTCGCGCGGGCCCCAATCCTCCCCTTCAACCAACTTGGCAAGCGAGATGCCATATGCCTCCTCGGTAAGTGTCGCGGCAACAGCCAGCGTCTGACGCTTCGAGGCACCCGTCAGATGCGGCGCGATCGATGCCGAGTAAAGCGCAAAACGCGAGGAGATGGCGGCAACGCTCGCGATAATCGAAGGTGCCGGCACGTCCGCCAGCCAAAGATTGCAGATCATAAACTGGCCGCTGCCCGTCACAAACGTGCTGCTCAGGGCAAAGACCATCCAGGGCTCCATTCCCGTCTGCCCCATGATCATTCCGCACGGCGCGCCTATTGCAACATAGGTAAGCATCACCGGCCAGACGGTTCTAACGATTTTGAACACCATACGCTTCTCATCCTGACAAGGTCTCCGAGCCGCATGTAGCGATACGGCAGAATCATCATCCGACAGCAACCGAGTTCACCTACAATTGCCACCGGATCGAAAGACACAACTTTTTAGGAAGTCATTATGACAGCTATCGATCGAGACCGGGCGCGCGCGGCCTTCAAAAGCTACACCGATGCCTACGACGCCACCAACCCACGCATCGCGCTCAAAATCGAGCATACGTACCACGTGGCCGAGGCATGCGATGCCGTAGCGCGCGAGCAGGGCTGGTCGTCAGAAGATATTGACCTGGCATGGCTTTGCGGCCTGCTACACGATATGGGCCGCTTTGAGCAGCTGCGACGCTGGGACACCTTTAAGGACGCCGAGAGCATGAGCCATGCGGCGCTGGGCATCGAGGTCCTCTTTGGCGAGAATCCCGCCGATGCACCCGCCACGACAAACATCCGTGACTTTATCGAAACCGGTGCGCATGACGAGCTCATCCGAGCGAGCATCGCCTATCACAGCGACTTTCGCCTGCCGGCACAACTCGACGAGCGTACACGGTGCTTCTGCGATATCGTGCGCGATGGCGACAAGATCGACATTATGCGCACCATCGCCGACAGCACCGTCGACACTATCCTCAAGGTGGACGAGAAGACGTTTCTCGGCAGCCGTTTCTCGTCGCCGACACTTGCCGCCTTTGACGAGCACCGCTGCGTCGCACGCGATGAGCGCGATGAGCCCGCCGACTTCTTGGTGGGGCTTATCTGCTTTATGTTTGAGCTCGTCTATCCAGCAAGCCGCGCGCTGGCGCGCGAGCAGGGCGATATCTACCGCCTGCTCGACGCGCCCTTTGGCATTACGCGGCCCTTTACCGACCCCGCCACGCAGGCGACTTGGAGCCGCCTTAAGGACGAGATGCGCGACTGGCTGGCGCGCGCCTAGCGCTCAAGCTGGGCCAGCAGTTCCTCGACGACCTCGACGGCATCGCCGACAACCTTGTACTGGGCAGCACCAAAGATGGGGGCATCCGGGTCCTCGTTGATGGCGATAATGCACTCTGCCCCACCGATGCCGGCAAGATGCTGGATGGCGCCCGAAACACCGATACTCACGAGAAGCTTGGGCGAAACCGATACGCCGGTCTGGCCAATCTGATGGCGACACTCCAACCAGCCGGCCTCCACGACAGGTCGCGTGCAACCAAGCTCGGCTCCCAGAGCCTCGGCGAGCCTTCGCATCAGGGGCAGATTCTTCTTGGAGCCAATGCCGCGGCCCACCACGACCAAGCGCTCGGCATCGGCGATCGAGGCCTGCTGCCTCCACTCCTCGGCGGGAATCGAGATCTCGACACGAGCCTTAGCATCATCCGCAAGCGATATCTGGGTGATCGTGCCGGAGCGGTCGTAGTCAAAGTCGGGCGCCTTAAAGATGCCGGGACGAACCGTTGCCATATGGGGACGATGATTGGGGCAGACGATGGTGGCCATCAGGTTGCCGCCAAACGCCGGACGCGTCTGTTGCAGCAGCCCCGTCTCCGTATCCATCGAAAGTACGGTGCAGTCAGCCGTAAGGCCCGTCTGCAAGCGCACGGCAACGCCGGGTGCCAGTTCGCGGCCAAAAGCGGTCGCACCGTATAGGATGGCCTCGGGTTTGCGTTCGGCTACCAAATCGCAGATCAAGCGGGCGTAGACCTCCGCATCGTTTTGGCGCAGGCGCTCGTCGCGACAGGCCAGGACTTCGTCGGCGCCCGCGCAAACCAGATGCTCCAGGTCGCCGAGAGAACCCTCGGGACCCATACCGATCAGTGCCACCAGACGGCAGTCGCGAGCATCGGCAAGCTCGCGGCCCTTGCCCATAAGCTCATAGGCAACGGGAGTCACCGTATCGTGCTCGTCGGTCTGCGCGAATACCCAAATGTCTCGATATGCATCAAGGTCCACCGCACCAGCGGCCTCGTCACGCTCGATCGAGATAGCGTTGACAGGGCAGGCGTCGACGCACCCACCGCATAGGATGCAGCCGTCGGTTACGCGGGCGCATCGGCTGGGTCGCTCGCCTTCCACTACGATGCCGCCCGAGGCACAGGCGCGAACGCAGCGACCGCAGCCGATACAGGCTTCGCTATCGATAATCAGTCCGCTCATCTATGCCATCCCCTCGATAATCTTGGCAAGCTTTGCCGCCTGCTCGGACGCCGTCCCCTCAACGGCCTCGCACGTTTGGTCACGGTCGGGCACAAACGAGCGCACGACCTGTGTCGGCGACCCGGCAAGACCGCAACGCGCGGGGTCGGCGTTCACGTCGGCGGCACTGACCACGCGCACGTCCGCCTCCTCCGCCGCGCGAATACCGGCAATACTCGGCATACGCAACTGGCCAATCTCCTTGGCAGTCGTCATCGCGCACGGCATCTCAAGGTACACCGTCTCCTCGCCGGCATCGCATCCGTGAACGAGCGCCAGCGAGCCACAGGTCGTAAAGCCCGCGCTCTGCACGCAGCTCACGTCGGTCACGCAGGGAATATCAAAGGCACCGGCAAGCTCGGGACCAATCTGGGCCGTATCGCCATCCACCGCCATCTTGCCGCAGATGAGCAGGTCGAAGTCCTCGTCGAGCGCCTCGATGCCGCACTTGAGGGCATAGGTGGTTGCCAGGGTATCGGCACCTGCAAAGGCGCGATCGGTCAGCAGCAGCGCGTCGTCGGCGCCTCGAGCGATGCAGTCGCGCAGCAGCGACTCGGTCGCGGGGATGCCCATCGACACCACCGTCACGCGCACATCCATGCCAAAGCCGATAAAGTCGTCCTTCAGCGCCAGCGCGCATTCCAAAGCGCTCGCGTCAAAGGGATTAATGACCGCCTGCTTGCCATCGCGCACGATGGTATTGGTCTTGGGGTCCATCTTGACCTCGGTGCTGCCCGGCACGGCCTTGACGCACACCACCATATGGAAATCGCTCATCTTCACGCGCCCCCTTTCTGGACGAGCTCATCCAAGAGCTTCTCCGAAAACAGGTTACCGCGACCCAGCTGCCCGGCAGGATCGAGCTGGAGCTTGAGCCGCGCCGACTCGACCATGGCCTCGTGACCGTACATCGTCTCCAAGAAGCCCGCCTTGATCTTGCCGACGCCGTGTTCTGCGGAGACGGCACCGCCCATGGCCGTGACCTCGGAAGCCCACTGGGCAAAGAGTTCTGCGCCGCGGCGATAATCCTGTGCATCGCGCGGCAGAATGTTCACATGCAGATGGTTGTTACCGATATGCCCCCAGGCGGCAGATTCAAGCCCACTTTCCGCCAGCGTGCGGCGATAGAGGGCGATAACATCGGCCAAGTGCGCGTTGGGCACCGACATGTCCGAACCCAGTTTGGTGATGGTGGGATCCATGCGGCGGCGCTCGTCGATGAGCATGTTGACGCTCTCGGGCACCGCATGGCGGAAGAATCGCTGACACTCGCGATCGACCTCGGTGCGCGCGACCCATGTCGCATCGTCACTGCCGCCCGCAAGCTCCAGTACCCACCCCAAGTGATACAGCTCCTCAGTCGCCTGGGCTTCGTCGTCGCAGTCGAGCTCCACGTAGACACAGACCTTGGCGTCTTTGTCGAGCGCAGGCAGCGAGGCAAACGCCGTCGACTGCTCGCGCTGGCGACGTAGAATATCCAGGGCGCCAGCATCGAAGTACTCGATGGCAGCCGCATGGGACAGGACGGGACGCACAGAATCGGTGAAGGACACGGCCTTGTCTTCGCTGTCGAAGAAGCAGCTCACGCCCCAAACGACCGCGGGTGCCACCTGCAGGGCAATCTCGAGTTCGGTGATGACACCGATTGTGCCACACGCACCGATAAACAGATCGATGGCATCCATATCGTCAGCAACGAAATAGCCCGAAGCATTTTTTGTCTTGGGCATGGTATAGCCGGGAAGATCGAGCTCGAGTGTACGGCCCGCTGCCGTCACGAGCGACAGGTGGCGGCCCTGGGCAAAAGCCTCGCCGCGCCGAAGCTCAAGCAAATCGCCATCAGCCAGCACGACGTGGAGTCCCGTGATATGTGGGCGCATGGGGCCGTAGGCGTAGCTGCGGGCACCGGAGGCGTTACATGCCGCCATGCCGCCCAGACAGGCAGACGCCTCGGTGGGATCGGTGGGAAAAAACTGCTCGGGAGCCTCTTGGAACTCCTCGTAGGCCTCAAGCGATGCCTGGTCCCAACCAGCGGTCGGCAGCACCTTCTTGCTCAGCTGCTTGCGCAGCTCCGAGAGCACAACGCCCGGCTCCACGCGCAGCAGAAATTGGCCTTGTTCATCGCGGCGAAGGCCCAAATAGCGATTCATACGGGAAGTATTGAGGATATGCCCGCCGTGGGGCACGGCGCCGGCGGCAAGGCCGGTTCGGGCGCCCTGAACCGTTACCGGAACACGCTCGGCATGGAGCTTTTCCAAAATGGCACGGACCTCGTTTTCCGTTGTCGGAAACGAGATGCTCGAGGCCTCGCCCGATGCGCGAGATTCATCGCGGCCATACTCTTCGAACTCGTCGGTGAAGGGTTTGATGGTTGCAGACACGCGAACTCCCCCTTTAGCTAACTACAGTGTTTGCAGGGAGATGTTACCGCATCGTTTCGTCGACGTGTTCGAGACCGTCTCCATAATTGGCGTTTTTTACGTTCGTGCAATTCGGCGAGCGGCTTGATTTCCTCGGCAGACGATGCTTTTGACACATATGGCCCCGCCGTCGCCGACCGCGCGATTGTCGCTCGAAAAAAGTTGGAGTATTTTTTGCCGCCTTTTACCTACGGAGACGCCAATCCGTCAAGCATTTGGTCAGAAATTGGTCAAGTAGCGGCTGATAAGGTCGGCGTCGACAGCCAAAACCGATAGAAGTTTTGGCCCAGAAGCAGGGAGGTTCCCATGGCATATTACTGGCCCCAGTACGGCATCGCCATCGAAGTCGACGACGATCCCCATCTCCTGCCTTTCGACGAAGAGGCATTCCCCGATACGACGGTCTACCACGTTACCACCGATGTGATCTGCGACCCCGAGTCGTTCTCGGCGCTCGCCCACCACATCGCGCATATCCACGACATCGAGCTCCCTCCCGACTTCGACGAGCTCGTCTACTCGCGCCGTCTGATGCTTCACATGCTCTTTGGAGCGGACCCGTCCACCTTTGCGCGCGTCTATACCGCCAAGGATGCCGCATGAGCGCGAAGAAGCCACCCCACTTTGCAGGCCTGGGTCGTCGCAAGAAGCTCATCGTTGCCTGCTTGGCCATCGTCTGTGCCCTTGTCGCCGTAGGACTATACGTTTGGCAGTCGCAGCCCGTACCCGAGGCGGGCGCTTCGGTTACGACGGCCGAGGGCAAAACGCGCCAGGAAATCCAAGATGAGCTCGACGCCATCGTCCGCGACAACATGATGACGATTTCGGTCGCGCCGGTCGCTCAGCTGCAGGAGGACGGCAAACTGCGCGTCAACGTGCAAAACGTCCAAGACAATAAATTTCCCCAGCGATTCCGCGTCATCCAAAACGACGAGACCATGTACGAATCCGGTGTGGTCGAGACCGGCAAGACAATCGAGACGTGCCCCGCCGGCGACATCAAAGAAGGCGAGGCGTACATCGAGATCCAGGCACTCGATGCAAAGACCCTCGACAGCCACGGCAATCCGACACGTGTCAAGGTACGGGTTGAGCAAACCGAGAACTAGCCTTCCGGCCGACACGGCACCGCATGCAATTCACCAGCATTCGTCCAATCATCGCGGGGACGGCCCGCGGCGAATAGAAAGGAACGACCATGGACATCACCAGGAACATGAACGGAGTCAGAGCGCTCGTCGTGGGCACAGGACTCGCGCTCGCGCTCGCAATGGGCGCCGCCCCGACGCCAGCTATGGCAGCCGGGCGCGTTGGAACCACGAAGGTAATGGTCAGGACCGAGATCGACAACGTTGAGTTCAAAGTTCCGACGGTTATTCCCTTCGTCGCCAAGGCCGACGGCACGCTTCAGGGCCCCTCAGAAGACGCGACCACCATCGACAATCATTCGGCCTACGGCATCCATGTCACCAACATGAAGATCGACGCCATGAACACCTGGACCATTGCTGCCGACGCCAAGGCCGGAACCGCGCAGAACTCCATCGACTTTAAGGTCGGCCCCGACGGCGCGCTCCAGAACGCCAGCGCCGCAATGCAGGGAACGGGCCTCGATCTTTCCAAGAATGCAGCCTTCGACATGGGCTACCAGGGCATTGCCGGTGGCACGGACAAAATTAAGCTCAAGACAAGCGGAAACGTCGCCCGCGTCACGCGCGACATCTTCCGCGTAACCGGCGAAGGCGATCAGGTTGCAACGATCACCTGGACGGTCGAGCCCGGTGCGCACACGGCATAAGGCCGTCGCCCTGGCCGCCGCCGTCAGCATCCTAGCGTTTGGGCCAGCCATGGCCTTTGCCCAGCAAGAACAGGCGCAGGCCGCCACGCAAGTGACGGTCGACCTCTCGGAGCTCGACCGCAGCGACCGCGAGGAACCGTTGGCGCAGACAGGCGACAAACGATGGCTCTTGGCAGCAGGCGCCGCAGCAGCAGGCGCGGGAACCGCCGGCCTCGGTCTGCACATCAAACACAGCCAGAAACAAAACATGAACAGGCCGCACTAAATTAGCTAAGGAGACCCCATGGCATCGAAGAACCTTTTGCCCGTCGTCGCACTCTGCGGCGCGCTCGCAACCGGAACGCCTGTCGCCGCTTGGGCGACTCCTGTCATGGCAGACTCCTTACCAGCGGCCCTAAGCTCCGCACCGAATCCGTCGAGCGCCATTGCGTGCAAGCGTTTTTCGATCGCACAGGCCGCAATCTCAACCTCGGGATGCCTTCGTCGTAATACGGACGGCTCGATAGTCGTGGATATCAATCGTTCGAACAAGGCAAACGGCTCCCAGGCGGGGTGCGCCGTCTGCACGTGGCGCTCGGTTGTGCTCGATGCAGATGGCGATCCATGCAATTTAGAGCTGCGCATCGACATCGCTTCGGTCGATGACTCGGCGAACGGAGCGAAGGTCGCCTTCGACGGTACGTTTTTTGAGAAAGGAGGCGGTATATGTCTGGGCTGCGCCGCCGCGAATGCAGACGACACGCAGCCCACCCTCTCATTCACGGCATCGTTGCGGCTGACCAAAGCCGGTACCGATGCCATCGCGGCGGGAGAAGCGTCCCTGCTGTTCTACGCCGTCAGTACCAAAGACACAGACGCTCATTTCGAGAAGCCATCCGGATCACTCAGCCTTACACGAGGGATAGAGGCAGGCCCTATTGAAATCGATGCCCGCGCGCAAAGCAGGCAACGCATTCTTGCCGACCCGGCGCTTCTCGAAATGGAGTGGAACGGATCCGGAGCCATCGGAATTCTCCCCTCCGCGTTTGACGCCAAGACGCTCCCCCCAAACGACGAACCCATCAACGCAACCATACAAGAAGAGAGCGCGGACAAAGAAGCAGGTGCGGGCGACACGCCGTCGCCGACAAACAGCGTCCCAGCTTCTCTCGAAGCGCCGAATGAGCCCGCTGCCGATCCAAACGATCCCGAGCTCGCGGACAGTCTGGGGCTTGCTGATCCTCAAGAGATCGATGAAGGTAACTGCTGCGTGCTTGCCGCGCTCGACCACACAGAGGTCATCGACGCTGCGAACATCGAAGTTGCCGCCGCCAATCAGCCCGTCCGCAAGTCGGCTATCATCGCATTTCCTGAATCCATCGAAGTCGTCTTTTTGCCATCGGGCGAGGTCGTGGCCCCAACACTGCTCACCTTGTTGGGCGCCAAGAATACTCGAAACGAAATTAAAAAGGTCACAGTTGTCGACCCTGCAACCACCGCCAAGCTGCGTCTATACGCCGTTGCTCCAGACGGAGGCAAGACCTTGGAATTCGATGGCGACACACTCCTGGCCTGGCGACGTCTGGACATTATGCAAGACGTCTCGTATCAGATCGAACTCGAAGGGTTTGATCGTGCCCGCGATGCCAATATCATCGCCGCGGCTATTGAATCCCCACAGCGGCTTATGACACTGCGCTTTGAATACTATCCCTATGTCCCGACAACCACCTGAGGCTTAAATGCCGCGCATCATTCCTAATACCACTTATATAACGTATTAGATGAGTCGCGATGTACCTCGCATTTCGTTCTGCTACGATTGCCACGTTGGCATCAATACAGGAGGGCTCATGCCGGGCTTGGGAACAATCATCAACGTTGTGCTTTTAGTTGCGGGCGGTCTTTTGGGATTAGCGGGCGGCCGCTTCATTACACCGCGCATCCAAGACACGCTCATGAAAGCATCGGGGCTGTGCGTCCTGTTTATCGGCCTTGGCGGCACCATGCAAAAGATGCTCCTTATCGATGGGAAGGCGCTAGCGACCACCGGCACCACCATGCTCATCGTCTCGTTCGCCCTCGGCTCGCTCATCGGCGAGGCCATCAACTTGGAGGCCGCCATCGAGAACCTTGGCGAATGGCTCAAGCGCAAAACCGGCAGCGAGGGCGATAACGAGTTCACCAACGCTTTTGTCTCGACTTCACTCACCGTGTGTATCGGCGCCATGGCCATTGTGGGATCGATCCAGGACGGTCTGCTCGGTGACTGGTCAACGCTTGCCCTGAAAGGCGCATTGGACTGCATCATCGTCTGCACCATGACGGCGTCGCTTGGCCGCGGCTGCATTTTCTCCGCCCTGCCCGTCGCCGTGTTCCAGGGGACGATCACGCTGTTTGCCGGCGCACTCTCCCCCATCATGACTACGGCAGCCCTCGACAGCCTTTCGCTCGTAGGCTCCATGCTCATCTTCTGCGTCGGCGTCAACCTCATCCGTCCTCAGACCTTCCGCACGGCCAATATGCTCCCCTCCGTCGTCATCGCCGTCATCTACGCCCTCCTGTTCTAAATCTATCTACGCAGCAGTATCTCGAACACCTGTTTGATGCTGTGCTATGATATGAGGTCACCGAAGCTGCGTTAGGAGAGGAGAAGCGGTGGCCGACCAGGACATCAAGATGCTCATCGAGCGCATTATGGCCGAGGCCCGGACCCATCAGTCCGCCCGCTTCTCAAACGAAATCTACGCAGACGAGCCGATTCTCAAAACCGGCCGACAGATGCAGAATTTCCTCCCCGACCAATACCGCAAGATGCGCGAGATATCGCGCTGGCAGGATGACCCCAAGGGCGGCGCGGGCCGCTGGCTATCGGAGGCCGAGCTTTTCTACCGCCAAGGCTTGCTGATGGCCGACTTTGAGGACGACTGTCCCTACAACGGCACCTTTAAGTCGTACTTTCCCACCTACAATGCCATGAGCGACCGGCAGTTGCGCGGCTACTTTACCTGGCGTGCCCAAGTGCGCCGCGGAACCGTCGAGGAAACGTCTACATCCTTTGCCTTTCTGTATCTCTATGAGCTGATTTGCGGCATTGGCATAGATGATCCGCTCGAAGGTTTTAACAAGATCAAGGCCTTTTGGGATGTCTATCGCGCCTTCGAGCCCGGCATCGACCGGTTTGCGCGCGTGTGGCTGCAGGATTACGCCGTTTTCCACGGACTCGACCCCAAGCTACTTCGCGACTCTAAAACCGTCATGTTCGATAACGCCCTTATCGAGCTACGCCGCGCAGCGCGAGACCTTGTACCAGCACCGGCACCGTCCGGCCAGACCCCTAAGCGTCGCAAAACCTCCGAGCCCACGCTCCCCCTTCCGCCCGATGAGGTGCGCGAGGAGCGACTCATGGCCGCCATCAACGCCCTCTCCACGTACAACCTAAGTAACTCGCGGCTCGACCGCAGCCACCACCGCGATCTGCGCCACGTGGCGTGCGCCGTGTATGTCCGTATGGCGCGCTACTATGACACGCACCGAAAGACCGGTATCGTGGCGAGCTTGTTTGGGGAGGAGACGGCCATGCCCTATACCATGTTTGCATCGGCCGTGTTCTTTGCACCTGAGCGCCACGAGGACTGCGAATACCGTCTTGACCCCATCCATATCTACCGCTGTCAAAACGGCTTTTGGGAATGTCTGCGGATTCATGGCAGCAGGCAAAAGAGCAGCAAGCTTGGTGAGATGATGCGCGCCTGTGATCGGCGCCTGCGCCTGGCCTTGGACCCCGCTCACCCCCTTAAGGAAGAAAAGGTCCCCAAATATTTGGCCAAGATCATCGATGACGAGATCGTGGCATGGCTGTCGTGGGATGCCGCGCACCAGCCCGTCAAGATTGATATCGACCTGAGCCAGCTGGGGCACATTCGGAGCGCCGCCGCGCAAACGCGCGAAGCGCTTTTAATCGATGAGGAGCGCGAGGACGATATACTCGCAGAGGTCGATGAGGCAGGCTCCGAGCAGCCGGAAGCCAAGCCCGCGGCCGACGTGATGACCGAGCCGATCGCGACGCCCACGGAGCGCAACGAAGCCGACGAGCCAACCATTTCCACCGAACAGTTTGGCGTCGTGGCACCGCTCCTCGCACCGACGCCAGCGGTCGTATCGACTGCACCCGCTGGCACCGCAACCGAACTCGCGCCCGCCGCAGATGCCTTCCTTCGCGCACTGCTCGAGCAGAACACGGCACAGACGGCATCGGCAGTGGAGAGGTCGGGCCAGAGCGAGGACATGCTCGTCGATACCATCAACGAGGCGCTCTTTGACCTGGTGGGCGACACCGTAATTGAATTTAGCGCGGCAGGGCCGCAGATTATTGAGGACTACGAAGCAGACGTGAGAGGATACCTAGACCATGAGTGATACCGCATCCGCAGCACCCCGCGTGCCCAAGCGCGTCGCTGCCGTCATTCTCAACTCGCTCAAGGGCGGCGTGGTCCCGCGCATCGGCCTTCCCTACATTACCGTAGGGCGCGAGGTCGAGATCCGCGCCCTGCTCACCGATCTGAGTCTCATCGCCGACGGTGGGGCGAGCTTCCGCTTCCTGGTCGGTCGCTACGGCGCCGGCAAGAGCTTTTTGCTCCAAACCATCCGAACGCATGCCATGGGCGAGGGATTCGTCGTCGCCGATGCAGACTTATCCCCCGAGCGCCGTCTGCAGGGCGGGCAGGGGCAGGGCCTTGCCACCTACCGCGAGCTCATACGCAATATATCGACCAAGACGCGCCCCGAGGGCGGTGCGCTCAACCTTATTCTTGATCGCTGGGTCGCCTCGTACGCCGACGTCGACGAGTCGGTCGTCAATGCCCAACTGGCCCCGCTCGAGGAAATGGTCCACGGCTTCGACTTCACCCGCATGCTCCGCCGCTATCGCACGGCCGTATCCGAGGGCGACGAAGAAGCCATGAGCCGCGTGACCAAATGGATCCGCGGCGAATACCGTACCAAGAGCGAGGCTCGCGCCGAGCTGGGCTCCTCGACCATCATCAGCGATGACGACTGGTACGACTACGTTAAGCTCATCGCGCGTTTTTTGGTCTGCAGCGGCTACAAGGGTATGTTGGTGCTCATCGACGAGCTCGTGAATCTGTATAAGATTCCCAACGCGATCACGCGCCAGTACAACTACGAGAAGATCCTGACCATGTACAACGACACACTCCAGGGCAAGGCGCAGTACCTGGGCATGATCATGGGCGGCACGCCAACCTCCATCGAAGACCGCCGCCGCGGCGTGTTCTCCTACGAGGCCCTGCGCAGCCGACTCGCTCAAGGCCGCTTTGCACGCGAGGACCTTAAGGACATGCTCGCGCCCATCATCCGTCTGCAGCCACTCACCTACGAGGAGCTGCTGGTGCTGATCGAAAAACTCATGCAAATTCACGCCGGCTACTTTGGCTGGACGCCCACGCTTACCGAGAACGACTTGGTGGACTTCCTCAAGATCGAGTTCGGCCGCGTGGGAGCCGATACACACCTGACGCCCCGTGAGGTCATTCGTGACTTTATCGAACTGCTCGATATCCTGTGTCAGAACCCCAATGCAAATGTGGCCGAGTTGCTGCAAAGCGTCGGCGGCGACGCGCTGGCGCCGGCAGCCGCAACAGGCGACACCGGCACCGCAGACGGCGACCGTAACTTCGCCGAATTCACCATCTAACCTGCCAAAAAGGGACAGGTTTATTTTGGTAGGTTCTATCTGGGCAAACGTTGAGACTGTAATGCAGCAAGCCGTTGCCAGCCGCGTTAAGAGATTCGTTTTTGAGAGGAGGCCCCGTGAACGCCTTTGACCGCTACGCCCCGTTTATCCAAGACTTCATCTACTCCCACGATTGGGAGAGCTTGCGCTCTATCCAGGTTGCGGCGGCAGATGCCATCTTTAACACGCAGGACAATGTGCTCCTGACGGCATCCACGGCTTCCGGCAAAACCGAGGCAGCCTTTTTTCCCATCCTGACCGAGTTTTGGGAGAGGCCGCCCGCAAGCGTGGGCGCCCTCTACATTGGCCCCCTCAAGGCGCTCATCAATGACCAATTCGTCCGCCTCAACGATCTGTGCGAAGAAGCCGATATCCCTGTCTGGCACTGGCATGGCGATGTCTCGCAGTCGCACAAGGCTAAGCTCATCAAAAAACCGAGCGGCATCTTGCAGATTACGCCCGAGTCACTCGAGGCGCTCCTGATCCATAAGCACATGGCGATCCCTCGTATATTCTGCGACCTGCGCTATGTGGTTATCGACGAAGCCCATTCGCTCATGCGCGGCGACCGCGGCGGGCAGACGCTCTGCCTTATCGAGCGGCTCTCGCGCATGGCAGGCGTGCAGCCCCGCCGCATCGGTCTGTCGGCAACCATCGGCGACCCCGAGCGCACGGGCGCCTTCCTGTCGCAGGGGACGGGACGCAACTGCGTCATCCCCCGTTTTGAGGAGCCGCGCCGCGTGTGGCGCATCTCCATGGAGCACTTCTACAACTCGGGTCCCCAGGCGCAGCAGCGAGGATTCGCGAGCACAGGTCCGCAGGAAGCTGAGGTGCTCGCATGCGAGCGCATTGAGGCAGCGGCACCAGCGGCACTGCCCGCCGGCGCCCAAGACATGCGTCACAGCGGACAGCTCACACAAGAGGAGCGCCGTCAACGTCGTGAGCGGGCACGGGGCAAGGCCGCACCCAAGGACCGCCGAACTTCCTCGGCCCCCGAGGGCGAAGTCGACATCCCACGAGCGACCGAGCAGGCGCTTCTCAACCCCACCGACACGGCGCCCGACAACGCCGACCCCGGTATGGGCTATATCTTTGAGCATACGCGCGGCCGCAAGTGCCTGGTCTTTGCCAACTCGCGCGAGGAGGCAGAGGCCGTGTGCTCCATGCTGCGCAGCTACTGCGAAAGTCGACACGATCCCGACCGCTTTCTCATCCATCACGGCAATCTTTCGGCATCGCTGCGCGAGACGGCCGAGGAGCTCATGCGCGACGAGGAGCAGGCGCAGACAACCGTCACCACCTCTACGCTGGAGCTCGGTATCGATATCGGCCGCCTGGAGCGCGCCTTCCAGATTGACGCGCCGTTTACCGTCAGCTCCTTTTTGCAGCGCATGGGGCGCACAGGCCGTCGCGACCTTCCGCCCGAGATGTGGTTTGTCATGCGCGAGGAAGAACCCGAGCCGCGCACGATGATGCCCGAAACCATCCCGTGGAAGCTCCTGCAAGGCATCGCGCTCGTACAACTCTATCGCGAGGAAAAGTGGGTCGAGCCGCCTGAGCTCGATCGACTCCCCTACAGTCTGCTCTATCACCAGACCATGTCGACGCTTGCCAGCACCGGAGAGCTCACGCCGGCCGAACTTGCCCAGCGCGTGCTCACGCTCAGCTATTTCCATCGCGTCTCGGCCGATGATTATCGCGTGCTGCTGCGTCACCTCATCAAGATCGACCATATCCAGGTCACTGAGGGCGGTGGGCTCATCGTGGGCCTCGCGGGCGAGCGCATCATCAACAACTTTAAGTTCTACGCTGTATTCCAGGAAAACGAGGAGTTCACCGTTCGCAGCGAATCGGCCGAGCTGGGCACGATCGTCAATCCGCCACCGCCCGGTGAGCGCATCGCCATCGCCGGACACTGCTGGATTGTCGAGGAAGTGGACTGGAAGCGTCATACCGTCTTTGCCACGCAGGTCAAGGGCCGGGTGCCGGCCTACTTTGGCGACTGTCCCGGTGACATCAATACACACGTACTCGAGCGCATGCGCAAGGCGCTCAACGAGCACACGGCATATCCGTACCTTATGGGCAACGCACGGGCACGTCTTGCACAGGCTCGCCATACGGCCGAGATTTCGGGCGCGGGGACCAAGCCACTCATCAACCTAGGCGGCGACACCTGGGTGCTCTTCCCCTGGCTGGGCAGCTACGCCTTTTTGGCACTCGAGCGCATGCTCAAGATTAAGTGCGCCGCGGAGCTTGGCCTTCGCGGGCTCGATCCGTCGCGTCCATACTTTATGCAGTTCAAGATGAAGGCCGACGAGGAGACGTTCTTTGAGGTGCTCGCCGCCGAGGCCGAGAAGGACTTTGATCCCATCGAGCTCGTCTATCCTGGCGAGGTTCCTTACTTTGACCGCTACGACGAGTTTGTTCCCGAAGAGCTCGTGCGCAAGGGCTTTGCCGAAGGCGTGCTCGACATAGAGGGCATGAAGCAGCGCGTCCGCAGCTGGCGCGACCACACATAAAACCAGTCTTTTTTTGGGACGGGGAGACTTACTTGTCGTGAAGGGCAGTGCCGAGGAAGTCGACGTCAAAAGGCACGGCTTCGGCAAAGGCATAGTCGCCGTCGCTGGCGATGAGCAGGTAGTTCTCCTCGCCGCCGAACTCCGCATCGCCACACGGGACCACCCAGGCGTGGGCGAACACCTCGAGTGCCGTGGCAGCGCAGTCGCGTAGGAACGTCACATCGTTCCCCTCGTTCGAGCTCACGATATTAGCCACGTAGATGCCGCCCGAGTTCAAGCTACCCCGCACCAAACGCAACGCCTCAACCGTTGCCAACTCGCGTACGGGCTCGGCACCGCCAAAGCAATCGCTCACGACCACGTCGTAGCGACGATGGCCCACGCTCGTCACGCCCAGATACGAGCGAGCCTCAGCGGTAATCACCCGCAGGCGATCGCCCACCGTGCGCTCCAGCTCGTCCAGGTAGAACCAACGGCGCGCCAGGCGCGTAATCTCGGCATCGTACTCAATGACGTCCATGCGCAAGCTCTCGTGCGACATCAGCGCAAATTTGGGATAGGCAAACCCGCCGCCGCCCAGCATGAGCATACGGTCGATACCATGCCCATAAGCATCACGCATTGCGTCCTTAGCCTCAAACACGTCGTCAAACGCGCGATAGTACGCAAAGACGGGCTCCGCCCAGCGTTCGCCAATGTAACTCGCGCTTTGGTAGACGCCGCCTTGCACCAATACGCGGACTTCGTCGCCGCCCTCATCGTGCACGCGTTTCACACGCGCCAACCCATTGCGGGTTCGCGCAACCTGCAGACAGGCAGCACGAACAGCGACGGCGGCCGCACCAAGCGCCGCGGCTCCCAGAGCAACGCCGGCAACGACGCCGGCAGAAACACTCGGCTTGTCCATCTAGAGCTCCTTTTGCAGATAAAGGCCATGGTCATAAAATCCAAGATGGCGATAGTACTCGCGTGTGCCAATCGCGCTAATCACGTTGATGCGCGCATAGCCCGCATCTCGGGCAATCTCGCACGCACGCTCTACGAGCAAACGCCCCAACCCGTGATGCTGCGCCGCCTGGCCTTGGTCGCCCACGCGCGCCGCCATGCCATACACGTGCACCTCGCGAATCATCGCCTCGTCCGGCGTCGTCGGCAATTCGCCCGCATGCGCGGCAACAAAAGCACGATCGGGAAGCGACAGCCGCAAAAAGCCCGCGATCTTGCCCTGCGGCGTCACCCACTGCAAAAAGCGCTCGTGCGTCACCGGCGTCTCGTACGTCACTTCCTCGTCAAGGGTCAACTCATCCAGGTCGGCACCCGCCGTGCTAATCTCGCGATAGCGGATCTCACGCACTGTCGCACCGTCACCCCGAGCAGCCAGGCGGTTCTCAACGAGCTGACGCAGGTTGGGCTTCTTGTTGCCCACCATGATGTCGTCGGAGCTAAAGTCGCGAATCATGCGACTGATGCGGCAGAACGCCGGCGTCACCACGATGTCATCGGCCAACACATCGAGCAGCTCTTCCTCGGTATAGGGGCGCCACTCGCCACGCTCATAGCAGCCCACCAGACGCGAGCCCTCGATGAGCGCACACGGGTAGACCTTGACCTCGTCGGGCATAAAGGCCCCTTCGGTCATAAAGCGCTCGTAGTCGCGCTTGTCCCCCTCGGGCGTGGCGCCCAACAGGTTAAGCATAAAATGCGCGTGGATCTTAAAGCCAAACAGGCGCGCAAGCGAAAACGCCCGCTCGACCTGAGCCACCGAAATGCGGCGCTCGTTGATATCGAGCAGGTGCTGGTTGAGGCTCTGGATACCCATCTGAATCTTGGTGCAGCCCAGGCGGCGGATAAGCGTGAGGGCCTGCGGCGTTACGGCATCGGGGCGCGTCTCGATAACGAGTCCCACCACGCGATGCTTCGCCGTCTCGTTGATGAGCTGCTGACGCTCGAGCTCCTCCATCGTTGCCGTCTGCCACTCGGTGACCTCGCCCCACGGCGTACCGGGGCCGTACAGACGACGCACCGCACGGTTGTAGCCGCCCACGGCAGCATCTACACGCTCCTGCTCGTCGGCAACGCCGGCAGCGAGCTCGGCCTCGTCTGTCGAAATGCCGGCGGCCCGATAGCGCTCGCGGCGCTCTACTATCACCGGCGGCAGGGCATCGGCGGGAGCGTCATCGAGCAGACGCCCCGCCTCGGCACGACTGATGCCCGGACGCGCCAACATGGGGTTGGCCGCCACGCCCGCCACCGCATCATCATTGAGTGCACGGAAGAGCTCCGACACAAACCATGCCTGATACCCTTGCGGATAGTCGCTCCAGGTACCGCCAAGAACGATAAGCTCGATCTTGTCGGTTGCATGCCCCATCTGCGAAAGCGCGGTCAGACGAGCGCTCACCTGCAGATACGGGTCAAAGCAATTTTGTTCCGCACGGGCGCACGCCGGCTCGGCGTGCAGATAGCTTTTGGGCATGCGCAAATCGTTGGGGCAAAACAGGCAATCGCCCGAGCATGGCCAGGGCTTGGTGATGACGGTAATGGTCGCCACGCCCGAAGCCGTTCGGCGCGGCTTCATGCGCAGCGCCTGCAGCAGTTGACGTTCCAGATCGGAATCGACATTCCACGCAGCCCACCGAGCCGGCTCCTCGCGTTTAACCCGCTGGTAGAACGGCAGCAGACGGCGCTTGGCCAAATCGCGTTTGTCGGCGCCCTCACGGCGCGCCTCGGCATGTATCAGTTTGACGAGCGCTTTGTCGTCCACGGTCTCGCCGCGACGCAGAGCCTCGAGTATGTTCAAGATAATCTGTTCCATGCCCCCATTGTAAAGGCAAAGGCGCCGGAGCCGACCACGGCCCCGGCGCCTCCATCAAAGAGCATGCCTATATGTACCGATCTCCCAAAACCGCATGTCACTCCGGGTCAAACGACATGTCGCCCGAACCGACCTCAAAACGATACGTGGCAGACTTATCGCCGTTATCGAATTCAAGATTCAAAATGGTCTCGCCGTCGTAGCCAAGCGGAAGGAAATCGCTCTCGAAGTCGCCACTGCCCAAGGTGAGGATCGCCTTAAAGCCCGTAGAGTTCGGAACCGTCATCTCCACGTCGCCCGAGCCCACACTCACATCCATCGACTTCGCGGGGGCCTGGTAGAGCTCGAACGTCACATCGCCCGAACCGACCTCGGCATTCAGGGTATCGGTCACGGTGCCCGTAAACTCAACGTCTCCCGAGTCCAGAGTCAGGTTGAGGTCATGGCACGCAATGCCCGCGACCGTCAGATCACCCGATCCTACATTCGCTGTAATGCCCACCATGTTATCGGCAACTTCGCGCGGCAGTTCGACGGTAACCGTGCGGTCAATGGCGCGCTCGTCATCGCAATCGAATTGGCGAATCTTGAGCGTAGAGCCCTTGATTTCGGCCAGGTTCTGGGTTGCCGCATCGAAGGCAACGGTCCCCGTTGCCACGCGACCGCTTTCAATTACGCGCACTGGCCCGCCGGAGACGTGTTTGACCTCGACCGTGCCCGACGTCACGTCCAAGTCAAGCGATGTGAACGCGTCGGCATCAAAGGTTTCGCTCGAAAGCTGCTGAGGCTGAGCGGAATAGTTACCGTCATCCAAAAGATCGCCCTCGTCCACCACATCGTCCATACCAGACAGGCCGGATACAACATCGTCGAGATCCCACGGACCATCAAAATGAATCAATGTCCGCGAAATGCCAAAGACAAGTCCGATGATGAGCACGAACGCTCCGATGCCGACGCCCAGGCGCAGCTTGGATTCATGCGAGAGCTTCATCATTCGTCACCCTCTTTGGCACATGGCTCAGCGGTGGCCGCGGTAGCCACGCCAGCATCAGGTTCCGCAGAAGTATCCTTCCCCTGGACCTTGATCGCCACCGACGCCGGGCCAACCTGAATATCCCCGCGCGCCCAATCGCCATCGAGCGCACGCGCCACCCAGTGATAGATGGGAATCGTAAAGAAGATCAGCGCGGCAAAGGGACCGGCACCAAACAGGAACATCAGCAAAAAGAACAGCAGCCAGCACACGGCCCAATACGGGAACGACTGGAACGGGCCCTTCACCGGAGTCGAGCCAACCGCGGTGCCACTCGTCGCCTGCGCCGTAGCGGCATTGGCGGCCTGCGCACTCCAGCTTGCCGCCTGCGCCGCCTTGGCGGCGGCATCACTCGCCTGCGTTGCCGCCTCGGTGGCGCGTGCCGCCGCCTCATGGGTGCGGGCGCGCTCTGCCGCCTCGGCCTCGCGCTGACGAGCGCGGTCCTCGTTCTCAAACTCGATATCGTCCTCGATCTCATCGCTCGGATTGAGGAGCTCGTCCAAACTCACGCCATAGAGCTTGGCGAGCGAGATCAGGTTCTCGGTATCGGGCGAGCTCTCCGCGCGCTCCCATTTACTGACCGCCTGGCGCGACAGTCCCAGCTTTCGTGCCAGCCCTTCTTGGCTAAAGCCCTTGCTGCGACGAAGGTCGGCGAGCCGCTGTGCAGTTTCTACATTCATGGTTCCTCCTATGTGATGCCAGCCGTGCCGCCGGACCGTTTTTGTTCTTAAGGCGCCTTGCACAGTTAAAAATCTATCCGCCACCGCCAAAAGCATGCCACCTATTCTAGTGAGATTTTTGACAACCGGCGGTTGCGGGCACATATGAGCTGCGGAAATGTGTCCAAACAAAGCAATGACCCACGGCTCGGTTGTCCCCGTTGCTGCGTTAACGGTAGTATGGTCGTACTGTTTATTCCGCACCGCCAACGGAGGGAGTTCCGCGCCGTGAACCGCGATTTCGCCTCATCGCTCATCCAGCTCAATAACACGTTCTATCGCGAGCACTCCGCCTCCTTTTCCGATACGCGCCAAGCCCCGTGGCCCGGCTGGGTGCGCACCATGGACATCGCGCTCGAACAGCTCGACGTCGCCACGATCGAGCATCCCGTCCGCGTCTTCGATCTTGCCTGCGGCAATATGCGATTCGAGAACTTTGCCGCCGGCGGCGCACTTGCCGCCAAGGGCGTCGATGGCGCAAACCCCTCGGCAGATGCCAGCTGCCCGTTTGAGTTCTATGGTGTTGACTCGTGTCAGGATTTGGCTATCGATGCGCACGGTCACGCCCTGCGCATTCCCAACCTGCACTTCCAGGAACTCGACGTGCTTGACGCCCTTATGAAGCTCAACCCCGCCGAGACGCCCGACGTGCTTTTCGACGCCCCGCTCGCCGATATCTCGGTCTGCTTTGGCTTTATGCACCACGTGCCGTCGTGCGAGTACCGCGTACGCGTGCTCGACGCCCTGGTGCGGCAAACGCGCCCGGGCGGCATCATCGCCATCAGCTTTTGGGAGTTTATGAACGACGAGCGCATGGCGCGCAAGGCCGTTCGAGCCGAAGCCCGCGCCGAGCTCACCCCGCCGTTTGAGGGTTACGATTCCGCGCAGTTTGAAGCCGGCGACCACCTCATTGGCTGGCAAAACGACCGCCACGCCTACCGCTACTGCCATCACTTTGACGATCAGCAGATCACCGACCTGGTGCGCGGCGTCCGTACGTTCTACAAGAGCGGCGAGGTCCCCGTGCGCGAGCTTGGGCGCTTCCATGCCGACGGTCGCAGCGGCGAGCTCAACCGTTATGTGATCCTCAAGCGCCTGTAGGCACCGACGACTCGCCGTCGAGCCGTACCGCATCTTTCGGGCAAATAATGCCCACCCCTTTTCAACCCATTGACGGAACGCGCAGCTATGCGTTCCATATTTATGACCAAGGAGCCTCATGGGAGCCGTCCACGTTCGCACGCCTAAGAACTTTGTGCTCGAGGAGCGCCTGGAGCGCTACGCCGATGCGATTGAGACGAACCCCGAGGCCTATGCCGGAGATTGGCGTGAAGCCTGTGCGCCAGTTGGCAGCAAGCCATTCGAACACCTTCACCTGGATCTTGGCTGCGGCAAGGGAACGTACCTTGTAGAGCGCGCGGCCCACGAGCCAAACACCCTCTTTATCGGTATGGACCAGGAGCCCATCTGCATCGCCTATGCCGCGCAGAAAATCTGCGAGCAGGAGCTGCCCAATGCGCTTGTGCTGCCCCGAGGCGCGGCATCGCTGCCACAGCTATTTGCCGCAGGCGAGCTCGATGCCATCACCATTAACTTTCCCACGCCGCAGCCCAAGGCCAAGTACGCTAAAAAACGACTCGTCCATGTCGACCATCTGATGCTCTACCGCCCGCTCTTTGCAGTCGGCGCCACCGTCACACTGCGAACCGACAGCAAGCCATTGCGCGACTACGCCCTGGGGCAGTTTGCCGCGGCAGGCTACGACACGCTTTGGGTAAGCGACGACGTTCGTCGCGACCATCCCGAGCATCCCGAGACCGAATATGAATGCCGCACGCGCGAGATGGGTGCCGCCGTCTATGGCATTTGTGCCACGCCCGGTGCGCAGCCCAGCGATGAACAGCTCGCAGCAGGCCGCGCGCAGGAGCAAAGCCTTGCCTGTTACCTGCCCGACAACCTCGATGAGCTCACCTATGTACCTCTGGGCATGGAAGAGGCCGTCGAGAACTTTAGAAACCGCGCCCGCAAAGGCAAGAAGCGCCTGCCGCAAGAGTCCTAGGGACCTCTGATGGTCGCAGTGTCGGCAAACAAGCGCAAATAGGCGTCAGCAAGCAACCCTCAAAACCTAAGTGAGTAGACTTTTTTGCAATAGCCAAGCACAGCCCGAATAACGAAAACTAAACCACAGGTAGAGCCCTTGCGCAAAAGCCATGTGCTCGCGACATCGCAAAAAGTCTACTCACTTAGTTGGCAACCGCACCAAACGGCCGGACAGAACGCCCATTTCCTGCATTTTCTCGCGCGCTGGCACCCCGCGCCGCCGCTACGCCATAATAGTTGGCGGACAATCGCGAGAGAAAGCAACCACATGGCACAGACCACGACAGATACCGCCGCCAGCACCGTCTCCGGCGCCGGCGCCGCCAGCTCATTCTCGGGCGGCACGGGAACCGAAGCCGAGTTTGGCTCGCTCGGCGCGCTCTCCCCCACCTGGTGGGAGCCCGAGGATGGTAGCGAGCCCGAACCATGGCTCACGCCCGATCAGGCCTTCGAACGCTTCTTTGAATGGACAAGCGACCGCGGTATTGAGCTGTGGGACCACCAGGAAGAGGCCCTCATGGATCTAGCCGCCGGTGACCATGTCATTTTGGGAACACCGACCGGATCGGGCAAGTCGCTTGTCGCGCTAGGCATGCTCTTTATGGGCATGGCACAGGGCAAGCGCTGTTATTACACGGCCCCCATCAAGGCTCTGGTCAGCGAAAAGTTTTTCGACCTTGTGCAGGTGCTCGGCCGCGATAACGTCGGCATGATCACCGGCGACACGCATATCAACACCAAGGCGCCCGTCATCTGCTGCACGGCAGAAATCCTTGCCAACGATGCACTGCGCGAGGGCGAGGGCGCCGACGTGGGCTGCGTCGCCATGGACGAGTTCCACTATTTTGCCGACCCCGACCGCGGCTGGGCCTGGCAGGTGCCGCTGCTCACCCTGCCTCACACGCAATTCATGCTCATGAGCGCCACGCTCGGCGATGTCACTGCCATCGCCGCCTCACTCGAGGAACACACCGGCGCTACCTGCGACTTGGTCGTCGATGCCCCACGCCCCGTGCCGCTGAGCTACGACTACGTGACGACCTCCCTCGAGGGCACCGTCGAGCTCGCGATGCGCGGCGGAGAGGCCCCGCTCTATATCGTGCACTTTAGCCAGGATGCCGCCCTTGCGACGGCACAGTCGCTCGCCAACTTTGGCATTGCCAGCAAGGAGCAGCGCGAGGCCATCAAGGAGGCGGCCAAGGGCACGAGCTTCTCGACGGCCTTCGGCAAGATCCTCAAGCGTTTGCTTGGCTGCGGCGTCGGCGTGCACCACGCCGGTATGCTGCCGCGTTATCGTCTGCTGGTCGAGCGTTTGGCGCAGCAGGGCCTGCTGCCCGTCATCTGCGGCACCGATACGCTCGGCGTCGGCATCAACGTACCCATCCACACCGTGGTGCTCACCGCGCTCACCAAGTTCGATGGCTACAAGATGCGTCGTCTGCGCGCCCGCGAGTTCCACCAGATTGCCGGTCGCGCCGGCCGCTCGGGCTTTGATACCGAGGGCATGGTGATTGCCGAGGCACCCGAGCACGAGATCGAGAACGCCAAGCTCATGGCCAAGGCGGGCGACGACCCCAAGAAGCTCCGCAAGATTAAAAAGAAGAAGGCCCCCGAGGGCTTTGTCACCTGGAACAAGCAGACCTTTGAGCGCCTGATCGAGACGCAGCCCGAAACGCTCAAGCCGCGCCTGCGCATCACACACTCCATGGTGATTAGCGTGGTCGAGCAGGGCGGCGACGCCCGCGCCCGCGTGCACGACCTCATCGAAACAAGCCTGCAGACCCCTGAGGAAAAGGCAAAGCTCGAGGTTCGTGCCGACGAGATCTTCGCCACGCTCATCGACTCCGGCGTCGTCGTGCGCACCGAGGTGCCGCCCGCACCCGACGCTCCAGCTGACGCCGCGCCGGACATCGACTATGCGCTAACGGTCGACCTGCCCGAGGATTTTGCGCTCGACCAGCCGCTCTCGCCGTTTTTGCTTGCCGCGCTGGAGCTGCTCGACCCCGAGAGTGAGACCTATACCATGGATCTGATCTCAATGGTCGAGGCTACGCTCGAGGATCCCAAGCAGGTGCTGCGCGCGCAGGAGCGCGCCGCGCGCGACCGCGCTATGGCCGAGATGAAAGCCGACGGCGTCGAATATGAGGAACGCTTGGAGCGCATCCAGGATGTCACCTACGAAAAGCCGCTCGAGGATTTGCTCGATGCCGCCTTCGACAAGTACTGCCAGGAAGTACCTTGGGCCAACGACTACCAGCTCTCGCCCAAGAGCGTCCTGCGCGACATGTTGGAGAGCGCGAGCGACTTTAAGGGCTATATCCAAAAGCTCGGCATCGCCCGCTCCGAGGGCATTCTGCTGCGCTACCTAGCCGAGGCCTACCGCTCCCTCGATCGCACCGTGCCCATTGAGAAGCGCGATGAGCGCTTGCGCGACATCATTTCGTGGCTCGGCTTTGTGGTACGCTCGGTCGACTCGAGCCTGGTGGACGAGTGGGAGAACGCCGGCAACCCGGCGGCCCTCGACGCCGCGCCGCCGCAGGGCATCGACGAGGTCGTTGCGGACCGTCGCGGCTGCACGCTGCTGGTGCGCAACGCACTCTTCCGCCGCGTGACCCTTGCCGCCCGCGAGCACGTTCGCGACCTGGGCGAACTCGACGAGGACTGGGGCATGAGCGAGGTCCGCTGGCAAAAGGCGCTCGATGCCTACCATGAGCAGCACGAGGAAATCCTCACCGACGGAGATGCCCGCAGCGCCGCGATGTTTACCATCGACGGGAGCGACGAGAAGACCGATCACGTGTGGCACGTGCACCAGATTTTTGCCGACGAGGATGGCGACCACGACTTTGGCATCATGGGCGATGTCGACCTGGATGCCACGCAAGACGGCGGCGAGGTCATCTTCAAAAACTACCGCGTCGGCTTTATCGAGGACCTGCTCGAGGACTAGCCGTACATACTGGAACGAAGCGGGGCCGTTGGCAGTATCGCCAGCGGCCCCGCTTTTGCACTATACGCTATCCCCTACTCGGCATCCTCGACCTCATACGAATCCGCCTCGGCGGGCTCATCGTTTGCCCCTGTCGCAGCCCCGTGCGCCTCGTCAAACGCCGCCTTCATGGTCTTGTTGCCCCAGGTGAGCTTGCGAATGGTAAGATCGTCGGCCTTCTTGTTGGCTAGACGTAAATTGTTCTCGGAGGACAGCAATGCCTCCTTGGTTTTCTGCAGATGGCTAATCGTCTTGTCAATCTCCTCGATCGCCGTCTGGAACTTACGGCTCGCAAGCTCATAGTTGCGGCCGAAGTCGTTCTTGAACTTCTCCATCTTGGCCTCGAAGTTCGTGACGTCGATGTTCTGCTGCTTGTACTCCGCCAGCTCCTGCTTATAGCGCAGCGAACCCATGGCGGCGTTGCGCAGCAGCGTGATCATGGGAATGAAGAACTGCGGGCGGATCACGTACATCTTCTCATAGCGGTAACTCACGTCGACTATCCCTGCGTTATAGAGCTCGCTTTCGGGCTCGAGCAGTGTGCAGAGCACCGCGTACTCACAGCCTTTCTGGCGACGATCGTGATCGAGTTTCTTAAAGAAGTCCTCGTTTTTGTGCTTGGTCGCGGTCTCGTCGTTCTCGTTTTTCATCTCGAACATAATCGAAATGACCTCGTTACCGCTTGCGTCGCACTCGCGGAAGATAAAGTCGCCCTTGGTACCCTCGGACGCATCGTTATCTTTCTCGAAGTACGCGTTGGGAAACGCCGTCATGCGCAGACGGTTAAACTCGGTCTCGCAGTGCTGCTCGAGCGACTCGCCCACCATCTTGGTAGACAGGCGGACCTTCATGTCCTTAAGACGCTCAATCTCTTCATCCTTGTAGCGAATCAGGTCATCGCTCGCGCGCTTGGCCTGCGCAAGCTCGAGCTCGTGTGCTGCCTTGGCTTGCTCCTCGCGAGAATCGCGCACCGCCAGCTCGCTCGTCAGCTTGGCACGTGCCTCATCGCGCTCTCGTTCCGCCGCGGCGACCGCCTCTGACAGGTTCATTTTTGCCATCAGTTCCTGCTCGCGCAGCTGGGCACGCAGGCCCTCGGCCTCTTGCTCGGACTGAGCCTTTGCGGCGGAAAACTTCTCTTGCACCTTCGCGCGATAGTCAGCAAGCGCGCGCTCGGCCTCGCTGCGAGCGGCATCGAGCTCACGCTGCGACTCTGCCGCGGCAGCGGCAAGCGCCATCTCCTGGGCCTTGTCCGCCGCGGCAAGCCTGGCCTGCAGCTCGGCAATCTGAGCGTCGCGTGCAGCTAAATCGTTTTGAGCAGCGTTGCGCGCCGCCGACTCGGCAAGCTTTGCTTCGTCGTCCTTGCGTCCAAGCTGTGCACGCAGGCTGTCAATCTCACGCTGGAGCTCGGCGTTCTCCTTCTGAGCATCGGCGCGAGCCTCAACCGCCGCTCGCTGGCTTGCGCTCTCACGCTCCGCGGCAGCACCCTCGAGCTTGGCGCGCAGCTCGGCAAGCTCGGCATCGCGCCTGGCAACCTCCTGCGCCAGTTCCTGAGCCGCGGCGTTTTTCTGCTCAACGAGCTGAGCGTTGCGCTGAGACTCCGCCTCCTGCAGAGCAGCCGTCGAGCGCGAGCGCTCAAGCTCCAGTGCCTGCTCGCCCTCGCGCTGGACTGCCTTCACACGCTCATCCAGGTCGCGCGAAAACTCAGCATCGCGCACTTGTTTGACGATATCCGCATAGCCGGACGCATCGACCTTAAAAACTTCGCCGCAATGCGGGCACTTAATCTCGTTCATAGCAGCTCCTCGATGGACGCAAATTTCAACCGACTACACTCTACCGCGCCGCACGGACAAAAAAGGCGCCGCCGCCATAATGGCAACGGCGCCAAAACCACCACAAAGCCACCTGCCCCCCCTTGTGGTGGTTTGAGGGCTACAGCCTAAAGAAGCTAAGAATCTGATCGCGGCTTACGGGCTTGTAATCGTTGGCATCGAGACCAACATCGTAGCGAAAGATAGGGCGCTCGCGATCGCGGTTGCGTGCGTTGGCGCGGTCACCCCTGCTGTGGATATGCCCATGCAGCATAATGGCGCCACGTGCCTTGCCGTTCCAGCTGAGCATGGGGTAGTGGCTCATAACCAGACGATGGCCCTTGGCATAGCCGGGAGCAATCTCCAGGTAATCGCGCACGTTTTCCCAAATCTGCGGTACGTCGGAATCTTCCCAGTCGCCGTCATGGTTACCGCGGATGAGCGTCACGTTCTGGCATTCGATACGCTCGCGCAGGCGCACCGCCTCCGCCAGGGGCAAACGATAGGTAAAGTCACCCAGAATATAGAGGCGGTCGTCCGCAGCCACGCACTCATTGATGGCATCGATGACCTTGCGGTTCATCTCCTCGACCGAGTCAAACGGCCGGTCCATGTCGTGCAAGATATTCGTATCGCCCAGGTGCAGGTCGGCGGTAAACCACATCATCGTCTATGCCCTCATTTCGCAACGTGCTCAACTCGTGCTAAGTATACAGACGTAGCGATGCGGCGGTTATCCAAAGAGCCCGCCGAACAGTCCGCGGCGGCGCTTGTCTTGCTTTTTCGAAGCGTCACCCTGAGTTTTCTTGTCCTGCCGCATCTTACGGTCCTGTTCCAGCTCATCGTCATCGAGTAGCACATCCCACTCAAACGGATCATCTGCCAGATCAAACAGGTCATCGTCATCAAACATGGCAGCCTCCATTGCCGACTAGCGAGCATCCACCACGTAGAGCCCAACGCGCACCTGATGCCACGGGCTGCGCTCGGGGGCAACCTGTTGCACACGGGCCTCAAATACGTCCTCGTGGCCGTAATACATCATCAAGGACAGTGGGCCGACCTCGTTTCCCGGAACGTAGCCAAGTTTGGTCTTGCCATAGTAAATCGCAACTGCCTCGGGGTCATGGGGATTATCGCGCTCGGCACACAGCGTCAGTTTATCGCCCGCTTTAAGATCGCCTAGGACCAAAGCGCCATCGGCATACTGAAATCCTGCAATGTGAAATGACAGAAGAACACGTGAAGGCTCGTACATAGCAACTCCCCTAACGGCCAGATAAACCGGCGCTTAACCTTATTGAGAAGTCTACGAACTCGTGCGGACACAAATTCATCCTGCCTGCGCCTTTCGACCGTTTGTCGCTACGCCATCTGATTCTAATGCACAAACATGCGCACGAACTTGTGCTTCCAGCTTGCGTAAGGCGCATAGCGGAATGGCACGTCCAGCCAGGTTGCCTTGTTCACGATGCTCTTCTTGTGGCTAAACGTATCGAAGCTCTCACGTCCATGGTACTGCCCCATACCGCTCGCGCCCATGCCGCCAAAGCCCATATGGCTCGTGGCCAAATGCATAATCGTGTCGTTGACACAGCCGCCACCAAAGGGCACGTAACACACAAAACGCTGCTGAACTGCGCGATCCTGGCTAAAGATATACAGGGCCAGCGGCGTCGGACGATCCGTGATAAACGTCTCGGCCTCATCCAGGTCATCAAACGTCAGCACCGGTAAGATCGGGCCGAAAATCTCCTCCTGCATCACGGCGTCATCGGGGGTCACGCCGTCTAGGATCGTCGGCTCGATCTTGAGCGAAGCCTCGCGCGCGGCACCTCCAAGCACGACCTTATCGGGATCGATTAGCCCGCGTACACGCGCGAAATGCTTGGCGTTGACGATATGACCGTAGTCCTCGTTATCGAGCGGATGCTCGCCAAACATACGGCGGACCTCTTCCCTGATGAGGTCCAGCAGCTCGTCGTGCACGTGCGCATCGACCAGCAGGTAGTCGGGCGCCACGCAGGTCTGCCCCACGTTGAGCCATTTACCAAAGGCGATACGCCGCGCCGCAACCTTCAAGTTTGCCGTCGCATCCACGATGCAGGGGCTCTTTCCGCCCAGCTCAAGCGTCACGGACGTGAGGTTTTTGCTCGCGCGCTCCATAACGAGCTTGCCGACCGAAACGCTACCGGTAAAGAAGATCTTGTCCCAGCACTCATCGAGCAGCGCTTCGTTTTCGGCGCGCCCGCCCTCGACAACCGTCACCAGGCACGGATCAAATGCCTCTTCACAGATTTGCTTGAGCACCGAGCTCGATGCCGGAGCATAGGCACTCGGCTTGATGACCACGGTATTGCCCGCGGCAAGGGCGCCGGCGAGCGGCTCGAGTGTTAGCAAAAACGGGTAGTTCCACGGAGCCATGATGAGTGTGACGCCATAGGGCACGGCTTGCGTTTTGCACACGCTCACGGCGTTAGCGAGATCGCACGGACGCAGGCGCGGACGACTCCACCGAGCCACGTGAGCGATCTGATGTCGAATCTCGGAAAGCGACGTACCAATCTCGCACATATAGGCCTCGTCATGCGACTTCCCCAAATCGGTCTTGAGCGCATGGGCGATATCGGCCTCGTGGGCCCGCACCGCATCGCGTAAACTCACGAGCGCGCGACGTCGAGCATCGACATCAAACGTGGCGTGCGTCTTAAAGTAGGCGCGCTGATCGCCGACGATGCGCGCAATTTCCTCGGTGTTCATGGACCCTCCTAATTCTCGTCCTCAAACATACCACCTGCAACGACTTCGTACATATGCTCGAGCTCCAAGCGGTCCATTAGAAGCGGAACGGGGTATAGCGGATTGGCCTCGGCATCGGCATGCACCGCCATCTCGGGAATGTCAGAGCGGCGAATGCCCAAGACATATTTGGGGATTCCCAGGGCCTCGTTCATGCGGTCGACCCAATCGATAAAGGCCTCGGCCGCAAGACTATCCTGCGCGGTAGCCGGCGCAATGCCCGCCATGTGAGCAAGATCGGCAAGCTTGGGGGCGGCGGCGTCACCATAAGCGCGAAGCATGTGCGGCAGGATGATCGCATTGGCCAAACCGTGCGGAATTCCGTATCGGCCGCCCAAACTGTGCGCGATGGCATGCACATATCCGACATAGGAGCGGGTAAACGCAACGCCCGCCTTATACGCCGCCAAAAGCATATTGCGACGAGCGCACATGTCGTCACCATGCTCATAGGCCTCGAGCAAATTGTCGTGGATAAGCTGCACCGCCTGTCGCGCCATCTTACGCGTATAGGGCGTGGTGCTTCGCCCGATAAAGGCCTCAACGGCATGCGTCAGGGCGTCCATGCCCGTCTGCCCCGTAATGGAAGCGGGCAAGCCGCACGTAAACTCGGGGTCGTGGACTGCAAAACGCGGGATGAGCACAAAGTCGTTAATGGGGTATTTGTAGTGCGTCTCGTCATCGGTGATAACCGCCGCGAGCGTGACTTCGCTTCCCGTACCGGCGGTAGTGGGAACCGCAATAAGCAGCGGCAGGAGACGATGAATCCGCAGTAGGCCGCGCATCTTGTTGATGGGCTTGTTTGGCTGCGCAATGCGTGCGCCCACGCCCTTGGCACAGTCCATGGCCGAGCCACCGCCAAAGCCGATAATGGCCTGGCAGGCGCTCTCTCGATACAGGGACGCCGCTTCTTCCACGTTTGAAACCGTGGGGTTTGCACGCGTTTCGGCATAGACCGTAACGCCAATCCCCCTGCATGCGAGCGCCGTCTCGAGCGGTGCCGTGAGCCCCAGACGGGCAATGCCGGGATCCGTCACGATAAGGACCTTCTGGATCGAGCGCTTTTGAAGCACCGCGGGCACATCCTCGGCATGCTCTAAAATGCGCGGCTCGGTATAGGGCAGGATCGGCAATGCAATGCGAAAAACCGTCTGATATGTTCGGCACCAGGCACGACGGGCTAGATGCATAAAGGAAACTCCTTCATTTGTTGATAGGTCAACATTTGCTCGCCCGATTGTACTCAGCGGCGGTCAAAGACGGCCTGCCAATCGTTAATCAATCAACATCTTCATATCTCAAAATTGTTTTATTAAAAATCATTCCTAATAGGCTTCACATTTGGTTGCATTTATGGATAATAGAACTCGTCAAGACGCACGTCCGGAGAGGGCCCTTACGGGACCGGACGAGCGCACAATCGCCATCGATCGAAAGGATCGAATCATGAAGTTTGTTTGCCCCGTTTGCGGTTATGTGGAAGAGTTCGACGGCGACCAGCTGCCCGAGGACTTCAAGTGCCCCCAGTGCGGCGTTCCCGGTTCTCGCTTCCTGAAGCAGGAGGAGGGTCAGCTCGAGTGGGCTGCCGAGCACGTCGTGGGCGTCGCCAAGATGGAGGGCGTCTCCGAGGACATCGTTGCCGACCTGCGCGCCAACTTTGAGGGCGAGTGCTCCGAGGTCGGTATGTACCTGGCCATGGCGCGCGTCGCTCATCGCGAGGGCTATCCCGAGATCGGCCTGTACTGGGAGAAGGCTGCCCACGAGGAGGCCGAGCACGCTGCCAAGTTCGCTGAGCTCCTGGGCGAGGTCGTAACCGACTCCACCAAGAAGAACCTCGAGATGCGCGTTGAGGCCGAGAACGGCGCCACCGCCGGCAAGACCGATCTTGCTAAGCGCGCCAAGGCCGCTGGCCTCGATGCCATCCACGACACCGTGCACGAGATGGCTCGCGACGAGGCTCGCCACGGCAAGGCTTTCGCCGGCCTGCTCAAGCGCTACTTCGGCTAAGCCAGCAACCTGAGACATAACCTCTAGCTCGATGAGGCCCGGACCGCATGGTTCGGGCCTTTTTCGTGCCTCACAAACTTGTTAACTACCTGAAATAGGACCGCCTTCGGCATCGGCTTCTCGTCAAAAACTAAGTGAGTAGACTTTTTGGAACTTGCCGAGCAGACCATCCATATCACTTTATAAAGCCGCAGGTAAATGCCTTGTTGCAAAACGACCTAGTCGCCAAAGTGCCAAAAGTCTACTCACTTAGATTCGCAGCCGTCCACGATCGAGCCATTTTGTGTCTAACGGGCATCTTTCCGTCGATTACTCCCAATTTTGTCCAGTCAACGAATAGTTCAGACCTGAGTAATGTCTCAGCCCTTTGCTCATCTGAGCTTTTATCACGATATTCAGCATCGAGCATCCTGCATACGGCCTTAACGATCGCGCGGAATCTATCCTCATCCGATATCTGTCTGTGTGTCAGGAGAAGCACATCGTAGCCCATGGCCTGAAGGGCCGTCATGCGGTCAGCGTCACGCAAGCCATCCCCTGCGCGTCCGTGCGAGGCCTTTCCCTGACATTCAATGGCCACCTGTCGCCTGCCGTCCGGCGAAGACAGAAGTATGTCGATATATACACGGGACTTTCCCACAATCGCTCGAGCACTTGTGCTTAGCATCACTTCAACATTAAGCTCTATGTCGCAAAAGCCTACGCCTCCCAGGGATCGCGGCAGTGCAAGTAGCAAATACGCCTCGACCTCAAAAGGCGACGCGGCACCCAATGGAACAAGTTGCGACACCGTCCTAAATCTATTGCCGTAACGTATCCCGCAAACATCTGAACAAAAACGGTCAAGGTCTCCGCCCAAAACCAAAGCGTCTCGACGCCATAAATTTGAGGCGGTGCCGTCCTCGGACGGGCAGCGCACCCAACCGAACGTTGTCGAGATCGCGCCCGAATCAATTGCACGCGAAAGCTCCGCCTCAAGTGCCGCAGGCAGAGCGCACACCGCAAACAAGCCACACATCTCCGCCAATACCAAAAGAAGCTGAAGATCCGTCAGATGCCGCGACATGATGAATACCGTCAGAAGAGGAGACGTAATCAAAAACCCATGCTCCGTTTCCAGTACGGATTCCCTGGGAAGCTCACCAAGAAACAGCCGCTGCCTAATGCTGGCAGGACAAGTCCGTTTGTTTCTTGTCTGAACCAATGTATACAACGGAAAACCGAGCGCGACCGCAGCCGTCGGGTTGCGGGCGAGATCATATCGCTGCCGGTCTTCTTCCGGTCGTGGAAGCGGCGGACACAGAGCGCGGACCTGAGGGGGCAAACGCCAGTACCTAAAAGCCGATATGTCACAAAGTAGATCTTTCATAGGCACAGGAAAACACGAATTTCAACCCAGTCAGTCACGCATTGGCGCGAACGCGCCAAAAATGGTGCCGAACGGACTGCCAAGTTTTCAACAGCCCTCCCCAACTGGCCAAAAGTTTGCCGAGAGCTGGACGAAGTTCTGTTGAAAACCCCATTTTTTCTCATGCAGAAGCTTTGCGCGACAAGTGAGTAGACTTTTTTGAACATCCCGAGCAGCCCGGTCATCCTGCTTTTCAAAACCGCAGGTAGATAGCTTGTTACAAAACTGCCTGGTCGCCAAAGTTCCAAAAGCCTACTCACTTAGGTTGCAGAGTGCTCCCATTAGCTGCGATTCCAAGGTATTTAGCGCTTTTGAACTCAAATCGTCATACTGAACAAGAATTTGACTTGAGTTTTCAGGGACAAATGCGCCATCGGCACACCAATAACAGTCACTGATATCGACAAAAGGGATACTCGAGCGCGTGAGGGCCCGCACAAAAGAGCTTCCGCCCGCTCCGCACTCCGCAACCACGGTGCAGTAAAGGCCCGCGTCTGCATGTTCGATCGAGACCTCCCCTGCCGGAAACGCTTTCCGCACAAGCGACGTCAGGCCATCACGCGCCTCGCGAGCACGAACGCGCACGCGGTTCACATGTCGCTCGTAATCACCCGATTCCAGCAAACGCGCCAAAGCGACCTGGTCAACAGAGCTCACCGACGAGGCGTAGAAACCAAGGTTGCGCCTAAACCGCTCCATTAGCTCATCGGGCAACACCATATACGCCAAACGCAACGCCGATGAAAGGCTCTTCGAAAACGTGTTGGTGTAGATAACCGACTGGGCGGCATCGATCGACGCGAGCGCGGGAATCGGCTTGCCGGCAAGGCGAAACTCACAATCAAAGTCATCTTCGATGAGATACCGACCTGGTCGCTCGGCGGCCCAGCTCAGTAGCGCATAGCGACGCGCAATACTCGTCACAAGGCCGGTCGGATACTGATGAGACGGCATCAAGTGAAGGACATCGGTCCCGCTTTTCTGCAGAGTGCTCAAGTCCACGCCCTCATCATCCAACGGGATATGTCGTACTTGGCAGCCCATAGCCTGATAGATACGCGTCAGACGCAAATAGCCCGGGTCCTCAACGGCATACACCTTGTCGGCTCCAAGCAACTGAACCAACATGGTATCGAGCAGCTGGGCGCCTGCACCGATAACAATGTTGTTGGGGTCGACATTCATGCCCCTTGTCCCACGCAGATGGTGAGCAATTGCGCGTCGCAGCCGAGCGGTGCCCTGCGCCGGTGCGGGCGAAAAGATTTCGCGCTCATCTTCGGATGCCAGCGTCGCCCGTAGTGCGCTTTGCCAAAGCCGCGCCGCCTCCAAAGCGGAAGGAGAAAGTGCATCGAACAGCTCGACCTGTCCGTTGACATCATGCGCGCTGAGGCCCACAGAGACGGTATCTCGGTCGATGCCCTGCGAAGCCAAAGGCAAAACCGGTGCATCCGGAAGCTTGCAAGCGTAGTAGCCACGACGCGGCATTGAGCAAATATAGCCCTCGGCAAGTAACTGGCTATATGCATTCTCGATGGTAATGACACTGATTCCCAGATGACTGGCAAAGGCGCGCTTAGACGGAAGATGCTCCCCCGCCACAATACGTCCAGCAACAATATCATCTCGAATTTGCTGGTAAACATACTCATAAAGCGATGCTTCGCCGCGTTTTTCCAAATTGTAGTCAAGCATGAGTTTGCCACCTGACCTTATCGAGCTGTTCAATCTGGTATTAGGCTGACCTTATTATTATCTCGAAAACTGAGTATTTTGCCATACCCAGCTCCCCGATAGGATGTTCCGTCAAGCAATGCACATGCCAACCAAGGGAGCAACCATGGCAGAACAGACCAGCAAGGCCGATCGCGTCAAACTCAATCGCGAACTCGCGCAGATGCTCAAGGGCGGCGTCATCATGGACGTCACCACGCCCGAGCAGGCACGCATCGCCGAGGAGGCAGGCGCCTGCGCCGTCATGGCACTCGAGCGCATCCCGGCCGACATCCGTGCCGCAGGCGGCGTCTCGCGCATGAGCGACCCCAAGATGATCAAGGGCATCCAAGAGGCCGTCTCCATCCCTGTTATGGCCAAGTGCCGCATCGGTCACATTGTCGAGGCGCAGGTCCTGCAGGCTATCGAGATCGATTACATCGACGAGTCCGAGGTTCTCTCCCCTGCCGATGACGTCTATCACATCGACAAGACCCAGTTTGACGTGCCATTTGTCTGCGGCGCCCGCGATCTGGGCGAGGCGCTGCGCCGTGTTGCCGAGGGCGCCACTATGATTCGCACCAAGGGTGAGCCGGGTACGGGCGACGTCGTTCAGGCCGTGCGTCACATGCGCAAGATCCAAAAGCAGATCCGCGACGTTGTTGCCCTGCGCGACGACGAGCTCTTTGAGGCAGCCAAGCAACTGCAGGTTCCGGTCGAGCTGGTACGCGAGGTCCATGCCACGGGCAAGCTTCCCGTCGTGAACTTTGCCGCCGGCGGCGTAGCGACCCCGGCCGATGCCGCGCTGATGATGCAGCTGGGTGCCGAGGGCGTCTTTGTCGGCTCGGGCATCTTTAAGAGCGGCGACCCCGCCAAGCGCGCCGCTGCCATCGTCAAGGCCGTGGCAAACTTCACCGATGCCAGGCTCATCGCCGAGCTTTCGGAGGACCTGGGCGAGGCCATAGTGGGCATTAACGCCGACGAAATCGAGATTATCATGGAAGAGCGCGGGCGCTAGTCCAGCAGAAAGGATCGCACATGAGCGATTATGCAGACCAAACGGTTGCCGTGCTGGCGGTCCAAGGCGCTTTTGCCGAGCACGAGGCAAGACTATTCGAGCTTGGCGCACACTGTATTGAGCTGAGGCAGGCGGCTGATTTGAAGCAGGACTTTGACCGTCTGGTACTTCCCGGCGGCGAGTCTACCGTTCAAGGGAAGCTGCTTGATGAGTTGGGCATGCTCGAGGAGCTTCGTGCCCGTATCGCTGAAGGTATGCCCGTCCTGGGCACCTGCGCCGGCCTGATTCTACTGGCTCACGACCTTGCCGCCCATGACGATAAGGGCACGCCGCGTCTGGAAACCATGGATGTACTTGTCGAGCGCAATGCCTACGGCAGGCAGCTCGGCAGCTTTCGAACCAAGGGGCAAATAGCCGGCATCGACGGTGAAGTGCCGCTGACGTTTATCCGCGCGCCCCGCATCGTCGAGGTCCACGGCGACGCCAAGGCCTTAGCGAAAGTCGACGGTCGTATTGTCGCCGCCCGTCAGGGCAACCAGCTCGGCGTAACCTTCCACCCCGAGCTCGACGACGATACCCGCCTCCACGAACTGTTCCTACAAATGTAGGCATCGAAATCAACAAACGAAACGAGAGTGGATGATCTCCCACTTTGAGCTTGAATGCAGGCTCAAACCGGGAGATCATCCACTCTTGTTCTATGTAGTCGTTTAAGAACGTCCCCAATGACTACAAGGAGTGTCCCAAGCTGCCGGCAGAAAAGGAACGTCCCTAACTGCCGCATCCGGAGCAAGACAACGCCGCAGGCAGAGGACGGACAGCGAGCGGGTCGCATTTGAGGCAAGGTGACGTGAAACGAAAGGGCGCTGACCTTCTGGTCGCGCCCTTGAAGTTGAACGTCAGATTGTCCAAATGCGGCCCGCGCAGCGTCGGCCCGTTACGGCGTTTGGTAAAACGCCGTAACTAAAAACGGTTACCGCGGAAGCCGCCGCCGTTGCGGCCGCCGCGGTCGCCACCGCGACCGCCGCGGTCGTTACCACGGTTACCGCCGAAGCCACCACGGTTGCCGCCGCGATCGCCATAGCCACCACGGTTGCCGCCAAAGCCGCCGCGACCGCCACGGTCGCCGCCACGGTCACCAAAGCCGCCACGGCCGCCGCGATCGCCACCGCGACCGCCACGGTCACCGCCACGGCCACCGCGATCGCCAAAGCCGCCGCGACCGCCACGGTCGCCGCCACGGCCGCCACGGTCGTCACGGCCGCCGCGAGGACCGCGGTCCTCGTCCAGGCCCATGGCGACGAGCGGAGCGATAACCTTATCGAGAGCGGCCATCAGCTCGGTGGCCTCCTCATAAGAAAGCTCGGGCAGGAGCTTCTCCTTCTTGTTGGCAAGCTCGACCAGGCCCTCAGCGGCATCCTCGGCGGCGAAGACAACAATCTTGCGCATATCGCCCTCGGCGTCGTCGATGCGGCCGACCAGATCGGCAGCCTCGGCCTCGGCCATCAGGCCATCGAGCTCACGGAGGCGCATGCCCAGCAGGTCGGACATTTCCTTCTGCTCCATCTTGGGCTTGAGGTCAAGAAGCTTGATGGCGCGTTCGATGTTCGCCATGCGCTCGGCCTTGGCCTCCTCCTCCTTGGAAATAGCAAAGCGACGGCTACGCAGCAGGCGGGCGGCCTTCTGCATCTTGTCCATCAGCTCTTCGTCATCGTAATCAACGGCGGCCTCGACAACCTCGGCCTCCTCCTCGGCGGAAACCTCGTCAGCAGCCTCAACCTCGGCAGCTTCGGTCTCCACGGTCTCGACTGCCTCAACCTCGGCAGCCATGGTCTCGTTCTCGGTCTCGTTCATGATCTCTTCGTTCTCGGACATGAGACTCCTTCTTAGCCCTCTCGGGCATCATCGCCCCATTCGCGGGGCCCGTCGCGCACTCTTTGCGCTTTAAACATTCATGCCTCTCGGCAAAACGTCCATTAGTTTATGGTGTTGCCATCCAATCTAGCTGCAGAATCTATGTGCACACATTAATGCGACATGTGCGACTCGCGACGAGCGTACACCAGCGACGTCGCGAACCCGACCACGGCAATCACAGCCGCCACACGCACGGCAGTTGCAAATCCAATCGCCTGGGCAACGTCGGTCGCAGCGCCAGCCGCGCCGGCAGTCGCCGCAGAACTCGAGAGCAGACCGATAAACAGCGATGGGCCAAACGATGCGGCAATCATGTTCCACGTGTTAAGCAATGCCGTTCTGTGGGGATGCTCAGCGGCAGGCAGCGTCTCCAAGCCGGCCGTTTGCGAGGGGCTCAGCACCAAACCGACTCCGGCATACACCACAACGGTCAGCGCCACGACGACGCCGATGTTCATACTTGCCGCCGTCATCGAGATGGCAGTCTGCCCCACGGCAATCAGGGCAAAGCCGACCGGCAGCAGAGGCCATGCGCCACGGGCGTCCATCACGCGTCCGCCCACAATCGAGGTCACGGCGTTGCAGGCAATCGCCGGCAAAATGAGCAAGCCCGCAATAAGTGCGGTCATGCCGTATGCGCCCTCAAAATAGAGCGGCAACAAAACGCTCATCGAGAACGTCGTCATCATCGACACCACCACAAGCAGGCACGCGGGCCAAAAACGAACGCTCGCCATGGGACGCACGTTAAGCACCGGATGCTCGAGCTTGAGCTGACGGGCCGCAAACAGGCCGAGCAGCACAATGGCGGCGAAAAGCGCCACGATGCCGGCAATCGGATTGGTCGAGAACTCGCCTACGGAATACACGAATGCCGTAATGCCGGCGGCGAGCAAAACAACCGACAGAATATCAAGCGTGGTGCTCGAGCGCTCTCCGACATTCTGAACAAGCTTAACGCCCGCCGCAGCGACCACAATGCCGCCCACCAGCGGCACTACGAACACCGCCCTCCAGCCGAACAACGTGCACATAAGACCGCTGATTACGGGTCCAAACGCCGGCCCTAGCGTAATGCAGGCACCGCCCAGGCTAAGATACAGACCGAGCTTCTCGCGCGGGGCGCAAGACAGCACCACGTTCATCATGAGCGGGAACAAGATGCCCGATCCCGCAGCCTGCAAAATACGACTTGGTAGCAAAACGCTAAACGACGGAGCGATCAGACACAGGACTTCGCCGGCGACCATACATCCGCATGCGAAAAACAACAGCTTGCGCGTCGAGAAACGGCCGGACAGGAAGGCCATGATGGCCGTAAAGATCGACGTCACGATCATGTAGCCCGAAACGAGCCACTGCGCCGTGGTGGCACTCACCGAAAAGGCTGCCATAATGTCGTGCAACGCCACGTTAATGATGTTTTCGTTAAACGCGGCAACAAAGGCTGCAATATACATAACGACGAGAAGCGCCGCAGTGGCCGATGGCGTTGCTTGAACTTGTTGCTGAGATTTGCTCCCCATGCATTTCCTTCCTCTTGGAACGACAGTCGCATCGCCCCAGAGGAACAGTCCAGGGCGAAAAATGAGCCCTAGACTTACGCCAGACGCCGTACACGACGAATCTGGCAACATGGTCCAACGTCAAAAGATTGTAACGCGGACGCGCAGCTTTCCTTCCGCGCTATTATTAAAAGTCCACGAAAGCATAAGACATGAGGAGCCCGCCATGATTAAGCCCATCATGAAATCCGAGTTCTTTTTGCGCCTGCCTTCCGAAGACGCGGGGCCCGACGATGCCGCGACCGGGCAGGACCTCCTGGATACACTCCACGAGCATAAGCACGAGTGCGTGGGGCTCGCCGCCAACATGATCGGTGTGCGCAAACGCATCATCTGCGTAAAGGACGGCAACAGGGCGCTCCTGATGTACAACCCTCAAATTCTTGAACAGGTCAATGCCTATCAGACGAGCGAAGGATGCCTCTCGCTGATCGGCGAGCGCCCCTGCACCCGCTATCGCCGCATTAAGGTTGAGTATTTGGACGAGAACTTCGTTCACCGCATCAAAAACTTCTCGGGCTACACCGCCGAGATCATCCAACACGAAATCGACCACTGCAACGGGATTGTTATATAGTTCCGCCGTTCTACCGAACGGCGGACCACTTGACGCTGCGCGAGCCGCATTCACGCCAATCTGACGTTCAATTTCGAGGGCGCGACCAGAAGGTCAGCGCCCTCTCATTTCACGTCACCTTGGCGCAAATGCGGCTCGCTCGCTGTCGTATGTCTATCCTGCGACGTCTCGATTCTTGCGGCGGCAGGCACCTAATCCCCTACGATTGGCGGTAATGGTCAAAGAAGTCGGCGAGGTCTTCGAGGGACTCTTTGAGCACTTCCATGCGCGGCAGGTACACGATGCGGAAGTGATCGGGCTCGGCCCAGTTAAAGCCGCCGCCGCGCGTGATCAGAATCTTCTTCTCGTGCAGCAGGTCGAGGGCGAACTGCTCGTCATCGGTGATGTTGAACTTTTTAACATCCATCTTGGGGAAGATGTAGAACGCCGCACGCGGCTTAACCACCGAGATGCCGTCGATCTTGTTGAGCGCCTCATACACAAAGTTGCGCTGCTCGTAGACACGGCCGCCGGGACGGATGTAGTCGTTGACGGACTGATGGCCACCGAGTGCCGTCTGGACGATCGACTGGGCCGGCACGTTGGAGCACAGGCGCATGTTAGAGAGCATGTTGACGCCCATGATGAAGTCGCTCATGCAGCGCTGGTTGCCCGAAAGCACCATCCAGCCAATACGATAGCCCGCGATCATGTGCGACTTGGAAAGGCCGCTAAAGGTGACGCAGGGCAGGTCGGGGGCGAGCGAGGCAATCGAGACGTGCTCGTAGCCGTCCATGCACAGGCGGTCGTAGATCTCATCGGCAAAGATCATCAGCTGATGCCTGCGTGCAATCTCGACGATGCCCTCGAGCACCTCGCGCGGATAGACGGAACCCGTAGGGTTGTTGGGGTTGATGATGACGAGGGCTTTGGTCGCGCTCGTAATCTTGGACTCCATATCCTCCAAGTCGGGATACCAATCCGCCTGCTCATCGCACAGATAATGTACGGGATGACCGCCGGCAAGGGTTGCGCACGCCGTCCAGAGCGGATAGTCGGGGCTGGGGATCAGAATCTCGTCGCCATTGTCGAGCAGCGCGTTCATCGAAAGCTGAATGAGCTCGGACACGCCGTTGCCCGTGTAGATATGCTCCATCTGAACGTTGGGCAGGCCCTTGATCTGCGAATACTGCATGATCGCCTTGCGCGCGGAGAACAGGCCGCGCGAGTTGGAATAGCCTTCGCAGTCGGGCAGCTGCTGGCGCATGTCCTTGATGACCTCATCGGGCGTGCGGAAACCGAAGGGCGCCGGGTTGCCGATATTGAGCTTGAGGATGCGCTCGCCCTCGTCCTCCATACGGGCGGCCTCGTCGACGACGGGACCGCGCACGTCATACAGGACGTTATCGAGCTTGGTGGATTTAGAAAAAGTACGCATGGTGGTGCTCCTTGCAATTTGAGCTGAGGGATGGGGTTCGGGCTTGGAATCGTTGCGGGGTGATGATGCCTCGCCTTGATCGGCGTCGCCGGCAAGCAGCCAGGTAACATCGACCTCCAAAATACGGGCGAGCAGCTCAGCCACATCGCGCCGCGGGATCGTCTTGCCGCTCACATATTGGCTCATCTGACTCTTGCCGAGTTTTTTGCCGAGCATCTCCGATGCGCGGATCACGTCCGACTGGCGAACGTCGCGATCGGACATAGCCTGTCGCAGGCGATCGCTAAACGTCTCTTGGGCCACTAGAACCTCCTTGCTGGCAAAGTTCAATTTATAGAACACGAATTGAACCATGGTTCAATTTAGCAAGCAGTATAACGCGGCGCTTCATTCGAAAGTTCAATTTCATAAGAAAATGTACCGGACTCCGAGATCTGCCCAAAGCAAACAATGGCGTGTACACGTTTAGAGGTATTCGAGAAAACGGGCGGCGGCAAGCGAAACATCGGCCGTTCGATATATGGCGTTGATCTGCCGATGGGGATGTCCCTCGAGCGAACGCACGGCAACATCGAACTGACAACGGCGCAAGATGAGCGCGGGAAGAATGCTCACGCCCAGGCCGTCCTCGACCATAGCCATAATCGCATAATCATCCCAGGTCGACAGCTTGGAGCGCACCGTCAGCCCCGCCCGACGGAACAGCGGCGTAATTTCGTCATCGGTGCCGCGTTCTAGCAGAATAAACTGCTCGTTGGCTAAATCGGCAAGAGAAACGACCTCCGCCGTGGCAAGCAAAGAATCTGCCGGCACTACCGCCATCAACTCGTCGCGCACCAAAGACCGCGATGCCATGCCGTTTTCTCGGGGTTCACGCGGGATAAAGCCCAGGTCACAACGACCCTCAGCCACCCATTGTTCGATCTCTGAATAGTCGCCCATCAGCAACTCATAATCGACGTCCGGGTGATCGGCGCGAAAGCGCGCAATCACCGGCGGCAGCACGTGGGTCGCCACGCTCGAAAACGTACCGATGCAGATTTTGCCGCGCATGAGCCCGCGCATCTCATCCACCCGTCGCTGCAAGCGAGTGAATTCCTCGCAGAGTGCCTCGACAGCCGGCATGACCTGCCGCCCGTCGGCAGAAAGAGCCACGCCCTCGCGACCGCGGTCGAGCACCTTAAAGCCCCAGTCGGCCTCGAGATCGGCCACCATACGGCTCACGCCCGACTGCGAATAGCTCAGCCGCTCGGCGGCGCGCGTAAAACTGCCGGCGTGCACGGTCTCGAGCAGCACCTGCATCTTTTGAATATTCGTTTCCACGGCACCCCTCCACCTTTGCATGAGTTTTTGTCATGTTATCCATGCATTATATTCGCTTTTCTTCTAAAGCCAGTTCACCCATAGTGAACATGCTCGGATATAGAAGGGATGTCAGCGCATGAACAACGGACTGTTTACGTACTTAGCAGCCTTGCTATTGTTTGGCTCCAACGGCATCATCGCCGCCGCCATCGCGCTGCCGAGCTCCGATATCGTGCTACTACGCACGTTTTTGGGCGCACTCTCGCTTGTCACCATCCTCGCCATCACCCAACGCCATAAGTTGCAGGCGCCATCTCGCCCCAGCGAAGCCGCAGCCCTCCTCCTCTCGGGAGCCGCGCTGGGCGCCAGCTGGATTTTTCTGTTCCGCGCCTACCAGACGATCGGCGTCGGCGTATCCTCGCTGCTGTACTACTGCGGCCCCATCATTGTCATGGCGCTCTCCCCACTCATCTTTGGCGAAAAACTGACCGGCGGCAAAATCGCCGGGTTTATCGCCGTCGCCTGCGGTGCTTTTCTCATTGCAGCACAAGGTCTAGGCGGCAACATGCCCATTGCGGGTATCGTCTGCGGTATCGCCTCGGCATTTTGTTATGCGCTGATGGTCATCGCTAGCAAGGGTGCGCCGCACATCGAAGGCCTCGAGAACTCCACGCTCCAGGTGAGCGCCGCCTTTGTGACCGCGCTGGTCCTCACGCTCATCACGCAGGGCGCTCCCTCATTCCTGTCCGCCGGCGTCGCCGCCAGTATTGATTGGCGCGCCGTCGTCATGCTCGGCGTCGTCAACACCGGCATCGGTTGCCTGCTCTACTTTAGTGCCGTCGCCAAGCTGCCCGTCCAGACCGTCGCGGTCGTCGGCTACCTCGAGCCGCTTTCGGCCGTCGTGTTCTCGGCCGTCCTTTTGGGCGAAGCCATAACACCGGTCCGCCTGATGGGCGCCGCGCTTATCATCGGCGGCGCGATTTTTTGCGAACTCGCCGGCAAACGCGCAAACGCCAAGGCTGGCATCGCCCAGACAGTACGTGCTTAAAAGCCCCTGCTTTGAAATGCTACCTGCGTAGATAAATAATCCCCAGCTGAGGATTATTGTCTAAAATAACCTGATGTGCCAAACTGCTCTTGTATGTATAAAGACGGCATAAAGATTATCTGTCCTAAACAGATAACCGGATGTCTAAGGGAGTCCACGTGGCACACAACAAACTGGAGGCAAGCCCCCAAGACCAGCGTGGTCAAGGCGGGCACGGAGCCATCCCCCTCTCCGCTGGCATGCTGCTTGTAACGCTCGGCGTCGTCTATGGCGACATCGGCACGAGCCCCATGTACACCATGAAATCAATCGTCGCCAACAACGGCGGCATCGGTACCGTCAGCGAGGACATGATCCTGGGCGCGCTTTCGCTCGTCATCTGGACCATGACACTCGTGACCACGGTCAAGTACGTGGTAATCGCCATGAAGGCCGACAACCACAACGAAGGCGGCATCTTCGCCCTGTTCAGTCTCGTGCGCAAGGTGGCGCCATGGCTGATTCTCCCCGCCATGATCGGCGGCGCGGCGCTGCTCGCCGACGGCATCCTCACTCCCGCGGTCACGGTCACCACAGCCATCGAGGGCCTGCGTACCATCGAGTGGGGCCACGCGCTGCTTGGCGACGGCCAGACCAACGTCATCATCATCACCATCATCATTATCTGCGGCCTGTTTGCCATGCAGCGCGCCGGTACCTCGTCGATCGGCAAGCTGTTCGGCCCGCTCATGACGCTGTGGTTCCTGTTCCTGGCAGGCGCCGGCCTGTTCAACATGCTCGGCAACCTGTCCATCCTACGCGCGCTCAACCCCATCCGCGGCATCATGTTCCTGTTCTCGCCCATCAACCACTCGGGCATCATGGTGCTCGGCTTTGTCTTCCTGTCGACGACCGGCGCCGAGGCCCTCTACTCGGACATGGGCCACGTGGGCAAGGCTAACATTTACGCATCCTGGCCATTCGTAAAGGCGGCCCTCATCCTTAACTATCTGGGTCAGGGCGCTTGGCTGCTCGCCAACAGCTCCAACCCCCAGATGCTCGCGATGGATATCGTCAACCCGTTCTATATGATGCTTCCCGAGCCCCTGCGCCCCTTTGCCATCGTGCTTTCGGCCGTGGCAGCCATCATTGCCTCGCAGGCGCTCATCACCGGCTCCTTCTCGCTGGTATCCGAGGCAACGCGTCTCAACCTTATGCCGCATCTGCGCATCCACTACCCCAGCGACACCAAGGGTCAACTCTATATTCCGCTCGTCAACAACATCATGTGGGTCGGCTGCATCTTCATCGTGCTGCTGTTCCAAAACTCCGAGCGCATGGAAAGCGCCTACGGCCTCGCCATTACCGTGACCATGCTCATGACCACCACGCTTTTGACGAGCTATATCGCTGGCATTCTCAAGCACAAGCTGGGCGCCTGCGTCTTCGCCCTGCTCTTCGGTGCCATTGAGCTGTGCTTCTTCGCCTCGTGCCTCACCATGTTCTTTGACGGCGGCTACGTCATGATCTTCCTGGCCGCACTGCTGTTCGGCCTTATGTATGTGTGGCGTCGCGGCACCGCCATCGAGCGCACGCAGACGATTCTGCTGCCCGTCTCCAAGTACATCGACCAGCTCAATCGCCTGCGCAATGACGAGACCTATCCCGTGCTCGCCGACAATCTGGTATTTCTCACCAACAGCCCCGACCCGCTCACGCTCGACCGCGACGTGCTCTATTCCATCCTAGATAAGCATCCCAAGCGCGCCAAGGCATATTGGTTCATTAACGTGCACGTTACCGACGAACCCTATACGCACGAGTATTCCGTCGAGACCTTTGGCACGGACTTCCTCTTCCGCGTTCGCCTGGACCTGGGCTTTAAGGTCAACCAGCGCGTCAACGCCTATCTGCGTCAGATCGTCGGCGACTTGATGGCATCGGGCGAGCTGCCGCCGCAACATCACACCTACTCCATCTACGAGACGCGCGGCAACGTAGGTGACTTCCGCTTTTGCATGCTGCGCAAGATGCTTGCCCCCGAAACGGACATCAACCGCAATGACCACCGCGTGATGGCCATCAAGTACGCCGTCCGCCGCGCCTGCGGAAGCCCGGCACGCTGGTACGGTCTCGAGAACTCGGCCATCATCATTGAGTACGTACCGCTCTTTGCCCGCATGCGCCCGGCCGTTAAGCTCGTGCGCACCCAGGTGCCGCTCGAGGTTCAGATCGAAGAGGCCGAGGAAATGGAGGTCGACATCTTCTCGGACGACTTGGTCAACGGCAACGAGGCCGGCAAGAGCATGAACGTCGATCCCACCGAGCTGCTCGAGAGCGTCGCCGATACGCCCGAACAGCAACAGCTCGACGGCCTCGAGAACGAACAACTCAACGACGCCAACTTCTAGCGACGTCGCGCATCAACGACAGCGGCCCTGCACCTCACGGGAGATGCAGGGCCGCTTTGCATTGCAGTAAAGCTATCGGCTACGAACGGCGCGGCTCGGGAACCACGAGCCTATCGGGGCTCGCGCCCTCGGCATCCATCAGGCTCACGTAGCGAATCGACGGATCCCCATACATCGCGTAGTAATAATTGCCCGTGCGCGCGCTAAAGCATCCGGTGTAGATAGTCTTCTCGAACTTGCCATCGCCCATCCTGGACGCTCCCTCGATCATCACCACGCCCTCGAGCGAGCGGAACATGCGAACGACGTTTTCGGTCTCGCTCTCCTTTTGCGGGTAATTGGCATTGAGGTACGCCGCCTTTACAAAACGGCTCGGCGAATAGCAATCGCCCGGAATGCCGCGCATGCCGGCACCGGCTCCATAGGGCTTAAGCTCGGCGCCACGCCACGTCGCCGTCTGCGGAAAATCGCTTGTGGCGGTGATATAGGTGCGTAGGTTTTCCATATGCCACGGGAAGGTCGGCTGATTGGCAAGGGTGTCGACCGGATCGTCGTATACATGCAGGCCGTCAGCCATCATCTCGACCACGATGCTGCGCTGGCTGTCGCCGATAATCCAATGGAGCAGTGACACGCCCAGCCCCTCTCCGGCAGATTTGGCGACAATCACCGTGTCGCGCAGCGCGGCCTCGACCTCATCGACCGTCGAGAACGTCGCTGCCACCCACAGGGGAAACTCATAGGCCGCGATATTGGTCTTGCCGTCGACAGGGCCCTCGGCATACTCGGCATAACCCGGGAAATTGAGACCCGCCACGGCGAGGCCCGCATCGTTGCCGCAATCGAAAAACATGGGATAGTTCTTGTAATCGATGCACATACCGATCACCGCGTGTGCCGCTGTCGCGTCGTCGATAAACGAATACGGAATGTGAAACCCGCGCGGCATCACGCGAACCTGTTGGCCGTAGTCAAAGCTCCAGTCGAGATTGCGGCCCAGATACATGTGGCCAGAATTATCGGTAAATCGAATACTCGTACACATAGCGCCTCCTAGCTTTACGTTCTTGCTAATTTCATTGTCTCCAAACAAAAAGGCGCTAAACACAAAAGCCCGGACATGACAACAATGTCATGCCCGGGCTATTCAAGCAGGATAAACTCAACCAAGTTAACCCCGCAGGTCGTCTAAGGGGTCAAAGTGCCGCAGATTGCCACGAAAGAGGAGCGAAGCGTACTTAAGGTACGCGAGCGACGATTGAGCGGCAAGGTGCGGTGCTTTGGTCCCCTTAGACCAACTTTCCTAGACAGTGATCGATCATATGCTGGATCATCTGTGCCTCGAAGCCGACGAAGTCCTGCTTGCGCTCGCGCATCTTGCCGTCGACGATCACGTCATAAGCAACCTTGCACTTGATATAGCGCGTGGACTTGGTGACCTCCTCGTGCGTCAGGCAGCTCTCCTCCATCTTGCTGGCGCCCAGGCCAAACACCAGACGGGGGTTGTAGAGCACGTGGGGCTCGCCGGCATCGTCCAGGTAGACGCAAACCTTCTTGGTGACGCCAATCTGGTTAGCGGCAAGGCAGCCGGCATCGTCGAGCGACTTGATGGTATCGATCAGGTCCTGAGCAACCGACTCGTCCTCGACGGTCGCAACCTCGCAACGCTGGGACAGGATAGCCTCGTCGTGGCAAAGCTCTTTAATCATACGTTCCTCCATAGGGGTCGTTGTAACCGCTTAAGTATACGGTACCCACACATTTTCATGCGAAAAATACCGTCCGTCCGCTACAAAGCGCCGAACATCAACATGCGAGGAACAACAGCGTCGTAAAGGGGCTATAGTGGGTGAGTTCGTGTCAATCGGCCTAAACTCGGGGCCGAACAAGGAAAGGGTATGCATGGACGAACTATTTCACGTCAGCGAGCGCAAGTCCACAATCGGGACCGAACTCCGCGCTGGACTGACAACATTCCTGGCGATGGCCTACATCATCGCCGTCAACCCTGCGGTGCTCTCGGGCGCTGGCATCGATGCGGGAGCGCTCGCCTGCGCCACCTGCCTGGGCGCCGGCATCACGACCATCTGCATGGGCATCTTCGCCAACCGCCCGCTCGCCTGCGCGTCGGGCTTAGGCGTCAACGCGATGATCGCTGGAATCACCACCACCGTCTGCGGCGGTGACTGGCACGTGGCCATGAGCGTCATCTTCCTTGAGGGCGTCGTCATCTTGCTGCTCGTGCTTTGTGGCCTGCGCGAGGCCATCATGGACGCCATCCCGGTTGTCCTGCGTCACGCCATCTCGGTGGGTCTGGGCCTGTTCATCGCCATGATTGGCCTGTGCGATGCCGGCATTATCACCGCTGGCGCCGGTACACTCGTCGGTCTGGGCGACATCACCTCCCCCACCTTCATCGTCGGCATCATCTCCATCCTGGTGACAGTCGCCCTCGCCTGCCGCAACGTCCCCGGCTCGCTGCTCATCGGCATCGTCGTCGCCGTCATCGCCGGTATCCCCCTAGGTGTGACCCAGGCTCCGACCGGTATCATCGCCCCGCTCGACTTCTCGAGCATCGGTGGCCCCATCGCCGACGCCGGCGGCGTGCCTGCCATCGTCAAGGTCCTTACCGACCCCGCGCTCCTCGTCATCTCGTTCTCGCTGCTCATGAGTGACTTCTTCGACACCATGGGCACCGCGATGGCCGTGGCCAAGCAGGGCGAGTTCCTCACCGACGACGGCAACGTCGAGAATATCAAGGAGATCCTGATCGTCGACTCCGCCGCCGCTGCTGTGGGCGGTTTCATGGGCGTCTCCTCCATCACCACCTTCGTCGAGTCCACCTCTGGCGCTGCCGACGGTGGCCGCACGGGCCTCACCTCCGTCACCACCGGCGTGCTGTTCATTCTCGCCGCGTTCTTCTCCCCCATCGTCACCATCGTTTCCAGCGCCGCCACCTGCGGTGCTCTGGTCTACGTCGGCTACCTCATGATGAGCGAAGCCTCCGAGATCGACTGGTCCGACGTGTCGCAGGGTTTCCCGGCGTTCATGATTGTCGCCGGCGTGCCCTTCACCTACTCCATCTCTGCCGGCATTGGCCTGGGCTTCATCGCCTACGTGATCGTCGCGCTCTTTAAGGGCGAGGCCTCCAAGATCAAGCCGCTTATGTGGATCGCAGCCCTTGCCTTCCTCGTCTACTTCTTCGTGGCGTAACGGCATAGTCTGCTAAAGCAAAACAACAAGGCGCGGAATCGCATCGAGCGGCTCCGCGCCTTTCTTTTAGCGTCTGCCCCCGTGTCAGCGTGCGACAATTGAGGCTGTCAATATCACAACACCGAGAGAAGCCTGCCTTGGAAGCGCATCATAAGCAGATAACCGTTTATTCAGAGTGTGCGGAAGGCGCGCCCGTCATCTATCTCCCCGTGATTATGGGCAACGGTAGTGAAGTCTACGAGCGCTGCCGAGAGCTCGACTGCCCGCTGTTCACCCTTGTCGCCATTGGAGGGCTCGATTGGAATCGCGAGCTGAGCCCCTGGGAATGCGACGGAACTATACGAGATGCCGAGCCCTTTGGCGGACAGGCTGCTGGTTTTCTTGACGAGTTGTTGAAGCAGATAATCCCCCAGGCCGAATCATCGCTCCCGCAACCGCCCGCCTGGCGCGGCGTTGCCGGCTACTCGTTGGCGGGTCTTTTTGCACTGTGGGCACTTTGGCAAACAGATGTCTTTGAGCGCGCAGCGAGTGCATCGGGGTCGTTATGGTTCCCCGGCTTTATCGACTACGCGCGCGAGCGCACGATGACGGCTACGCCCGACGCCGCCTATCTGTCGCTCGGTAAAAAGGAAACCAAGACGCCCAACCGCATGATGCGGCACGTACTCGACGATACGCACGCGATGGAAGAGCTGCTTATCGAGCGTGACATTCCAACAACGCTGGAGCTCAACCCCGGCAATCACTTTGCCCAAACTGACCTGCGCATGGCGCGCGGCATCCACTGGATACTGACGCATTAAAAATGGCGTCCACGCGTACATACGCATGGACGCCATTTTTAATTTGGCTGAACGCAGCTACTATTCGGCAGTCTCCTCAAGCTCGGAAGTATCGAACTCAAAGTCATTACCGGGCAGGATGGCGTTGAGCACAATGCCCACCAGCGAGCCCACGGCAAGGCCCGAAAGCGAAATCGTCACGCCGCCCAGCTCCAGCACGATGGCACCGGCGGTACTGTAGGCAATGCCGAGCGAAAGCACGAGCACCAAAGCCGCAACCAGCACATTGCGGTTGTTCTGGAAATCAACCTGATTCTCGATAAGGTTGCGAACGCCCACGGCACTGATCATGCCGTAGAGCACGAGCGACACGCCGCCGATTACACACGCCGGCATAGCAGCGATCACAGCAGCAAACTTGGGGCAGAACGAAAGCACGATGGCGCAGCAGGCGGCAATGCGAATCACGCGCGGGTCGAACACGCGCGTCAGGGCAAGCACGCCGGTGTTCTCGCCATACGTCGTATTGGCGGGGGCGCCAAAAAGCGATGCCAAGATGGTCGCCAGGCCATCGCCGAGCAAGGTACGGTGCAGACCGGGATCGGCAATGTAATTGCGTTCGCAGGTAGAGCCAATGGCGGAGATATCGCCGATATGCTCGATCATAGTTGCAAAGGCCAGCGGCATGATGGTGATGATGGCCGTCGTGGCAAGACCGCTATCGAACTGCGGTCCAAAGAGCGCAAACACGGTGTTGTCCCACACGACGGGCAAGCCAACCCAGGGGGCAGCTGCGACGCCAGAGAAGTCGACCTCACCCAACGCAGCCGCAACGGCATAGCTCACCACCACGCCCAGCAGAATCGGCACGATCTTGACCATGCCGCGGCCCCAGATGTTGCAGATGATGATCACGGCCACAGCGATAACGGCGACAAGCCAGTTGGTCTGACAGTTGGCAATGGCAGAGCTCGCTAGGATCAGGCCGATGGAAATGACGATGGGGCCGGTCACCACCGGCGGAAAGAAGCGCATGACACGTTTGGCGCCAAATGCGCGGAACAGCGCCGCCAGCACCGGATAGAGCAGGCCGGCGCAGGCAACGCCCAGGCAAGCGTAGGGCAAAAGCTCGGCCTCGCCGTTGGGTGCAATGGCGGCATAACCCGCGATAAAGGCAAACGACGAGCCCAGAAACGCGGGCACCTTACCACGCGATAGAAAATGAAACAGCAGCGTGCCGATGCCGGCGAACAGAAGCGTCGCCGAAACGGAAAGGCCGGTGAGCACGGGCACGAGCACCGTGGCTCCGAACATCGCAAACATGTGTTGCAAACCCAACACGAACATGCGCGGGCGGCCGAGCGATGATGCATCGTAGATGGCATCGGTGACGGCGGGCGTCGAGGATTGGGACATGGAAGTCCTTTCATGATGGAAGGGCGATCAGGCATATCGGATAACCTGCCCGAACGATACGATCCGGACCATTGTACGTGATACGTCATGTCTCGCGCGCGCCGTCACCTGCAAGCGGTAGCGTTACTTCCAAACGCGCTCGGCAATGCGCTTGACCAGCGCGATCTTTGCCCACTGTTCGTCCTCGGTCAGCTTGTTGCCAATCTCGCAGCTGGCAAAGCCGCACTGGGGCGACAGGTACAGGTTCTCGAGCGGCACATACTTTGCGGCCTCGTGGATACGTTCGACGATAACGTCCTCGTCCTCAAGCTCAGCCGCCTTGGTGGTCACCAGACCCAGCACGACCTTCTTGCCGGGAGCAACGTACTTGAGCGGCTCAAAGCCACCGGCGCGTGGCGTATCGAACTCAAGGTAGAACGCGTCAACGTTCTCATGTGCGAACAGGTACGGCGCAATGGGATCGTAACCACCCTCGAAGGCATACGTGGAGTGATAGTTGCCGCGGCACACGTGCGTGTTGATAACCAGATCGTCGGGCTTGCCCGCGATGGCGGCATTGTTGAGCGCCACGCCCAGCTCGCTCACCTTTTGCAGGTCAACCGGGCTCATGCCGGTCTTGGACACAAAGTCGGTATCGCAATAGATGCCCCAGGTGCAGTCATCAAATTGGATGTTGCGGCAGCCTGCTGCGTACAGGTCGGCGATCACCGTGCGATAAGCGGCCGCAATGGCGTCGGCAAGTTCCTCATCGGTCTTATAGACAGCGCGCAGGCTCTCCTGCTGGCCGTCGCAGCGATCGAGCGTGACCTCAGAGAACGTCTGGATCGGCGCCGGGATGGTCTGGCGCGCGACCTGGCCCTCCCCCTCGAGCGACTTGACAAATTTGAAGTGCTCGACGAACGGATGGTTCTCGCCGCTAATGGGACCGGTTACCACGGCGGTGTCGGCGGTAGTCTCCTCATCGTGAAACATGTAGCCCGTGCGCGAGGCGCGGCGCTCAATGCCGTTGAGTCCCCACATAAAATCGAGGTGCCAGTAGCTGCGGCGGAACTCGCCATCGGTGATGACCTGTAGGCCAGCAGCCTTTTGCTTAGCCACCAAGTCGCGAATGGCCTCATCCTCGACGGCCTTAAGGCCGTCGTCATCGAGCGTACCCGCAGCGTAGGCGGCACGGGCGTCCTTCACGGTCTGCGGACGAAGAAAACTGCCGACGATATCGGCGCGAAACGGCGCGTTCAGTTGAATCGAAGTGCTCATAGATATCTCCCTTTGCATTGGTTGCTTTGCTGGGACAGAGTATGAGCGCTCATGTGGTCATCGTAAAATATATGTTTATAACAGTTTGATATAGATGATTCCTATATCAGTTTGGACTGCCGTAAAGAGATTTGACCCGTGCAGAACGCAGCAGTCTAAATATGCTGACGAATCGCGTCGATATAGGCTTGGCCGTAGCGCGTGAGCGTCGTGTTCTTGCGCGTAATGATGCCGATCTCCATGTACTCGTCCACATCGAGCGGAATCGAGATGATGCCGGGGCCGTTAAGTTCATGGCTGATCACGCCTGAGCATACCGTGTAGCCGTTAAGGCCCATAGCCAGGTTGAACAGCGTCGCACGGTCGCGCACGCGGATATTCTTGCGGCGCTCAAAGGTCGAGGTCAGCTCCTCGGAATAGTAGAACGAGTTATAGCTGCCCTGCTCATAGGACAGGAACGGATAGTCCTCCAGGTCCTCGAGTGTCACGCCGGCGCGGTCCGCCAGTGGATGGTCGGCACATACAAAGACATGCGGCGCGGCGCAGAAGAGTCCCTCGAATACAAGCTCGTTGGCGGCGAGCATGCGCTCGATGACCTCGCGATTGTGCTCGGACAGGTACAGGATGCCCAGTTCGCTTTTCATATGCGCGACGTCCTCGATAATCTCGTGGGTCTGCTCCTCGCGCAGGGTAAAGTCGTAGCGCGCGGCATCGAACTCGCGGATCACGTCGACAAACGCGTTGACGGCAAAGGAATAATGCTGGCAGCTCACACTAAAGTGCGGCACCTGCTCGGACGCGCCCTTGTACTTGCCTTCGAGCAGATCGGCCTGGTCGAGCACTTGGCGCGCGTAGCCCAAGAAGGTCTCGCCCTCCTCGGACACAATGACGCCCTTGTTGGTGCGCTCAAAGATGTGCACGCCCATCTCGCTTTCGAGATCGCGAATCGATGCGGTAATCGAAGGCTGCGACACAAAGAGCCGGCGCGAGGCCTCGGTGATGCTGCCGCATTCGGCAACTTTGACGACATACCTGAGCTGCTGAAGCTTCATGGCTTTCTCCCTAGACGTTCGTGATGCCAAGACCCGCCGCGTCCATCTGGCGCATAAACGGCGGCATCTCCCCCGTCGCGGCGCAGGCGGCAATCTGATGCAGGGCCCCGGCAACCGCATCGTCCGCCGCAGCGCCGATATGCCAGCGCGCGGCAGCCGTGACGGCCTCGTTGGCATTGGCGACTGCAACGGAGTTGGGAACGGCATCGATCATGGGCAGGTCGTTATCGGAATCGCCGAATACGGCCACCTCGTCGGGCGTCAGGCCCAAAGCGCGCGCCAGCTCCAGCGCAGCGCAACCCTTGTCCCAACCGGCCGGAAGGATGTCAAACAGGCGCACACGGTTGTTGGGAAACACAAGCGAGAGTTCCGGCACCTCAGCGGCAACGCGCTCGCGTAGCTCCGCGAGCTCCTCACGCGAACGGGCACTCCAAATATTCGCCTTGAACACCGGCGCGTCATCGACGACGGGACGGCACGGGGCCTCTTCGCCTTTGAGCCACGCGTTGCCGCCCGACTCCATGGCGCGACGCACACGCTCGGGATCGCTTGTCACGCAATAGGCATCGTTATTCCAAAAGTCATCACCCAGACGGTAGACCTTCAAATACGTATCGTCGGTCTCCTGTTCAAAATAATCGGCTAAGCGCATAAGGACATCGTTATCGATTGCGCGCGAAGCGACTACTTCGCCATCGACAAACATCACCTGGCCGTTGCAAAACGCACCGGTCGAGAAGCACTCGGAGCGATTGCGGAACATCCAGCCCATCGCGGACGGCTGACGACCCGAAACCGGCCCAAAGTGCAAACCCGCCGCCTGCATGGCATGAATACCCTCAATGGCGTAGTCGCTGGCGCCGTCATGCCCGGCTGGAATCAGTGTATCGTCCATATCGGTCAGCACAAGTTTGATCATAAGGTCCCCTCGGTCATTCTTAATCCCATCTATTGTACCGACCCGCCAAAAAGGGACAGGTTTATTTCGGCAGGTTTCATTTGGGAAAACGCAAAGTCCCAGTTGTTACCTGCCAAAATAAACCTGTCCCTTTTTGGCAGGTGCGCTAGTATAGGGAACAACAGATTCGATGCGGGAGTGCCGGCGGTGCAAACCACAAGGCTGAGAGGGCATGGGGCCCAATCCTTTGAACCTGTCAGTTAATGCTGGCGTAGGGAGCATGCCGCCTTTACAGGGGCGCTGTCTATGCACAGCGCCCCTTTTCTATGCCAAGGAGGCATGTGCAGTGATTGATTCGGAACAGCTTAAACAACATATGGTCAAGGCCGTGGAGGAGATTCACACCACCAATCCGATGGCCGGCTCCATCACCAACACGGTGACGATCGACTTTGTCGCCAACGCACAGCTCGCCGTGGGCGGATCAGCCGCCATGGTCTATCTGCCCGACGAGGGCGAGGCACTCGTTGCCGGCGGCGGCGCCATCTATCTCAACATGGGCACGCTCTTCCCTATTTACGAGCAAACGATTCCCCGCGCGGCCAAAGCGGCACACGACGCCGGTAAGCCCTGGGTGCTCGATCCGGTGGGCCTGGGTATCGGTAGCCTGCGCACCCAGCTGGTAAATGAGCTCAAGCAGTACAAGCCCGCCATCGTGCGCGGCAACGCCTCCGAGATCATCGCGCTCGCCGGCCTGTGGGGTCTTGAGGGCGAGGCGGCCGATTTGAGCCGCGTACGCGGTGTCGATACCACCGACACGGTAGACGCCGCCCGCGATGCCGCCGTGGCGCTCGCCCGCTACACCGGCGGCGCCGTTGTGGTCTCGGGCGAAGTCGACCTGATTACCGACGGCACGACCGTGGCCAAGTCTCACGGCGGCAGCCCGCTCATGTCCAAGATCACCGGTTGCGGCTGCTCGCAGGGCGGCGTGCTGGCTGTGTACGCCTGCGCTGCCGACCCGTTTACGGCCGCCGTCTGCGGCACCGCCGTCTACAACGTTGCCGGCTCGCGTGCCGCCGCTGTCGCCGACGCCCCGGCAAGCTTTAAGGTCGCCTTTATCGACGAGCTCTACCGCGCAACCGCCCAGGACATCGCCAACAACCAGCTCGACCTCGAGGAGGCATAGGCCATGTCCGAGCCCGCAACTGCTACCGGAATGAACACACTCGTCGCCGTGGCCATCGCCCCGTGCGGCACCGGCGATGAGCTGTCCGCCGAGGTCGCCGAGGTCGTGCGCGTCATTCGCGATAGCGGCCTTCCCAATCGCACCACCTCGATGTTCACCGAGATCGAGGGCGATTGGGACGAGGTCATGCAGGTCGTGCGCGACGCAACCTTTGTATTGGCGAGCAAAGGCATCCGCACCGAAGTCGTGCTCAAAGCCGATATCCGGCCCGGATTTACCGACACCATGACCGGCAAGCTCGAGCGCATGGAAGCACAAATCAAGAAGCAGGAGGAAGCACGATGAGCATCCGCGACAACCTTGATATCTCGGCCTATCTGGTACTCGGCCCCGAAAACACGCTGGGGCGTCCCGTGAGCGATGTGGTGGCCCAGGCGCTCGATGCCGGCTTTACCTGCATCCAGGTGCGCTCCAAGGTGGCAAGCGCCCGCGAGATCATTGCGCTGACCGGCGACGCCGCGCAGGCAATCGCACAGGCTGGCAAGACCGGTCAGGTCGCCCTGTTAATCGACGACCGTCTGGACTGCGTACTCGCCGCGCGTGAGCAGGGTATTGCTGTCGACGGCGTGCACGTGGGCCAGAGCGATATTCCCGTCGAGGTCTGTCGCAAGCTTCTGGACCCCGATGCCATCGTGGGACTTTCGGCCCGCTGCGAGGAGATGCTCGAGTACGTCAAGACCGCCGACATGAGCCTAGTCGACTACCTGGGCATCGGCCCACTCCACGAGACTGAGACCAAACGCGATTGCGGACGCGCGGCCGATGGCTCTATCATCACCAAGAGCTTTGAGGACCTGGCCGCCCTCCACGCGGCAAGCCCCGTGCCCATCGTGGTGGGCGGCGGCGTCAAGACGGCCGACCTGCCGCAGCTCAAGGCCACCGGCGTCGATGGCTTCTTTGTGGTGAGCGCCGTCTGCAGTGCCGACAACCCCTACGCCGCCGCCAAGGAGCTCGTCGACACCTGGCAGCAGGCATAAGTCTAGGCCGAGCAGCCGATCCGCAGCCTCATATCTTCAGCAATGGAAAGCGCATCCCAGTTTGGACCTCCATTCCGGGATGCGCTTTCCGCATGCGACCCTTACCCCGCCAGATACGCTTTCAACGCCGGCAAAGTCGCCTCCGCATCTCGACGACCGATCTGATAGATGCGCTCGAGCTCATTCGGTTCGCGGCACAGCGACGGCACCTTCACCGATTCGCTCGGCCGCACCATAAAGACCTCGCCGGCAGCCTCGCGACGCGCCAGGTCATCGAGCGTGGCATTGTAGACCTCATGCCGATGCTCAAGCGCCGCGACAAACTCCGGGTAGTGACGGAACACGCGCCGCAGCATGGGCATAACGCTGTTGGGCTGCTTTACAAAGCCCGCCGGTTGCGTCAGCACCACCACGTTGCGGTCGTAGCCCTGCGCAAACAGCCATGCACTGGGAATAGAATCAGCCACGCCACCATCCAGATATTTGTGTCCCTCAATGACAACAGGACGCGTCGCCACGGGAATAGCCGACGACGCCCGGATCCACTCGATATCGCGCTCATCGCCATAGGGCAGGTCGTGGTAGACAGCCTTGCCCGTCTCGATATCGGTACACACGCACGTAAACCGCATGGGACAGGCGCGATATGTCTCCAGGTCGATGGGATCGCGCTCGATAGGCACCTCGTGATAGGCAAAATCGGCATTGAACATATCGCCGGTCCGCAGCCAGCTTGCTACACCCGCATAGCGCTTATCGGCACAATAGGCCTTGTTATAGCGAATGGCGCGGCCGATCTGGCGCGATTTAAAGTTGTAGCCAAACGCCGCACCCGCCGAGACACCCACCATATGGTCGCAGGTCAAACCGTGCTCCATCCAAACGTCGAGCACGCCCGCCGTATACATACCGCGGTAGCCGCCTCCCTCGAGCGCAAGCCCCACCGTGTGTGATGTCTCCGGCTGTGTCATGCAACCATCTCCGTTCCCATGCTTTTGAACTCAACAAGTATATCTGTCAACGTATGCCGTCAAAAACGTGTTTATAAGCATTTATCGAACGTTTCCCAATGCATTCCCCATGCCGTACCGCAATGCCCCTAGATGGCCTTAGGCATGAACGCCCTTAAGAACGTTGCGGGATAAACATCGCCCGCACCATGCCGACGTCATCGCACGCAACGTGAGATAATTCTCAGCAGAAGTCACCAAAAGCAGAGGGAGTTTGTGATGAAGGTTCTTTTAGTCAACGGTAGCCCCAAGGCAAACGGCAACACCGCTCGCGCGCATGCCGAAGTCGCCGAGCAATTGCATGCCGAGGGTATCGATACCGAGGTGTTTCAGCTGGGCGCCAAGCCCATTCGCGATTGCATCGGTTGCGGCCAGTGTGGCAAGCTCGATTGCCGCTGCACCTTTGACGACGACGTGGTCAACGAGCTCATCGCTGCAGCCGAGCAGGCAGATGGCTTTGTCTTTGGCTCGCCTGTCTACTACGCGCACCCCAGCGGCCGCATTCTCTCGGCACTCGATCGCGCATTCTATGCAGGCGGACATGCCTTTGAGCACAAACCCGGCGCCGCTGTCGCCGTCGCCCGCCGCGGCGGCACGTCGACCACGTTCGATGTGCTCAACAAGTACTTCACCATTAAGCAAATGCCCGTGGTTGCTTCCACCTACTGGAATAACGTGTTTGGCCGCGTGCCCGGCGACGCCGATGGGGATGCCGAGGGCCTTACCACCATGCGAAACATCGGCAAAAACATGGCCTGGCTCCTGCGCTGCATCGAGGCAGGACAGGCCGCCGGCATCAACGCACCCGAGGCAGATCGAGCAACGACCAACTTCATTCGATAGAGCGGCGGGACCATGAATATTCAAATCTTCGGGACTAAGAAGTCCTTCGACACCAAGAAGGCCCAGCGCTATTTTAAGGAGCGCCGCATTAAGGTGCAGTTTATTGACCTTAAGGAAAAGGAGATGAGCAAGGGTGAGCTTACGAGCGTGATGCAAGCGGTCGGCGGTATCGACAAGCTGCTCAACCCCAAAGCCAAGGACGAGGAGACGCTCGCGCTCATTCAGCACCTTACCCCCAGTCAGCGCTTCGACAAACTGCTCGAGAATCAGCAGGTTTTGGCCGAGCCCATCGTGCGCAACGGCAAAAAGGCCACCGTCGGTTACTGCCCCGATGTGTGGGGAGCCTGGGAGTAGCCTGTGTTATTTGCCGGCGCGTGGGTATAAGAGCAGGCGTTTGGCATATGATTTAACTGTAAGCCATGTCTAACAAAGGAGGGCACATGCCCAACAAACCCGTGAAGATCATCATGCTTACCGGATACCTCGGTGCCGGCAAGACCACGCTGCTCAACCACATCCTCGCTAACGACGGCGGCATCCGCGCCGCCGTGATCGTCAACGATATCGGCGAGATCAACGTCGACGCCAGCCTTATCGCCGACGGCGGCCTTTCCGAGACCGACGACCTCATCCCGCTCACCAACGGCTGCATCTGCTGCACGCTTTCGGACGACCTTGCTAACCAGCTGCAGGGCATCGCCGATTCGGGCAACTTCGACTACATCATCATCGAGGCTTCGGGCATTTGCGAGCCTATCCCCATCGCCTACACCATCTCGAGCTTCTGCGACGAGGCCAAGGTGGGCGGCGAGCCCAAGCTCGCGCTCGACAACATCGTGGCCGTGGTCGATTGCGCCCGCATGTATGACGAGTTCAACGGCGGTCGCGACCTGCTGGCCGAGGATATCGACGAAGACGACATCGAGAGCCTGCTCATCCAGCAGATCGAGTTCTGCTCCACGCTGATCCTCAACAAGACCGATACCGTGACGCCCGAGCAGATCGCCGAGCTCAAGGCCATCGTGCGCAGCCTGCAGAAAGACGCCGTGATCGTCGAGGCCCAAAACGGTGAGGTCCCCATGGAGGAGCTGCTCGATACCGGCCGCTTCGACTTTATGCGCGCCTACAACTCCGCCGCTTGGATCGAGGCCATGGAGCATCCCGAGGAGCACGACGACCCCGAGGTGCTCGAGTACGACATCGAGACCTTTGTGTACTCGCGCCGCAAGCCGTTTGACCTGCAGAAGTTCACCGATTTTGTTGAGCAGGAGTGGCCCGACGAGGTCATCCGCGTCAAGGGTCCGCTGTGGCAGACCGGCAATCCGGACATGTGCTACATGTTCGAGCAGGCGGGCCACCAGATGCGCTTAATGGAGAACGGCCTGTTTGTCGATTCGGCGCCCGAGGGCGAGAAGCAGAAGATCATCGACGAGAACCCCGAGATCATGCAGATTTGGGACGATGAGACGGGCGACCGCATGACGAGCCTGTGCATCATCGGCCGTCACATGGACAAGGATGCACTCATCGCCTCCCTTGATGCCTGTCTGACCGACTGGCACCGCGCCTAGGTTTATCCAAGCGGGCATTTTTCCGCCTACGTAACCGCCAAACCACCACGAAGGTGCCCTTCGTGGTGGTTTTTCGTTCTGAGCCAAGGAGATTCATGTTCAACATCGTGCTGTACGCGCCCGAGATTCCGGCCAATACGGGCAATATCGGCCGCACCTGCGTGGTTACCGGTGCCCGCCTGCATCTGGTGGAGCCCCTGGGCTTTTCGCTCGACGACAAGACAGTGCGCCGCGCCGGCCTGGGCTACTGGCAAAACTTGGACGTGACGACCTATGCCGGCTGGGAGGATTTTCTTGCGCGCAACGACCTCTCCCCTGCCGATGGTAGCCTGCATCTGCTGACCAAAAAGGCACGCCGCACCTATGCGCAGAGTACCTACCGCGATGGAGACTACTTGGTCTTTGGCAGCGAGAGCTCGGGCATTCCCGAGCCACTGCTTGCCGCGGCGTCCGAGCGTTGCGAGCGCATCCCGATGCTGCGCGATTGCGACTCGCTCGATAACGCCGAGGCCTGGGAAGCCCACGAGGAATCGCTGGGGCATATCGAGGACGGCCATGAGGCCATCCTTCGGCAGGATATCTGCGGCAACTTCGTCAATCCGGACGACTACCGCATCAGCGCACTCAACCTCTCCAACAGCGCCGCCATCGTCCTCTACGAGGCCCTACGCCAAACAGGCTTTCCGGGAATGTGACAAAGGAACTGCCCCTTTGTCACATTCAGGCGCCACGCCGATGGCACACACGCCCAATTGATGCTCTAGATAAAGAGCCTCACTTTTAATCAGAATTAACTAAAGTAAAATGAAGTTAAACGGCGGTGTGAAAGGAGAGCCTTGTGGAATATCTCGAGAACCCGTTTACCCCCAGTTTTGGTGAGGTTCCCGCCCATCTCGCTGGCAGACAACAGATTATTCGGGATTTGGACCGTGCCTTCTTGAGCCAGCGCAGGCGCCCAGAATTGACCTCGATCTTCTCAGGCGCGCGTGGAACCGGTAAAACCGCTCTCATGTCGTCGCTCGCGACAAGGGCGGAATCCCACGGCTGGATAGCCGTAAAGACGACCGCGCTCCCGGGAATGCTTGAGGAACTCGAGTTCGGGGCGAAACGCGCCGCAGCCCATCTCATCGACCCGTCCAACCACTTCGAAGTCACCGGCCTCGGAATTGCACCGCTCGGCAGCATCGAGGTCAATCGTGTCCACGATGCCTCAACCTGGCGTTATCGCATGAGCGACATCATCGACCAGCTCAACGAGGCGGGCACCGGTCTGCTCGTCACGGTTGACGAGGTGGACCCGACACTCGACGAGATGATTCAGCTCGCAGCGACGTATCAGCACTTTGTGACCGATGGGAAACGCGTCGCCCTGCTCATGGCGGGACTTCCCAACAACGTCTCGACGTTGCTGAACCACAAGACGGTCTCGTTCCTTCGCCGCGCCCAACAATATCATCTGGGTCGCATTGCCGACTATGACGTACGCGAGGCCTTGATTCGCACGATCCAGGAAAACGATCGCTTGGCAGATGCTGAGGGAATCGATAGAGCCGTTCGCTCGATCTCTGGTTTTCCCTTCCTATTGCAACTCGTAGGCTACCGTGCCTGGGATCTCACAAGCGATTCGAAGGAGATCTCGTCACGCGACTTTGACCTGGGAATCAAAATCGCGCGCGACGAGATGGACGACCGAATCCTCGCGGCAACCTATCGGGAACTCACTGCAGAGGACAAGCGATTCCTCATCGCCATGCTCGATGACGAGGAAGAGTCCACCACCGCTGACCTTGTCGAGCGCCTTAGGCGTTCGCCGCAGCAGGTCTCCCGCTACCGACGCCGCATGATAGACGCCGGCATCATCGGGGAGCGAGGACGAGGGCTCGTCGCATTTGAATTGCCATTCTTCCGCGACTATCTCTCCGCTCAGTGCGTGAAATAGGCATCAATGAGGCAAAGGGACTGTCCCTTTGCCTCATTGTCTATAGGTAGCGGCCAGTAACGCTCTTGGGACAGGCAGCGATATCCGCCGGCGTGCCGGCGCAGACGATTTGCCCGCCGGCGTCGCCACCGCCCGGGCCCATGTCGATCACATAATCGGCGTTACGGATAAGGTCGAGATCGTGTTCGATCACGATAACCGTGGCGCCCTTGGAAACAAGGCCGTCGAACACACTCAGCAACACCTGAACATCGAGCGGATGTAGTCCGATCGTGGGCTCGTCGAATACGAACACGGCATCGTCCTGCACGCGGCCCATCTCGCTCGCGAGCTTAAGGCGTTGTGCCTCGCCGCCCGAGAGCGCCGGCGTGGGCTCACCGAGCGTGAGATAGCCCAAGCCTAGGTCATGCAAGGTCTGCAAGCGCGCCTGGACTTTCTTGAGTCCCACCGTGGCGTCGAGGGCCTCGTCCACACTCATGTCCATGAGCTGCGGCAACGTAAGCAAGCTCCCGTCCTTGCCCTCGCGATGGATATGCGAGGCGGCCTCGGCGTAGCGCGAACCACGGCATGCCGGGCAGATGATCTCGACGTCGGGCAAAAACTGCACGTCGAGCGATATCGAGCCCGTGCCGTCACACGTAGGGCAGCGCAAGGCGCCGGTGTTGTAGCTAAAGGCGCCCGCCTTGTAGCCGGCTGCCTTAGCCTCGGGCGTACGGGCGAAGGCGCGGCGCAGCTCGTCATGAATGTCGGCATAGGTCGCTACCGTCGAGCGTACGTTGGCGCCGATGGGCGTAGCGTCAATCAGATTTGCGCGGCCAATGCCCTCGGCATCGACCCAACGCACGTGCCCCGGCAAGCGCTCGCCAGCTGCCTGCGCCTTAAGTGCAGGAATGAGCGTCTCGAGCACGAGCGTCGTCTTACCCGAACCCGAAACGCCCGTTACCGCGACAAGGCGGCCGCGCGGGATATCAACCTCGAGCGGCTTGACGGTATGGATGGCATCGGTTGCCATGCGGATATGTCCCTGGTCGAACATTTCGTCGTCAGTCACCTGCGGACGCAAGCGCTTGAGCTCGGCGCGCAAAAACGGCGCGATACGGCTGCCCTGCGATTGCTCGACCTCGTCTACCGTACCAGCGGCGATTACACTGCCGCCGCCTGCTCCGGCAACGGGGCCCATCTCGACCAGATAGTCGGCTTCCGCCAGTACGCGCGTATCGTGGTCGACAACAACCACGGTGTTGCCGTCATCCACCAGATCGCGCATCACGCCCACCAAGCCGTCGACATTGGCGGGATGTAAGCCGATCGAAGGCTCGTCCAGCACATAGAGCACGCCCGTCGATCGGTTGCGCACCACGCGGGCGAGCTGAACGCGCTGGCGCTCACCCGTGGAGAGCGTGGCACCAGCGCGGTCGAGTGAAAGGTAATCGAGACCCAGGTCGACCAGACGACGGGCCACGCTCAAAAACGAATCGCAGATATCCGTCGCCATGGGCCGCATCTCGGGCGGCAAGGATGCGGGCACCCCGCGCACCCACTCAACCGCATCGCCAAGCGTCATGGCCGCGGCCTGCGCCAGATTGATACCGCACACCTGGGGCTGGCGCGCAGCCTCGGAGAGACGCGTGCCGCCGCAATCGCGGCATGCTCCCTCGCGCAAAAAGCGCGCAACGCGTTTGAGGCCCTTGTCGTCCTTAACCTTGGCGAGCGCATTCTCGACGGTATAGACGGCGTTGTAATAGGTGAAGTCGAGCGGCGTGGCACCCTCGCCGTTTTTGGGAACGTAGAGAATGTGCTTCTTAACCGCCGGGCCGTGGAACACGATGTCGCGTTCTTCAGGCGTGAGCTGGTTAAACGGCACATCGGTGCGCACGCCCATCTCGCCAGCCACTTGCTTCATCAGATCCCACATGAGCGTACCCCAGGGAAGCACCGCGCCCTCGTTGATAGTCTTTGACTCATCGGGCACCAGGCTCGCTTCGTCCACCTCGCGCATGACACCGGTGCCGCCGCAGGTGGGACAGGCACCGCCGCTGTTAAAGGCAAGGTCCTCGGCGCTCGGCGCGTAGAACTCGCGACCGCATGCAGGGCACGTGAGCGACAGGCCCGCAGCCACGTTAAGGCTCGGCTCCACGCGCGCCCCGCAGTGCGGACACACGTGATGGGCGCAACGGCTAAAGAGCAGGCGCAGGCTGTTGTTGAGCTCGGTCATGGTACCAAAGGTCGAGCGCACGCCCGGCACGCTGGGGCGCTGATGCAATGCGAGCGCCGCCGGTACGTGCAATACCTCATCCACCTGGGCGTGTTCGGCCTGCGTCAGGCGACGTCGAGTATAGGTGCTGAGCGCTTCCAAGTAGCGGCGCGAACCCTCGGCATAAAGAACCCCCAGTGCCAGCGAACTCTTGCCCGAACCCGATACGCCGGCAATACCCACCAGCTTTCCCAGCGGAATATCGATATCGATGTCTTTGAGGTTATGGACGCGCGCGCCGCGTACCTCGATAGCCTGCGGGCTCATCTTCTGTTCCGTCACCTTTATCACCCTACTCATGCCATAAAACTCGATCGCGAACGTACGCGCCCAGCATGGGCACGGTAAATCGGACGAGGCCGTATCCGGCAGCCTCGATGACACGCTCGCGAATCAGGCTTGCGCGATATTTGCTCGCCCAGCTCTGGGTGCGATCGCAGCGCTCAATGATATCCGCCATGCGAGTCGGTTTGCCCTCGTCAACCGCCATGGCCTCGATAAAAAGGCGCTGTGGACTGCGCAGCCCGTAATATAGAGGCGCGTCAACCGCTTCGTAGAACTCGGAGACGGCATCCGCATGGCCATCCTCGACATCGTGCCTTTCGATGACTTGCGAGCCACGCCGGACAGCAGAGCGCCACATGTAATAGCCCACCAGCTGAACCATATAGGGATGCCCCATGCTCTTGTGTGCCGCAAGATCCGCCGTCCCCGCGTCAACGTAAAGACCAGCGTTTTTGACCGTCTGGATATATGAATCGCGCACCTTGGGCAAAGAAATCGCCCCCAGCGTACGCTGCTGGGCACGCCGCAAAAACGTCACGCTCGGCTCTTCGAGCAGATCGTCAACCATACTGGGTAAGCCGGCAAACACCAGCGCAAGACCGCGCTGGTCGCTATCGGACAAGCCCGTGGCATCCTGGTCTCCGAGCACCTGCTGATAGAGAACGGCAAGGGCCGCCAGCTCCTCGATAGACGCCGATTGTGCCTCGTCAATCGCAAACAGCATGCCTTTGCCTGGATCGAGCTTCTTAAGGCGCTCGTTGACCAGCCCGCGCAGCGTTTCACCCTTTGCACGCGCCGCCTCGACCGACATGCGCCCGAATGATGGACTGAGTTCCATTGACGTCACAACGGGTTTATTCGAGCGAAGTGCATCGGCCAAGCGGTCGCATAAGCCAAGCGAAGCGGAATCGGAGACAACCGCCCATCCGCGCTCATTGGCTAGACGTTGCAGCTCCCGCAGGAGAACCGTCTTGCCGCAACCGCGGTTTCCCGTAATGAGTATGAGCCTGCCCGGCGCTCCGGCGCCGTTATCGAGCCCTTCCTCGAAATCTTCGATGACCGACTCGCGACCGATGAGTATCGGAGGCCGCTTGCCAGCCGTGGGCTTAAAGGGATTTGGATTCATGTCGGCCTCCTCGGATTGGCAAACCTTGGCAATAGTTATACCAACTTGTACCGAGTTATACCAATAGCATGTGACAAAGGAACTGTCCCTTTGTCACATGTGGCCGAAAAACTCGGCGTCTGCTGCTCGCCAGGGGCGAAAGGTGGCGGGATCGACCTTTACGTGCGCCGTGGCGGGGACGTCGTGCCACTTGACGGTGTAGCCGGCGCCATGAGAGCAGAAGACCGAGTCGGGCGTATTGGGCAGATCGGCCTCGGGCTTATAGGCGGCCGCCTCAATTACGCGCTCAGCATCATGACAGGGCGCGTGGCCGGCAAACTCCAGGTACAGATGCCCGCGGCCACTCGTATAGGCAGCCACCTCCAGCGCGTAATCCTGCACTTCGGATGCCGGCACGCGGCCCATGAGCTTGGCGCGGTCTCCCGCCATCGTCGGCGGCTCGTACTCGGCACCCATACGCGTAGCATCCGAAAGCGCCCGGCCCACACACTCCCCCGGCACCTCGAGCTCAAAGTGGTACCACGGCTCCAACAGCACCGCCGCGCCCGCCTCACGCGCCTGCATGAACCCCTGGCGAATCGCGCGGTACGTGGCCTGGCGAAAATCGCCGCCCTCGGTGTGTTTGGCATGCGCACGGCCGCCCGTGAGCGTAATGCGCACATCGGTGACGGGCGAGCCAGTCAGCACGCCCAGGTGATCGCGCTCCATGGCGTTGGTGAGCGCCAGACGCTGCCAGTTCAAGTCGAGCTCGTCAGTCGAGGTCACGGTGCCAAATTGCACGCCCGAGCCCGCCGGTAACGGCTCCAAACGCAGATGTACCTCGGCATAGTGGCGCAGCGGCTCAAAGTGGCCCACGCCCTCGACCGGCTGCGAAATAGTCTCCTTATAGAGAATGCCGCCGGGCTCAAACGCAATCGAAAGGCCAAAACGATCTGCCAACACCCGCTGCACGACCTCGAGTTGCACGGCGCCCATCAGCTGCAGGTGAATCTGCTCCAGATGAGTATTCCAGCTTACGCCGAGCATAGGATCTTCGTCCGCTAACTCTGTCAGTGCTTTGAACACCGCGTGGACATCGTGTTCGCCCGGAAGCACCGTATAGGTGAGAACCGGCGCAATGACAGGCGCATCGCCCGCGGGCTCCGCACCCAGGGCGTCCCCTGGGCGAACGTGCGCAAGACCCGTCACGGCACAAATACCGCCAGCGGCAACTTCTTGGGCAAGCTCATACTTCTCGCCGTTATAGATGCGCACCTGATCGACCTTCTGCTCCCATGCCTCGGCACCGGAACGTCCGCTAATCATCTGCTTGGCATGCAGCATGCCGCCCGTCACCTTGACCCAGGCAAGACGCTCGCCACGCTCTCCACGACTCACGCGGTAGACACGCGCGGCGAACTCCTGGGGCCATGTTCGCTCGCGCATCAGAGCACATATGCCGTCGAGCAGCTCTGCCACACCCTGGTCCTTGAGCGCCGATCCCGCAAAGCAGGGAAACAATTTGCGCTCGGCAACCATGCGTGACAGCATTGCGACAGAAAGCTCACCCGCCTCAAGAAACTCCTCGAGCGCCGCCTCGTCCAACGCAGCAGCGTCCTCCTGAACGGAGCCGCCCGCCAGCAGTTCGCTGGCATCCAGGCAGCCCTCGGAAAGACGTTGCCCAAGTTGTGCCAGCAAAACATCGCGGCCGGGATTCTCCAAATCGATTTTGTTGATATAGATGAACGTCGGGATGTCACAGCGTGCAAGCAGGCGCCACAGGGTTTCGGTGTGCCCCTGCACGCCGTCGTTGGCGCCCACAACTAAAATCGCGTAGTCCAGCGCGCGCAATGTGCGCTCCGCCTCGGCCGAAAAATCGACATGCCCCGGTGCATCCACGAGCATGACGTGGGTATCGCCATGGTCGAGTACGGCCTGCGACGAGAAAATCGTGATGCCACGCTCGCGCTCGATCGCGTCAGTGTCCAGATGCGAATCACCATCGTCCACGCGGCCGCGCTTGCGAATGCGACCCGCGTTGAACAGCATGGCCTCGGCCAGCGTGGTCTTGCCGGCATCGACATGCGCCACAATTCCAACGACCGCTTGCTTCGACATGGCTCTCCTCTTATTGCAAGCCCATCGCACGCGGCAACGGGCATCCTCGTTCCACACTGGATGATACAATTTACGGGCCGGCGGGCGAAGCGGGCCCTATCCCCCGACCGAGCTCATCGCCCCGCGTTGCCGCGCGGCGATTTTCGTAGGTTCGCGCCTTGCGAAAGCCGGCACCTCCCTTTTTTGTCTGCCCGGGGTCATCTGGGACGGTAGCAACGCGAGCCCCACAACAACGCGTTTTACCAAAAATGGCCCCACTCGGGGCCATTTTCATTTCGGTGAAACGCTGGTATGTGACTCGGCCTTTATGCCTCGCGCAGCCAATCAAACGCGACGCGCGGCGTACCGTCCGACACATATACGATACCGGCGCGCTTAAACCCGGCCTTGGCGATGGCTCCCTGCATGGGCAGGTTGTCCTGATGCGTGTCGATGCGCAGGTGATCGGCACGCTCCTTGGCAAAGGCAAACATCGCAGCCGCGATACCGTGCACGGTGCCATCGGACGCCACACGGTGCAGCACGGCGTACGGAGTGTCGCTGCGCCATTGACCATCCTCAATTACGTCATAGCACTCGTCCGGGCCGGGCAAAAAGGCAAACGTCGCCACCACGCGGCCATCGACTTCGCACACATAGCTGCCACCGGCGGCGATATCGGCAGCCAGTTGCTCGGCAGAAGGCGTGCCCTCGGGCCACTGTGTGGCGTTGCCATGCGCGCGCATAAAGGCGCGGGCCGCGTCATAGATAGCCATGACAGCGGGAATGTCGGTATCGAGGGTTTTTCTGATCATCACGCGGCGACCTCACGTTTATTGGTATCACTTTGATTGAGCAATGATACCAACGTTTGGAGAGGGGCGCGATGCAGATGGGGAGCAAAAAGCGAGCCGCCTGGTCAAAAGCAAAAAGCGAGTTTTTGAGCACTGCCACCGGCGGCGATATGAGCGACCTGTTTGCACGCGAGGACGAGCGCCGCGACGCCCTGGACGCCGAGCGCGATGAGGCCTGGCGCTACAAGTCGTGCGAGCGCAAAAACCGTTACGACACGCGCGCCGAGGCCGAGGCCGTTATGGCCGACTGCGAAAACCGCGGGCGGCGCGGTTTGGCCTGCTACAAATGCGAATACTGCGGCGGATGGCACCTGACGTCGCACCCTTGGAAATAGGCGCCGCATCGGCACGGCATTGACGGAGCGCCAGCCATCGCACGCAAGCTACGGGCGCGGCGGCACCAAAACATCGTAACGAACGGCCTTGCCCGCAAGTTGATAGCTCGGCTTAACGCCGGCAAGCAGTGGCCCCTTCACCGGTCGCTTGATAACGACCTTGCGCGGGTGCACCGCAAGCGCAGCTTCGACCAACGTCTCCTCATCGGCGCACGGCTGTTCCAGATGATGCAAGAGTTGGAACTTCTTTTTAACCGCCGCGCTCTTGGTGCGTCCGGGAAACATGGGGTCCAGATACACCACGTCAGGAACGGTGAGCTCGCCCTGCCCGATCAGCTCAGCTGTATGGCGAAGGCCGGCAATGCTGTCCTCGCCCGCATGTAAGCGCATGCGCGCCACGGCTGTCGCAAGCGCCGGATCATCTGCCGCGCGATCCAAGGCATCCTTGAGGAGCGCCGCGATCACGCAATCCTGCTCATACAGATCGACGGCAAAACCCGCAGCCGCCAGCAGCAGCGAATCCTCGCCAAAGCCTGCCGTGGCGTCAATCGCCCATGGGCTCTCGATGCCTTTTGTGCGCGCGGCCTTTACCAACAGCTCTTGCTGCAGACGGCCCTGCTTGAGTCGCGGCAGCATGCGGCCAAAATCCGCGCGCAGCTCCATCGTGCCGTCGGTGAGCGTGAGGCCCTCGGGCTTCCCGATCAGCTCAAGCCCCGCGGCCCGAGCAACAGATAAGGGATCGACGACGCCCATGGACACTCCTTAACAAGCAAAACGAATACGCGGGGCACCGTTTATGTCAGCACCCAACCGTTCGCTATTGTCCCACATGCGACATGGCCCACAGCATCCCAATGCAAAGCACCGTCATCAATCCCGTGCACACGGCAGCGATCGCAGAATCACTCATGCGCCTTCCCAACGACCGCGGCTCATGCACTTGCCCTGCTCCGTACATCATGGCTCCTCCTTGAGACCAGCTCTTACCATGGACCCATCATCGCAGCGCCGCGCATACGCTGCCATCGATTTGACTTACGCCCAGCCTTCCTTTTTGAAAGGTTGGGCTTGGCTGCGCGGGCTCAATGCGCTTTCAAACGCATGCATCGCCGCGTTGAACTACAATGTGCTTCACCATATGTGCAGTACATTGGGTGCGCCAAGTTGGCGTACTCGTATCGAAAGGACCAGCCATGAGCTTCACTCGCAAGACTCTCAAAATCCTTGCTCTCATCTACTTTGTTTTGGGCATCGCCAGCCTCGTCACCGCCGGCGTCGGTATTGCCACGGGCGGTCTCGATTCCACGTACGGTTCGTACGCCACACTCGCAGCGGTCGTGCTTATCGCCAAGGGTCTCGTCGACCTTGCCGCAGGCGTCGCCGGTATCAAGGGCGCCAACAAGCCTTCGCAGGTGGACGGCGCGTTTAAGCTCGGTATTGTTGCCGCGGTCGCCACGCTTGCCCAAGCGGTGCTCACGCTTCCCGCGTTTGGCGGCGACGCCATCAACTTTGGCGCCTTTGTCATCGTGGTGTACGACCTGTTCTTTGTTCAGCAGGCACACGCCGTTAAGGCCGAGAACAAGGACCGCCTATAAGCGCTCGCTTCTCATAACCCCTGCAGCCAGGCAACTAAAAAGGGCCGATCGCGCATCTCCGCGGTCGGCCCTTTACGTTTGCCCAGATAAAACCTACCAAAATAAACCTGTCCCTTTTTGGCAGGTTGTTAGCTGTGGCGGTACTCGGCGATGATGAAGTCGATATCGGTCTGGAGCGTTTCCAGGTTTGCCAGGCGCTCTTTGTCGGCAGGGCGCGTGCGGTAGTAGTACGGCGTCATCTGGAACACCGCCTCGATATCGGCCTGGGTCTGGAGCGTAATATTCGCAGACACCCGCTGCGTTCCGACCAACTCGAGCTCGGTGGTCTTCGGCAGCTTCTCATCGTTAAGGTACGGCGTGTCGTAGAGCACCTCCTTGAGCCCAAAGAGATGACGGGCACCCGGCACCACGGTGTAGAGCGAGCCCTCGGGTGCCAGCACGCGGGCAAACTCGCGCTCGTTAAAGGGGGCAAAGAGCTCGGTCACCATATCGAAGGCGCCATCGGCCACGGGGACGTCCTTCATGTTGGCCACGAAATAGGTCGCATCGCCGCGCTTGGCGGCAAGGCGTACCATCTCTTTGCCCAGGTCGAAACCGTAAGCATCCACACCCGGCACCGCGCCCATGGCGCTGGTGTAGTAGCCCTCGCCGCAGCAAATATCGAGCAACGTCATGGGGCCGTTCGTAGACGCAGCGCACCCAGCCGCCCGCTCACGCACCAGCTCGACCATTGCATCGCGCAACGGCGCATAGTAGCCACGGTTTAGAAAGTCACGACGGCTGCGTGCCTGCGACTTGGGATCGCCCATGGAGTCGCCGCTCTTGGACGAGCGCAGTAGATATAGATAACCCTCGCGCGCACGGTCAAACCGGTGTCCGCCCGCACATGCGGCCCCACGCTCATCGTCCACCAACGGTTCATGGCAAACGGGACACAACAACATGGCAACTCCTTAGCGCGAACAACACAACGCCCACCATTGTCTCACGCCTTCCCCACCTAGTCATTGGGGACGTTCTTGAATGACTAGTTAGAAGAGATAAGGAGTGTCCCCAGCTGCCGACAGAAAAGGAACGTCCCCAAGTGCCGACTGGTTGCATTAGGAGTATCATCATCTGCGCAAATAAGCACGAAAGAGCATGTTAGAGATTGAGAGCGTATGGCTGACACCGTATCTAAGCACATTGACATGACCACCGGCTCGCTGTGGCGCAATATTCCCCTGTTCGCCTTCCCCGTGGCCGCCACGAGCATCTTGGAGCAGCTGTCGAACCTCATCGCCACGGTCATTATCGGTAACTTCTCGGGCGACCAGGGAACCCTCGCCATGGCGGCGGTCGGCTCCAATGTTCCGCTTACCAGTCTTATGCTCAACCTGTTTATTGGCATGTCGCTTGGCTCCAACGTGGTCATCGCCAACGCTATCGGCCGCAACGATCAGAACATGGTCAAACGCGCCGTCCATACCTCGATTTTAATGGCACTCGTGGGCTTTGTCGTCATCGCTCTGGGCGAGATCTTTGCCGAGCCCATGCTCGCCGCGCTCAACGTTCCCGCCGAGACCATGCCGCTCGCCTCACTCTATCTACGCGTCTTTTTGCTGAGCATGCCCTCGATTTTGCTCTACAACTTTGAGGCCGCGATCTTCCGCTCCGTCGGCATCACCCGCATGCCGCTGCAGGCGCTTGCCGTGTCCACCGTCCTCAACATTGGCCTGGACCTCATCTTTGTCCCCGTACTTCACTGGGGCGTCGCGGGCGTCGCCATCGCCACCGCCATCGCCTACACCGTCAGCGCCGCTACGCTCTTTATCCGCCTGCTCAAGACCGACTCTGTCGTCCGCGTCACCCCGCGTGACTTGGCTATCGACCCCGTCGCCCTCAAGCGCATCGTCAAGATCGGCCTGCCCGCCGGCATCCAAAGCGCCGTCTTTGCCGTCGCCAACATCATCATCCAGTCCGCCATCAACAGCCTGGGCACCGAGGTCATGGCGGCATCGAGCGCCGCTATGAGCTTGGAGTACGTGTGCTATAACCTGCTCAACAGCTTTAGCCAGGCTTGCACCACCTTTGTGGGACAAAACCACGGTGCCCGCCAGATCGACCGCTGCACCAAAACGCTCAAGGTCTGCCTGGTCGAAGGCGGTATCGTCGCGCTCACCACAATTATCGTTATTGTCGGCCTGGGGCGTGAGATCTTGTCGCTGTTCAACAGTGATCCCAACATCGTCTCGATCGGCTATATCCGCGTGTGCTCGATCTTCCCGGCGTACGCCTTTAGCATGTTCTACGAAAACATGTCCGGCTACCTGCGCGGCTTTGGTATCTCGCTCACGCCCGCCCTCATCACCATGATCTGCGTCTGCGGCATCCGCTTCTATTGGGTGTTCTGCGTGTTCCCGCACTTCCGCACCTTTGCGAACATCATGATGGTCTACCCCATCAGCCTGGGCACCACGGCGTTCTTTATGGTCGTGGCGGTGCTACTCTGCCACCCGGCACGCACCTATCGCGCCACCCAAGCCAAAGCGACAGCCCGCTAAACACCGCACCCAACGCCACGCCAGTCATTAATTGACAATATGCGAGCTCATATAGTCGATAAAGCGCCTCGTGGCGATAGGCATGGTGTCCCAGCTGCGCCAGGCCGCCACCACGTCGCGCGAGGGGGCATGCACGATGGGCCGCACACGAATATCGGCTCGCATGCCCTCCACAGTACGACGGTAGAGCATGCTCACGCCTAGGCCCTCCTCCACCATCGCCATGATGGTGTAGTCGTCGGTGACCTCGCTCGTCACGTGCGGCGACAGGCCATGCGCCGCGAATGCATCGAGCACCAGGCTCTGTTCGCCCTCATCCAGAAGCACAAACGGCTCGGAAGCCAGGTCGGCGAGTGTCACCTTTTCCTTTGCCGCCAGCGGATGCGCGACAGGCAACAGTGCCACCAACTCGTCGTGATAGACCACGCGCTTCTCGAGGCCAGCGGTAAACCCGCGTGCCGTAAAGCAAAAATCGACCACGCCATCGTGCACCCATTGGGCGTTGCGCGTGTAGTCGCCCTGCTTAAGGGTAAAGCGTACGCCCGGGTGCAGCGCCCCAAAGTCGCGGATCACACGCGGTAACACGGTTCGACTCACGTTGGTAAACGTCGCGATGCGAATATCGGTCGACGAAAGCCCCAGCAACTCCTGGCGCTTGCCCTCGAGCTCAGCCTCGGCAGTCACAATCTGGCGCAGATACGGCAGATATTGTTTACCGTCGCGCGTAAGCGAAACGCCCTGCTTACCGCGCTCGATGAGCGTGGTACCCAGCTCGCGCTCGAGTGCCTTGACGGCCTGGCTCACCGCACTTTGCGTATAGCCCAGCTCGTCCGCCGCGCCCTTAAGACTGCCGCGATCGACCACCATACAAACAATCTGATACCGCGATGCCATCGCACCTCCACATCAATGCAGCCGTAAAACGTTTTGCCAGGGCTTTTTCTGCCAACATTAGTATTTCTTAATCATACTGAAGATACATTCGCTTTACTACATCCACATCTGGGAGCAGAATCCTTTGTACGAAACCGTTCTGTAACAAAAGGAGTCCCATGGATCGCAAAAAAGCAATCGCGCTCTCATTTTCCGTTCCCGTCGCATGGGGCTTTTCGTACCCTCTCATGAAGATCGGCATGGACAGCATGAACGCCACGAGCATCGTCGCGCTACGCTGCATCATCGCCTTTGTGGTCTGCCTGCTGCTCTTCCACAAGCGCGCGTTCCGCATCAACCGCGACCTTATGGTTCGCGCCGCCATCATCGGCGCCATCATGGCAACCGAGCTCACCTGCATGTGCCTGGGCTCCAGCCTCACCTCTGCCTCCACTGCCGGCTTTTTGCAGAGCCTGACGGTCGTGATCGTGCCGTTTGCCAACGCCGCCCTGCTGCGCCGCGCCCCCGAGCGCAAAGTGCTCATCGGCACCGCCATCGTCACCTGCGGCATGTTGCTGCTCTCGGGCACCGACTTCACCAGCCTGAATCCGGGCGCGCTCATCATGCTGCTCTCCGCTTTTATCTATGCCGGCCACATTATCGTAGCCAAGCGCTTTGTCGAAGATGTCGACCCGCTGTCCCTGGGCGTTTGGCAGTTGGGCTTTGGCGGCCTGTTCTCGGGCATTGCCGCATGCGTCTTTGGCGGTTTCACACTTCCCAGTACGCCCAGCGAGATCGTGGTCGTCGTTGCCCTCGCGCTCATCTGCTCTGCCTACGGTTTTATCACCCAGACGCTCGTGCAGCCCCACGTGCCCGCCGAGACCACCGGCTTCGCCTTCTCGCTCGAGCCAGTCTGCTCCGCCGTCTTCTCGTTCTTCCTGGTCGGCGAGGGCCTGAGCCCCATCGCCTTCTTTGGCGCCGCCCTCATCCTCACCGGCGTCATGGTGGCAACCGTCGAGCTTCCGCGCCTCCGCGCACATGGACAGGCTCGCATGGCAGGAGCGCCCGAGCACGTCTCGTAGACCCCGCTCTTCATACAGCCGCGGCATAAAGGCAACCGGTGCGCCTTTACAATAGATGCCAACAGAGCATCTGACGTAAAGGAGCCCCATGGACGCCGCGACCCGCGACCGCAACATAGCAACTTGGTTGGGCGATGCACCGCAGCCGGTACGTGACACTACGAACCAGCTGCTCGAGCGCATCGCCCTTTTGCGTGCCGAGCAGACTATCTACCCGGCACAAGACGACATCCTCAATGCCCTCGCCTACACGCCGGCCGACCAGGTCAAGGTTGTCATCTTGGGTCAAGACCCCTATCACGGACCCAACCAGGCCATGGGGCTGTCGTTCTCGGTCCCCGCGACGCAAACCAAGTTGCCGCCGAGCCTGCGCAACATCTACAAGGAACTCAATGCCGACCTGGGTTGTCCCATTCCCGCCACAGGAGATTTAACGCCATGGGCACAACAGGGCGTCCTGCTTCTCAACACTACGCTCACCGTGCGCGAGCATGCCGCGAACTCGCACGCCAAGCTGGGCTGGAGCACGCTCACCGACTACGTTATCGAACGCTGCTGCCAGCTGCCTCAACCGGTTGTCTTTTTGGCATGGGGCCGCTTTGCCCAGCAGATGGTCGAGGGCAAGCTCGTCGCAACTGACGCGGGCAAGGCAACCGACAAGTTCTGTCTGGCCTCCACGCACCCCTCGCCGCTTTCGGCCAATCGTGCCACGGCAGAACTCCCCGCCTTTATGGGGTCGCGTCCCTTCTCGGCAGCCAATCGGCTACTCGAACAGTACGGCTCGACCCCCGTCAACTGGACCTGCCTCGGCTAAAAATCGATACATCAAAAACGCGCCCGACGGCTTTCCATCGGGCGCGTTACCTATTCGGGCCAAATAAATTGCGTGCGGCCGGCCTCGCCGCCATCGATCAACAGACTCTGTCCGGTCATAAACTGGTTGGTCACGCCCACAAAGTAGATCCACTCGGCGATCTCTTGGGCGGTGGCCCAGCGTTTAAGCGGCGTAAGCTCCATAATCTGATTCCACAGGTGCTCGTCTTCCATCACGCAACGGTTGAGCGGCGTGATAACGCCGCCCGGGTCCACACTGTTGGCGATGGCCTGCGGCGCCAGGCGGTTTGCAAGGTTCTTGGTGTAGGCGATAACGCCGCCCTTGCTGGCGGCATAAGCGGGAAACTCTGATCCCGTATGCCCGCTCGCCGACCCCACATTGACCACGGATTTGATAGCCGGCGCCGGCTTGGCGGCAAGCCCCTCCCCCACAAAGGCGTAGCGCTCGGTCACGTTGATGGTGCCATACAGGTTGGCGGCGATGTCGTCGGCCGATTCCTGCGTACCGGCAACGTTCACGATTACCTGAGGCTCAAGGTCGCCTGGAAACGAGTTAGGCTCGCGGACATCAACGATCAGATGGCGGTAGCGCTCGTGTTCGACCGCCGCCGGCAGCAGGTCAAAGCCCACGACCTCGTGGCCCTCATCCAAAAAGCGCCGCACGCATGCGGCTCCGATACCGCCCGAAGCGCCCGTGATCAAAACCCGCATACTTGCTCCTTAGGCGGTTGCGTGGCGCTCGAGGTACTCGGAGCCCACATTCTCGCGCTCCCAGCCGCGCACGACCTTGTAGCCCACAGGGCTCAGGAAGACCTCGCACAGCAGCTCGGCAACAGCACCCGTCAGCGAGCACATAAGGACCTGCACCCAGGTCCAACCAAAGAACGTGTGGCTCACTACAATGGCAAAGACCAGGTTGTCGATAAACTGGCCAACACCCGTGGACACATAGGAGCGGAAGGCGAAGCTCGCAAAGTTATTCTTTTTGAGCATGCGGCCGAGCGACTGGTTGAGCGTGGAGTTAACCACGGCAGAAACGAGCATTGCCAGCGAAGAGCCCAGCACCACGTACCAGGTGCCGCCGATGGTGGCGTTAAGGGCAGTGTTGACCTCGATCATGCCCGTGTCGTAGTAGGCGCCCCACATGCCGGGCGTGAGTGAGCATGCCCAAAAGCACAGGCTCACGGCCAGGTTGACCAGCAGCGCGAGGATAGAGATTTTGATGGATGCCTTGGCGCCAAAGCGCTTGCAAATCATGTCCTGGCACAAAAACGAAACCCAGCTCACCACAAAGCCACAGTCGAGCGCCAGATACGGTAGGCTGATGAGTTCTTTGTTGGCCAGCAGGTTCATCATGATGACGCTCACGAAAAACAGCGAAACCGTTGCCGCGGGAATGCTCCGCAACAGGACCTTGTAGTCCTCCATGACCTTCTTGATCATTATGTACTCCTTTGGTTTTAGGTTTAACGAGCAGGATATCGGACCCGAACTGCTCGGACGCCCCGGTCTTGAGACGACGGTGGGTATGATAGCCGCTCACACGGCATCAGGCAAGCAAACGGCGCGGCAGCCCCGCAGGGCCACCGCGCCGATGCGTTAAAAGGCCACATTGCCAAACTCCGACAGGATAAGGTCGGGGTTGTGGTCGGTTGCCCAATCCACGTTCCACGGGCTCGTGAACAACAGCAGCTTACCGCCGCGCATGTCCTCGACGCGCAACGTGTCGCGCGTGAGCGAAAGGCCCGGGATATCGATGGTGTCGGGGTCGTTCTGGATCCAGCGGATGTCCGTATAGGGCAGCGGCTGGCGACGAACCTCAACACGGTACTCAGCCTTGAGGCGGCGCTCGAGCACCTCAAACTGCAGCACGCCGACCACGCCCACGATGACGCTCTCCATGCCGGCGCCCAGCTCGCGGAAGATCTGGATGGCGCCCTCCTGGGCAAGCTCCTCCATACCCTTGACGAACTGCTTGCGCTTGAGCGTATCGACCTGCGTAATGCGAGCGAACATCTCGGGGGCAAACGTCGGGATCTGCGGATACTGCACGTGGCGCTTGCCGGAGCACACGGTGTCGCCGATGCTAAAGATACCCGGGTCGAACAGGCCCACGATATCGCCCGCGTACGCCTCATCCACGATGGCGCGGTCATCGGCCATCATCGACGTGCCCGTGGCAAGCTTGAGCTTGCGGTTGCCCTGCACGTGGAAGGCGTCCATGCCGCGCTCGAACTTGCCCGAGCAAATGCGCACAAAGGCGATGCGGTCACGGTGGTTCTTGTCCATGTTGGCCTGGATCTTAAACACAAAGCCGCTAAAGTCGTCGCGGCAGGGATCGACCGGCTCGCTGGTGAGCGTATCGGTATAGGCGCGCGGCGTCGGGGCCAGACGCAGGAACTCCTTGAGGAAGGGCTCCACGCCAAAGTTGGTGAGCGCCGAGCCAAAGAACGCCGGGCTCAGCTTGCCGCAGGCCACGGCATCCAAGTCGAGCTCGTCGCCAGCGCCATCGAGCAGCTCGATGTCGTCCATCAGGTTCTTATGGTTTTCCTCGCCAATAAGCTCATCCATGGAAGGATCGCCCAACTCGGCCTCGATCTCGGCGACCTTCTTGGTGGCGTTGGCGTGGCCGTCGCCCTCAAAGGCGATAACGCGACGGGTCTGACGATCGAACACGCCGCGGAAGTTGCGGCCGCTGCCGATCGGCCAATTCATAGGATACGTATTGATGCCCAGGACATTCTCGATCTCTTCCATGAGCTCAAACGGATCGCGAGCCTCGTGGTCGAGCTTGTTCACAAAGGTGAAGATGGGAATGTGACGCAGCGTACAAACCTTAAAGAGCTTTTTGGTCTGGGCCTCGACGCCCTTGGCGCCGTCGATGACCATGACTGCGGCGTCGGCGGCCATAAGGGTACGGTAGGTATCCTCCGAGAAGTCCTGGTGGCCGGGGGTATCGAGGATGTTGACGCAGGCGCCGTTATAGGTGAACTGCAGCACCGAGGAGGTGACGGAGATGCCGCGCTCCTTCTCGATGTCCATCCAGTCCGAGACGGCATGCTTGGCCGAGCTCTTGCCCTTGACCGAGCCGGCGGTCTGGATACTGCCGGTATAGAGCAGCAGCTTCTCGGTAAGCGTGGTCTTACCGGCGTCCGGGTGGCTGATGATCGCGAATGTGCGGCGCGACGAGATTTCATCCGACAGGCTTGCCATGCGGATCCTTTCTTGCATTGAGTGCATTACGTCGTTGTAACCGTACTATTGTAGCCGCGAAATCCCGCTCTAGGGCGCCTATCAGGACAAATTCATCAGTTGGGACCTGGGCAGCCGGCCCAATCCGTATTTACCTCTTGCAGAACTGTGCATAGTGTATATATACTGTGCTTACCGGTTATATACACGTGTAGCCCAACAGCTAAGGAGCCGCTGTGGACATCATCCTATCCAATTCGAGCGACAAGCCCATCTACGAGCAGATAACCTCGCAAGTCAAAGCTCAGATCTTATCGGGCACGCTCGCTGCGGGCGCCAAACTCCCCAGCATCCGTGCACTCGCGAGCGATCTTGGCGTGAGCGTCATCACCACCAAGCGCGCCTACGCCGACCTGGAGCAGCTCGGGTTTATCTGCACCGTGCAGGGCAAGGGCTGTTTTGTCGCCGAGGGCAACCAGGAGCTTTTGCGCGAAAACCAGCTCTGTCATATCGAAGAGCTGCTTGCGAAAGCGGCAAGCCAAGCCGAAGCCTTGGGCGTCACGCGCGACAAACTGCACGAGATGCTCGACCTGGTAGCCCCCGAAACCATGCAGTAGCCATCTGCAAGAAAGGCTATACCATGCAAAACTTGCTTGAACTCAAAGGCATCTCACACACTGTAAGCGACCGCTTTTCGCTGCGCGACGTCACGCTTGCCGTGGAGCCTGGCCAGATCGTCGGCTTCGTTGGTGCCAACGGTGCTGGCAAAACAACGGCGATTCGAGCTGCTCTCGGGCTTATAAAGCTCGATGCCGGCGAAGTGCACCTGTTTGGGCAGCGCTGTGGCGCCGACGCGCCCGATGAGTCGCAACACCATCTACGCTCCCGCGTCGGTCTTGTCCTGGACACGTGCCCCTTCCCCTCCACGCTCAAGGTGGGCCAGATCGAGGCGCTCGTAGGCCCGGCGTACCCCACGTGGGACCGCGAAACGTTCGCCGGATTCATCAACCGATTTGGCCTCGATCCCAAGACAAAGGTCAAGGACCTCTCCCGCGGCATGGGTATGAAGCTGCAGCTCGCCTGCGCGCTCAGCCACAATGCCAAGCTGCTCGTTTTGGACGAAGCCACTGCGGGCCTCGATCCCATGGCACGCGAGGAACTGCTTGATGAGCTGCTTGCCTTTGTCGCCGACGGCCAGCACAGCGTGTTGCTCTCGAGCCACATTACGTCCGATCTCGATCGCACCGCTGATCGCGTCATCTGCATCGATGCTGGCTCGATTGTGTTTGACCTGCCGCGCGAGGATATTACCGACCGCGCCGGCATCGCCCACTGTACCCAAGCACAGGCCGCCGAGCTTATGGTTTGCGTCGAAGGCGCCCGTGCCGTCCACCACGCCTACAGCGTGGACGTGCTCGTGCCCAACCGTCGCGAAACGCTCGAGGCCTTCCCCGAGATTCCCTGCGATCGGGCAACCATTGACGACTATCTGCGCCTCACGCTGAAAGGGACTTCGAAATGAAACGTGCCTTTATGTCCGAGCTCGCCATCGTTCGCACGCTCACCCCGAGCATCGCGGGTGTCGGGCTGTTCATCTTCGTCGTGTTGACCCTCGCCAACGCGACAGACGGCGATTCCGGTATGAGCGCCGGCGCCTGTGCGGTCAGCGCAATGTCGCCCATCATAATCATGAACTCGCTAGCTGGCTACGATAACCAAAACGGCTGGGAGCGTTATCGAGCAACGTTGCCCTTCTCGCGCAAAGACATTATTTGCGCACGCTACCTGTGCATCGTTGTCTTCTCGGTCGTCATGGCATGTGCAGCCACGCTTTTGAGCATCGCCTCCATCCCGCTCTTCAACAGCGCGGGCATTCCTTCGACGGGACAGACGATCTTTGAAATCGCAACCGCCTCGGCGGCATCAATGCTCATCTCCCTCATGATGGTATTCTTGGCACAGCCGCTGTTCTTCCGATTTGGACACATGGAGGCGCTGCGCCTATCCCTTGGCCTGTTTGCCCTGTTTGGCTGCGGCACCATGGCAATGCTGAGTTCCTCCAACCCCATCAGCAACTGGCTCATGTCGATTGCCGGAGCGAATCCCGATCCCGCCGTCCTTGGCTGTCTGTGTGCAGGAATTGCAGTACTGGCGCTCGCACTATGTGCAATCAGCTGCGCTGTCAGCACCAAGGTTTATCGAGTACGCGATCTGTAATCGACAGCTAAAAAAGCTTAGGTGGTACCCCGCTTATTTTTTCAATGAAACAAGGCGGCATAGCGTCACCACCGCCCCTCACAGCAGGCCGTCTAGTTCTTGGCAACCAAAAAGACACCGTCAGCATATCGAAGGTGAATACTTTTCCGAGAAGTGAACGAGTAAAAACAGTACCCTGTAGCATCGACATTTTTAAGGACTCAATTCCTGCGGTTTTTGTCTAAGAATCCTGCAGTTTTGTTCGAAAAAGTGTGCATGTCCCAGGGGTCCAGATTTACTCGTTCACTTCGCGGAAAACCATTCACCTTCGATTCGAGCCTTAACCAAATGCCCTCTCGAACTATGGCCCCTGTCTCACCACAGCGATATCAAAGCTTCATGGCGGGACGGTATCATCGGACGAGCGCCGTAAATCTGGCGCGGTTGTTCTTTGGGGAGGCATTTCACCCGTGTCGTGGGTCGTCGCAGCATTTGCGTCAGCATTCTTTGCCGGCATCACATCCATCTTGGCCAAATGCGGCATCAAGCAGACCGACTCCGATGTCGCGACGGCCATTCGCACCTGCGTGGTGCTCGTTTTCGCCTGGGCAATGGCGGGCATTTCTGGATCCATTGGAACCATTGGCAGCATCGAACCCAGATCCTGGCTCTTTCTCGTCCTCTCGGGACTCGCTACCGGCGCTTCGTGGATCTGTTACTTTAAGGCGTTGAGCATCGGAGACGTCAATAAGGTCGTACCGGTCGACAAGATGAGCACCGTGCTCGCCGCGCTGATCGCCATCGTGCTTTTTGGCGAGACGAGCAACCTTGCGGTTAAGCTCGTGGGAACCGCCGTCATTACCCTCGGCACTTTTTTAATGACCGAGAAGCAGCAATCCGCCGGACCCGAGCAGCAGCAAGACCGGACCTGGCTCGCTTACGCCCTCGGCGCCGCCATGTTCGCAGCACTCACCTCCGTCCTCGCCAAGATCGGCATCGAAGGCGTCGAGTCAAACCTGGCCACGGCAATCCGCACCTGCGTGGTACTGGTTATGGCATGGGCAATCGTGGCAGCTAAAGGCAAGATGGGCCAAGCCGTGCACGTAGACCGCTACGAGCTCGTATTTCTCGCGGCATCGGGCATCGCGACCGGAGCATCGTGGCTGCTCTATTACTATGCCATCGCCGCAGGCCAGGTGAGCGTCGTGGTGCAGATCGACAAACTATCGATTGTCGTATCGGTACTATTTGCGCGCTTGGCATTCAACGAAAAGGTCTCGCGGCGCAGCGCCATCGGTCTCGCCCTCATCGTACTGGGCACTGCGGCGCTCGCGGTTTGGAAGTAGCGCGGCCAGCAGCCGCTACATCCTCACACCTGGCTTGGGATGCCTGTACTGACCGTGGGATGCCGTGCGCTTACCGTGCGAGATGGCAAATTTGGGACAACGGTGCAGGCAACGAAGGCAGGCTGCGCACTCCGGCTTTGTCCAGACGGGAAGGCCGTCGCGCATCTCAATCGCCGCCATGGGGCAGCGCTTGGCACACAGGCCGCAGCCGATGCAGCGATCGGCATCGACGGCAAACTTGCTCGTCTGTTGCATGCGCGGCAGCCCAATTGCGTGATACGCGCACGATGCAAACAGAGGCACGCGATGGCGCATCATGTTACCCGTGCGGCGTGCCCGCACCGCCTCGATCACGGCATCAATCTGCGCCTCGGCAGCTCTATTGATACCCTCAACCTTTTGAGGGTCAGACAGGTCGAAAACAGGCGTCCAGGTATCGGGCATCTTGACGCTCATCGCCGCATCCAACTCGAGCCCACGCTCGTGCAGCAGGTCGCGGGCAAACTTGGCAGATTGGCCGGTCGTCGAACCGTACGTCGAAACATAGAACGTATAGGGGCGCTCGCCGCCCTTTGCACCGGCAGCAATCGACAGGTCGGCAGTCTTCAAAAACTCGATCATCGGTGTCGGCAGACCCCAGGCATACACCGGAGCAACAAATCCCAGCTGGCAGGGGCCTTCCGTCGCAACAAGGCGAAGGGCTTCGGCATCAAAACGCTCAATCGACACAACCTTGTCGTCTGTCGCCGCCGCAATGCGACGCGCCACATGTTCGCTGTTCCCCGTCGCGCTAAAGTACAGGATCATCTCGTACCCCTCTGGAGTTGACTCGCGATTAACCGCGCCATTTGTGCAGCGGCTTGGGCAGTGGGATACCGGCGGCGATGACGGCGGCGATGATCATACAGACGATGCCTTTGAGCGGGAAGCACATGAGCAACAGGCCCACGACCATAACGGGTTGGCGCATGACGGCGCCCATCGTCGAGGTTGTGCAGACGGCGACGCAAAAGACCGGATCGGCGCCGGTGAGGATGGCAAGGCCGTAGCCCAAGCTCACACCCGAGAAGATAACCGGGAAGAAGTGGCCGCCACGCCAACCAAGGTTGATGAGGGCGGGCGTCAGCATGGCCTTAACAAGACCGGTCGCGATCAGCACGCCGGCGGGGATGGTCAGGTAGGTTTCCATGAGCACACCGGCCTGGGTCTCGCCGGCAAACATGGTGTAGGGCAGGACCGTGCCACAGATGGCGAGCGCCAGACCGGCTAGCATGGCCTTGACGACAGGACGTTCCCCTATTGCATGGGCAAATGCTTCGCTCGCGTGCTCAGAGACAAAGTACAGCCAGCCGCAGACCGTGCCGATCAGCGACAGAGGGATGAGCCAGGTAAGCTCCAGGTTGCCCACCACGGCAGCCTCGAACCTCGGCATACCCATGCCGCCGCCCATGAGCTGGCCGAGCAGCAGGTAGGTGCCCAGGCCGCCAGCAATCGCGATGCCGTAAACCACGGTCTTTTGCGCCTTGGGCAGCCTGATGGTGATCTCACCGGATTCGGAATCCTCGCCATCGCCGGCACCCTGGCCGTCAGCACTTCCGGCAAGCGGCGCCACAAAGCCAAACACGGGCGCGGTAAAGAGCGCCGTCAGGGCAGCCTGGGTGCCCAGCAGCGTGAGCTCCCTAAACTCGGCGCCAAAGCGACGCATACGATCGCCGACCCAGCTGCACAGACCTGCGATAACGCCGGTCAGACCGGCCTCCGGTCCAATACTTCCACCAAACAGCAGCGGCAGCAATGCCGCGAGCGAAAGCCTGCCCAGGTTGTCGTACGGGTAGCGCCCGTCTTGCTTAACCTTTGCCATCACCTGGTTGAGGTCATCGGTCTTGATGCCCGTCATCTTTTCGTACAGGCCAATCACCAAGCCGCCCAACAGGCAAACGAAAAACGGGTACGGCAAAAAGCCAAACGGGCCGCTGGCGAGTTCGGGCGAAGAGACACCCAGCATATGCGGGACCTCGGTCCACAAATAATCAATGCCGTGCTCCATCGCAAAGAAGAACAGCCAGACTGCGGCACCTGCGAACGCACCGGTCACGGCAACGCTAACTAAAAACAGCGCGCGGTTTGTGGGTTTGGCAAGGTTATCCATCGGGCCCTCCCGCGGTCAAAGTCGACATAGATACGTTTATTGTAGAGCGAGCGTTGCCGAACGAGCTAACCATCTGCGCCGCAAACGGCACCATTGGGATTCACAGTGAGGAAGGCTCAAGACTTATCCGTTGATAATCGAGGCAATCTCGCGCAAATCGTCGGCAAAGTAGATGCCCTGCTGGCGCCTCAGGCTCGAAAGCCCTTTATCAATCATGTGCCCGAGCAGTGCCTTGAGGTCGTTGTAGTAACCGTCCAGGTTATACAGGATGCACGGAGCACTCAGGTGCCCCAACGACACCGCGGACATAACCTCGGCAATCTCCTCGAGTGTGCCCGTGCCGCCCGGAAATGCGATGAACGCATCGCCGAGCTCAATCATCTTGGCTTTTCGCTCGGCCATATCACTCGTCACGATAAGGTCGTCGATTCCGTCGTGCTGAAACTCGGCCTCGATAAAAAAGCTCGGCTCCACGCCCGTCACATGTCCGCCAGCATCGAGCACGCTATCGGCGAGCGCGCCCATCAGGCCCGATTTGGACCCGCCGTATACCAGCGCGTGGCCGTTGGTGCCAATCCAGTTGCCCAGCTCCTGTACCGCAGGCAGAAACGCCGGGTCATTACCGACGCTGGCACCCAGATACACGGTGATATTCATTTCAGTCCCCCTCGTCGTGACGCGCGGCGCCCGTTCTAGCGTTGGCGCCGGCGATATTCGCGCACGCGGCGCGACAGGTCGGCGAGCTCGTCACGATCGAGCTCTTCCAAATGCTCAAGATCGTCCATAAAGCGCGCCATGGTGTCCTTTTGGCGCAGCTTGATGAGCGTATTGCAGTAGTTCACCGCCACGCCCGTAAGCATGGCGATATCGAAGATACTGATGACGCTTAGGATAACGGTAATGCCGCGGGCAACCGGCGTTTCGGCGGGGATATCGCCAAAGCCGATCGTCGAGACCGTCTCAAAGCTAAACCAAAGTCCATCGCCAAACGTAAGGGTCGTGGGCTCGGACAGCCAGACGGCCGTCGAGCACAGCAGATAGAAGATAAGAAACAGGCCCGTGATGCGCGCAAAGCCAGCCTGTCGCAACACATCGGCAAGCGTCCTCAACTTGTTCATCGCGACCCCTTTTCCCAGACGTCCAATCACGTTTGCTCGGTATTGTCCCACAACCGGCAGTTAGGGACGTTCCTTTTGTGCCGGCAGAAAGGGGCTGTCCCCAACTGCCGGGCGGGAGCGTTTAGCGGTGCAGCCGCCGGCTAGGCAGGCTGAGCTGGTATCCTTATGCGGTATTGTCTCGATTCGTTAGGATTGCACGTGAGAGCTACCGTCGCCCTTCGTTTAGTTATATCTCGCGCCTTGGTCATCGTGCTTGTCGCGCTTACCGTGCTGAGCGCCGCCGCGCCCGCCCCCGTCTATGCCGCCAACACCGTTCAACAGGTCAAGACGGTCCGCGTCGGCTGGCTCGTCAACAACGAGGGCTTCCAGGACGGCACCCCCGGCGAGCGCCTCTCGGGATGGGGCTACGAGTACCTCCAGACCCTGTCGTACTACACGCCCGGCTGGCGGTACGAATACGTCTCCGGCACCTTCACCGAGCTTATGGACATGCTCGAGGCAGGCGAAATCGACCTCATGCCCAACATCTCCTACTCCGAGGAACGCGCCCAAAAGCTGCTCTTTTCCTCGAACCCCGAGGGCACCGAGCGCTACTACATCTACGCCAAGCCCGATCGCGACGACCTCGCAAAGGGTGACCCTCAAGCACTCCAGGGTCTCACTATCGGCTGCAACCCCGGCGTTATGCAAACCTTCGTTGGCCAGCAATGGCTCGCCAACGAAGGAATCGCCTGCGCATACAGGGAGTATGACGGAGGATCCGATCTCTTTAACGCGCTCGCAGACGACGAAGTCGATGCCGCAATCATGAACGACACCATTTCGTCGCCCGAGGCGTCGCCCATGTTCTACGTTGGTTCAAGCGACTACTACCTTGCCGTCCCCAAAAGTCGTTCCGACCTGATGAACGACATCAATGCTGCCATGACGGCAATCGCCCGCGTCAACCCACGCTATAACGACGAAGTCAAATCTAACTACTCGACCCAAAACAGCGGTTCATCATCGCTCAACAGCCCCGAACGCTCCTGGCTCAAAGCAAATGGCAACACCATCACGCTCGGCTACATTACGGGCAAACTCCCCTACTGCAACGAAGACGAAGACGGCGAAATGGAAGGCTCGCTCGCATCGCTTGCAACGACGCTGCACGATCAATTTGGCATTACGGTCAAAACCGTCGCCTTTGATAGCTACAAGATGATGTCGAAGGCCCTGTCAAAGGGAAGCATAGACGTTGCGCTGCCAATATACCGAGATTACTGGTTTGCCGAGCAATCGGGCGTTGTGCAGTCGGTATCGTTGGGGACTATATCCCTCACCGCCATCCACACCGGAAGCAACCTGAACAAAGACCTTCAGAACATCGCCTGCACCAAATCATCGATTATCAACCGAAATGTACTTGAAAGTCTGTTCCCCACAGCGACCGTGACCGAATACCAATCCGACGATGAAGCGTTCGACGCCCTCAGGAAGGGAACGGCGCACTGCATCGTCGCTCCCAGTTCACGCGTAAAAACCATCGGTGACCGTTATGATCTCGAGGACTGCGAGACGGCCGAACTCCCTGACACCCGTGAGCTCTCGTGCTGGATTTCGCGCGGAAAACCCGAGCTGTCGGGAATCATCAACAAGGGCATCATCAATGCCGGAGAATCGCTCTCCGCAAGCAATTACTCCTCAACGTCGTACACGGCGCAAGAATCGGACACGTTCCAGTTTCTCCACCGCAACCGCACCGCCATTGCAGCTACCCTCATCGGTATGTTGTCGGTCGGCATCGTCCTGCTCATCTGGGCGCTCGTGCGCGCTCGAACCGAGCGCAAAAAAGCCGATGCTGCCAACGCTGCTAAGACGGCATTCCTCACGCGCATGAGCCACGACATCCGTACGCCGCTCAACGGTATCCTGGGCCTTATCGAGATCGAGGAATTGAAGGAAGGCGATATGCAAGTCGCCCGCGAGAGCCGTGCCAAGGCGCGCGTTGCCGCCAATCACCTGCTCTCGCTGATCAACGACATCCTCGAGATGGGCAAAATCGAAGACCGCAAGCTAACACTGGAGCATGCGCCTTTTAACCTCAAAGAGCTCTGTGACAATACGCTGGTTCTGTGCAAGCTCCGCGCATCCGATAACGGCATCACCATGCAGGACAATAGTCTGCCATACGCCACGGGGCCATACATGGTCGGCAGTCCCATCCATATCCGACAGATCATGATCAACCTGTTAGACAACAGCATTAAGTACAACAGGCACGGCGGCTCCGTCACCTTTAGCTCAAAGACCAAGCCACTCGATAACGGGCGCGCGCTCTTTTGCTTTAGCGTTTCGGATACCGGCATTGGCATGGCTCCCGAGTTTTTAAAGCATATCTATGAGCCGTTTTCCCAAGAAGGTGACGATGCGCGCAGCAAGTTCCAAGGAACCGGCATGGGCATGCCAATCGTCAAGTCGCTTATTGAACTGATGGGTGGCACCATCGAAGTCACCAGCGAACTCCATGTGGGCACCACGTTCTACGTGGAAATTCCGCTCGATATCGACAAGAACCCCCAGACGCGGGCGAATACGGTCGAGAGGGCGCTCGACTGCTCGCTCGCCGACATGAACGTGCTGCTCGCCGAAGACAACGAATTGAATGCCGAGATTGCCCAGACGCTGCTAGAATCCGAGGGCGTCGTGGTCACCCGCGCCGCCAACGGCAACGAAGTCGTCGATCTGTACCTATCGCATCCCGCCGGCAGCTTCGATGCGATCCTGATGGACATTATGATGCCGGACATGGACGGCTACGAGGCAACCCGCGCGATTCGTCTGAGCGAGAAGGTCGATGCAGCCGATATCCCCATCATCGCGCTCACCGCCAATGCCTTTGCCGAGGACGCCAAGGCGGCACACGACGCCGGCATGAACGCCCATCTGTCCAAACCGCTCGACTTTAACAAGCTCAAAAACATACTCGCCCGCATCAAGAAAAACGGAGCTGTTTCGCTATAGTTTGTGCTCAACAACCATACGCAGCAGAAAGGACGCCAACGATGTTTAGGCCCTTACGTCGAAAGAAACGCGCCATCACCGACGAGGAAGCGCGCGAACTGCTCGCTACATGCAAGCGCGGCGTCTTTGCCGTCAACGGCGACGATGGCTACCCGTACGCCATTCCCGTCAACTACTTCTTCGACGCCGAGCACGACAAGATTTATTTCCATGGCGCCAAGGCTGGCCACAAGGTCGACGCACTTAAGCGCGATGACAAGGTCTGCTTTACCGTTTACGGCAACGAGTGGTACCAGGACGGTGACTGGGCTCCGTACGTTATGAGTACCGTGGTCTTTGGCCGCTGTCGCCTGGCAAATGACACTCCCGCGTTTATCGAGGATAAAGTCCGCCAGCTCGCGCTTAAGTACTACCCTTCTGCCGAAGAAGTCGAAGAGGAAATCGCCAAGGACATTAAGGGCGTCCAACTCTACGAGATTACGATTGAGCATCTCTGCGGCAAGCAGATTCAAGAAAAGTAAGCCCCTCATCAGGCCTCATCAATAGCAATATGGCTCGGTTCCAACCCACCTTGGAACCGAGCCATATGCTTATGAAGCGTCGGCGGCTATGTGTGCAAGCGCCTCAACGAGCTCCTGCGAGCTCACAGGCTTGCTCAGGTGCACGTTCATGCCCGCCTCGCGCGAAAGCCTACGGTCGTCGGCAAAGGCGTTGGCGCTCACGGCGATAATCGGCGTGAGCGCGGCATCCTCGCGATCGAGCGCTCGAATCCGACGCGTGGCCTCAAGGCCATCGATACCGGGCATCATGATGTCCATCAACACCACGTCGTACTCGTGCGGCGCGCTCGCGGCAAACATCTCGACGGCAGACTCACCATCCTTAGCGTGCGTCACGACGGCGCCGGCGCGGGCGAGCGTAAACTGTGCAATCTCGGCATTCAGGTCGTTATCCTCTACGAGCAAAACGCGCAAGCCCTGGAGCGCATCGCCGTCACCCGCGTCCACGCGCACAGCCTGAGGAATCTCGGAGCGCTTGCATTTCTCGAACGGCAGGCGGATGGTAAACGTTGTCCCCTGCCCCAAGACGCTCGTAAAACTCATGGTTCCGCCCATAAGCTCGACCAGCTGTTTTGCGATAGGCGCGCCCAGGCCAGTTCCCGACGAAGCGCCTTCCACCTGCTGCTCCTCGCGGCAAAACGGCTCGTAGAGGTGCTTTTGGAACTCCTCGCTCATGCCAATACCGTTGTCGGCGATCGTGTATTCATAGACGGGGACGCCATCCGCTGGCTCCACCTCGCGGCACACCAGGCGGACATAGCCGCCCTGGCGGTTGTACTTGACGGCATTGCCGGCAATATTGAGCAACAAACGCTTGAGGTGCGTCACGCTCACCCGCGCATAGGGATGATTAAGCGTCTGCTGGTCGGAGATAATTGTCACCAGACGCTCCTCGGCCTGGCGCTCCAGAATATCGCGCACTTCACAGTTGAGGGCCACCAAATTTATGGGCACGAGGTTCAGGTCGACCTGCCCGCTCTCCAGGCGACTCATATCGAGCGCCTCGTTGGCAAGGTCGAGCAGCAGTCCCGATGCCGTCCAGATTTTTGAGCGGCACTCAGTCTGCTTTTGCAGATCGTCCGCATTGGCATCGCCAACCTCGACCATGCCGCGAATGCCGTTGATGGGCGTGCGCAGATCGTGGCTCATGCGACGCAGAAACTCCGTCTTTGCCGAGTTGGCAGACGAGGCCTCACGCGCCGCCTTTGCCAGCTTGTCGCCATAGTCGCGCTCCTGCTGCAGCAAGTCCGTCAAACGTCGACGATCAGCGCGGCGACGCACCGTCACAACAACGGCTATAACACCGCCGTAGAGCACCAGCACGCCGGCGGCAACAGCCGCGGCGACCTCAAAGTAGCGCTGCGCCGAGGCATAGGTGTACACATAGAATTTGTGCGCTTTTCCAAATGTGCCCAAATACCACTCGCCGTCGGCGTTAACCAATCTGACCTTACCAGCCAGGCATCGATCCTTAATACCGTCGACAATAAAGACATCCGTCGCAGGCAGATCGAACACGCCCAATACGGTGGGTTCAACGGCATTGGTCGCAACGACCTTGCCGTCGCTTTCGATCACGATATTGCCGCTATCGATGGTTTCATAGCCATCAAGCAAGCTCTGCAGTTTGAGTGTATTGCTTGCAACCGCTTTCGCGCTCTGATGCCTTACCGCGATAACGATGCCCTCGCCATCCTGCCGAGTCACGCAGCCAATGTCTGCGACCGAATCATCCGCAAGCGTGATGCGGGCGGTATAGGACTTAAGCGGATGAGTTGCCACCTCCAGCACGGGTGATTCTTTGAGATACGTAGCGAGCGACCCGTAGTCCACATCGCCCGTCGAGGACTCGGACACCAAATTGCCCGATGCGTCCGTCACGATCAGCGCGCTCACGTTGAACTGGTCGGCGTATTGCTCCAGCATGGCGTTATCCACCGAACCGTCGCGCTCCATATCGCGGGCAGCCTCTCCGGCGATTTCCATAACGCGTATCAGGTTTTTGGTCGTATAGGCGCTGTTGAATGCATCGTAGGAAAGGCTCTGCGTCGCCACGTAATCGACAACGTCGGCAAAGCGCTGCTCGGCTTGGGCCGTCGTGTAATCGTAGCTCATCATGCCGGCAACAACCGAGAGCGCTATCCCCAGCAGAGCGACAAGGAGCCATGCCCCTGTCGAACGATTGTCCCGCTCCTGAGCGGCGTGGTCGGGCGCATCGATCATGACAGGCCCTCCATATTCAAAAATGGCGAAGGGTCATCGAAGTACTTTGACACCAGGCGTTCCATGGTGCCATCGGCAAGCATTTCTTGGTAGGCATGAGTGAGCTTGACGTCGATGCCACGCGTATCGTTGATATCGAAAGCGGTGCCCAAACCGACCTCTAGCAGCGGCTCATCCAAAATGCGATATGCCACACCATAGTCTTTTTCGTAGGTGAGGAACGAGGACTCATGCGCGGCGATAGCGTCGACCAGGCCCTCGACGAGCGCCGGGTTCAGGTATGAACCGTCCGAAAAGCTGTAGAGTTCCTTGATCTGCGGAACGTTTTCATTTATGCGATTGAGCAAAATGTCCTCGGGCTTGGTGGTGGACTGAACCGCCACGATCTTATCCTCAAGATCGGCAAGCGTGTAGATATCGCTCTGGGGATCGACCGCGACCACCTGGCGGCTCGCAAGGTACGGGCCGGCCCAACGATATTCGTTTTCGCGACCCGTCATACTAAAGCTGCCCATGACACAATCGAGTTCGCCGCTCGCCAGCAGCTCCTTCTTCTTTTCCCAGTCGATCAGCTGGTATTTTGGCTTGTAACCAATGCGAGTCAAAGCCTCGGTCAATATCTCGACATCCAGGCCAACGATATCGCCGTACTCGTCGGTATACACAAACGGTGGATAGAGGTCGCTGCCGACGTTGAGCGTCTTAAGGTTGTCGTCTTTGGCCTGCGAGGCATCCAGGCCTTCTAATGCAGACGTCGAGGCTCTGCCATTCGACCCGGAACAGCCGGCTATCGCTACGACAAAGGCGCACGCTATCGCAAGCGCAACAAACAACGAAATGGCAACCGAGCGACGGGACCTTTTCATCGAGCTCCATACGATCCTGTTTACAGACTGAAATGGTAAAAAATAATAGCAAACAAAACCACACGAGTGCCCAATGGCTACAGACGTTTTACCATGTGGGGCCTTCCAGCCGACTTGGCAGAAGGCCCCGCATGCAGTGCTCACTTACCGTGCATTAAAAACGTAGCGGTCCAGGCGGTCGCACGCTTCCTTTACGCGCGAAAGCGGCAGCGCCAGATTCACGCGAATGTGGCAGGGCCCGTGGAACGGGCGGCCGTCCTGATATCCCACGCCCACGCGCGCCCCCTCGTCGAGCAGCCACTGAATATCGCGGCCATGCTCGCGACACCACTCGGTGCAGTCCAGAAACACCATGTACGTGCCCTGCGGACGCGAATAGGACACGCCCTCAAAATGCCCGTCCACGTAATCGCAGAAGTACTCGATATTGCCGGCAAGCACCTGGTTGAGCTCGTCCACCCACTCGTAGCCCTGCGGCTGGTAGGCACCGATAAGCGCATGCATGGAGAGGACATTCATCTCGTTGTAGTGGGTCTTGTTGGACACGGCGCAGATGCGGTCACGCAGCGTCTCGTTGTAGACAATGTGGTAGCTGCCGACAAGGCCCGCCAGGTTAAACGTCTTGCTCGGCGCATAGAGGGCAACCGTGCGCATGCGGGCATCCTCGCTCACCGACTGCGTCGGGATGTGCTTGTGCCCCGGCAGGATGATATCGGACCAAATCTCGTCCGAAATCACCACGCAATCGTGCTGGCGATAGATGTCCATGGCGCGCTCGATTTCGTCGCGCTCCCATACGCGGCCGCAGGGATTGTGCGGCGAGCAGAACACCGCGGCATGGATGTGGTTTTGGGCGAGTTTGCACTCCATGTCCTCAAAGTCCATGCGCCACACGCCCTGATCGTCGAGCTTAAGCGGGCTATGGACAATACGATAGCCCGCGGCCTCAATGGACTTGGTAAAGCCGATGTAGGTGGGGCTGTGGACCAGCACCGCATCGCCCGGCTGGACATACGCGCGCAGCGTCGACACGACACCGCCCAGCACGCCGTTTTCGTAACCGATATGTTCAGGGCGCAGGCCCTCGACGCCATTGCGGCGGCTCTGCCATTCGATGATGCGATCGAAATACTCGGAGCGCGGATTGAAATAGCCAAACATGGGGTGCTGGGCGCGCTGAATGATGTGTTCCTGGACCGTGGGCACCGTGGCAAAGTTCATGTCGGCCACCCACATGGGAATGCGGTCGAAGCCCTCGTCGGGTGCGTTCGGAGCCATACCGGGGATCTCGCCCCAAGAGTCAACGGCGATGGCATCCATGCCGTGGCGGTCGATAAGCGAGCTAAAGTCGTATTTCATGCTGAGCTCCCATGCAAAGCGGACTATTTTGGTAGGCGTTATTGTCCACCAGCATGGGCGATTTTGACATGGGGTTTGGCGCTTAATTTGACGGGTTCAGACGAATGACTGGTTAGTCTTGCGCGTCGTTGACGGCAACTACGGTTAGCTGGGTTTCATCGACCGTAAACGATATGTCGAGCCCGGCGTAAGCCAGATGATAGACGCGGTGTGGCTCGTGCTTGCTGCCCACGCGGCGCGGGTCTTGGCGAAGGACCTCGACCAAGCCGAGGAGCTTTGCGGGCGGGACCATATCCTGCAGTGCTTGCGGAAACTCAACATCGAGCTCTTGCCACGGAGCATCCTCGATCCAGCCTCCGGTCGCATCCGGGTGGCAGTCCGCAAACGGAATGTAGGGCTTGATGTCGTAGATGGGCGTACCGTCGCGCAGGTCGGCCCCCAACACATGGATGATGGGGCCATCGTCGGTGAGCTCGACACGATCAAGCTTGACGCAGGTGAGCCCGATGGGATTAGGGCGAAACGGACTGCGCGTGGCAAACACTCCCACACGTTCGGCTCCGCCCAGACGCGGCGGGCGCACGGTTTTCGACCATTTTGCGTTGGTGCCGGACCTGTCCTGCGTTTTAGCGTCGACGGCAATATCCTTAGCCGTGCCGCCGGGCGTTCCGTTTTCGAAGCGCCACAGCAGCCACAGGTGAGAGAAGGAGTCCAGGCCCTCAACCGCTGCATTGGAGGCAAATTCCGGCTCAAAAAAGATTCGTCCCTGCAGATGGGGCGCCAAAAAGCTGTTGCGCGGAATGCCGAACTTCTGCGGCAGGTCGGTATGTATGCGTGCGATAGGTTCCATGCCGGTCATTGTACGGCATGGAGGCGTGGGGCGTTGCGCGCAATTCTTCGCCGCGGTCCCCCGTCGTGCAACCAACGGTTGCTTGGAAGGGCGCCTGCCGCCGCGTATGCTTAAGCCATCAACCAGCAGAAAGGAGCCGCTATGGCCTTTGCAGAAAAGCTCATTGCTGTCCGTCGCGCCCATCACCTTACCCAAGAGCAGCTTGCCGCTAAGCTCTTCGTCACACGCCAGGCCATCAGCCGGTGGGAGCGCGGCGAGGTCACACCGGGCATCGACATGATGAAGCTCATCGCCGCCGTAACCGGAGAACCGCTGTCCCACCTGCTCGAAATGCCTGAGCACTATTGCCAGAGCTGCGGCATGATACTCACGCCCGACGACTGCGGCACCGATGCCACGGGCACCGCGACCGATCATTACTGCAAGTGGTGCTACGACCACGGCAAGTACACCTATGACACCACCATGGAGGCAATGATTGAGGATTGTGCCCCGCGCCTGGCACAAAACACCGGCATGTCGCTCGACGAAGCCGTCTCGCTCATGGGCGCCGTCCTGCCGCAACTGGAGCGCTGGCGCACCGTGCAGGAAAACGAGGCGCGCTACGGTGCCGAGGCGCGGGCGCGCTACGGCGATGAGGCTATCGATGCAGCAAACGAAGCGTTGCTGGACATGGACCCCGAGACATGGAACGACATGAAGGAACTTGAACGCGCTATTCTGGGCCAGCTCTCAATTGCCATGGGCATTGGCGACCCAGAGAGCAACGAGGCTCGTAAGCTTGTCGCGATGCATCGTCGCTGGATTGCTCTCAACTGGGGATGCGAGCCCCAAGACGAGGCGTACCTGGGCCTCGCCCACGGTTATCTTGCCGACCAGCGCTTTGTTGACTACTACGACAAGCCCTGCGCCACCGGAGCCACGGCGTTTCTGGTCCAGGCCATCGAGTCTTCGTTGACGCGCGCATAGACCGCGGCGGCTTTGGGTATTTCAATCAAAACCTCAACCGATTGGAGACCTATGGCTACTAATCACGAGCTCGCGCTGTACGTTATGACCGGCTGCCCGTATTGCTTAAAGGTCAAGCACTTTTTGGCCGATAACGGCGTGACCATTCCCGAGCGCAATATCTCGACCGATTCCGATGCCGAACAGACACTCATCGCCGTCGGCGGAAAACGCCAGGTTCCCTGCCTGTTCATCGACGGCAAACCACTCTACGAATCGAGCGACATCATCGCATGGGTACAGAAGAACCTGCTCTAGCGTGAGAGTACTCATCGGGGACGTTCTTAAATGACTAGTCGTTAAAAAACGTCCCCAACGACTAACTAGCCGTGGAAGCGGGCTATGGGTGCAAGTGGCTGCTCGCGAAAGGCGCGCTCGACGGCGGCTCGGTATTCGTCGACCTTTTTGGTCTTACGCACGAGTTTGTGAACGGTAGTGGGGTCGGCGAAGGCGCATTTGACGTAGAACCACCACTCCTTCATGCGAAAGACCGCGTTACCGCCAATCTCTTCTGCATATGCCGCAAACAGCGTGTCGTGGAAGCGCTGCAGCTCGGCTGCCGTGGCAGCAGGGCCGCCCTTAACCATGCGAGCCAGCGCGGGGTTCGCGAGCAAGCCGCGTCCCAGCATTACATGGCGCGTGCCGGGATAGGCCTCCACCAGCGCACCCATATCCTCAAGATCAAAAATGTCGCCGTTGTATGCCACCGGAAACGGCGCACGCTCCAGCGTCTCGCCATAAAACTCCTTGCGCGGCGAGCCCGTATAGCGGTCCTTTTGTACGCGCGGATGCACGATCAGCTCTGCCAGCGGCATGCGGCAATACAGATCGAGCACACGCTCATACTCGTCATCGCGCTCCAACCCCAGCCTGGTCTTTACCGATACCGGCAACGGCGACCGCTCGCACACATCGCTTAAGAACACCTCGAGCTCGTCGAGATTGCGCAAGAAACCCGAGCCCTTGCCCTTGGCGACAACCGTACCCGAGGGGCAACCCAAGTTGAGATTGACCTCGCGGTAGCCCATGTCGGCGAGCACCTGTGCCGCCCACACAAATTCGTCCGCGTTCTTGGACATCAGTTGAGGCACTACGTTGAGGCCCTGGTTATTGGCAGGATCGATCTCCTTAAACGCCTTGCCGCCAAAGCGGTTTCCCACCCGCGGCGGCGGCAAAAACGGCGTGTAATAGCAATCGAGCGCACCGAAGCACTCCGCATGCACGCGACGGAACACATGCCCGGTAATCCCCTCCATAGGGGCCAGCGAAAGGATCATCTACTCTTCTCTCATATCAACACAACAAAGGGGCCGTCCCTTTGTCACATGCATTATGCCTTGCGCTTCAGGCGATTCACAAGGAAGAGGTAGCTACTGAACGATGACCACCCTCCAGCCGCACCCCATACAACGAGGTTTAATACTTTTCCCGAGAAGTGAACGAGTGAAAACGGGCCCCCGAAGCATCGGCACTTTCGAGATGCAATTTCCTGCGGTTTTGCCAGCCAAATCCTGCGGGTTTGACGTCTAAAAATGTCGATGCTTCGGAGGTCCAAGTATGGCCGTTCACTTCTCGGAAAAGTATTAGACCTCGATTTACATGCCACTCAATGTGACAAAGTGGCTGCTCCTTTGTCACATTCGATGAAAAAGGGCACCGATGTTAGTCGATGCCCCAAAGCGGCTGCAGGTTAAGCCCTACAGCGTATGTCTAAGACGAATCGAACTATTCGTCCCAGGAGAGGTTCTTACCAGTCTTTTTTGCCAGCAGCAAGAACAGGCCGATAATAACGTTGCATGCGATGCAGAAGATGAAGACGCCCTGGAAGGAGCCGACAAGCTCATAGACCTTCATCATAACGGGCATGCCAAAGGCGCCGACGATATAGCCCACGGAGCAGATCAGCGCGAAGATGCGACCGAAATCGCGGGAGCCAAAGACATCCATAACCAAAACGGTCAGGGCAGTGCCAGCGATGACGTACATTACGTCGTTCACGCCTGCTGCGAGGATGCTGAGCGTCGAGTTGCCGCTGCTCATCATGAGCATGACAAAGGAGAGGATGGAGACAGCGAGCCAGCCCAGAATGGCCTTCGTGCTGCCGAACCTATCGCAAGTGGTGCCGACGATCGGATTGAGGAACAGATCGAAGAGCGATGCAGCGGATACCATGAAGCCGCCCACCATGGGGCTAAAACCAACCTCGGAAGCATACGTCGGGAAGAGCTGGTTCATGCAGCAAGTGAGCTGAACGAGACAGAGGAAGCCGATGCAGAAGAAGAAGGCAGGCGACTTAATGGCGCGCGCATAGCTAACGCCACGCGTGCTATCCTCGGTCGTCTCCTCGGTCTCGGTGACCGTCTCGCCCTCGACGTAGCCATAGGGCAGCATGCCCTTGTCCTGAGGCTTATAGCGAATAATCAGGACGGAAGCGGGGAGAATGAGCACGGCGGAGACGCCAGCGAGCACCAGATAGCCAGTCCTCCAGCCAGCGGCCTCGATGACAGAGGTGATGACGGGGCTCATGATGAGCATGTAAATCGAGTTCACTGCCCAAGCGAGACCGATTGCCAGGCCACCAGATTTTTTGAACCACTGGTCAATAACGTCGGACATGGCGACGCCGGTGGTGAAGGCGAAGCAAACGCCAATCAGGGCGCCAGCGGCGATGAACATCCAGACTTCGGTGTAGAAGGCCATGCCTGCGCCGGCAGCGAGCAAAATAAGCTCGACAACGGGGAGCCAAACCTTGCCAACGACCTTGGGAATGAGTTTTCCGACAAACGGAAGAGCTGCCGCAAGACCAATGAGCGTTGCGGTGAAGTAATACGAGAAGATGGAATAGTCAAACCCGAACTCCTCGCACACGGGTGCGACGAAGGAGCCCGCGATGACGCTATAGGATCCGGTCGTGCCGGCAGACATAAGGCCGAGCGCGATTACGAGAACCCATGCGTAAACCTTGCTGCTCTTTAACTTTGCATTATCCATTGATACAGCTCCTAGAGACCCAGAAGGGCACACATAACAGCCTTGATGGTGTGCTGACGGTTCTCTGCCTCACGGAAGATGACCGAAGCGTTGGCCTCAAAGCACTCGTCGGCAATCTCAAAGCCCTCGGTGATGATTTCGCGATGGAGGTCGTTCTTGCACTGGTCGAGGAGCATTTTGCCGACACGGTGATCTGCGTTATGGACAGAGGGAAGCTCATGCATGCAGAAGATGTCGGGATTGTTGGTGCGCTTGCACAGCTCGCTGGTGACGCGATAGGGGTACAAAGACTCGGCATCGCCCAACCAGGAGTTGTAGTCGTCGGGATCCAGAACCTCTTCGCCGCACTCGGGGTTGATGTAGCGCCACTCCTCGGTAACGATAACGTCAACGCCATCCAGGGCATCGAGGTCAGAGGTGATGGTAAAGGTCCTATTGGGAGCGTACTTGGCGTAGCAGGCCTCCACCTCTTCGATCATTTCCTTGCACATCTGATGACGGAGGTCGTCGGGGCCGATGGCGAGGAAGTCCATGTCGAGCATAGCGCACAGACGGCCATACCACACTGGGGCGCCGGCGCAGTTGCCAACGAAAGCCATCTTCTTGCCGCGGCTCGTACGCAAACCGCCCCATTGCTCTTCCATCGTAAGAGCGTCAGCGAGCATCTGAGTCGGGTGATCGCCGAGAGTAAGGGCATTGATGACCGGGATGTCAACCAGGTCGGCGACGTCATAGAGGAACTGCTCGTCCTTCTGTGCGCGGTAGACGATGAGATCGTACATGCCGTTAAAGACTCGCATGGCATCCTTGACGGTCTCGCAGTCACCCATGTGGGAGTTGGTCAGATAAGTGAAGCCCATGCCCAAATCATTGCAGGAGGTCTCGAATGCGCAACGAGTACGGGTCGAGCCCCACTCAAAGTTGGCGAGGACGTTTTTGCCGGGGAAGTAGTGCTGGTCGACACCGGACTTCTTCTGAGCCTTAAGGTTCCAGGCAAGATCGATGAGATAGCGGAAATCCTCGGAGGAAAGATCATGGATGTTGATGTAGTCGCGACCGCGGAGGCTGTTGTTCATGCCTATTTCCTTTCGAATTATTATCAAAATTATTGTTGAATGTGTCCCCGAGGAAAACACGGATATCCCTCGGGGAGCGGTACATGTGGCGCCTAAGCCAAAGAGCGCAGGCTCTAAGGCTCACTAACGACTGGCCGCCACGTCCTTAGTCCAGCAGTGCACGCCGCCGCCGGACAGGTTAAGCGCGAGGGAATCAATCATGATGACCTTGCGATCGGGGAAGCAGCTCTCAAGAACTTCCTTGGCCTGCTCGTCCTTCTCTTTCACGACCTCGCTCATGCCCTCGTGGTAATAACGCTGGCCAAGAACGACGCCGTTGCAAATCAGGAAATTGCAGTAGCTCGCTGCGGCGTAGAAGTGGACGGGGCCCTCGGGCCAGGGGGTGCCATCCATAAACTTGCCGCCCATTTCGTCGATGAAGCCCTTATAGAGCTCGTAATCTTCATCGCCAGGGGCGATAACGACTTCAATAGGCTCGGCGGTGGGCATACGAACGATCTCGAAGGGCTTGCCCTCCCAGTCCGTTTCGTTGCTCAGGATCTCGTAGGCTGCCTCAATGCGGCGACGAGACTCTGCTCCAGCCTTGCTCGAGGCTGCCTCTTCATCGGACACCTCGGCAAGAAGAATCTTGTTCGGAGTGATAAAGCGACACATCTCATCAATGTGAGCTGCAAAGCTCATGCCAAAGACGGGAGTTCCGTCTTCCTTCTCGTCGAGGATGCCCAGTCGATAGTCGTCGTCCTCGAGCATAGGCTGCGGAAGCCAGATAACCTTGTTGAGGTTGTAGATGCGCTTATACTCGGCCTCTACTTCCTCTTTCGTGAACTCGGGATTACGCTTGCGGCATTCCGTGTCCTCGATTGCGATCAGAGTGCCGTGACCGTCAAACTCGCGGTCGCCGCCCTCCGAAACCATTTCGGAATTGACGATATCGAAGCAACCGAGCGCAACCGCCATGTGAACCGCTGCCTTACGTGCGGACTGGCACTCCGGGGAGTTCTTGTCCCACACGCCGTAATAGGTCCAAGCGGGGTTGACCATATAAGAATGGCCCTTGTCGTCGACCATGATGCTGGGACCGTTGTCGCGGACATAGAAGTTGGAGTCTTCGAACTGCGTGATCTCGATGCGATCGAGATCAACCCCCTCCTCCTTCAGGCGCGAGCAAGCCTCCTCATAGGAGCCGGGGGTACCGCAATTGAGGTTGACCGTAACGTCGCCATACTCGAGCAGAGCCTTGATCACGTCAACGCAGGGCTGGCGGTTATCATAGCCCTCTGCACGGATGTAATCGGGAAGCCATGTCACATAGACGTTGGAGCGCTTCTCGAACTCGCCCGGCATACGATAGTTCTCGTACATGGTTGGTCCTTCCGTCGGGTTTCCCGCGATGCTGTCCGGCCGCGACAATAGCGGGGTTTCACCTGCTATAGTACTACTATACCTACCGTTCGGTAGATAGTTTTGAATAATTGCCGCTCGCCTACTGATACATACCGTTCACCGTATATAGTGGTCATGTTTGGACACGAATTGATGTTCCGTTGCCATCCTTAATAATGTTGGTAGTGCGGAAGTGATTTGCGATGGAGAAATGCAGCGTGAGCACAAGAAAAAAAATATTGGACGCAATGTACGATCTTGTGGCAGAAGTCGGTTATGACAAAGCGTCTATCGGAAAGATTTGCGACTTTGTCGGTATATCCAAGCCGTCGGTGTACTACTACTTTCCCTCTAAAGAGGAGATTTTCACTACGCTCTTGGACAGCATGTTTCCGACCATTGACTATCAGCGCGACTACTCGCTAATAGTCGATAGGGACGGGTTCAAGGCCGCGCTTATCGAGCTCGGCAATTCAGTTATAGGTGGCTATCGAAGCGATGAAAAGCGCCGGCGCGTGCTGGCCGAGGTTAGCGTTCAAGCAAATCGAATTCCTGCAGTTCAGGAACGTCAAGCGACGGCGACCAAACGAACCATGAATGCGCTTAAAGACATCCTTCTTCATGGTGTAGAGATTGGCGCGTTTTCCGATAGCGCCGACGTAATGCTCTACGTACAAATTCTTTATACCGTTCTGGAGGGAGCAAGCAATACGGTCGCTCAAGGTGAGGATATTGATGAAAAAGCGGTTTGGGCGGGAATAGTCGAGCTTATGTTCAAATAAACCAGCCAAGCTGAAGCGCATGTTGGCACCCATGGTGCCTGCGGGCAACCTTTAAAAACGAAAACAGGGGTCGACTCCAGTCTGGCTTGGAGTCAACCCCTGTTGCGTGGCAATCTATGCCGATGCAAATCGGCGCTTATTAGGCTTATAGGACAAAATGTGTGTCCCGATAGAACATCCGTTTCCATCCATTAATCCAGCCAGAACGGGTACGGGTCCCTGTGGTGGAGGTCCTCCCACACGGCCCTGTCGCCCCACTCCGGCCCTCCGTCCTCGCGCG
>JAXIXR010000019.1:0-54372 GCA_036304905.1 Collinsella sp. | reverse complement strand
TCGGTCGAGACCTTGCACTGTGAAGTAATGTCTGTCCACCCTTTAGCCGGCGTCGAGCTGGCGTTGCCGCCCTCACATGCGACGGCGTCGAAGCCGCCGCCCGCGCCCGCCGCCACGTACACGCGCATGCTCGCGGCGACCTTGGAGGGGTCGAGCCCCGCGCCCATGGTGTCGACGAACCGCACCGTATAGGTGTCGTAGGCGGTAAGGCCCGCCGGGACCGTGGCAGAGAGGCGCCAGTACAGGTCGTCGGCGACCGTGGCATCGGCGGCCTTCTGCCAGGCGGCGGTGCCGTCCTCCAGCACATGCTTGGACACCTTGGGGGTCGCCGCCTTGGGCTTGACGGTGACGGCGCTGCCGCCGACCAGGGCCACGATCGGCGCGGTGCCGGCCTCGCCCTGGGCGATGGCGTCGTCGGCGACGATGAGCCAGTAACCGCAGGGCAGCTCGGCCGTCGTGCCCGCGTTAAGGGCCGCGGACACGGCGCCTGCTTTGACAATTGCGCGGGCAAGTTTTGCCGTCAGCGCGGTCGTCATGTGCCCGTCGGCATTCATCCATGCGGCCGCCGCTTGCGCCGTCGATGCCGAACCATCAAGTCCAGCATCATGAAGCACGGGAAGAACAGCCTGGCGAACTGCGTCGTTTGCCCACGCTACATCGGTTGCGACCTTTTGGCCGGCATCGTCATCGTCGGCAACGGTCGCCAAAAAGATCCGGTACGCGTCATACCGAGTCGCGACTGTACCGTCCACCGTAATGGCACCGGTATCGGCAGCATGAGCCGTCCCGAGCAGCATCGCAAAAGAGAGCATAGCGACCGTAACTATCGTCGCCACGGCCAACAAGCGGCGCCAAAGCCTACTCACGGCGACCACCTCGACCCTGATCGCGATGGCGACGAGCATGCATCCATGTCGCAGCAAAACACAGCATCGAAGCGCCGGCCAGATACGTCATAGTCAAGCCAGCACCGCCCGCCTCAGGAAGCGTGGTCGAGTACCTGTTGGTAAAAGTCGGCGGGGTCGAGGGGTCGGTGCCGTCGTAGGTGACGATGGATTCAAGCTTTCTGTCGCCTTTCCCCACGTCAACCTCAACCCTATGCTCGATTACGTCATAGGTGATGTGATCCTTGACGTTGTTCTCGGCGCCCTCGGGGACGACCTCGGAGATAAAGTACGTATAGGTTCCCGTCTTTGTGTAATCCAGGACAAAGTTGATGTCACCATCTGCGCCATTTTTCGTGGTCTGAAGAACCTTGCCACTAGCATCCTTGAGCACAAATTTGAACTGGCCTTCCTGCAGCGTCGAGCCTTGGAGCACCTTCTTGGCGGAAATCGTAGCTTGGCCACTGTAGGGCGAATCATAGACCGTGATATTGGTATTCGGCGTTGGGGCGTCAATGTCGACGCCCTTTGCCCTCAGCTCCCCCACCTTAGTAAGGGCCTCCTGATAGTTGCCCTCATTGCTGCCCTTGAGCATAATCCACACCGGCTTAGCGATGGCGTTATAGCCGCTAGGTGCACTGGTCTCCTCAAGACAATACAGCTTACAAGCTTCCATCCTTTTTGCAGCGGTGCCGAAAGTCGCCGTGCCGCTGTCGCCTGTCGTTGCTCTTTGGAATTCACTTTTCGCAGAAGCGAGGTCCGAAGTCAAAGCCAAATCCATATCAACCTCACAGAGCGTGAACTCAGCACCGGACAGCTTCTTTGTGATATAGCTCGAGTCAACCTTGGTCACTGTGACACCGTAACCACTACCACCAGCCGAACCATTCAGCTCTTGAATTTCCCAGTCCCCTGTATAGCCGGTATCGCCCTCGGAAACGCCCTCAAGAGACGCTTGATTAGTCAAAGAAACATGCTCGCCCGTATTGCCAGCAGGAATAACCTCGTATTCAACCTTGAGATACTCCTTATCGGGCACCGTAAGCGTCATCTTTGTACAAGTCGAGCCCGATTGATCGGGAATAGTCTCGGCGCCGACACTGTATTGATTCGAGCTAAGCAAACTCCAGCCCGCTCCGTTGTGTTGGGACACTTTGACCGAATCTGACACCAACGTGCATTTGGCGTCCATAATATCGAAGAGCTCGAGATAGTCGCTGTCACTCTTAAGGTTAACCGCCGATTCGTTAACATAGATGGTGTACTTGATGCGGTTGCTGTTAGCGACTTGCGCGCCGGTCTTTTGCAGCACGTTGTTCTTAATGGTGACGGTGCCGCTACCGGATTTGAAATCCTTATTGCCCGACTCGGCACGGGCAGAATTGGTGAACTTCACCTCATTTGTGGAGGTGTCAAGCTCGCCGCGCTTGACCGCCGTCTGATACGTAAGTTTGGCGTAACCAGCATAGTTGCCAAGCGCCGTCGTGGGGATGGAAAAGGTAACGGTGCCTTTGTTATCACTGACGCCACCACTCGCAAAAGGTAAATTGTCGGCGACGGTCTTCGCTCGCTGAGCGGTACCGTTATACTCTTTCTGGTCATACGGATTCTGGATCAGTGAGTATTTTGCAGACCCCGGCACATAGCTCATACCGCTCGGCAGCGTGTCCACGACGTTCAGTGGTTGGTTATTTAGCTTGCCGGCGCCGTAATATTCAAACTCGCCATTTGCGCCCTTATTGCCCTTCTGGCGATTCGCGTATACCGTCCAGTCGACAATCCAGGCGCCTTTCTCATTAGACCCGTCGATTTTGTTCCAGTCGAAATCCCCATTCCAAGAGACAGCGGTTTCCGCAGAGGGTTTCTCAACCCCAGGAGTCGAGTTTGCATCGACATAGTAATAGATATAGTCCGTGAAATATTTAGTACCACTTACTTCCACTGATGCAAAATTGGAGTACCAGCCAGGAAGCGCATCAGATTTTGTCTTATAAGTAATTATCGCATCCGGGTTATCTTTGAGCGCGTTCTTCACCTCGTCGCTTATCCGAATGAACAGGTTGAAGTTTTTCTTGGTTCCAAACGACGTTGAACCACTACCGTCTTCGAACCACCAATCGACGCCCTTCTCCAAAGGGACATCGCCGATTTTAATAGAATAGCTGTCGACGTCTGGGCCGATATTTTGGTTCCAGGCCGTCTGAAACGTATCGTAAACCTTGACCGTTGATGGATTCATTGCATTAACAATGGAACCCAGTGCTATCTGGAGCTTCCAGGTTGCCTGACCTGTTGTCGCCGCATCGGATGCTTTCACAAGTCTCTTTATAATCTGCGTCCCCACCAACTTCGGCGTAAACGTGCCGGTGCCCGTGCCGGAAACGGAATTGTCGCGCGAGATACTCGCACTGTTGCTCACCGTGTCATACGAGTCTTGATCTTTCATTTGGGTGTGATAAACAATGCGATAGGGCTGGTACTTATCCGCGTCAGATAGACCTGAGAACGTATAGCTGAACGTCTTGTCGGTAGAACCATCGAGATTGCCGCCGCCAATCTTATTCTCGCCGTAAAGCCCCTTATAAACAACGTATTCACCCGTATAAGTCTGTTTGTCATCCAGCGTATCGGTAAATTTATAGCCATTCATGTCGGCCTTGATATCGCCGTTGTTGAGCGTAACGGTCCATTTAATATCGGACGGCGTTCCTTCGCCGCCATCCTTCTTGATCATGTCATAGCGGAAATCATTTGCTGAGACTGGATTCTCTAATTTGCCGTCACGGTTTTGGTCCCATGTCCAGGAGGCATTGTTTTTTGAACCGTCGAGGCGATTGATCCACTCTTTGTCGCTCACAGATACGTTCGGATTCAACACCGAATCATAGGTAATCGTATGGGTCCCCCTGGACAAGTCGCCAAGTTTCAGACGCGCGGTCTGTCCGCCGGTCTGTCCGCTAATGCTCACTTGCTGGTCGAGCGCATCACCGTTCAACTTAAACGACCCAGGCACAAATGTAAAATTGCTACCCAGCTCATCTGTGATCCAGACGTCGTGAGCATATGACTCAACCTTGAGCGTGAGAGTCCAGGTAACTTTTCCCTCGCCGCCGGATTGCTTGAACTGCCCTGCTTTCGTTCCCGTCACATCGCCATCTTTTGTCACAATGTCGATTTCGCCCTTTCCGGGAAAATTGACTTTCGTTGTGTCACCGGAGCCAACATTCTCGTCTGCCAGCTTGAATGAAAAATTAGCGGCAACGTGAACTTCGGATGGATACTCATTAATCCAATTTTGGTCGAAAGTGAAAATCAGCTTATTGTTCTCGCACTTCCAAGTGCCAGCCACTTTGTCCCGACCGTCATAGAGCGGCCCGCCTTCATCCTTCAATAACTTAACATTGCTCGGGAGAGAGTACTCCGCAACATTTTGCGTCGCGCTCGGGTTATGGTCCGGCTTAAAGTCCGCATTAAACGAACCGTAGAGCGTGTCGGTCGAAAGCACGGCAGTATTGCCCAAAGGCACTTTACGGTTCTCGACAATGGTATAAAGCTCAACTGCAACGTCCGCCGTCGTCTCATCAATCGCAATCGGCGTCGTCACGTCCTCGGCGCGCACGGGGGCGGCGCCGTGAAAAACGGCGACGGTGAGGCTAATCAAAATGAAAATCAGGGCCGCCATACCCAGCGACCGTGAGCGGTGTGCGTCCATAGTTGTCCCCTAATTCCTACAACACAGTGTGGAATACGGCGAATCGTCGGATCGAACACAAACCCCAACATCTACGTGAACCTACCTAGCGCATTGCAAGAACCCATTGGGGGCAACTTCTAAGACGGTTCGTCTATGCCACATGCATAAAATACAATATAGATACCAGTCATGTAAACCGCAGGTAAAGAGGTATTTTAATTTAATACCAGTTGATATTTACCTGTTAACGGTTTTGTATCAAAGCGGTTATATCCTGTGGAATTATGTATATGTTTAAACAACTTAACTTTGACCAGAAAGCCGATCGGAGGGGATAGCCGCCCCCACCGTGGTGCAAGCGAACCTGTCCCCCTTGCACCAAAAAGGGCGCCGACCATCACGGTCGACGCCCTTTCTTGTTAGACGCTATAAAGACCAGCGCTTATTTGTTGACCTGACCGGCGCGGACGGCGGCCTTCTTGCGGTCGGTGGCGTTGAGCAGACGCTTGCGCAGACGAATGTTCTTGGGAGTAATCTCGACCAGCTCGTCGTCGGCGATGTACTCCAGCGCCTCCTCCAGCGAGAAGGTGCGGGGCGGCACCAGCTGGACGGAGATATCGGAGGTCGAGGAACGCTGGTTGCCCAGGTTCTTGGTACGGGCGATGTTGACGACCATGTCGCCGGCCTTGCTGCGCTCGCCCACGATCATGCCCTCATAGCACTCGGTGCCCGGCTCAACGAACAGCTGACCGCGCTCCTGCAGCGTGCCCAGAGCGTAGGCAACGGCCTTCTCGGTAGTCATGGAGATCATGGCGCCGTTCTGACGGTTGCCGATCTCGCCGGCGTAGGGACCATACTCCAGGAAGGTGTGGTAGAACACGCCCTCGCCGTGGGTGACGTTCATGATGCGGTTCTTAAGACCCATGATGCCGCGGGTCGGGATCTTAAACTCGAGGTGCGTCACGATGCCCGAGGTGTCCATGCTCGTCATGATGCCGCCGGAGGTGCCGAAGACCTCAACGACCTTGCCCGAGTACTCGTCCGGGCACTCGACGACGGCCTGCTCGACGGGCTCCATCTTGTTGCCGTTCTCGTCCTTCTTAAACAGAACGCGGGGACGACCGACCTGGAACTCAAAGCCCTCGCGGCGCATGGACTCCATCAGAACGGACAGGTGCAGAATGCCGCGGCCCGAGACCTCGACGCCGCTCTTGTCCTCGAGCTCCTCGATCTTCATGGTCACGTTGTTCTCAGCCTCGTTGAACAGGCGCTCCTTGAGCTGACGGGCGCCTACGATGTCGCCGTCGCGACCGACGAGCGGGGAGGTCGAAGCCTCAAAGACGATGGACAGGGTCGGAGGGTCGATCTCGATGGGCTCGAGCTCGACGGGGTTCTCGGGGTCGGTGTAGACATCGCCGATATCGGTGCGGTCAATGCCCACGACGGCAGCGATGTCGCCGGCGCCGACTTCCTGGCACTCGGTACGGCCCAGGTAGTCGAAGGTAAAGAGCTGCTTGACGGTAGCGGTGGCGCTGGAGCCGTCGTTCTTCACAACAAGAATCTGGTCGCCCTGATGGATGGCGCCGGAATACACGCGACCGATGCCGATACGGCCAACGAAGTTGGAGTGGTCGATGGTCACGCACTGCATGGCCAGCGGGGCGTTCTCGTCAACCTCGGGGGCGGGCATGTCGTCGATGATCATATCGAGCAGCGGGTACATGTCCATATTGCCGTCGTTGGGGTCAAGACGGGCAAAGCCATTCATGGCGCTGGCATAGACCACGTGCTCCATGGCGAACTCAAGCTGGTCGTCGGTGGCGCCCAGGTCGGCCATAAGGTCCAGGCAGTCGTTGTAGGCCTTCTCGGGGTTGGCGCCGGGACGATCGATCTTGTTGATGACGATCATGATCTTGAGGCCGGTGTCGATAGCGTGACGCAGCACGAAGCGGGTCTGGGGCATGGGGCCCTCAAAGGCGTCGACCAGCAGCAGGGCGCCGTCGGCCATACGCAGCACGCGCTCGACCTCGCCGCCGAAGTCGGCGTGGCCCGGGGTGTCGATGACGTTGATCTTGACGTCCTTGTACTCGATAGAGATGTTCTTGGCGAGAATCGTGATGCCGCGCTCGCGCTCCTGGTCGTTGGAATCCAGGACGCGGTCCTCGACCTGCTGGTTGGCACGGAAGGCGTCCGTGGCACGCAGGAGCTTGTCGACCATCGTCGTCTTGCCGTGGTCGACGTGAGCGATGATGGCGATGTTCCTCAGATTGTCTACGCGCATGTAGTTCCCCTATCTTCTATCCATATACAAACGGCACGCGTATGCGGCCCGCCCAGCGATACAACGCTCAGCGGGAATATTGAGCCTTTTACCGAAAACTCGTTTATTTTAGCGATTTTAGATGAGAGGGGTTTCCTCACCTGCAGGTTCAGGGTCGCTCCACATAAAACCATCGCCGGCGCCCATGCCCTCATACAGCACATATGCCGAAAAACCGCTCTCGAGCGTGGTTTCGAAGAAGCTCACGAGCAGAGCATCGTGATAGCCGCCGTCAACCTCGACGCAGCCGGTGTAGCCGATGGCATATCGGGCGATACGGCCCAGGCCCTCGTCCTTAAGACCCATCTTGTGTTCGGAGATAAAGTTGGTGGCCGCCTCGAGGCACGCCTCTTCGCCGTCCTCGTCGAGCGCCGCCAGATATCGGTTGGAAGCAGCGTCCTCAATCGCCACAACTACGCCCGGATTCTCGCCGGCGGCAAGGTCGTCCAAGAACGCACCAATCAGGTCACACACCATGGCGTCGAGCTCGGCGGAGACGTTACCGGCGTCCTGCATATCCTGTGCCATCTTTAGACCTTCCCATCGAGTCCGGCATCGTTACAGTTCCTGTGCCTCGGCGGCGATCTTGGCGGCAGCGTCGCGGGCGCGCATCATATCCATCGCGCGCTTGTCGAGCACCTTGATCTGACTGGTCAGCATTACCGCGTCGACCACACCCCAGATCACCAGGCCCGTAGAGATCGAAAACCCAAGCGCACCAACTGTACCACGAAGGCGCGAACAGATTGCCGCGACAAGGGCGGAGATGACAACCATCTTGATAAACGAGCCGCGGCGTTCGCGAAGCGTGCGGGCCTGCGTCACATAGGCAATGCGCGCCGCCTCAGAAGCCTCAGAGCGCATCTGGGCCTCGCGCGCGATAGCCGCTGCCTCGGCCGACATGCCGCCGGCCATCAGCGAACGCTCCACAACCTGAACGCCCCGCATTTAGAAATCATCGGGGGAGAGCGTATGGACGAACTCGTCGAACTTCTCGAACTCCTGCTCGTCGTCGACTTCCTCGGCGCGGGTAGAAACAGTGCCCAGGCGATTCATGATGTCGTCCTCCACAAACATGGGAGCATTGCTGCGCACGGCAAGGGCAATGGCATCGCTGGGGCGGGCGTCGATCTTGCGCTCCTCGCCATCGGCCAGTACGACGATTGTCGCGTAGAACACCGGCGGCTCGGCGCGAACGATCTCGATGCGCTCGAGTTTGGCGCCCAGGGCGCCAACAGTATCGAGCAACAGGTCATGGGTAATCGGGCGCTCGGCGCGGCCGCTATCGATGCCACGGCTAATGGCAGCAGCTTCAAACGAACCAGTCTGAATGGAAAGGAAACGCAGCGGCGCGGGCGAGTCCGATTTGCTGCTGCGCTCACGAAGCACAATAAGCGATGGCACGGGACCGGCGGCCATGACGATGGTCTCTATGTCGACACGAACCATGGAACACCTCCGGTACGTAGCGGTTAACACGCGGCAGCCCGCCGCATTGAATAGCTATACTACCCAATCTTTCGCACAGCACACAAAACCAAAATGAGATTTATCGCAGACAAGAAAAAAGCCCCGAGGCAACGCCCCAGGGCTCTTCACAGTTTTGATGGTGGACCTGACAAGATTCGAACTTGTGACCTCCCGGTTATCAGCCGGACGCTCTAACCAACTGAGCTACAGGTCCATCATGGTGGAGGTTAGGGGGATCGAACCCCTGACCTCAGGCTTGCAAAGCCCGCGCTCTCCCAGCTGAGCTAAACCCCCACGGAGACAGTAATAAACACCCCAGCGGCGACTCGGCTCTCGCTGGGGTGTTTATTGCGAAAGAAAGTGGTGGACCTGACAAGATTCGAACTTGTGACCTCCCGGTTATCAGCCGGACGCTCTAACCAACTGAGCTACAGGTCCATCGCGCAAGGGATATATTAGACGAGTCGTTACGCGCGCGTCAACAACTTTTTTGAAAATCTTTGGGAGGGATGGTCGCCGGGCTGGCGAGATGGTTTTGGTTTGCTGCTCGGACAGTCCTGCGCAAGACGAAGGCCACATTAAGTGGCCTTCTTTGCGTGCGGAACTCGCGACAAACCAAAACCATCTCGCCAGCCCGGCGACCATGGGGTCCCAAGGTTTTCAAAAAAGCGGCCGGCGCGCAGTGCGCCGACCGCCGATATATGGGGTCTGATAATTCTTACCAGCTAGGGTCTCTTACTCGTCTAGGAGATCTTCTGGCATGTCGTTGCCGTCGCCTAGATCGACAGGGGTTTCTTCGGGGGCAGAGCCGTTTTCTGTGGCTTCGCCTTCAGGCTTCTCTTTGGCGGCCGTCATGCGGGCTACGGCGCAGATGCGGTCGTTGTCGTCGACGGTCATCATCTTGACGCCCTGGGTGGCGCGGCCAGTCTGGCTGATTTCGTCGGTCTTGACGCGAATGACCGTCGCGCCCTCCGTCACGATGAACAGCTCGTGCTGCGGGCCCACCGTCTTCATGGCCGCGAGGTTACCCTTACGCTCGGTCATTTGGATGGTGTAGACGCCCTGGCCGCCGCGATTCTGCTCTGGGTAGTCCGCGACCGGCGTGCGCTTGCCGTAGCCGCGCTCGGTGATGACGAACAGATCGCCGTTGCCGTTAGTGACTTCCATGCCCAGAACGCTCACGCCGTCCTTCATACCGATACCGCGAACGCCGCTGGTATCGCGGCCGGTGGCGCGCACCTGCTCCTCGGAGAACATGATCGCCTTGCCCGCGGTGGTGGCCAGGATGATCTTGTCACCCTCGCGCACGCGGCGCACGTTCAGCAGCGCGTCATCGTCACGCAGGTTGATGGCGATCAAGCCGTCGCGGCGGCTGCGGTCATATGCGCTCATCACGGTCTTCTTGACCATACCGCTCTTGGTGGCAAACATCAGGTACTCGTCGGCCGGGAACTCGCGGCAGCTGATGACGCTCGCGATCTTCTCGCCCTCCTCGAAGGGCAGCAGGTTGACGATCGCGGTACCGCGCGCCTGGCGCGTACCCACCGGCAGCTCGTGCACCTTCAGACGATAGACCTTGCCCTTGCTCGAGAAGAACAGCACGTACTCGTGCGTGGACGCGATGAACATCTCATCGATAACGTCATCCTCTTTGAGGTTGACGCCCGACACGCCCTTGCCACCGCGCTTCTGGGCACGGTAGGCGGCAACCGGGATACGCTTAACGTAGCCGGTGTGGGTGATGGTCACGACCATATCCTCGTCGGCGATGAGGTCCTCGACATCCAGGTCCTTCTCAACCTGGCTGATCTCGGTGCGGCGCTTGTCGCCAAACTTCTTGGAGATCTCGCGCATCTCTTCCTTGATGACGCCCAGGATCTTCTCCTCGTGCGCCAGCAGGTCCTCGTAGTAGGCGATGGCGCGGCGCAGGCCGTCCAACTCTTCTTGGATCTTGTCGCGCTCCAGGCCGGTCAGGCGGCGCAGCTTCATCTCGAGGATGGCCGTGGTCTGCTCGGGCGTAAAGCCAAAGCGCTCGATCAGGCGGCTGCTGGCCTCGGAGTCGGTCTGCGAGGAGCGGATGATGCTAATGACCTCGTCGATATGGTCAAGGGCCATCAGGTAACCCTCGAGGATATGAGCGCGGGCCTGGGCCTTCTTAAGGTCGAAGCGGGTGCGGCGGGTGACGACGTCGACCTGGTGGTCGATGTAGTGCTGCAGCATCTCGCGCAGGCTCAGGCATTTGGGAACGCCGTTGACGAGTGCCAGGTTGTTGGCGCCAAAGGTCGTCTGCAGCGAGGTGTACTTATACAGGTTGTTGAGCACGACCTGCGGAATGACGCCCTTCTTGAGCTCGATGACCAGACGGATGCCCTTCTGGTTGGACTCATCGCGCATATCCGAGATGCCCTCGATGCGTTTGTCGTTGACGAGCTGGGCGATCTTCTCCTGCAGGGTGCCCTTGTTGACCATGTAGGGAATCTCGGTAAAGACCAGGCGGTTGCGGCCGGTCTTGGTGGACTCCACATGTGCCTTAGCACGCACGGTAATGGAGCCGCGGCCGGTCTCGTAGCTCTGCTTAATGCCGGCGCTGCCCATGATGATGGCGCCGGTGGGGAAGTCCGGACCTGGCATGATCTGCATGAGCTCGTCAACGGTGGCGTCGGGGTTGTCGATCAGGTAGCAGGTGGCCTCGATCGCCTCGGTGAGGTTATGCGGGGCGATGTTGGTGGCCATGCCGACGGCGATGCCCTGGCTGCCGTTGACCAGCAGGTTGGGGAAGCGCGCAGGCAGCGCCACGGGCTCGGCAAGCGATTCGTCGTAGTTGGGCTGCCAGTCGACGGTATCCTTCTGCAGGTCGCGCAGCAGTTCCATGGCGGGCTTTGCCAGGCGGCTCTCGGTGTAACGCATGGCCGCCGCGCCGTCGCCGTCGATGTTGCCGAAGTTGCCGTGACCGTCGATGAGCGGCGTGCGCATGGAGAACCACTGCGCCAGGCGGACCATGGCCTCATAGACCGCGAAATCGCCGTGCGGGTGGTACTTACCGATAACTTCGCCGACCGTCCAGGCCGACTTCTTGTGCGGTCGGTTGGGGTAGATGCCGCTCTCGTTCATCGCATACAGGATGCGGCGGTGCACCGGCTTTAAGCCGTCGCGCACGTCCGGCAGGGCGCGCGCCGTGATAACCGACATCGAATACTCGATGAACGACTGCTTCATCTCGCGACCGAACTCCGAAATCTGGAGCTGGCCGCCGTTGATATCCTCGCCGGCCGAGGCGCCGCGATCGACTTCGCCAAAGCTCTCCTCGAGCTCGGCGTCGTCGTCTTCTTCCTCATCATCATCGGCATCGGGGTTATAGGCGTCCGGATCGCCGTCCTCGCCCTGCTCAGCACGGGCAAGCAGGCGCTTCAGATCATCGGGCATACCGGCATCGCCGGCCTCGTCCATACCCTCGTTATTGTTGATATCGTCTGCCACGTTACCTCCTCTTAAGCGTCAAGGAATCGTGCATCATGTGCATGCTTCTCGATGTACTCGCGGCGATAGCCGACCTCGGAACCCATCAGCTCGCGCACGGCGCGGTCCGCCACCACGGCGTCCTCGATCGACACACGCTGCAGGATGCGGGTCTTGGGGTCCATCGTCGTCGAGGCGAGCTGCTTGGGGTCCATCTCGCCCAGGCCCTTGTAGCGCTGGACGGTATAGCCCTTGCGCTTTTTGGTGATCTTGCCGTCTTTGGCCTTGCCGTCCTCGTCGTTATCGTCGGGGTTCAGGCCCAGACTCTGGATGGTGTCGCGCAGGATCTCGTCTTCGGGCTGGCGGCCGTTGGGATACACGTAGTGAATCTTGTTGCGCACCTTAATGCCAAAGATGGGCGGGCAGGCAACATAGACGTAGCCGGCATCGATCAGCGGACGCATGTACTTGTAGAAGAACGTCAGTAGCAGGATGCGGATATGCGCACCGTCGACGTCTGCATCGGTCATGATGATGATCTTGTGGTAGCGCGCCTTGGTGATATCGAAGTCGCCGCCGTCGCCGGCACTCGTCGTGACGCCGCAACCGATCGCGGTAATCAGCGACTGGATGGTGTCACTCGAGAACGCGCGATGGTCACCAACGCGTTCGACGTTCAAAATCTTGCCGCGCAGGGGCAAAATCGCCTGGATGTCTCGGCGACGGCCGTCCTTGGCCGAACCGCCTGCCGAGTCGCCCTCTACGATGAAGAGCTCGGTCAGCTCGGCATCGCGCACCGAGCAGTCGGCGAGCTTACCGGGCAGGGACGCCGTCTCGAGCAGGCTCTTGCGGCGGGTCGCCTCGCGCGCCTTGCGGGCGGCATTGCGCGCCTTGCAGGCCTGTTGCGCCTTCTTGACGATCTCGCGAGCGGGCTTGGGATGCTCCTCGAGGTAATCGGCAAGGCCGTCGGTCACAATCTTGAGTGTGAGCGCGCGCATATAGGAGCTGCCGAGCTTGGCCTTGGTCTGGCCCTCAAACTGCGGATCGGGCAGCTTGACCGAGATAACGGCCGAAAGGCCCTCGCGCACATCGTCGCCGGTCAGGTTGGCGTCTTTTTCCTTGAGCAGGTTCTGCTTGCGCGCGTAATCGTTGATCACGCGGGTGAGCGCGGTGCGGAAGCCCTCAAGGTGCATGCCACCCTCGGGGGTGTAGATGTCGTTGGCAAACGACATGACGTTCTCGCCGTAACCGCTATTCCACTGCAGAGAAACCTCGACCTCGCCCATCTTGGTCACAGGCGCGTCCGGGTCCGATTTGCCCTCGATGTAGATGGGCTCCTTAAAGGCCTCGGGGACGTCCTTGCCCTCGTTGAGGAACTTGACGAAGTCGATGATGCCGCCCTCGTAGCAAAACTCCTCCACGTGGGGAGTCGCCTCGCGCTCGTCGGTCAGCACGATTTTGAGGTTCTTATTGAGGAACGCCGTCTCCTGCAGACGGTTGTGCAGCGTATCGAAATCGTAGATGCAGGTCTCGAAGATCTCGTCGTCGGGCCAGAAGGTGACGGTGGTGCCCGTCGAATCCGAGGTGCCCACGACCTCCATCTTCTTGACGGTCTTGCCGCGCGAGAACTCCATCTCGTAGGTGTTGCCGTCGCGACGAACCTGAACGACCACGCGCTTGGACAGTGCGTTGACGACGGAGATGCCAACGCCGTGCAGGCCGCCCGAGACCTTATAGGCCGAGTTATCGAACTTACCGCCGGCGTGCAAGATCGTCATGACGACCTCGAGCGTCGGGATCTTTTTAACAGGGTGCTCGTCGACGGGGATGCCGCGCCCGTTGTCGACGACCGTGATGGAGTTGTCGGCGTGGACCGTCACCTGGATCTCGGTGCAGAAACCGGCCATGGCCTCGTCGACGGAGTTGTCAACGATCTCCCACACCAGGTGATGCAGACCGCTGGCGCTCGTCGAGCCGATATACATGCCCGGGCGCTTACGAACGGCCTCGAGACCTTCGAGAATCTTAATCTCGCCGCCATCGTAATCGTTTTCGTTTGCCACACGTCCTCCTTCAGTCAAGAAAATGTGTACAGCCTTACTAGTTTATCGTAAAAAAATACCCTCGGGAACGAGGGTATTTGGCTCTACAAGGCCACCAGATGCGATTTAAGGCTCTTTTTTGCTTTGCACGCCCTTGGCCCACTCGGCACTGGCTCTCATGGCATTCTCGAGGGCCTCGCGCAGTTTTTGGTCTTCGATGGGCGCCACTTGGCGCTCAATCTCGGTGCGCTCGGCCTCACTTAGGTCGGCGTGCGGAGCCGGCGGGCGCTCGGTCGTCGCCGGACGCAGGCGCTCCTTGGCGGCGGGCGGCGTGTGACCGGGCGCGGTGGTTTTGAACACCAGGCCGTCCACATGCGCACCGGCGCGCTCCATGCGCGCGCGGATGATCTCGCGCAACAGCGTCATTTCCTGCGTCCACGAGGGCGAGTCGAGATATACCAGCAGCTCATTGGACTCGGGCAGGTAGCGCAGGCCCGTCACATGGCGCCCCTCGCGCGTGCCCGAGCACACCGCATTCCAGGCGCGATAGACCGCACGAGATTCCTCTGCAGCCTCCATCTGCACGCGGCGCTCAGGCGTCGCGGCCGCCAGGATGCGCTGGCGCTCTGCGTTTAAAAATCCACTGAAGGCGACCGTTTCGCTCTCGCGCTCGTAATTAGCACGTCTCACCCATGCTCACCACCTTGGCTCGATCAAGCAGGTCATCGGTAAAATACCCCAGGTTGGTCGTGGTTATGACCGTCTGGATATCATCGCCGATCAGCCGCAGAAAAGCGCCGCGACGCTCGCCGTCGAGCTCGCTCATCACGTCGTCCAAAAGCAGCAGTGGGGCGGTGCCCAGGACATCGCGAGCCACGGCCACCTCCGCCACCTTCCAGGCCAAAACCAACGTCCGCTGCTGACCTTGGCTGGCAAATGAACGGGCGGATCGACCCGCCACGGCAAACTCAATCTCATCGCGATGCGGTCCCACCAACGTCACGCCGCGGCGAATTTCCTCGTCGGCGTGCTCATCAAGGGCAGCCAGCATGCGCTCGTACGCCCAGTCCTTCAGCTCTTCGCGATCCTCGACCTGGGGCAAATCCCCCAGCGTGGACGCATAGGACACGTTGGCGGCCTCGCCGGACGCCACTTGCCCGTAGGCAGTGTGCACATGGCCCGCCAGCCGGTCGAGCAGGGCCAACCGGTGCACGAGCAGGGCCGAGCCCGCGCGGGCAATCGAATCGTTCCACGCGCCGAGCATCTCGCGGCAGCACCAGGCCTCCTTGAGCAAGGCGTTACGCTGGGTCACGCAGCGCCCATAGGTGCTCGCAAGATCGGCATAGCGTGCGCTCAGTTGCATGCCAAAGTCATCGAGGGCGGCACGGCGCACACTGGCGCCTCGCTTAACCATGTCCAGATGGTCGGGGCAAAACAGCACGCTCGGCAGGACCCCGCGCACACCGGCGGCAGAGCATCTCTTGCCGTTGCGGCTAAACGAGCGCTTACCGTCCTCCGCGCTCAATCCCATATCAAGCACGCGGCCGTCGCCCTCGAGCCTCAGCTCAACCTTGCACGAGTCCGCGCCGTCATGGACGAGCTCGGCGGCGGTCGGATGCCTAAACGAGGCGCCGCTCGTCAGCAGCTGCAGCGCCTCTATGAGATTGGTCTTTCCCGCCGCGTTGGGTCCCGCAAGTATCGTCACGCCCTCGTCCAGGGCAAGGCGATAGCTATCGAAGCTGCGGTAGTGCGCGACGGAAAGATCGCGGGCGAACATGGTCATGGCGCAACGCTAGATGCGGACCGGCATGACCAGGTACAGGTAGTTGATCTTGTCGTAGGACTTGAAGATGCCCGCCTGCGAGTAGCTCTTGAGCTCCAGCGTGATCTCCTTCTCCTTGGACAGGGCATTGAGGCAGCCGAAGATGTAGTGGTAGTTGAAGGCGATGGTACCCGACTCGCCCTCGGCCTCGACATCGATCGTCTCCTGCGCCAGATCCTGGTCGTTGGAGATGGAAGACAGGCCCATCTGCCCGTTCTCGACGTCGATCTCGAACTTGACGGCGGGGTTGGCGCTCGCGATAACGGCAACACGCTTGAGGGCGGCATTGAAGGCGGCGACGTCGATCTTGACGCTCGTCACGCACGAATCGGGGATGAGCTGCTTGTAGTTGGGGTACACGCCCTCGATGCGGCGCGACACGTAGGTGGTGTTGCCGGCCTCGAAGACGACCTGGGTGTCGGTAGCCCCGATCATGATGGTCGCCTGGCTTGCCATGATGTTCAGCGCGTCGTTAAAGGCGTCGGCCGGAACGTTGAGCTCAAAGGAACCCTCGAGGGTCGAGGTCTCGACCTGCGTATCGCACACGGCCAAACGGAAGGAATCGGTCGCCACCAGGCGAACGGTGTTGTTCTCGACCTTCATGTGCACGCCGCCCAGGATGGGGCGGGCCTTGTCGGTCGAGGTGACGCGCCACACGCGGCTGACCATCTCGGACAAGATATCGGTCGGCAGCTCCACGGCACTCTCGATGGCATAGGCCGGAAACTCGGGGAAGTCATTGGCATCGAGCGTGTTCAGCCTAAAAGAGCTCTTCTCGCAACCAATCAGCACTTGGCGCTCGGACAGCTCAAAGGTGACCGGGGCATCGGGGAGGGTCTTGGTGATATTGGAGAGCATCTTACAGGGGATAACCATCTCGCCCTCTTCTTCGACATGCGCCGCGATGCGATGACGGATCGAGATGGTGTAGTTAGAGGTCTGGAATTCCAAGATGCCGTTTTGGGCCTTAACGAGCACGCCCGACAGGATGGGAAGGGTGGATGCCGAAGCGACACCCTTCATAACGACGCCGATGGCTTGTGTAAGCGAGCTCTGGCTGACGGTGAACTTCATCTTTTAATACCTTTCTATAGATATAAATATCTTAATAATAGTAATAGCACTGACGAAACTGTTGATTACTCCCAAAGACGCAGGTCAGACCCAGAAAGAGAATCGACAGCAACCTGTGTGCAACAGGGGTGGTTTTCCACGTTCAAAACCTGCGCAAAACTTTTCATCACCGCGGGTTGGGTTTTAGACACCTTATGCCCGTGGTTTCGACAAGTTTTCAACAGGTGTCTCTATTTCCCTACGAGCGCAGTGTTATTTTATCGCGCAGCGACTTGAGGTCTTCGGTGACGGTGCGGTCTTCCTGAATCATCTTCTGGACCTTTTTGTAGCTCGTGCTGACGGTCGAGTGGTTGCGGTTGCCAAATTCGGCGCCCACCGCCGTGGTCGTCATCTCGCACATCTCGATAGCCAGGTAGATAGCGATATGGCGTGCTTTGGCGATATTGGCGTTGCGACGCGGGCCGATGAGCTCCTCGTGCGTCACGCCGTACTGCTCTTCAATGACGGACTGAACCGTTTGCACGTTGATCTTTTTGGCCGATGTGTCGAAGTACTGGCTGGCAATGGCGTCGATATCGTCAAAGGTGAGCTCCCCGCCCTCGCGCTCGCGGTCGCCCGCCTCGCCGGCGCAGCGCTCGCAAAAGCTCTCGAGTTCGCGGATGTTGGTGCCCGAGACCTCGGCCATGTGTTTAAAGTGCTCGTCGGTCAGGTGCCCGCCGTCGCCCCCATAGGCCGCCAGCAGTGAGTCGTCGCCCGCCTCGGGAGCGGCGATGATGGTGTTCTCGTAATAGCGCTGCAAGATCTTGTATTTCATCTCGTAGCTGGGCTCTGCGACCAGGCAGAGCATTCCGGCGTTGAAGCGGCTGGTCAGACGCTCGTCCATGCTTAGGTCCTTGGGGGCGCGGTCTGCCGCGATGACGACCTTCTTGTTGTTGCGGATGAACTCGTCCATGAGCTGGAAAAAGTAGTCCACGCTCGCGCGCTTGCCGATGATGTTTTGGATGTCATCGATGATGAGCACGTCCACGCCGTGGTACGCCTGCATGATGGGGGCGTTGCTCTTCTTTTGGCGGTCGAACTCGGTCATCAGGTCGTCCAGATATGCCTGGGAGTTGGCGTACTTGACCTTGATCTCGGGCGACTTCTCGGCGAGCTCGTTTTTGATGGCAAGCAGCAGGTGCGTCTTGCCCAGGCCCGATTTGCCGTAGATGAACAGTGATGTGCATGTGCCGCGCTCGTCCGCGAGGGCGGCAAACTTGAGTGCCGAGCGATAGGCGTGGCTGTTCTCGGGGCCGTAGACAAAGTTCTCAAAGGTAAATTTTGAGTTCGCGGCGAGTGGAGCTCCATCCGTTTTCTGCTCGGCCGGCACGGTCGGCGCTGGCATGGGTGAAGCGGGGGCCGCAGCTTGCGTGGATTTAGTCGGCGCTCCGCCCTTCATCTGGTTCATCATGCGACGAAAATCATCGGCCGAGAGCGTGTTCTTGATTGCGATGCCCGAATCCGCGCCCGCCGCTGCGTCGTGAGCGATGGGCATGTGCGTGACGGGTGCGTTCGTTGACGTCGCCGCAGCGGTCGGCAACGGTGCCATGGTTTCACGGGAAACATCGCTGTGCTGGTGCTCGATTGTCGGCACGTTGCCTGCGGAGGCCGGCACCGCCGGGGAAGCAGCGGGAGCCGTGGCGGGCGCCGTCGCTGCAGTGGATTCCGTCGCGGCGCCTTGCGGTGCCACGATGTCGAGCGCAATCGGTGCAAAGGCGATTTCTTCCAGATAGGCCTCAATAGTCGGCTGATGCTTTTTGAGCTGCGCGATGGCAAAGCGCGAGGGGGCCTCGATCGTGAGCGTATCTTCGGTCAGGCTTATGGCGCGCGATTGTCCCAGCATGTTGATGAGGCGTGCATCTTGGCCGTCGCGCTGGCAAAAGGCGATGGCATCCCCCAGGATGATGCTTGCTTCCTCGTCCACTGTCTCTCCCGTTCTTTAGCTCTGAGCTCGCACGCGAGCGGCGCCGAGTTCGGTCAGATGGTATTTCTGGCCATGCTTGATGACCAAGCCGGCCTGCGCCAAGTCATTGAGCGTGCGTGACCAAGTGGGGGCCGAGTTTCCAAACGCCCTCGCCAGATCGGTTGCACCGCACGCTTGATTTTGCGCCAGATAGCCCAGCGCGGCGTTGCCGCGATCGCTTACGAACACGTCCGGTTGTGGCTGCGCATACTGATTTGCTGCATTAGGATACATCATTTGAGCTGCTGGTTGTTGAGAACTCTGCATCGGCGGCATTTGCTGTTGAAAACTTTGAGGCCACTGTTGGTAAGGCTGCGGAGGCATCTGCTGGGCCCAGGGGTTGTACTGCTGCTGTGGCATCTGCTGATATGGATATCCCTGATGGTACGGCTGATAGCCCATTTGCTGGCCACCCGGTGCCCCCGTCGCCTGCTGCATTGCTGCTGCATCCTGATCCGCCAGCGGCATGGCCTCTGGCATGCTTGGCGGCATCGACATCGATGCCGCCTGGGGCTCTTGTGTAGGAAGCATTCCGGGCTGCTGCATCTGCCCCACGGGGGACTGCATCTGCTGCGTTGCCATGGGCTGCTGCGCAAAAGCTCCCGGCAGGGGATATGTGGGCTGCTCCGTCTCTGGCCGCACGGCAGCACCGCGTCCGCCGGCACGCTCGATTTCCTGCACGCGTTTAGGGTTCAGGCTTACCGTAACCACGGTGCCGTTGCCCATGTTGTCCTCGATGGATACGGCACCGCCGGCGTTTTCCAAATACTCCTGCACCATGGGAAACCCTGCCCCGGTTCCACGGATATAGCGCTTCATCTTGCTGTTTGCGCTGGTAACGCCAAAGTCGAAAGCGCGTTCCTTGTCGTCGATGCCGGGTCCTTGATCAGCAAAGCGGATGGTGTCTCCGCCGTCCAGGATCGAGATGATGGGCTCGGCAAAGTGCGCGTGGATAAAGTTTTCGACAATCTCGCGGATGACCATGAGCGAGATGTGGCCACCTTGTTCTTTCATGCACTGGTAGACGGTGTTGGTCGTCTCTTCCAAATACGTGCGGACATCTTGCGGATCAATGACAATCACACGCGGTGTCGACAGCATGTCGTCATAGACGGCGATGCGCGCGGCGTACATGGCTTTTGGCGCCTGCGTGGTCGTCTGCTCGCCTTCTGCACGCTCTTCGCGCACGCCGGTGATGTGCTCGTTGTCGGGTGCCGGGTCTCCGGAATCGACCATGGTGTAAAAGTCGTCAGACATGCCGCTCGCAATCTTTCAAAAGGTTTCGAACAAATAGTAGCTCACCGTGCAATGTTTCTCATCTTTCGACAACTTTTCAAAACCTGTTGAAAACTTTGGAAAACGGGCGAAAAGTTCTCAACATTGCCAACATGACCTGTTGAAAACTCGATGAAATATCGTGAAAAGTTGCCATGAGGCGTAAATTTCGGTTGTGCTTATGGGGGAACCGTGTGAACTACGCAACCTTTTACCTTTGATTTCTTGACATTTGAATATTGATTTCCCTACAATCTTCAAGCTCACGTGTCTATATCTGCGTCCGCGCCCCGCGGACACTCGAAATGCAGCAGGAGGAACTTAAGATGAAGCGTACGTATCAGCCTAATAAGCGTAAGCGTGCCAAGACCCATGGCTTCCGTGCCCGTATGGCCACTAAGGGTGGTCGTGCCGTGCTCGCCCGTCGTCGCGCCAAGGGCCGCAAGCGTCTCACTGTCTAGCAGCGATACACACATCTCGCATGAAGACTATTAAGTCTCGGCAAGATTTCGAGCATGTGTTCAGTCAGGGGCGTCGTTTCAATCATCCTCTGATTCGAATGACCATATGTGAATCGGTTGGCGAAGGCGACTCCGGAAGGGTCGCCTTCGTTGGTGCTAAACGGCTCGGTTGTGCTGTCGTGCGCAACCGTTCTAAGCGTGTGATGCGCGAGGCCGCCCGCAGCTGTGGATTTCCCGTTGCGGGTTATGACATCATCTTGTTCGCAACTCCCAAGACGAGGGTTTCCTCGCCGCAGGAGATGGACAAGGCGTTGCGTTCGCTTATGAAACGCGCCGGCGTTGCCGGGGAGGAGCGATGAGCAATCACGTTTTGCGACGTGTTGCCATCGCTCCTATTCGCATATACCAACAGGTTATTTCGCCCTTATTGCCTGACGCCTGCATTTATTACCCAACGTGCTCGCAATACGCCATCCAGGCGATTGAGAAGTACGGTGTTTTGAGAGGCTGCTGGCTTGCCGTGAGGCGCATCGCTCGCTGCAATCCCCTGCACGTCGGCGGTTATGACCCTGTGCCCTAGCGGGCACTCGCTATCGGAGGAAAACTTACATGTGGGATTGGATCGTTAACATCCTTTTCGAGCTGCTCAAGCTCATCCAGACCTTTGCGGTCGACTGGGGCCTGTCCATCATCATCCTGGTGGTCATCATCCGTCTGCTGCTGACGCCGCTCATGCTCAAGTCGACCAAGTCGACGGCTCGCATGCAGGTGCTGCAGCCCAAGATGCTCGAGATCCAGGAGCGCTATGCCGACGATCCCCAGCGTCAGGCCGAGGAGATGCAGAAGTTCTACAGCGAGAACAAGTTCAACCCCATGGCTGGCTGTCTGCCGCTGCTGATTCAGATGCCTATCCTGTTCGCCCTGTTTACATTGCTGCGCAACCTGCCGCAGTACTTTAACGACGGCACGTTCTCGTTCTTCAACATCCTGCCCGACCTGACCACCACGCCGAGCGCTTCCTTTGCCGATGGCTTTATGGTTGCACTGCCTGCGCTGGTTTGCCTGATCCTGTTCGCCGTCCTGACCCTGATTCCGCAGCTCTATATGTCGCGCAACCAGACCGGCCAGCAGGCTCAGAGCATGCGTATGATGGCCGTTGTCATGACGGTCATGATGCTTTGGATGGGCTGGAGCCTTCCCGTTGGTGTTCTGCTGTACTACGACGTCTCGTCTGCTTGGCAGGTTATCCAGCAGATTTTTGTGACGCAGAAGGTCATCGACAAGGCGAAGGCCGATGAGGAGGAGCGTCTTAAGAACGCTCCGCTGCAGGTTGAGGTCATTCGTCGAGAGAAGAAGCCGCGCCCGCACAAGAAGAAGTAACGGGATATCAATCTTATTTAGGTACCTAACTTTTGGAGTACGTTATGTCTGAAGAGATCATCGAGGATATGCTTGAGGAGGTTGCCCCGCAGGTCGCGGGCGATTATCCCGAGATTGCACAGCGCTACAAGGCTGGTGAAGAGCTGACCGATGAGGAGCTCGACACCATTGCCGATGTTGCGATTTCCATCCTGCGTTCCATCCTTTCGCACTTCGATGCCGCCAACTCTCCTATCGATGAGTATGAGGGCGACGAGGGTGAGCTGATTTTGGATGTAACGGCTCCCGACCTTGCTGTTCTCATTGGCCGTCATGGTCGCACCCTTGATGCTCTTCAGGTTATGTTCTCTTTGCTGGTGAGCCGCAAGCTTGGCTTTAGGTATCCGGTTGTAGTGGACGTCGAGGGATACAAGAGTCGCCGTCAGGATAAGGTTGCTTCCATGGCTCAGTCTGCTGCCGAGCGTGCCATCCGCACTCATAAGAGTGTTTCGCTTCCGCCCATGAATGCCTACGAGCGTCGACTGGTTCACATTGCACTTCGTGGCAATGATGCCGTCGATACTCATTCTGAGGGTTCTGACCCTGATCGCCATGTGGTGATTGTTGCTCGATAATCTTCTCGAGCTTATGCTAAGGGGACGTGGTTTCCACGTCCCCTTTTTTTGTCAAAAGTTCTTGATACACTGATTTTTGTCAGAAAGGAGCTTTCGTTGTTAGTACTTACTGATCAGCAGGCTGACGAGATGTTGAGTCGTCTAACTTCCTATTGCAAAGAGTATTCCTTGAGCGTAACTGATGTTGAGCTGAGGAAATGTATTCAGCATTTGGATTTGGTTCTAGAAACAAATAAGACAACCAATCTCACCCGTATTCTTAACGTAGAAGATGCTGCAGTACTTCATATCCTCGACTCACTTGTTTTGCTCCCCTATATCAACAAGGCTCCTGAGGGAGCTTTGCTCGATATGGGAACAGGTGCGGGCTTCCCTGGTATTCCATTAACCATAACCACGCATCGTAAAGCTACTTATATTGACTCTGTTGGCAAGAAGGTTGATGCGGTTAATTCCTTTGTCCATGCTCTTGGATTGAAACATGCTCATGCGGTTCATGATCGTCTTGAAGAATATGCTCGAAGCCATAAGAAGCAGTTCTCTGTTGTAACCGCCCGCGCACTGGCCCCTCTACCGATTCTTGTTGAGTATGCGGCTCCGTATCTGAAGGATGGAGGGCTATTTGTTATAACCAAGGGCAATCCTTCGGATGAGGAGCTTGCTTCCGGCATGTCAGCAGCTAAGATTTGCGGCTTCACTTTGCTTCTGAATGACGCAATTGATTTGCCTGAAGGCTTGGGTCACAGGGAGTTCATTGTTCTTAAGAAGAGTCATCCAGCATCTGTCTCATTGCCTCGTGCAAATGGCGTGGCAAAGAAGAATCCGCTTGCCTAGATGTTTCACGTGAAACATAATGGATACTAACAACTTGCAGTGTTTCACGTGAAACATGGCGGTTGATATCGATTCGGAATGTTTCACGTGAAACATCCTCCGTTTGACAACTTTAATACACACCAGGAGGGACCGTGGGATTTCGTGACGTTAAGCGTTCTAAGAGCGCAAAAGACACGCGTATCATTGCAATCATCAATCAAAAAGGCGGCGTCGGTAAGTCAACGACGGCTGTAAACCTTGCAGCAGCACTGGGTGAGCAGGGTCGTAAGACACTGATTGTCGATTTTGATCCGCAGGGAAACAGCACCAGTGGATTCGGAATTGAAAAAGAAGACCTTGATCACTGCATCTATGATGCATTGTTGAATGATGTGCCGGCAGAATCGCTTGTTCTTGATACAAATTGTAAAAAGGTATTCGTTATTCCGGCTACAATTCAACTTGCAGGCGCGGAAATTGAGCTCGTAAGCGCAATTGCTCGTGAAACCCGCCTCAAAGATTTGCTTGAGCCGATTCAGGACGAGTTTGACTTTATTTTCATTGACTGTCCTCCTTCGCTCGGCCTGCTTACTATCAACGCTTTGACCGCAGCAGACAGCGTTTTGATTCCGATCCAGTGCGAATATTACGCACTCGAGGGCGTTACGAAGCTGCTTGAGTCAATGAAGATGGTCAAATCACGGCTGAACAAGGGCTTAGACACCTATGGTGTGCTTATGACCATGTATGACTCGCGTACTTCACTATCGAATCAGGTTGTTGAGGAGGTTCAATCGTACTTTGGTGATAAGGCGTTTAAGACGCTAATCCCCCGTACGGTTAAAATCTCCGAAGCTCCGTCTTTTGGAGAACCGGTAATTACCTATGCACCTCAAAATAAGGGTGCAAAAGCATATATGAACCTTGCAAAAGAGGTGATCAAGCGTGCCTAGTGTAAAGAAACGTGGCGGATTGGGACGTGGACTCAATGCTTTGGTCTCAGAGGCCGAGTATGAGACCGGCGGTTCGGCAGCATCGGCTTCAAATGCCGCATCTGAAACAAAACTACCTATTGAGGATATCGTTCCCAACCCTAATCAGCCGCGAATTCACTTTAACGAAACTGAACTTCGCGAGTTGAGCGAGTCAATCCAAGAACATGGCGTTTTGCAGCCGCTTTTGGTTCGCAAGCATGGAAACGGCTATGAGATCATCGCTGGTGAGCGTCGTTACCAGGCGTCAAAGCTTGCTGGCCTTGAAGAATTGCCAGTCATCATTAAAGAGGTAAATGATGAAGAGATGCTGGCTCTTGCTCTTATCGAAAACCTTCAGCGTTCTGATCTGAATCCCGTCGAAGAGGCTAAGGGCTATCGCCAACTCATTGATGCCAGCGGGATGACCCAGGAGGCATTGTCGAAGGCAGTAAGCAAGTCACGCTCTGCAATTACAAACTCGCTGCGTCTTCTCGATCTCCCCGAAGTAGTTCAGCAGATGATTTTTGAGGGCAAACTTACTGCTGGTCATGCACGTGCGATTCTTGCAGTTCCCTATGAGGACGCGCGTATTCGACTTGCAGAGAAAGTTGTTACAGAGGGCCTTTCCGTAAGAGCGACAGAAAATCTTGCTCCGTTGTTTTCTGCCGGAGAGACACCTAAGACGCCGAGGCCTGCAACGCCTCAGTCTTTTAAAAAGGCTGCCCGCGTGCTTCGTCAGGTTTTTAATACCAACGTGCGTGTGAAGAGCTCGCGTGGAAAGAATAAGATTGAGATTGAGTTTAAAGACGAGGAAGAGCTCTCTCGTATTCTTGGCGAAATGATTCAGTTTGATCAAGGAGGCCAAGATGAGGAATAAGAGTTTAACAGCGATTGCATTGGTGACGACTGTCGCGGCTGGTGCCTTTGCTGGCTATAAGATCGCGACAGACGATGAACTTCGAGGTCGTTTGCTTCGTAGTGCGCAAGATATTGTCGATACATCCAAGAAGAAAATGGATGTTATGACAGAAGATGTTGCAATGCGTACTGCTCAGGTAACGAAGAATCCCAAGATTAATCAGGGTTGGGTCAGCAACCAATGGGAAAATGTAGGCTATTAGGTACCTAACAATTACTTAGCATATTGTGATGGGTCCTTGTCTGATTCACGAGACAAGGACCCCTTATTTTGGCCGTAAAAATGGGACCAGTAGCAGCTGATTCAAAATTCAGGTCAATAAATGAAACGACCCCGGTTGCATATCCTGCAACCGGGGTCGTTCGATGTTTCACATGAAACGTTTTGGGGTGCGACTCCCCTATGCGTTCTTCTGAACTTTGAAGCGCTGCTTCAGCTGTCCGCAAGCGGCGTCAATATCGTTACCACGGGAGTTACGAATCGTGGTCTCGATGCCACGGGACTCAAGGCGACGCTGAAGATCCTCAACCTTATGAATCGGCGACGGCTTGAGCGGGCCACCCTCGATATCGTTAAGCTGAATGAGGTTAACGTGGCACAGCGTTCCCTCGCAGAAGTCGCAGAGCGCCTGCATCTCGGGATTCGTATCGTTAACGCCTTCGATCATGGCATACTCATAGGTCGGGCGGCGGCCAGTCTTCTCGGTGTAGAGTTGAAGCGCCTCGTGAAGGCGAAGCAGCGTGTACTTCTTAACACCGGGCATGAGCTTATTGCGCGTCGACTGAATGGCGGAATGCAGGGAAACGGCAAGCGTGAACTGCTCGGGGATGTCGGCAAATTTGCGAATACCGGGAATAACGCCGCTGGTAGAGACGGTGAGGTGACGAGCGCCGATACCGATGCCATCGGGGTCGTTGAGGATTCGCAGCGCCTTGAGAACCTCGTCGTAGTTGGCAAACGGCTCGCCCTGGCCCATGAAGACAACGCTCGTGGCGCGCTCGCCAAAGTCGTTGGATACATGAAGTACCTGGTCGACGATCTCTTGAGCGGTCAGAGAGCGCTTGAGGCCGTTGAGACCGGTAGCGCAAAAGGCACAGCCCATGCCACAGCCTGCCTGGGTGGAAACGCAGGCGGAAAGCTTGTTACGACGGGGCATGCCGACGGTCTCGACGGAAACGCCGTCGTGGTACTCGAGCAGATACTTGCGAGAGCCATCTTTGGAAACCTGCTTGGTGAGTTCAGTCGGCGTGTCAAAGGCAAAAGCCTCTTTAAGCTGCTCGCGGAAAGCCTTGGGAAGGTTGGTCATATCGTCAAACGAACAAACGTTCTTCTCAAAGACCCATTCGATGAGCTGCTTCGCGCGGAAGGCGGGCTGGCCAAGCTCGGCCACGAGCTCGCGAATATCGTTTTGGCTCAAGTCGCGAATGTCCTGAGATTTAGTCCTGGGATTCATGGAAGCCTTTCGATTTTGGGGAAACGTAGAGGGTATCGCTACAATATGGTATCAGCTGCAGAAATTATAGAGGAGGAGTCTGCCCATGCCGGGTAAAAGCCTAGAGAACATGCACGTAGCGGTCTTGGCGGGCGGTCATTCCGCTGAGCGCGAGATCTCGCTCAATTCGGGAAAGAACGTCGTGGTTGCCTTGAAGGAGGCCGGCTACACTTCGGTGGAGCTGCTCGACACGGCTGCCGATGATTTTATGGTAACCATGGCGACCGGCGGCTTTGACGTGGCGTTTATCGCCATGCACGGTGCCGGCGGCGAGGATGGCGCCATGCAGGGCGCCATGGAGACCCTGGGTATCCCCTACACGGCCTCGGGCGTGCTTGCTAGCGCCTGCGGTGCCGACAAGGAGGTCTCTAAGCTCCTGTACGCCAAGGCAGGCATCCCCATTGCCCCCGGCCTTGCGCTCGAGATGGGCGATGAAGTCGATATCGATCGTATCGTCGAGGTTTGTGGCGAGCGCTGCTTTGTGAAGCCGGCCGTCAACGGTTCCAGCTATGGCATTTCCCTAGTCCATGAGCCCTCCGAGCTGCCCGCGGCAATCGCCAAGGCGTTTGAGTACGGCGACAAAGTGCTGGTCGAGAAGTGTATCGAGGGTACCGAGATCACCGTCGGCGTATACGGCGAGGACGACGTGCGCGCTCTGCCGATTGTCGAGATTCGTAAGCCCAAGGACTGCGAGTTCTACGATCTGGACGTGAAGTATGTCGACCCTACAGACATCCATCGCATTCCGGCGCAGATTTCACCCGAGAATTACGCTCGTGCTCAGGAGCTTGCCTGTGCCGCTCACAAGGCTCTCGGTTGCCTGGGTATCTCGCGCAGCGACTTTATCGTGAGTGAGGACGGCCCCGTCATCCTCGAGACCAATACCATTCCCGGCATGACCGATACGTCGCTGTATCCGGATGAGATCCGCCACACCGACGACATGACGTTCCCGCAGGTCTGTGACAGCCTAATCCGTATGGGCCTTCGTCGAGCGGGCATTGCATGCTAATCGAGGACGCGGTTTCGTCAGGAACGCCGCAGTTTGTCATCGACTCCTATGCCACGCTAGCCGAATGCGCCAAAACGCAGTCCTTTGGCCTTATCGAGGAAGATGTGATTGTCCTCGATACCGAGACCACAGGTCTTTCGGTGCAGGACAATGAGCTGATTGAGATCTCGGCGGCCCGTCTTTCGGGCCGCGAGATCGTCGACCGTTTCGATACCTTCGTGCATCCCAAGCAGCTGATTCCCGCCGAGATTACCGAGCTCACGAGCATTACAAATGCCGACGTGGCGGATGCCCCGTCGGCCGTTGAGGCCGTCGCCGCTCTCGCCGATTTTGTCGGTGGTTGCCCGGTGATCGCACATAACGCCACGTTCGACCGCTCGTTTATCGAGTCGGTCAAAGGCGGCGTCAACGTGAGCGATATTTGGATCGATTCGCTGGCGCTGTCGCGCATCGCGCTTCCGCGCCTGGCCTCGCACAAGCTGTCTTTTATGGCCGATCTGTTTGGCTGTGACTCGGTATCACACCGTGCCAATGCCGACGTCGACGCCCTGTGTGGCGTATGGCGCGTGTTGCTCGTGGCGCTCACCGACTTGCCCCAGGGCCTCATGGCGCGCCTAGCCGACATGCATCCGGATGTGCCTTGGTCCTATCGCCCTATCTTCTCATTCTTGGCAGGGCAGAACCCTGGTTCTATCTTCTCTCTCAGCGCCGCTCGTGCTGACGTTCTCAAGGCCGATCGCGCCGACGATCGGGTGGACGCCGACGAACTGCCGGTCCTCAAGATGCCGAGTCGTGAGGAGATTGAGGCAGACTATGCGCCAGGTGGCCTGGTCAATCGCATGTATCCCACTTACGAGCCGCGTGATGAGCAGATCGCGATGGCGCTCGAGGTCCGCGATGCGCTGGTCACGGGCACTCATCGTGTAATTGAGGCGGGCACGGGCGTCGGAAAATCGATGGCCTATCTGGTGCCTTTTGCCGAGGCGGCACGCCGTAACAACATCACGGTTGGTATTGCGACCAAATCGAACAATCTTGCAGACCAGCTCATGCACCATGAGCTGCCAAAACTTGCCGAGCAACTGGACGGTGGTCTGTCATTTTGCGCTCTCAAGGGGTATGACCACTATCCGTGCCTGCGCAAGCTTGAGCGCATGAGCCGCGGCCAGGTCGAGATTACCACCAAGCGCGATCCGGCGGACACGCTCACGGCGGTCGCGGTCATTATGGCGTACGTCTGCCAATCAGCCGATGGCGACCTCGACTCGCTTGGCATTCGGTGGCGCAGCGTCAACCGCCCCGACTTTACGACGGCCTCGCGCGAGTGTGCTCGTCGCCTCTGCCCGTTTTTCCCTGATAAATGTTTGGTCCACGGCGCTCGTCGTCGTGCGGCGCATGCCGATGTGGTGGTCACCAACCATTCCCTGCTGTTCCGCAATGTCGCGGCCGAGGGCAGGATTTTGCCTCCGATTCGTCATTGGGTAATCGACGAGGCCCATTCCATCGAGCGCGAGGCGCGCCGTCAGTGGGCGCGCGTGGTGTCGGCGGACGAATCACGCGTTCTGTTTGAGCGCCTGGGTGGCTCGAGCACCGGTGCGCTAAGCCAGGTCTCCCGTGATTTGGCAACCTCCGAGGGCTCTACGCTCTATCTGGGCCTTACTGCCAAGGCGACGTCGACGGTTGCGCGCGCGAGTATGGCAATCGCCGACGTGTTCGATGGCGTTCGCGAGCTCGGCCGCCGTGCCCGTGGGGGTTATGACAATGCCAATCTATGGATTGGCCCCGAGCTGCGCGAATCTGACGACTGGCATGATTTCTTACAGTCGGCCTACGCTGCCATCGACGTATTGGAACAGGCTGACAAGAGCGTCGACGCGCTGGTGCAAGCCGTCGCCGCCGACAAGCCCGAGGTTGTTGTCGACCTGGGTGATATCTCGCGCCGCCTGCACGAGCTGGCCGAGAACCTCAAACTCATCATTGATGGCACCGATGAACACTACGTGTATTCGCTGCAGGTCAATCGCAGGCTGCGTGCCGGCGGAGAGTCGATGACCGCAGAGCGCATCGACATTGGCGAGGCCTTGGCAACCGAGTGGCTGCCCGAGGTTCACACGGCTATCTTTGCCTCGGCGACTATGACGGTGTCCAAAAGCTTTGAACACTTTAACCATGCGGTCGGCCTCGATCGCATCGGTGCTTCAACATCCTCATCGTTGCACTTGGACTCGAGCTACGACTTCGATTCGAACATGGCTGTAGTCGTTGCGGGTGATATCCCCGATCCGCGTGATCGTGAGAGCTATCTTACGGCGCTCGAGCGCGTGCTGGTCGATGCCCATCTTGCCATGGGCGGATCGGTGCTCACACTGTTCACCAATCGGCGCGACATGGAAGACCTGTACGCCCGCGTTGAGCCCAAGATGGCCCGTGCGGGTCTGGAACTCAACTGCCAGCAGCGCAACTCATCTCCTCGTCGCCTGCGCGACCGGTTTATCAGCGAGCCGACTTCATCGCTTTTTGCGCTTAAGGCCTTCTGGGAGGGATTCGACGCCAGCGGCGAGACGCTGCGCTGCGTCATCATTCCCAAGCTGCCGTTCTCGAGCCCCACGGACCCGCTCTCGTGCGAGCGCAACCTGCGTGAAGACCGCGCTTGGGCGCGCTATTCGCTGCCCGAGGCGGTGCTCGAGGTCAAGCAGGCGGCCGGCCGCCTTATCCGCTCGTCGACCGATTGCGGCGTGCTGATTCTGGCCGACCCGCGCCTGGTGACGAAGGGCTACGGAAAGAAGTTCTTAACGTCGCTGCCCACGAGCTCCTACCAGCGCATCGAATCGGCGCAGATTGGGCACTATCTGCAACTGTGGCGTGCACGCCACGAGCGGCGGCGCTAAAGCGGACAGACGAGGGTTTTTGCCATATCGCACAGACGCTTTGACAGGGCGGGGTCATCCAAGATGCGGATGGCTCCGCCCGCTGCGATTATCTGGCTCAGTAGCCAACGCTCGGAGCCGTAATGCACGGTTACCGTTGCCATGTCTGCTCTGCTGTGCTCGATTAGGGTGATGCCGGCCCAGTCCAGATGCTCCGCCATATCGAATGGCATCAAGAGCTTTGCACTACGCTGCGTCCGGGCAAGGGAATCGTGGAGGGATGCGACGTCCGGTGCGTGAGGCACGACGGAGTCTTCCGTCAAGGTGAGTCCCTCGATTTTATCCATGCGATAGGTGCGCTGCTCATCGACTGCGATGTCCCAGGCAATCAGGTATGTCTGGTCGCCGTTTGCCGTAATGCGCAAGGGGTCGACCAGACGCTTGCGTGTCCGTGCATCGTCCATCGAGCGATACGAGATGCGGCAGCGAACGCCGTCCTGAATGGCGCAGCTCAGCTGCTGCCAGTGCGATCCGTGGTTGACGGTGTCAAAGACGCGCTGGTTATAGCCAAGCTCTTCGGGTAGAAGGGCATGTCGAATCCGAGCTGCCGTCTGCGGCTCGATCCCCAACGATTCAAGTTCGTGGTTGAGCACAGCGCCCTCGGCGGCACTCAGGCGCAACGGTAGCACACGCCCGGCGTCACCGGTGAGGACCACACGCTCGCCGCGGCATTCGCAGATGATGCGCGCGCCCGATTCTCGGTCCGCGAGCGTCGAGACGATCTCGAGAATCTCGTCGAGCGACACCCCCGTGATGTCAAAGCGACTGCAAATCTCGGTTCGAGTCATGCCGCTCTCGCCGGCGGCGTAGAGGGCCTCCATGATGTCGATGGCGCGCGAGAGCCTCTGCTCGCTGGTGAGTTTACGCACGGGCATGCTCGTGCACCGTCCTTTCAATGAGGTGGTTCCACGCCTGTTTGAGCGATTTGGGGGCCACGGGCCTCATGCCGTCTATGGCGTGGGCCATGCAAAATGAGGCGGCGGCTTCAAGATCGCGCACGTCGACGGTCCAGGTCCATCCCACATCGGTGTGTACGAGCTCACCTCGCCCGCGCGTGAGACCGTTGATCATATCGATCTGCGTCTGAGGGGCGAATGAGAACGTGGCTGCAACGGGCGGTCGGTCGGCAAAATCGAATTCAAAGAACAGGTAGTCGCTGAGGTTGAAGTCCGCGGGGATGACGTAGGCCTTCGAAGGACGCCAAGCGCGAACGATACGGTCGCAGCGGAATGTCCTGATGTCGTCGGTGACGTTGTCGAGGCCGCAGAAGTAAGCCACGCCCTCGCGCTCGAACATGCCGTAGACGCAGACGGTACGTTCTCTCTGCTCGCCGCGTCCGTTCTGATATAAAAATCGCAGCGCGCATCGCTCGGCAAAGGCGCTCCAAACCGCATCGACGGTGGGAGAGCGGCTGATCGGCGCCTCGTCTACCGTCGTCCTGCCGGTGAGATAGGCAATCTTGGAGCGAATATCGGCAAGCGGTGCGGCAAAAGTGGATGAGCCGGCCGCTAGTGTCTGGTCGATGGCGTTGAGCAGGATATCGGCGTCGTCTGCGGTAATGAGGCCGCCTGCCGCAAACGTGTGCTCGCGGTCGATTGTCCACGAGCTTTCCTCGGTCTCCTGCGCGCCGGTGGGGCGAACCTCCTTGATTAAGATGCCGCGTTCGAGCAGCTTGTCACGATCGCGTCGAAACTTGCGCTTATCCGAGTCGATATTGCCCGAGCCATATCCCAGGTCAGAATCCAAGACGATCTGCTCGGTCGTCAGCGGTTCGGGGGAGCTATTGAGTACAAAGAAAAGATTGAGGATGCGCTGAGCCGTTTTATCGAAACTGGGCTCCGAATTTCCCTTTTTAATTGTCTCGGTCGTGTCGCTTGCCGTCATAGAGTCCTCGCATGAGAAGGTGGTTTGCTGCCATGATTTTAGTCCGATATGGAGATTAGGCTATATCCTTGTCCGCTCGGGGCGTTAAGATGGCCCGAATTCGGTCGTTTGCGCTCGCTCGGGGTATACTTTCGACTATATACGGTTCTAATGTGCATGCATTGGGCCTATTTGTCGGATTATGGATGTGGAGCGCACATGGCGAACACCCAGAACTATATTAACCACCTGCTGCAGAACACCGGCATTACGCCGGCATGCAGCGAAGAAGAGCGCTTGGCTGCCGAAGATATCGCTCAGATCTTCCGCAACCACGGCTTTGACCCCGAGGTTCAGGAGTTCAATGCCCCGGCGCCCAGTAGGTTGGCATTTGCCGTTACCGGTATTCTTGCGTTTGCCGGCGCCCTGCTGATGGGCATCGGCGGCGGTATCGGCTTGGTCGGCACCTTGCTGGCCATTGTCGGCGCCGTTCTTTACGTGCTCGAGCGCACGGGCCACCCCGTGGTTTCGCGCCTGGGCAAGACGGGCGTGAGCCAAAATGTCATCGCCTACCACAAGGCCTCGGGCCCGCTCGCGTCCCCGCGTAACCGCCCGGTGGTCGTTGTCGCACACTACGACTCTCCCCGTGCTGAGCTGCTCGCCCGCGAGCCTTATGCTTCGTATCGTGCACTCATCGCCAAGCTGTTGCCCGTTGCCACGGTTGCCCCCGCTGCCGTTGCCATCCTGCGTATTCTGCCGCTCCCCGGCGCGCTCAAGGTTCTGCTGTGGATTGTCGCGATCCTCGCTTCCCTCGTTGCACTCGCCAACGCGGTAAACATCATCTCTAACCGCCACATTCTTCCCTATACGTCTGGCGCGGTGTGCAACAAGTCTTCTGTCGCCGCTATGCTCGGCGTTATGGACAACGTTGCTCCCTTCCAGGGCGAAAACGAGTTTCCCGACGATGTTCCGTTCGATACCTATTTTGGGGAGCAGAAGCGTCGTGCCGAGGAAATGGCGCGCGCAGCGGCGGAATATGCCGCGGCCCAGCAGCAAAACGACTACGGCAACACCATCGAGTATGAAGAGCCTACCTACGCCGAGGACGAATTCGGTCAGCCGATTGCTCCCGACGCTCAGACCGAGCCCGAACAGGGCGAGGCTTTCGACGAGCAAATCGAGGGCTTTGAGGGTGCGTCTGCCGACGAGACGCTGATCGGCGCTATCGTGCCTGAGGATCAGAATCAGGCTGCCCAAGCCGAAGAGTTCAATGACGAGGTTCCCGCTGCCGAGCCGGCGGAGGAGTCTGCCGAGCCCGAGCCCAAGCTCTATCGCAACGCCGCCGGCAACATCCGCTTTGGTTCGGATGCCATCCGTGCGCTCGGAATGCTTCCCGAGTCCTGCACGCTCGATTACGAGGAGGGCGAGGAGCCAACGTTTGAGCCCGAGCCTGCCCCCGTCGTGGCTGCGCCTGCGCCCGTTGTCGCTGCGGATGATGAGTCTGCCGCGGTTACCGCTGCCGTTGCCGATCCCGAGGCGGTGTCCGCGTTCGATCCCGCGGCAGGACTGGACATTTTGGCTCCCGCCGCACCGGCGCAAGACGTTGCGGACGAGTCTGACGACGATTACGTTGAACAACCGAGGCGCGTGTCTTACGAGAGCGATACTGATTTCTCGGCCGAGATTCCCGCGGCAACGCCGCATGCCGACATTGCATCCGCGTTCTCGTCGATTGGCGCCAGCGCTTCCAACTTCTTTAAGGGTGCGTTTGCAAAGGGCAAGAAATTTGTCGACGATTTCGAGGAGAAGCGCGCTGCCGCACGCGAGGCTGCCGAGCAGGAGGCTATCGCTCAGCAGCAGGCAGCCGAGGCGGCACGTGAGCTCGCGGCGCAAGAGTTCGAGCAGAACGAGGCTATGCAGTCCGCGCCCGTCGAAGCCGCCGAAGCTACAACGTCCTTTGAGTCCCAGCAACCGGCGTCCGCGGATGTTGTTGAAGCGACGACGTCTTTCGAGGCTCAGCAGCACGTCGATAGCACCATGTCGTTTGATGCCGCGCAGTTCGATTCCACGATAACGTTTGAAAAACAGGGCACCGCGATTGCCGAGCCCCTTCCTGTTTCCGATGAGCAGGGCGACGCGGCAGACGATGACGAGCCTGTTGATGCTGCCGAAATCCAAGATGCCGCCGAGGACGAGCCCATCGAGGCCAACTCTGACGAAGAGCAATACGCGGCAGCCGATCAAGGTGATTCGACCGAGGTCGAGCAGGAGGAAGTGCCTGCGGTTTCCGAGACTCCCGAGACGGATGAGTCGAGGCCTTACTCCACGCAGATTTTCACCATGCCGACCCCGAGTGGTTCCGGTGCCACGGTTGCCAATGTCGCTCCCACCCAGGACGAAACGGTCGATTCCCTTATGGCCCAGATTTCCTCCCAGGCATCGCCGCGTCCGCAGATGAATGTTCCCGATCCGGCGTCGGCACCGTCGCCTGCACCTTCCTCGTCTCCGCTGGCTTCGGTCCCCGATCCGTCGCTGCCGTCTATGAAGCAGGCAAACGTTGCGTCTCGCACGTCGCTGTTCGACCTTCCCGATCCCTCTGCCCAGGTCAACGACCCCTTTGCTACTGCCCAGGGTCCCGAACCCACATCGGCACCCGTTGCGCCTTCTATGCCCGTTGCGTCGGGCGCGCAGCCGATCGAGACCATTTCGGCTCCCGCCCCAGCGGCACCCAAGTCTCGCAAACGCGGCCTGGGTGGCCTGTTCGGCCGTAAAAAGAAAAACGAGCAGGACAGCATGAGTGACTGGCTGGGCGTCGAAGACGATTACGATGCCAAGAAGTCCGGTCGCGGTATCGGTTCGTGGGATAACTTCGAGGACGATAACGATGGCTGGAAGGGTGGCGCTACGTCTTCCGATGGCGCTTCTTCCGAAGATATGCTCTCGGCTGTCGCCTCTATGGGCGATGATGAGCTGCTCGGTCACGATATCTGGTTTGTGGCAACGGGCGCCTCGGATTGTGATGGCGCCGGCATGAAGGCCTTCTTGGCTTCGCATCGCGATAAGCTCCGCGGCGTATTCTTCATCAATCTTGAATCCGTCGGCGCCGGTAGGCTTTCGGTGGTGACGGTCGAGGGCGAACAGCAGCTGCTCAAGGGCGATCGCCGCATCATGAACCTGGTCAGCAAGGTGTGCAAGTCGTTCCATGTCGATTGTGGCGCGCTCGAGATGCCCTATGCCAAGACCGATGCCTATGCCGCGCTCGAGGCGAGCCGCCGAGCCCTCACCATCGCCGGCGTGGACGGCACGCGTCTGGCTTGCGCTCGTACCGAGGACGACCTGCCCCACAATGTCAACCCGACGAACATTGCCACGGTATCCGAGGTCGTGACCGAGGTTATCCGCCGTTCGTAGACGGAGCTCTAAGGAGTCAACGTGTTTTCGTATATTAAGCGCCATTGGCCTGTCTACGTGATTTTGACCTTGATTGCCATTGCGTTAGGATTTGGGGCTGCCTACATCGTGGGTGCAAAGGGCTCGACCCCCGCCTCCGCAATCAGCGAAGAGGTGGAGCAAGAACAGAGTACGGGTGCCGATGGGATTCCTGAGTCCGAGCAGGCAATCGTTGATGGTGGATCTTCGTCTGCAGAGTAGATACGGCGATTTACATGATTGAAAGCGGGCGAGCCAGGGGACTGGCTCGCCCGCTTTTTCATCGCGCTAGCGCTTCTTTGGGATCGACCTAAGGCGAGCGAACCATAGGGCTGCGGCACCCGAGGTCAGGAGCGCGGTGATGCAAGCGGCGATGGGAGCTGATCCTGTTGCCGGTAGGTCCTGCGGTAGGGTACAGCGTTGAATGACACGGTCATCGTCATGTGACTCAAGTTTATCGCCGCCGCCGTTGCGGCAAAGATCGACGTGTGCGCTGTTGGTGAGTGCGGTTTGGGGCGTATAAGCCGACGTCGCCTGCATGTGCACGATTGCGCCCCGAGCGTCTGTGCCAAGGATTGCTTTGGCATCGTCAAGATCGTCGTGCTCATCTTTGAGATCATCGCGGTTCCAAGAATCCGCATCGCTTCGAGTCGTAAAGTCGGCGGCTACCGCACCGTATTCAATTCGAATGCCCGTTACGACGGTATTGGATGCAAGGTCGAGTTCTTTCGCCTCGAGTGTGGTGGATTCCGTGGTCGAGATATCCGCCTTCCAGAGGTGCCAACCGTCGTAATCGACGAGGCGGCAATCCTCACCCAGACTTTCCCTTACTTCGTCGGACTCAAGCCAAGGATTTTCGTGCCCATCGTCAAGTGTCGCGTTTGCCGGCTCATCGACGTCTGTCGAGTCCAACGGCGTCGTGCGATACCACACGTTGCACAGACCATTGAGGTCGCCGATGGCGACGGGGGTTTCGATTGAGACGAATCTCGCTGTATCGTCCTCGGCACACTCAAGATCATCGGTAAGTGTGAACTCATCAACCCAGGTAGTTGAATTGTTTCGAGCGTCGATGGTATAGGAGAAAAGCCCATCCGTATTGGTTTGCATCGCGGCACGGTTTTTACCATCGCCGTTAGCCAACAGGCCCTTTTCGATAGGTTGGACAAGTTCCTGACGCTTGTCGACCTGCCCCTTGATTTCGATGGGCGCATCCTTCATCGCGACGGATTGGACTTCTCCCGTATCCTTTATTTCAAACGTTATCTCCTCGGCAAGGTCATAGGTCCGCGGAGACATCATTTCGCGCAACGAGTAGGTGCCGGGTGCAAGATGTTCGACGCGGTGTGGCTTGTCGGATGAGGTCCAGGAGTCTATTTCGGTTTTATCGGGACCATATAAGGTGAGCTGTGCGCCTTCCACTTCCTGCTCTCCGCTTGCATCGACCTTGGAGATATCAACCTTGGTGTAATCGTCGGATACGTTAAGCCGTGCTTCTACAACGGGTGTTTTCTGGTCGGCATAAGCGAGGTCTACGATATGGGGCGTCCGGTCGAGTAGGAAGCCGGTCGGCGCTTGAGTCTCGACAACCTCGTAGCGTGCGGTGCCAGATCCCAGCGGGAGGTCGTCCGCGCGTGCTTCTCCAGTTTCATCCGTCGTGACGGTCGCGACAGTCTCACCGTCGAGCGCGGCAGTGCTACCGTCGGGGCGCACGATATCACCCGAGGCACGGATCTCAAAGATGGCGCCCGCGAGGCTGCTGCCGTCTACGGCATCGGTTTTAACGATCCTGATGTTACCGGTCGCGGCGTGGTCATAATACGAGGCGATTGCAACGGGCGTTAGGTTCATGTCGGCGGGTATGTTTACCTCGATCTCTTCGCCGACAAGATAGGGCTCTTTGGCCGAGGTTTCGCGTACATAATAGGTGCCCGGCACGAGCGATTCGGGCAGTGTGACGGTCCCGGTCGCGTCAGTCGTAAAGGTGTCCATTACGTTATGTGCTGGATACCAGCAAGTTTGTGAGACAGGTTCGTGATTGCTGTCGAGGAGTTGGAAGGTGAATCCGGCTAGGGGAACAGAAGCGCCTGTTTGGGCATCGCGTTTTACAATCTGGAGATGCGTCGACAGCGCGTGGTTGTCCACGATATATTGAAGCTCGGCGGCGTCGGAAATCTGATTGGCCCCGACGGTCCATTCCCCTGCACGTTTAAAACCCTCGGGGACGGTTTCCGGAACCTCGCGAACCGTGTAGCCGGCACGGTCGTATGGGACGGCTCCGTGGACACCGGCGGGTCGCTTGCCTGTGCCGAACCATGCTTCGGGCTGATCTTTGGTGGAGGCAAAGCCATAGATGTTTGTGGTCAGTGTGCCAACAACCTGCTGAGAGCTGTTGCTGACAACCTCAAAGACAACACCACCCGCCGGCTGCTCCAGGCCGGATTGGTCGCTATTGCCGTAATCCTTGAATTTGGAAATCTCAAGGTTAAACGCAATGGGGATATCGGAAATGCGAGATTCGATCTCGACCACGCCTGAATCGCCGAGCTGGTCGGCTCCAACGGTATAGGTCCAGCTATCGTTGGATGGCAGGTAGCCCTCGGGGGCTTTTGATTCGTAGATGGTAAAGGTTCCTAAGGGGACATCGGCGAGGGTGGCCCGACCGCTTTCGTCGGTCGTGAGGATTTGTGCCCATCCAGGGGTTGATTGCGACACACACGTGAACTCTGCTCCTGCGAGTGAAGATCCCACCTGGGGGCCGGCATTCGTCGCGGCATCGAGTTTTACGATACGCAGGTTGATGGTGCCGGGCTGTTCATCAATGGCGACCCGCCCGCCGTCATTCCCCGTGGTAAAAGCGATGCGATCACGACGGGGGACATAGCCGGCCGGCGCCTTCGTTTCAATCAGGTAGTACGCCGTGTTGGGTAGGAGTGTTGCCTGTGCTCGACCGTTGCCGTCCATCTGGATGGTACCAACACGTGCGCCGCTGGCGCTCTCAAAAACATCGAATGTTGCCCCGGTAAACTGATAGGTATTGTTTCCGCTGGTAATAACGGTGTTCGCAGACTGCTTTTGGAAGGAAACAGAGACCGCCGGCAGTACATAGAGCATGTCTTGACGTTTGCTGCCGCCCGATACGGCTCCTAGATAGCGTCGCGCGCGGTGCGGAGCGGCTTTGATGCTTCCTGATTTTGCGCTGTCGTGGAGCCACCGCGCAGCCGCCACGACTTCATTGTCGGCGGTAAAGCGTCCGCTCTTGGTTTTACCCTGAGCGGTCGTGTAGGAGTAGGTGCCGTCGACATGGGTAGTGCCGTTGAGCATCCATACGGCAAGCTGGGTGGCGGCGCGGGCGCGATCGGGTGAAAGATGGTAACCGCCAAACGACGTGGTGGTGGGATATCCGTGACAAACGATTGCCGCGAACTCGTCGTCGAGCCACACCCAGCCTTGATCAAAGTTGAGCCATGGGCCGCCCGGTTTGGTGGGGCCGGGGCGCTCCTGGTTCATGCAGTAGGCAATCGAGGTGTCTTGAGCTTCATACTTGCCGATGAAGAAGGGCCCACAATCATCGCTAATAGTGCGGAAGCCGAGCTGGTCGTAGCCATCGACGGCAAATGCGGCTCCCGGTGCCAGGCAGCCGAAAAGCAGGAAGAGGAGCAGGAGCAGCGGACCTGTTGCGATTGCGCTGTGGACAGAGTGCGTGGGTGCGTTGGACATGGCTGCTCCTTATCCCTCGTGCGTCGCACGGGGAGGCTGCGACGCGTAGGATGAGGCTACCCCCGAGGTTCATGCGGGTAAGTATCGGAGCCTGACCAAAAGCTTGCCCAATTCCTGACAAATTGAGCTCAAATACAACAATCAAGCAAAAGCGCAGGTAGAAGATAAGGAGAACAGGAGGTCAAAGGTCCTCATCTCCACAATTGACGCGATTTTCAAACGAATCTCCACAGCTAAAACAAGCATCGCCACTCTTGTATCGAACAAGACAACCGCGTTATACTATCCCCCACATATGCGGGCATCGCCAAGTGGTAAGGCATCAGCTTCCCAAGCTGACACTCGCGGGTTCGAGTCCCGTTGCCCGCTCCACGCAAAACAGCAGGTCAAGAGCTTAGAGCGCTTGGCCTGTTTCTCTTTTCCGGCTCCGTAGACCACGGAAATAGACCAAATGTAGACCAAACTCCGGTGAAACCGTTTTTCGCCCCGACGCCGATCGCGTCTCCTCCGGCCCCTTTTTAGGGCTTGGGAAAGTTGGGGCTTAGCGGCCCGCGTGCCCCTCCCCGCCCTTTTTTAGTTGTTGACATAGTTGACGTTAAAGCAGCGGGGCCGCACCCCTGATACCGGGATACGGCCCTTTTTAGTTGTTCAGATAGTTCAAATTGAGCGCCTTTTTAGGGCTTTAGATAATTGCGATTGAACCCCTTTTTAGGGGGCTTCAGAAACTTCAGATTGAACGGCCCCGCCCTCGGCGCGGTATCGGCTTGGAACGAGCGCGGTTTTGGTCTACGGAGTCCGCGCCCCGATACCGCCCCGGCGACGGGGCCGCCACCTCGGGCGCTAGGCCCTGAGCCAATGTTCCCCGCCCCGGCCCCTCACGTAGACGGGGGCGTAGGCGGCAACTATCACGCCGTCAACGGTAAGCCCGTCCTCCGGCTTGGCGTCCCGGGCCACCGTGGCGGCCTCTAGGGCCGTGTCCAACGGCTGCACCTCCAACGTTCCCGCCTCGGCGTCAACGCGCCGAATACGGGCAATCTGGGGCGCTGAGGGGCAATCGTCGGCGGTCGAGCACGCCACCAAATCGCCGCGCTCCGGCTCTAGCGCCGTGTCCACCTCCACGACAACCCCCCCGCAGCGGGCACCGCGCCCGCTATCTCCGGCAGGCCCTCGGCGCTCATGCCCCCGATAAATCGCGTCGCCATGTCTCCTCCTCGTCTCTCCGTTTCGTCCCGGCGCTCCCCATGTTGCGCCGACGCCGCGCCCTCGGCGGCCTCGCCCCGCATGTCCCGGCGAAACGCCGAAACCCTGCACACGCCACGCCCCCGGCCCCGCCTCGCGGGTTCGCCCCGGCATGAAAAAGCCCCGCCGGAGCGGGGCTGAACTAGGCAAGCGGTTAGACCGATTAGCCGATTGATGGGCTAAAGGAAGATGCTAGGGTCATGCTCCATAAGCTTAGGCTCACCGGACGAGATGGACTCTTCCAGAAGGTCGGCATATTCGCAAACGTACCCGTAGAACATAGGCTCATAGCCGAACATCTCAATAAAGACGGGTTTGGCCTTCTCGATACGGGCTTTTGCAAGCTTCTCCTGCTCAACCTGGCTTTCCATCAAATCAGCTCCTCAAGCATCTCTTCGAATATTTTAGTTGATTCAGGTAGGTATTTCCGCAGGACATCAAGCGGTTCCTGATTAGCGGTGCTTGCGCTTTCCCGCTGCCTCGGCCTCCGCCTCCTCGATCTCTTTGAGGGTGTGCGCAGCGCTCCATCGGGAACGGCTGAGGGCGTCGGGTTCCCATTCGGCATGGATAGCGCCCTAGCCCTCCCCATGCTCCCCGCTTTCCCTGAGCACGTATGAGCTTCGGCCGTTCTCCCTCACGGCCTTCAGACCCGATGGCGGTTGGCCGACGGTTTGCATGCCGTGCCTGTCGCAGCTCGAAACGATTAGGCCTCTGCCGTCTATCCATGCCTTCACCGCCTCATGGCATACGGGGCACGGTGCGTGAAAGAATGTCTCGCCCGTCTCGAAAACGCCGGGGCCTCGCTCATAGTCGGTAGCCTCCTCGCTACTAGCCATTGGGCTTATAGGCCCATGGCTCGTAGCGGATAGGTCATAGCTAGTAGGTAGTAGTTTATAGCTATGCTGTGTGCACACCCCGTCTTGCACCGGGTGTGACACGGGGTGTGATACCCCCTCTCCAACTGGGGGAACGTTGCCGTTCCCGTCCTCCAGCCACCCGGTGAGGTCTATGTCCCGCAGCATGTTGGCCTTTCGCCACGAGTCCTCGCGGGCGTCGCTGAGGCGGTCGGCGTTTGCGTCGAAATAGGCGCGGGGCACGCCGTCCAGATGGTCGGGGCACACGCCCGTGAACCAATAGTCGATGAGCGCGGCAAGGTAGGCGCACCGCTCGCCCTCGTCCTCTATCCTGAGCGACGCTAGGTAGTCCCGCAGTTGAATCTTGTCGTAAGCGCACGGGGGCTTGCCGCTCGCAATGCCCCGGTCTTTCCTCATGCGCCTGAGCGCCGCCGCCCGCCGCTCGACATCTCGGCGGTACTCTGTCCGCTTTTCGCTATCCATCGTCCACCCCCACGAGGGCAAGGGCCGACTTTCGGGTTACGTAGACGCGCCGCCCTATGCGCACCTCGTCGAGCGTCCCATGCCTGATGAGGCGGCGAACGTCCCTCTCGCTGAGATCGAGCACCGCGCCCGCCTGAGCCGACGTTATGAGCCTCCCCATGTTCACGGGCACGGGCCTAATATCCTCGTTCCACACTGCCGCCGCCCCCTCGCTTTCGTCTCGCTATCTCGCGCCCGATGGCCTCGATACGGCCCCGCGCCCAAGCGCGGTAGGGCTGTCTGTATCCCTTGGCGGCTAGACGGGCCGTGAGGCGGTCTATCTCCTCGCTCATCTGCCGTCCGGTCATTCCCGGTACGTCGGCGTTCGCCGCGCGCCTCGCGGCCCCGAGCGCCGCCCTTATCGGCCTCATGCGCCGCGCCCTAGATGAGGCCCGCGTATGCGAGCAGGCTGTCGCGGTTGATGTTCCACTTGTTGCCCGTCTGAACGGCCTTGAGCTTGCCCGAGATGCAAGCCCTCGTGATGGTCGTGCGCGAACGTCGGGCGATAACCTCGGCCTCGGCCACCACTAGCGGGTTCGGTAGTTCCGAAAAGCGCCCGTCCCTTGCAAGCCCGGCGACGCTTTCGAGGTGTTCTTTGCTGCACATTATGGGTTGCCCCCTCCTAATCGAGTTGCTACTTAGACGCGTCTCGCATCGTTTTTAACTCAACGGGCGTACGATATAAAACGGACGTTCTACCTGCGGTTATTCGGTAGAGCGTCCGTGATGCTTGGTATTCAGTTTGGTTTGCCGAACTTTCGGTGTGTCGGGCTGTCCATTTTTCGGCTAATGCGCACCGGGCGACGCCGCCGAGCGAGAAAAGCCGAACGGGTTTTCTATTCGCTCTCGGCCTCGTTCGCTATTGCCATGTCCGTAGCTATCTCGGCTATGACTTCGCGCTGATGTTCCGTGAGATTGGGCCACGCGTCGAGCAGAATGGAATAGGGGGAAACCCACGGTTCGGGTGTCTCGTAGAACTCCGGGCTAGCCATGCAGTCCATATCCAAGAGGCCCCGGATAAACTCCGTGTATCCCTCGGGCGCACCGCTCCAGTAGCTCTCGCAGTAGTTGACTATCCGAACGAGTTCCGGCGCTTTCACGAGTTCCGGCTTGGCCGCCCACTCGCTTACCCTAGAGTTTGACCTATGGCATACGTTCGCCAAAACGGTTTGCTTGACCCCGCAGGCCTCCCGTATGCGGCGAATGGCGTCCGTCCCCACCCCGAACCGGGGCGGCCTTAGCGGAAAGACGCCGTACCGCCTCATCCATGCAATAGCCTCCTCGTCTGTCTCGAAAGTATCGTGGAAATCGTCCAACTCTTTTCTCTTCGCTTTGTGTGCGTCCATCACGCCTCACCGCCCGACAAAACGGCTTGCATGGTCTGGGCTGCGCGTTGCTTGCCCTCGGCTGTCGCGTCGGCGTAGATGTTGAGCGTCATGGCGGCGTTCGAGTGCCCCATAGATGCCGAGATAGCCTTAATGTCCACGTGGGCGGCTACGGCCATGGTCGCAAACGTATGGCGTAGGTCGTGGAACGTCGGGCGGGTTCCCCTCGTCCCTTTCAGCTCCAGCGCCTCGGCAAGGTTGCGCCACCTCTGCCAAATCGTGTTGGGGCGCATGAAACCGCCGCGAATGTCCCCGAGCACGTAGAGCGCCCCGGTGAACGGCACGCCCGCAGCACGGCAGGCGGCCTCCATCTCCTCGCGCCGTGCCACGAGGTCGGCGGCGAGTTCTGAGCCGAAATACACCGCGCGGGCGCTGCCGTCGTTCTTGGGGTCTTTGGCGTAGAACCTCGTTCCGTCGCGGCCTATGCTGTCCTCCACCTTGAGCACGCCGCTATCGGTATCGACGTTCGCCCACCGGAGGCCGCATATCTCGCCCTCCCTCATGCCCGTGTATAGGGCGATTTTGACTCCGAGCATGGCGGGCGTCATGCCCGCCACCCTTAGCACCTCGCGCACGGTTCGCACGCCCTCGGCGGTAAGCGAGTTGGGGCGCGGGCGTCCGGCCTTGGGCGGCTTTACGCCTCGGGTCGGGTCTTTGCCCAACAAATCGGTATCGACGGCCTGATTGCACGCAGACCGTAGCAGCGTGAGCGCCTTTTTCATCGTGCCGGGGGCGTACGTCTCGCCCATCTTGGCAACCCACGCCCTCACCATGTCCGGGTTGAGATCGGAAAGCGCCACCTCCCCGAGCAGCGGGGAAATGATGTTGTCGAGCAGACGCCCGTACTCGTTGAACGTTGACGGGTCGATACTCGGGCGCTTGCCGTCGATATAGCGGCGAACGTAGGCGGCCACGGTAAGCACCGTCTCCGGGTCGAACCCCAGAACCGCCAACGCCGCGCCTTCGCGCTGCCTCTGGTTCCACTTGGCCTCCATGGCCGTGCGCCACTCCTCAAGCTCTTTCTGGGCCGCGCGTTTCCCGGTGGCCTTGAGGGCCTTGGTCGTTTTCCTCCTCGCGCCGTCCTCGTCGATGTATTTCAGCGCCGCGCGGTATTTCCCGCCCCTGCTTTCGAGGTTCGCGGCTATGTAGTGCGTGTACTCCATGCGTGCTCCGTAGACCAAAACGTAGACCAAATGTAGACCAAATAGGGTGTACCTCTTTGGTCTACGTTGCACATTATGGCACATAACGCGCGTTTTACCTGCAACGATAGCGACGCTTTTTATCTCTTTGAACACTTGCGTGCAAGATTCCCAAGCTGACACTCGCGGGTTCGAGTCCCGTTGCCCGCTCCATTCGAATTTCAGGCACGGTAACGTTTCGTTACCGTGCTTTTTTCAATAAAGTGCCGGGACTCGAACCCGACAGGGTGCGAGCGTTAAATAAACGCGAAGCGTTTATAGCGAGCAGGCAAGGTCGCCGATAGGCGACCGCGGCTGGTGCGGATTTGCGAAGCAAATACGCAGACGTCCCGTTGCCCGCTCCAATTCCAAAATGTTAGGTTAATGCCTGCTGCCCATACTTGCACCTGCGCACGGTACAATGGATGGGTTACGACCAACGTGCCAATAACCAAAAAGGAGCCGCTATGATCGATCGCTATACCCGCCCGGAGATGGGACACATCTTCTCCCTCGAGAACAAGTACGCCATTTGGCAGGAGATCGAGGTTCTGGCCTGCGAGGCCCAGGCGGAGCTCGGCAAGATCGGTATTTCCAAAGACGAGGCCCAGTGGATCCGCGACCATGCCAACTTTGAGAAGGCGAAGGTCGATGAGATCGAGGAAGTCACGCGCCACGACGTCATTGCCTTCCTGACCAACATGAAGGAATACATCGATGCCGATGTTCCCGAGGGCGACCCCAAGCCCAGCCGCTGGGTTCACTATGGCATGACCAGCTCGGATCTGGGCGACACGGCCCTGTGCTACCAGCTCACCCAGGCCTGCGACCTGATCATCGAGGACGTCAAGAAGCTCGGCGAGATTTGCAAGCGTCGCGCCTTTGAGGAGCGCAACACGCTCTGTGCCGGCCGCACTCATGGCATCCACGCCGAGCCGATGACCTTCGGCATGAAGTTTGGCTCTTGGGCCTGGGAGCTCAAGCGCGATCTGGATCGTCTTGAGGACGCCCGCAAGAATGTTGCCTTTGGTGCCATCTCGGGCGCTGTCGGCACGTACAGCTCCATCGAGCCGTTCGTCGAGGAGTATGTCTGCGAGCACCTGGGCCTGGTTCACGACCCGCTGTCCACGCAGGTTATCAGCCGCGACCATCACGCCTATCTCGCCGGCGTTCTCGCCACCACCGCAGCCACCTGCGAGCGCATCGCTACCGAGGTCCGCAATCTGCAGAAGACTGATACGCTCGAGGCCGAGGAGCCGTTCCGTAAGGGCCAAAAGGGCAGCTCAGCCATGCCGCACAAGCGCAACCCCATCACCATGGAGAAAGTCTGCGGTCTGTCGCGCGTCGTTAAGTCCAACGCCCAGGTTGCCTTCGATAACGTCGCCCTGTGGCACGAGCGTGACATTTCGCACTCCTCTGCCGAGCGCGTCGCTCAGGCCGATAGCTTCATCGCCCTCGACCACATGTTCCAGTGCCTCATCCGCGTTATCGACGGCCTGCAGCTGTACCCTGCCCGCATGATGGCCAACCTCAATAAGACCCGCGGCCTCATCTTCTCCTCCAAGGTGCTGCTCGCCCTCGTCGACACGGGCATCACCCGCGAGGACGCGTACGCCATTGTGCAGGAGAACGCCATGGCAACTTGGCACGAGGTACAGGATTGTGTCTCCGGCCCCACCTTTAAGGAGCGTCTCGAGGCCGACCCGCGCTGCACCGTCAGTCAGGAGAAGCTCGACGAGATCTTTGATCCGTGGGACTTCCTCACCCGTATCGACACGGTCTTTGATCGTCTGGAGCAGCTGAGCTTCGAGTAGGTTCGGGCATAACGTTAGCTTTTTAGGGCGCTTTGCTGGTAATGTGTGTTGCCGGCAAAGCGCCTCGTTGCATTTAGGGAAAGACGGGGATAATAGTCGTCTCGAATAACATTCTGAGAGGGGATCGCATGATTTCGTTTGATTACAAGCCTCAGGGCGTGTGTGCTCGCAATATTCACCTTGACCTTTCCGATGACGGCAACAAGGTGGTGGGCGTTGAGTTTACCGGCGGCTGCGACGGCAATCTCAAGGCTATCTCCAAGCTGGTCGAGGGCGCTCCCGCCGATCGCGTAATCGAGGTTCTCGCCGGTAATACCTGCGGTATGAAAAAGACCTCCTGCGCCGACCAGCTTACGCGCGCTATCGAGGCCGCTCGCGCCGAGATCGCCTAATGGGTATCGCCGATCACATCAAGAACGGAATATCGCGTCGCGGCTTTGTACTCGGTGGGGCTGCCGCGGGCGCTGCCACGGTGCTTGCCGGATGCTCGAAAAAAACGGGTACCAGCGATGATGCCGCCGGCGAGCCGCAGGTTATCAAGGACGATTCCAAAATCATCTCGATTACGGATGAGTATGAGGCTGTCGACATCGATCTTGAGCCGGCGTCATCGTGGACGCTGCCTCTGGGTACGCTGCTGTACTACTGCGACGGCGATTACGCCGCGGCGATGATGGCGCCCGCATCGGCACTGCACGCCAACACACTCGGCGTGCTCAACCTGGGCGATGGCTCGCTTACCACATTAATCGAGGATCCTATCGAGGGCACGGGATACGCATTCTACGATGTCCGTGCCGGCGACGGCGTATTCGCGTGGGTTGAGATGAACTTTGCCAATTCATCGTGGAAGCTCTACGCTCAAAATCTGTCGGGCGCTTCGCTCTCTGGCGACGTGGTTGAGCTCGATCGAGGTGGCAAGGACTATGATCCGCCCCTGTTCACGGCGTTCGGGTCATCAGTCATCTGGTATAAAATGCCTTCGGCAGGCGGCAATAAAACGAGTAGTGATTCGTTTTGCTATCGTCGCTCGCTTGATGAATCCAAGGCCGAGGTAATTTGGAAATCGACGGGCCGCTTTGCATCGGCCCCGCGCGCGAGCGACGGCATTTTGACCATCTCGCCGCGTGTCCGCAACGACGAGGGCGTCTACTACGGCATAACGGCAATCGATCTGACCGACGGCAACAACACCAAACGTGCCCAGCTAGTTCTTCCCTCGTCAGTCTCGCCTTTCGAGGCCGTATATATGGGCGATACCTTCGTGTTTTCTATCGAGGCGACCTATAGTGGCGTGGGCAGCCTGGGCAACATGGGCACGTATATCGGTAATGAGGGAGGGCCGTATCTCTTCCTGTCCCGCGAGCCGCTTGCATGTGCGGCTGGCAAGAAGAATAAATACCTTGTTAAGGTACAGGCGTCGCATTTCCTGATCGACACCTCTGCCAAGACCTATGGCTCGCTGCTGTCGCCCGACCGCGCTTTGGAGTATGGCGATTATCCAGCTACGGCGGGAAAGTCGGACTCATTCCTTACGTACGCCACGGTGCGCAACAGCCAGGGTATACCAGAGACGGTCACTGCACGCCTATTCTCTCTTTAAGCTTAGAGGGGTTAAAAAGGCGCCAACAGGGGAATAAACGCGTTGTAATTGTGAGTACCGCCCGCCGAGCTGCCGCGTCATAGCGGCATCCGGCGGGCTCAGGTGCGTTAAAATGGGCTTGTTCTTAGCTAATTGAGACAGGGGGGCCGTGTTATGGCTTCAGATGCAAAAAAGATTCTGCTGGTCGAGGATGAGAAGGCAATCCGTGACGCCGTCGCTGCCTATCTCGAGCGCGAAGGCTACTGGGTTGTGGGCGTCGGCGACGGTCAGTCCGCGATCGAGGAGTTCGAGAAGCATCAGTTCGACCTGGTCGTGCTCGACCTTATGCTCCCCAAGATTCCCGGCGAGCGCGTTTGCCGCACCATTCGCGATACCTCGGATGTCCCCATCATCATGCTGACGGCTAAGGGCGAGATCGAGGACCGTATTATCGGTCTTGAGCTCGGCGCCGATGACTATCTGATTAAGCCGTTCTCGCCGCGCGAGCTCGTCGCCCGCGTTCGTGCTCTGTTCCGCCGTGCCCATCAGGCCGACGAGCCCGCCGTCGAGGTGCTCGACTTCGGCGATCTGGTCATCGATATCTCGGGCCACAAGATCTTGGTCGAGGGCAAGGAAGTCGATCTGACGGCTTCCGAGTTCAAGCTGCTCACCACGCTTGCCCGCCATCCCGGCCGTGTGTATAACCGCATGGAGCTGGTCGAGAAAGTGCTCGGGTATGACTTTGAGGGCTATGAGCGCACCATCGATAGCCACGTGAAGAATCTTCGCGCCAAGCTGGGCGATGATCCCAAGAAGCCCAAGTGGCTCTACACCGTCCATGGTGTCGGCTATCGCTTCGAGGCTCCGGCCAAGACCGATAAGTCGGACGAGAAATAGGGAAATCACATATGACACCTGCGCGCTTTGAAATCGGACAAAAGCACAAGCAGGAGAGCGAGGCGGGTTCCAAGGCTAGTTGGAACACGCCTCGTTCCGATTCACGGCCAACGATGAGCTATCCCTCGCGCATGGCACTTGCTTTTGCTCTGACATCGCTCATGACGGTATTGGTGCTGGTGGGCGTTGTCTCTGTTGTGTGGGGCACGGTCTTTTCGGATTACACACGCTCCAATATCGTCGAAATCGCAAATTCCGCTGCCGAGAAGTTGGCAACCTCATATGAGGAAAACGGCTCTTGGACCGCGGGAGAACTGCGCACGGTCGCAACGTCGAGTTTGGTTTCCGACGATCTGGGTATGCAGGTCGTCAATAAAAAGGGCGTGATCGTTTATGACGATTCCTGGCCCTCGGCAAGCGCCACCGCCGATGTACGCGAAAACCAGGCTACGACCGACGACACGAGCGGCAAGAGGGCATCGCATAGCCCGGTCTCGTCTGCTCCAACCGACTCCGATAGCGTTGCTAACGTCGAGATTGTAACGTCTTCCGGCGAGCATGTCGGACAGGTAAAGCTGTGGGCCATCGGCTCCGACGCTCTGCTCACCAAGGCGGACTCTGCGTTTAGGGAGAAGACCTTTAACGCCATGGCCCTCGCCGCGGTTGTTGCAATCTGCATTTCGGTCGTTATCGGATCGCTCGTGTCGCGCATGCTCACCAAGCCGATTCATCGCATCACCAGTACCGCAAAGCAAATCCGTGACGGCGACCTGTCGGCTCGCACGGGACTGCGCGGTGATGACGAGATCGATCAGCTGGGTGAGACCTTCGATGAGATGGCCACTTCGCTCGAGAAGGATATGAAACACGAGAAGCGCCTGACCTCAGACGTTGCACACGAGCTTCGCACGCCGCTTATGGCCATGCTCGCAACGGTCGAGGCCATGCAGGATGGCGTGTATCCCACCGACGATGAGCATTTGGAAACCGTTGCTTCCGAGACGCGTCGCCTGGCTCGTCTGGTGCAGCAGATGCTCGACCTGTCGCGCATGGAAAACAGCACGGCTCCGCTCAACCTTGAGCCGGTGGACATGGTTCCTTTCGTGCGTTCCATCGTTAATGCCCAGGAACGCCTGTTTGTCGACCGCGATCTGCGCCTGCGTTTTGCGGACGAGACCCAGGGTCACGACGATGTCGTCGAGGCCGATCCCGACATGATCACGCAATGTGTTATCAACCTCATGAGCAACGCCATGCGCTACACCCCCGAGGGCGGTTGGGTCGTGGTGTCGGTGCTCAGTGACCGCAAGCACGTCAGCATTGCCGTTTCTGATACCGGCATCGGTATTGCCAAGGACGATTTGTCGCGCATCTTCGGGCGGTTTTGGCGCGCCGATGCCAGCCGCGCCCGCGAAGCTGGCGGCCTGGGCGTTGGCCTCGCCGTGACCAAGCAGATCGTCGAGCGTCACCATGGCTACATATCCGTGGAGTCGGAGCTTGGAAAGGGTACGACTTTTACAATTCATCTGCCCCGCGAGCACACGGCAGACGCGGCATCTACTACAATGGAGCACTAGCTTTTCGCTATTCGGTGAAGGAGGGGCCGCGTCCCTGCCGCTCCGAGTTTGCGAAAACATGCGGGAAAGAACCCGCATTTCTGTCGTATTTAGGTAAGGAGTGACTCACGTGACAACGATGGAGCGTCGTCCGGATTCCCGTGGCAAGGTTCGTGATATTTACGATGCCGGTGAAAACCTGCTGATGGTCGCCACCGACCGCATTTCTGCGTTCGACTTCATTCTTCCCGACGAGATTCCGTTTAAGGGAGAGGTGCTCAATCGCATCTCGGCATTCTGGTTCGATAAGTTTGCCGACATCGTCCCCAACCATCTCGTTTCCATCGACCCGGCGGATTTCCCCGAGGAGTTTGCTGAGTATCGTGACTACCTCGCTGGCCGCGCCATGCTGGTTAAGAAGGCCCAGACGATTCCTATCGAGTGCATCGTCCGCGGCTATCTGACCGGTTCGGGCAAGAAGACCTACGACGAGAACGGCACCGTCTGCGGCATCCAGCTGCCTGAGGGCCTGACCGAGGCTTCCAAGCTTCCTGAGCCGCTGTTCACGCCGTCCACGAAGGCCGAGATCGGTGACCACGACGAGAACATCTCGTTCGAGCGTTGCTGCGAGATCGTGGGCGAGGACATCGCCACGCAGATTCGTGACCTTTCCCTCAAGATCTACAAGGCTGCCGCCGAGTACGCCGCGACCCGTGGCATCATCATTGCCGACACCAAGTTCGAGTTTGGTGTTATTGATGGCAAGGTCACGCTGATCGACGAGTGTCTCACGCCCGACTCCAGCCGTTTCTGGCCTGCTGCCAGCTACGAGGAGGGCAAGATCCAGCCTAGCTACGACAAGCAATTCGTCCGCAATTGGCTCAAGGCCAACTGGGATATGACGGGGGAGACCCCGCACCTGCCCGCCGAGGTCATCGATGGCACGTCCGAGCGCTATCGCGAGGCCTTCCAGATCATCACGGGCTCCCAGTTCACAAGCATGAAGGAGAACGCATAAGTGAGTACCCGTAGCGCCACGAACAAGCGCACGCAATCCCACGAAGTTACCGGGGTTGCGCGCAAGTCTGCCGCATCTGCTAAGCCCGCCCGCCAAGCAGCGAGCTCCGTTCGCATCGTGCCGGCTTCGTCTAAGGCACGCCGCAAAGAGCTCGAGAAGGGCGAGAACCTCGAGGGCCTCTCTAAAGAGGAGAAGCGCGCCCGCAAGGCCAAGCAGCGCGCCAAGGAGGACCGCATCTATACGGTGTCGAATATCCTCCTCAAGCAGGACGAGGACTACACCAAGCGCCGTCGCATCTGGTGGATTGTGCTCGCCATTGGCATGGTGCTCGTCGTGGCAATTTGGGCCTCGCTGTACTTCGCTCCCGCTGGCATGGTGTCCAGCCCTGTCCAGATGGTCGGCATCGTTTTGTCCTATGTCATCATCCTAGGTGACTTTATCTACGACTTCGCTCGTATTCGTCCCTTGCGCAACATGTACCGCGCGCAGGCCGAGGGCATGTCCGAGAACAAGCTCAACGCTCTTATTGAGCGCGCGGCTGCCGAGGAGGACCAGAAGGACTCCAAGAAGAAGTAGCGTTTGCATACATACTTATCGCTAAGATATAAGGCGCGTCGTTTTTGCGGCGCGCCTTTTTACTGTTCTATAGATAGATGGAGTGGCACATGATTCGAGCTGCCCTGACGGTCGAAGAGGCTCTGGAGGGCATGAAGGCCCTGGAGCCCAAGATTAAAAACTACGCGCGCCTGGTCGTCCGCAAGGGTGTAAACGTCAAGCCCGGCCAGGAGGTCGTCGTTCAGTCTCCGGTCGAGTGCGCGCCGTTTGCGCGCGTGGTGGTCGCGGAGGCCTATGCTGCCGGCGCCGGCCACGTGACGGTCATTTGGGCCGATGATGCCGTGACGAGGCTCACGTACGAGCATGTCGAGAAAAGCTATTTTGAGCAGACGTCCGAGTGGAAGCGCATGCAGCTGGATTCCTTGGCCCAGGATGGTGCCTGCTTTGTCTTTATCGAGGGTGCGGATCCTGCGGCCCTCAAGGGCATCGATCCAGCCAAGCCGGCCGCGGCATCAAAGGCGAGGAATACGCAGTGCAAAGTTTTCCGCCGTGGACTGGATTACAACATCAATCCGTGGTGCATCGCCGGCGCTCCGGTCGTGGCTTGGGCGCACGAGGTGTTCCCGGGAGACGCCGATGAGGTTGCAATCTATAAGCTGTGGAATGCGATTCTGCACACCGCGCGCGCCGATGGCCAGGACCCAGAGAGCGACTGGGAACTCCATGACGCCGCATTCGAAAAGAACCTGCGTTTCCTGAACGACAATCGTTTCGACTACCTGCATTACACCGCGGCAAATGGAACCGATCTGACGATTGGCATGACGAAAGGTCACGAGTGGGCCGGCGGCAAGGGCAAGACGCCCGATGGGCACCCCTTCTTCCCCAACATTCCCACCGAGGAAGTCTTCACTTCGCCCGATCGCATGCGCGCCGACGGTATCGTGTACTCGGCCATGCCGCTCATCCATCACGGCAATAAGGTCGAAGATTTTTGGATTAAGTTCGAGGGCGGCCGCGTGGTGGACTACGACGCCCGCGTGGGCAAGGCAACGCTCGCAAGTATCATCGATACTGACGAGGGCGCTGCTCACCTGGGAGAGGTCGCGCTCATTTCCAAGAACACGCCGATCCGCGAAAGTGGTGTTCTGTTCTACAATACGCTCTATGACGAGAACGCTAGCTGCCATCTCGCGCTAGGTGTCGGTTTCCCCGAATGCATCGAGGGTGGGTATGACATGTCCAAGGAGGAGCTTCTGGAGCATGGCGTTAACGTCTCGAGCACGCACGTCGATTTTATGATCGGCACGGACGACATCGATATTGTGGGCATTACGCCTGATGGACGTGAAGTTGTGATTTTCCAGAACGGCCAATGGAGTTGGGAATAGTCCCAGACCGTGGTACAATGCCACCCGCGGGCCGTTAGCTCAGCTGGCAGAGCAGGGGACTTTTAATCCCAAGGTCCAGGGTTCGAACCCCTGACGGCCCACCCAAAGATTGTTGAGACGGTCAACTTCGGTTGGCCGTCTTTTTTGTCGCCCTTTCATGGGTTCGAACCCGTCGGGGCGCGGAGCTGAGTAAACGCGTGAGCGTTTGCCAGCGCAGCGCGCAAGGCGCGAAAGCGCCGCAGCGGCCGCCTGCGAAGCAGGCTGAACCCCTGACGGCCCACCCAAAGATTGTTGAGACGGTCAACTTCGGTTGGCCGTCTTTTTTGTTGCCGGTGCACGGGTTCGAACCCGTATCTAGCTATATATAAGAACGCTTGGCGAACAAAACCCGCCTTTTACCGATGGGAAACAAATAACTGATGCCTTTGGAGTAAAGTAGCGCTCCAGAGATGACCGATGTCTCAATACACATAAAACAGCTGGTCATCGCCAATATCAGAAGCCAATGCTTCAGTTTTAACCTCAGTGATGCGACTGAGGGACCTATTCATTTGTGAACAAAATATGGAGTGCGCGATTCCCGCCCCCGGGGCCCCTCCGGTCTGGCAATATATCTCCTTGCCGCGCGGCCCGGTGGAACCGGATGAGCCGCAAAGCGTGCACCTTGAGAACCGGATACTGCGAGGATGGACACACCAGTTGTGTCGCATCCGGGCAGACATCGAACCATTT